>NZ_CP061314.1:0-681674 GCF_018688255.1 Polynucleobacter corsicus
ATGAGCAACCTACAGAATCCTATTACTTTGAACTCACCTAGCCCACTGGGGTTTTGGGACGGCGCACTTGGCGCGCTTGCTCGCGAGCTTTCCCCCCAACAATTTAAAACTTGGATCCAGCCCCTGAGCCTAGTTTCTTTCGATGAAAGTGAGCAATCACTCATTGTAGGAGCGCCGAATAGATTTAAGCTCGACTGGATTAAGAAAACCTTCTCTGACCGCCTTCAAAAGTTGGCAGACCAATATTTTGGTCATCCAATCAACCTCAGTTTTGTACTCAGTGTTGAGGGGGCGAGCGCCCAAGCAGCCCAGCTCAACACAAGTCGGGAGCTGCCCGTGCAGCAAGAGCCCGAGGTGATTGCAGATAACAATTCCACCGAGGAGCAGGCTTTTGAGATTGAAGATCACTCCAAACTGAATCCCAACCTTACTTTTGATACATTTGTTACTGGTAAGGCAAATCAATTGGCTCGGGCTGCGTCGATCCAGGTTGCCCATAACCCAGGAACCTCCTACAACCCCATGTTTTTGTATGGTGGGGTGGGTTTGGGTAAAACCCACCTGATTCATGCAATTGGCAACCACCTTTTAAAAGAAAAGCCTGGCGCCCGGATTCGCTATATTCATGCCGAGCAGTATGTCTCTGACGTAGTTAGAGCTTATCAACAGAAGGCATTTGATCGCTTTAAACGCTACTACCACTCCCTGGACCTACTATTAATTGATGACATTCAATTTTTTAGCGGTAAATCCAGAACTCAAGAGGAGTTTTTTTACGCCTTTGAGGCACTTTTAAGCAATAAAGCCCAAGTCATCATCACAAGTGATACCTACCCAAAAGAGATGGCTGGGATTGATGACCGCCTTATCTCCCGATTTGATTCAGGCTTAACGGTGGCTATTGAGCCGCCAGAGCTAGAAATGCGGGTTGCCATCTTGATGAAAAAGGCTTTGAGTGAGGGCATCCCCATGAGTGAGGATGTGGCCTTCTTTGTTGCTAAACATCTTAGATCTAACGTACGAGAATTGGAGGGCGCGCTAAGGAAGATTTTGGCTTTTGTTCGTTTCCACGGTAAAGAAGTCACAATTGAAGTGGCTCGCGTGGCCTTAAAGGACCTTTTATCAATACAAAATCGGCAAATTTCAGTCGACAATATACAAAAAGCAGTGGCCGACTTTTATAGCATCAAGGTTGCTGACATGTATTCCAAGAAGCGCCCAGCAAACATAGCTCGTCCGAGGCAAATTGCTATGTTTATGGCAAAAGAATTAACCCAAAAAAGCCTCCCAGAAATTGGTGAGTTATTTGGGGGGCGGGATCACACAACCGTTTTACACGCTGTGCGGAAGATTGGCGAAGAGCGCTCTCATGACGGTCAACTTAACCATGAAATCCATGTTATTGAACAAACCCTAAAATCTTAAGTTTTTGCTTGTGGATAAGGTTGTGGATAGCTCAATGAATAAGTTTGTGGATTGTATGTGGATAAATTGTGGAAAGATAGCGCTTCATGCAAAAATAGGGTGTTGATAAAAAGTTATCCAAGATTTATGCACGGCTTATACAGGGGTTTTCCACAGGTTTACTTTGTTTTAATGGATTGTTTTATATAAGGTTTTTGACTTATCCACCGAAATAACAAGCTTTACTACTACTACTAATAAGATATATACAAGGATTTAAAAGCAATGCAACTCGTAAACACTTCAAGGGATAGTTTATTAAAACCACTTCAGGTTGTTAGTGGCATTGTTGAACGTCGACACACTTTACCGATCTTGGCAAATTTGTTGTTTAAGAAACAAGGTGACAAGGTGTCGTTTATCTCGACTGATATAGAAATTCAAATTACAACCAACGCCAATTTTGGTGTTGGTGCAGAGGATGTAACCACAACGGTAGCTGCAAGAAAGTTGCTTGATATTTTGCGAGCGCTTCCAGAGGGGCCCGTAGCCTTAAATCTTAAAGACAACAAAATGGTTGTGCAAAGCGGAAAAAGCCGCTTTTCTTTACAAACACTTTCTGCAGCCGAGTTTCCGGTTATGCAAAGTGTTGGTGAAGTAACGGCGAGCTGGAGAATGACTCAAAAGAGTTTTCGCCAATTGGTTAGTCAAGTTCATTTCGCCATGGCGCAACAGGACATTCGTTATTACCTTAATGGGATGTTGTTGGTTGTTGAGGGTAAACAGGTAATTGCTGTGGCTACTGATGGCCATCGCTTGGCGTATTCTCAAGTTGAGTTGGCCGAAGCCCCGTTAGGCTCTGGGCAGAGACAAGAAATCATTATTCCTCGCAAAACTATTCTTGAGTGTCAACATCTACTTGAAGATTCGGATGAGATATTGGAAATGAGTCTTACATCCAATCAAGTGAAGTTCACCTTCGGCGACATTGAGTTGATTTCAAAACTAGTTGAGGGTAAGTTCCCTGATTTTCAAAGAGTGATCCCTAAGGGTCATAAAAATTCATTAGTCGTAGGACGTGATGTTTTGCAATCCGCACTACAACGCGCTGCAATTTTGACAACCGACAAATTTAAAGGTGTACGTTTTTCTTTGTCACCAAACCGAATCACAGTTCAATCAACCAACGCCGAGCAAGAAGAGGCGCAAGAGGAGATTGAAACTGAATACAGCGGTGATGAGGTTGAAATTGGTTTTAATGTAAGTTATTTATTAGATGTTTTATCAAACCTGAAGAATGAAAAAATTCAAATTAGTTTAGGTGATGCCAACAGTAGTGCGGTTATTACCTTACCCGGTTCTGAAGACTTCAAGTATGTTGTGATGCCAATGCGTATTTAATTTAGAAAAAAATGACTGAAGAAAAAAAAGTTGTAGAGCAGTATGGTGCATCATCAATTCAAATCTTAGAAGGTCTTGAGGCTGTTCGCAAACGCCCAGGAATGTACATTGGAGACACCTCTGATGGCACGGGCTTGCACCACTTAGTTTTTGAGGTTTTAGATAACTCGATTGATGAAGCGCTTGCAGGCTATTGCTCTGAAATTACCGTTGTCATTCAAACTGACAATTCCATTTCTATAGTCGATAACGGCCGTGGTGTTCCAACAGGCATTAAATACGACGACAAGCACAAGCCAAAAAGAAGTGCTGCAGAAATTGTGATGACGGAGTTGCATGCCGGTGGTAAGTTTGATCAAAATAGTTATAAGGTTTCCGGTGGTTTACATGGCGTAGGTGTTAGTTGCGTAAACGCACTCTCTAAATGGCTAAAGCTGACCATTCGTCGCGATGGTAAAGCGCATTACATGGAGTTCGCGCGTGGCGTTATTCAAAATCGCAACATTCAAGAAGAAAATGGGGTTGCTACATCGCCAATCACCGTTATTGGTGACACGACTTTGTCTGGTACAGAGGTTCACTTTTTAGCCGATGAAACCATTTTTGGAAACATCGAGTTTCATTATGAAATACTGGTTAAGCGTATCCGCGAACTTTCGTTTTTAAATAATGGCGTTCACATCAAACTAATTGATCAACGCTCTGGTCAAGAAGAAGATTTTGCGTTTTCTGGTGGTGTAAAGGGCTTTGTTGAATACATCAACCAAACAAAAAACGTTTTGCATCCCAATATTTTTTACGCTGAAGGTATCCGCCCATCAGATTTGGGTGGCAACATCACGGCTGAAGTATCAATGCAATGGAACGATAGTTTTAGTGAGCAAGTTTTGTGTTTTACCAATAACATCCCCCAACGTGACGGTGGTACCCATCTAACAGGATTGCGCGCAGCCATGACACGCGTGATCAACAAATACATTGATGAGCACGAGGTTGCAAAAAAAGCGAAGGTAGAAATTTCTGGCGACGATATGCGCGAAGGCCTTGCTTGCGTATTGTCTGTCAAGGTCCCAGAGCCAAAGTTCTCAAGCCAAACAAAAGACAAGTTAGTGTCTAGTGAGGTTCGTGGCCCAGTAGAGGAGATTGTTGCTGAGGCTCTGAGCGCGTATTTACAAGAGCGCCCAGCTGACGCTAAGATTTTGTGCGGAAAAATTGTAGATGCTGCGCGCGCTCGCGAAGCAGCCCGCAAAGCTCGTGATATGACTCGTCGCAAAGGTGTTTTAGATGGCCTGGGGCTCCCTGGAAAGTTGGCAGATTGCCAAGAAAAGGACCCCACAAAATCGGAGTTGTTTATTGTTGAGGGAGATTCCGCGGGCGGCTCTGCAAAGCAGGGACGAGACCGTCGCTTCCAGGCGATTCTTCCTCTCAAAGGAAAAATCCTGAATGTGGAGAAGGCGCGCTTCGACAAAATGCTGGCAAGCCAAGAGGTGGTTACTTTAATTACTGTGCTTGGGACTGGCATTGGCGCTGAAGAATATAAGGCCGACAAACTCCGTTACCATCGCATTATCATCATGACCGACGCGGACGTAGATGGAAGCCACATACGCACGCTTTTACTCACCTTCTTCTATAGACAGATGCCTGAGTTAATTGAGCGTGGCCACATCTATATTGCTCAACCACCTCTATACAAGGTGAAGTTTGGCAAAAACGAGCAGTACATTAAAGATGACGTCGAACTCAATCAATTACTCTTGAAAATTGCTCTTGAGTCAGCATCACTTCAAACCCCAGCAGGTGAAATCATTGAAGGCGCCGCATTGGACGAGCTGGCCAAACACTATCAAGTGATTCAATCTATTGTTGATCGTCTATCACGAACTATTGATGAAGATGCTTTGCGCGCCATTGCTTCTGGCACCCAGTTGAATTTAGATACAGAAAATTCAGCCCAAGAGTCCGCTGGCCGCTTGCGTATCGCGCTCGCAGAATCTTTAAATCCTCTGGCGCTTCCACCTGAAATTATTGTTCAAAAAGAAGAGCGTACAGATCGCTACAAGCTGCTGTTATCTCGCCGTATTCATGGCAACTTGAAATTGTCAGCCATTAACTCTGATTTTGTTCATGGTGATGACTATCAAAGCCTAGCTAATGCGGCTGCAGTTTTATCTGGCAAGGTCTTGCCTGGCTCGAAGGTGCGCCGCGGAGATCCAGATAAAAACCAAAAGGAACAGGCTATTCAAAACTTTAGGGCTGCTTTTGCGTGGCTACTTTCTGAGGCCGAGCGCGTTCTTAGTCGTCAGCGCTACAAGGGACTTGGTGAGATGAATCCTTCCCAGTTGTGGGAAACCACAATGGATGCTGGATCACGCACCCTGCTCCAAGTCAAAATTGAAGATGCCATTACTGCAGACCAAGTCTTTACTACCCTAATGGGTGATGAGGTTGAGCCGCGCCGCGCCTTTATTGAAAAAAATGCCTTAATTGCGCGTAATTTGGATGTTTGATTTAAATGAGTAAAAAGAAATTAGCCGCTCCTAAAATTGATCGTTCGCGCATTGTTGTCAAGTCTTCACCCATTCATGGAAAAGGTGTTTTTGTTGCTAAGCCAATTAAAAAAGGTGATGCCATCATTGAGTACAAAGGTGAGCGAATTAGTTGGAAGTTGGCAGAAAAGCGCCACCCACATGACCCTAAAGACCCAAACCATACTTTTTACTTTTCACTAGAAGATGGCCGTTGTATTGATGCGAAGTATGGTGGAAACGCTGCTCGCTGGATTAATCATTCTTGCAAGCCGATTTGTGAAACCCAGGAGGACAGCTTCGGTGGCGAGCCTCGTGTATTTATCTATGCCAAAAGAGATCTTAAAGTGGGTGAGGAACTTTTTTACGACTACTCCCTTGGGGTTGATGGTCGCCTTACTAAGCAAATGAAAAAAGATTATGAGTGCCGGTGTGGCGCTAAAAAATGTCGGGGCACCATGCTGTCTCTCGACAAAAAATAAATTCTTATTTCAACATGTTGTTTATTACCATTCAGGATTTAGAGGCCGCCATTAATTATTGGCGCAGCCAATCGCCCGCAATTGGTGAAGAGCTTCACTTGTGTCCAGAGGCCGCCGCTCTTGCAAAGCCGTATGCTCTTATGATTGTTCAGGGCGCCCAAAGAGTTCCTATGGATGTTTTGGATGAGGTAGCAAGATTGGCAACCCAAAAGTTTTTAAACGCTATCCAAACAAGTTAATCAATACACCCTCAACGTTTTTAGGGTTATCGCTATATTAGTCAGCTCCCTCTTAGGGTATTCTCAAACTCTTGCCTATGGATGGGTATAAGGATTTGAGTTTGCAAGAAACAATATTAAAAACAATTGGCCTTGGAAAGACTTTCAAGGGCTTTTCCGCCGTAAGTGATGTCAACCTAGATGTCGCTCGGGGAACTATTCACGCCCTTATTGGGCCCAATGGCGCAGGCAAAACAACCTGTTTTAATCTTCTTACTAAGTTTTTGGAGCCCTCCAGCGGCCAGATTTTATTTAATGGCTTCGACATCACCAAAGAACGACCGGCTCAAATAGCGCGTCGTGGGGTTGTCCGCTCATTCCAAATTTCAGCTGTTTTTCCACACCTTACTGTTTTAGAGAATGTTCGTGTTGCACTGCAGCGAGGATTGGGTACCGAATTTCATTTTTGGAAGTCTGGAAACTCACTAAACGTGCTCAATGAGCGAGCTGAACAACTTTTGTTAGAGGTGGGTTTGGCAGACTTTGCTTATGAAGAAACTCTAAATCTAGCCTATGGTCGCAAAAGAGCTTTAGAAATTGCCACCACCATGGCAATGGAGCCTGAATTAATGTTGTTGGATGAGCCAACGCAGGGTATGGGGCATGAGGATGTGGAGCGCGTTACCGAGTTAATTGATCGGGTTGCTAAAGGTCGAACCATTCTGATGGTTGAGCACAATATGAAGGTGGTTTCTTCCATAGCGGACCGCATCACGGTATTACAGCGAGGCTCAGTGTTGGCCGAGGGCTCCTACCAAGAGGTTTCCAACAACCCCTTGGTGATTGAGGCCTATATGGGCAGCCATGGGAGTGATGACCTATGAGCACGATGGCGCTGGAGGTTAAAAACGTCGAGTCTTGGTATGGCGAGTCCCACATTCTTCATGGTGTAAATTTTGCTGTTCGTGATGGTGAGGTGGTTACTCTTCTGGGTCGCAATGGCGCTGGTCGCAGCACTATTTTAAAAACCATTTTGGGGTTGACTAGTAAAAGAACGGGCTCAGTAGAAATTTATGGCAACCAAACCATCGCAATGCCAACTTACAAAATTGCCCGATTGGGTGCTGGTTATTGCCCCGAAGAGCGCGGCATTTTTGCCAGCTTAAGTGCTGAGGAGAACCTGTTGCTCTTGCCAGAAATTGCTCCTGGTGGCATGGGCTTGGATGAGATCTATGAAATGTTTCCCAATTTGTACGAGCGACGCAATAGCCCCGGTACAAGACTATCGGGCGGTGAGCAGCAAATGCTCGCAATGGCACGCATTCTGAGAACGGGCGCAAAACTACTGTTGTTGGATGAGATTACTGAAGGCTTGGCGCCGGTGATTGTTCAAAAGTTAGGTGAGGTTGTTACCAATCTGCGGAACAAGGGTTTTACGATTGTGTTGGTGGAGCAAAACTTCCGCTTCGCCGCCCCTTTGGCAGATCGGCATTATGTGGTTGAGCATGGCAATGTAGTTGAGGTTGTCAATCAAAGTGAGCTTAAGGAAAAAGCAAGCTTATTAAATGAGTATCTTGGTGTTTAGTGGCTATTTATAGGAGACATAAATGAAGTTAAAGCAAATTACCGCGTGCCTGGTTGCGGCAACCTTTTTTGGTTCAAACCCAGCGTTTTCACAAACCACCAAAGTCAGCGGTGATGTAGTCAAGATTGGTGTTTTGACCGACCTCTCCTCAATCTACTCTGATCTCGCCGGCCCTGGCGCTGTGATTGCGGCAAAAATGGCCATTGCTGATTTTTCAAAAGACGGCACGGTGATTGGTAAAAAAATTGAGTTAGTTAGCGCTGATCATCAAAACAAAGCAGATATTGCTGCAAACAAGGCGCGTGAGTGGTACGATAAAGACGGTGTCGATGCGATTGTTGAACTGGTATCTACCAATGTTGCGCTTGCGGTAATGGAAGTGGCTGAGCAAAAAAATAAAATTACTTTAGTTTCTGGTGCTGGTTCGGTCACTATTACAAATGAAAAATGCACCCCAAACAACGTGCATTGGGCTTATGACACCTATGCACTCTCAAACGGTACGGGTAAGGCGGTTGTTAAGCAGGGTAAAAAGAATTGGTACTTCATTACTGCCGATTACGCCTTCGGTGCCGCATTGGAGAAAGATGCTACTGCAGTGGTAACGGCCAATGGCGGTAAGGTGTTGGGCACCAGCAAGCACCCGTTTCCAAACAGCGACTTCTCTTCATATCTCTTAAAGGCTCAGGCTAGTGGCGCCGATGTGGTTGCATTAGCAAACGCAGGCCAAGACACGATTAACTCTGTGAAGCAGGCCTCAGAGTTTGGTATCAATAAAAAACAAACCGTTGTTCCTTTGTTGATGTTTATTTCCGATGTTCACTCTTTGGGCTTAAATGCTGCGCAAGGCATGTACCTAACTGAGGGCTTCTATTGGGACAAAGATGACAAGACACGCGCGTTCTCTAAGCGTTTCATCTTGCAACATAAGCGCATGCCAACCATGGTTCAGGCCGGCGTGTATTCGTCTGTTTTGGCTTATTTGAATGCAGTTAAAAAAGCGGGCACTGACGATACTCAAGCAGTAATGAAGGTGTTGAAATCCGCCAATATTGACGATGGTTTGTTTAAAGGAAAAATCCGCGCTGATGGTAAGTTTGAGCATGACATGTACTTACTAGAAGTGAAGAAGCCATCCGAATCCACCAGCCCTTGGGATTATTACAATGTCCGAGCTGTGATTCCTGCTGCAGAGGCCACCCAACCACTTTCATTGTCAAAATGTAAATTGGTTACCAACAAGTAATTTATTTCTAATTAAGTATGTTTGAACTTCTTGGTATAACCCCACAAGGGCTGGTTGCTCAGCTCTTAGTGGGACTTATTAATGGCTCCTTCTATGCCATTTTGAGTTTGGGTCTAGCCATTATTTTTGGCCTACTCAACATCATTAATTTTTCCCATGGTGCCCAGTACACCATGGGAGCTTTTGTTGCGTGGATTGGTTTGACTCAAGTTGGTCAATGGTTTGGTTTTCCTGAGTTTTCAATTAATTATTGGTTTGCATTAATTTTGGTGCCCTTGGTGATGGCGGGCTTTGGTTTGATTCTTGAGCGCACAATGCTCAAGCGCCTGTACCATCTTGATCACCTTTATGGCCTGTTATTAACTTTTGGATTGGCTCTGATTATTGAGGGTATGTTCCGCCATTGGTATGGAATTTCTGGTGAGAGTTATCCAGCCCCTGAATTATTACAAGGCGTTATTCCACTAGAGTCGATCGGCATTATTTTGCCGAAATATCGTTTGTGGGTAGTGGTCGCCTCTTTAGTGGTCTGTTTCTCCACCTGGTACGTCATTGAGAGAACAAAGCTGGGTTCTTATCTTCGCGCCGGAACTGAAAATCCTAAATTGCTTCAGGCGTTTGGTATCAACGTCCCCTTAATGATTTCTTTGGCCTATGCATACGGCGTTGGCCTAGCTGGTTTTGCTGGCGTTTTGGCTGCACCGATTTTTCAAGTTAATCCATTGATGGGTTCGAACTTAATTATTGTAGTTTTTGCGGTGGTGGTGATTGGTGGAATGGGCTCGATTATGGGATCCATTTTGACTGGCCTTGCTTTGGGTTTAATCGAAGGCCTAACCAAAGTGTTTTATCCAGAAGCATCGGGCGTAGTAATTTTTGTGATCATGGCAATTGTGTTGCTCATTCGTCCCGCTGGACTTTTCGGCCGGGAGAAATAAGTGAGCTCAAAAATAAAACTGCTTTATGGCATTTTGGTTTTAATTGCCTTGTTGCTACCCTTTCAGGACTTTATCTATCTTGTTTTTGCAATGAAGGTGTTGTGTTTCGCACTTTTCGCTTGTGCGTTTAATTTGTTGCTAGGCTTCACAGGACTTCTTTCTTTTGGGCACGCTGCATTCTTTGGCACCTCCGCTTACATCACTGCCCATCTTTGCAAAGAAGTCGGCCTATCCCCAGAATTGGGAATTGTGCTTGGGGTATTAAGCTCAGGGGTTTTGGGGTTCTTAATTGGCTCTTTAGCAATTCGCCGGCAAGGAATTTATTTTGCGATGGTGACACTGGCCCTTTCTCAAATGGTTTACTTTCTAGCTGTGCAGCTTCCGTTCACTGGCGGTGAAGATGGTATTCAAGGCGTGCCACGCGGCATGTTGTTTGGTTTGATTGATTTAAAAGACGACGTCAGTATGTACTACTTTGTGCTGGCTATTTTCTTGCTTGGATTTGCGTTAATCGTACGTACTGTGCACTCCCCTTTTGGCCAGGTCTTAAAAGCGATTCGGGAAAATGAACCTCGCGCAGTTTCTTTGGGCTATGACGTTGATCGTTTCAAACTCATCTCTTTTGTAATTTCAGCTGCACTCGCGGGCCTCGCGGGTTCTTTGAAAACCCTAGTCTTTCAGTTAGCAACATTGACTGATGTCCATTGGCATATGTCGGGCGAAGTTGTCTTAATGACTCTCTTGGGTGGCATGGGAACCATTCTTGGTCCGGTAGTTGGTGCGGGCATTGTGGTTGGTTTGCAAAACTATCTAGCTAATATTGGATCTTGGAGCACCATTGCAACCGGATTTATTTTTGTGATTTGTGTTTTGGCCTTCCGTCGAGGCGTTGTTGGTGAAATCACCCACTTTTTTAAGAACAAGAACTAACTCGTTTTTTCTAATGAGTTCTTAGTGCGGCGCTTCGGCGCCGTACTCTTTTAAGACTCTCTGTTTTCCGTTCTAAGGAAGACGCTACTTTGGGCGGTGTGTATTTTGACCCTTTATTATATAAATATTCAATTAAATCAATAGCTTACATAATAATGATTGCCTATGTTGTTATTAAGGAGTGGATTTGTTTCACGTGAAACCTACAAAATGCTATGATCATCGCCCTATCTGAGGCAAATCATGCGTTATTCAAAGAACTTCGATGTCATTGTGGTTGGCGGCGGTCACGCCGGCACTGAGGCCGCGCTTGCAGCTGCTCGCATGGGATGCGATACCCTTCTTGTAACTCATAGTATTGAGAGTCTGGGTGCTATGAGCTGCAACCCTTCAATCGGTGGGATTGGCAAAGGCCACTTGGTTAAGGAGATTGATGCCATGGGCGGCGCTATGGCGGCCGCAACTGACGAGGCGGGCATTCAGTTTCGGATCTTAAATTCAAGCAAGGGCCCCGCTGTCCGTGCAACCCGCGCACAGGGGGATCGTGTTTTGTATAAGGCTGCGATTCGTCGTCGTCTCGAAAACCAAGAAAACTTGACCCTTTTCCAGGCTGCCGTAGATGACCTCCTGGTTCAGGGTGATGAAGTTCGGGGTGTGGTTACGCAGATGGGCCTGACGTTTATAGCCAAGAAGGTGGTGCTAACTGCTGGCACATTCTTGGATGGGAAGATTCACGTTGGTTTAAATAATCATGCTGGGGGTCGAGCTGGCGATCCGGCCGCCGCCTCTTTGTCGGCTAGATTGAGAGAGTTGAAGCTTCCCCAGGGAAGATTAAAGACTGGTACCCCACCCCGTATTGATGGGCGAACTATTGATTTCTCGGTGATGTTAGAGCAGCCAGGAGATTTGGATCCGGTCCCTGTTTTTTCCTATTTAGGTCGGCCTGAGCAGCATCCCAAGCAAGTACCTTGCTGGATTTCCCATACAAATGAACAAACACACGACATTATTCGGGGTGGTTTAGACCGTTCCCCGATGTATACCGGCGTTATTGAGGGGGTTGGCCCACGCTATTGCCCTTCTATTGAGGACAAGATCCATCGCTTTGCCTCCAGAAATAGCCACCAAATCTTTTTAGAGCCTGAGGGCCTAACAACAAATGAGTTTTACCCCAACGGCATTTCTACTAGCCTGCCGTTTGATGTTCAATGGGATTTGGTGCGCAGCATTCGTGGCCTAGAGGCTGCGGTAATTGTGCGTCCTGGCTATGCTATTGAGTACGATTTCTTTGATCCGCGCCATTTGCGCCATAGCTTAGAGACTAAGGCAATTGCAGGCCTGTACTTTGCTGGTCAGATTAATGGCACAACGGGCTATGAGGAGGCTGCTGCCCAGGGCATGCTTGCTGGCATTAATGCCGGTTTGGCGGCGCAAGGTAAAGAGCCTTGGTTGCCTAAGCGCAGCGAGTCCTATATTGGTGTTTTAGTGGATGATCTTATTACCTTAGGCGTCCAAGAGCCCTATCGCATGTTTACAAGCCGTGCAGAATACCGCCTGAGCCTGCGTGAAGATAATGCGGATCTGCGCCTCACCACTATTGGACGTGAACTAGGCTTAGTAGATGATTACCGCTGGAATACGTTTTGCAGGAAACAAGAGGCTGTTTCACGTGAAACAGCCCGTTTAAAAGATATTTGGATCGGCCCAAAACATGGATCAGCAAAGGCTGTTTCTGAGCTCTTGGGCCAAGACTTGTCGCACGAGTGCACTTTAGCCGACCTTTTAAGGCGTCCTGGCATTACTTATGAGGCAGTTACCA
This sequence comes from Polynucleobacter corsicus, assembly GCF_018688255.1. NCBI lineage: Bacteria > Pseudomonadati > Pseudomonadota > Betaproteobacteria > Burkholderiales > Burkholderiaceae > Polynucleobacter > Polynucleobacter corsicus. The sequence goes on from NZ_CP061314.1 coordinate 12,552, forward strand.
GCCTGTCTGAGGGCCTTTGGTCGCCGGGAACGCTGGATGACGATTTAGGTTTGGCACAGCAAATTAGCGACCAGGTTGAGGTTTCTATCAAATACCAAGGCTACATAGAGAGGCAAGCTGTGGAGATTGCTCGGCAAGAGCATAACGAGACCTTTCCGCTGCCAGAAACTTTGGATTACACCCAAGTAGTCGGCCTATCTAAAGAGGTGCAGCAAAAACTCAATCTGCATAGGCCGGGCACCTTGGGTCAGGCTGGCAGAATATCTGGAGTTACGCCTGCGGCCCTCTCCTTACTGTTGGTACATCTTAAAAAAGGTCTAGGCCGCACCCAAGAAGAAGTTCATGAGTAATGATTTGGTCTCTTTGGGGATTGAGAGTTTAGGCCTTAATCTGAGCTCTGCCAATATCGCGGATTTAGAGCTTTTCTTGCAGGAAATGGGCCGCTGGAACCAAGTGCACAATTTGACTGCGATTGAGGGTGAGAAGAACTCCATTCGATTGCATCTTATTGATTCTATTACAGTTTTACCAGTAATGCGCCGCTTTTTGGGCATACCAAATCCCAAAATTGCAGATCTTGGTTCGGGCGGCGGCTTGCCTGCAATCCCGATTGCTATTTTGCAGCCGGACTGGCACGTGACTTTGATTGAGGCTATTCGTAAAAAGACGGCTTTTTTGCAGCATGTGCGCGGTAAGCTGGGTTTAAAGAACATCCAGGTCTTGAGCGAGCGCGTTGAAGCGGTGGCCAAATCACAGCCAGGGCAGTTTGATGCGGTGATTTCTAGGGCATTTACTAATCTTGCCCACTTTCTAGAGCTTTCTCTTCCCCTTCTCAAGCCCGATGGATTGGTGTTTGCAATGAAGGCAAGGCGGGCAGATGAAGAGTTGCAGGACGTTTGCATGGATGACTGGCGTCTGGTGGCCGATGAGCCCCTAGAGATCCCGAATTTAGCGGTGGAGCGCCGACTTTTGGTCTTATCCCCCGTGAGAAAATTACCCCTTTAAAGCACGACAATTTTAAGAAAAATTATGGCCAAAATATTCTGTATTGCAAATCAAAAAGGCGGCGTTGGTAAAACGACTACTGCCGTGAATTTGGCCGCTGGTTTAGCTGGACACCAGCAACGTGTTTTATTGGTGGATTTGGATCCACAAGGTAATGCGACGATGGGCTCAGGAATTGAAAAAGCAGATCTCAACAGCACTGTGTACCAAGTCTTGATCGGACTTTCGACAGTAAAAGAATCTGCAGTACCTTGCGAGAGTTCTGGCTATGATGTGTTGCCAGCAAATCGCGATTTAGCTGGCGCAGAAATTGAGTTGGTAGATTTAGATTCACGCGAACAAAGATTGAAAGATGCGCTTGCTCTTGTTGCGAATGACTACGACTTTATTTTGATTGACTGTCCTCCTGCACTATCTTTGTTAACGCTCAATGGATTATGTGCAGCGAATGGCGTCATCGTACCAATGCAGTGTGAATACTTTGCATTAGAAGGCCTCTCGGATTTAGTGAACACGATTAAGCAAGTTCACGCAAACTTAAATCCTGATTTAGTGATTATCGGTTTATTGCGCGTGATGTTTGATCCGCGCATGACTTTGCAACAACAAGTTTCTGATCAATTGCTTGAGCACTTTGGCGACAAAGTATTTAAGAGCATCATTCCCCGCAACGTCCGCCTGGCAGAAGCCCCGTCCTACGGCCTTCCTGGGGTGGCGTTTGATAAGACATCGCGTGGTGCCAAAGCCTACTTGGAGTTTGGCGCTGAGATGATTGAGCGCATTAAGCAAATGTAAAACCTAGGAACAATAAAAATATTATGGTTGCAATCAAGAAAAAAGGTTTAGGTCGTGGCTTAGAGGCACTTCTCGGCGATAAGGCACAAAAAGAAACCACAGCTGAAATTAATCGTTTGCCATTAAGCGCATTGCAGGCTGGCAAATATCAGCCGCGTCAAAAAATGGAAGCGGGTGCATTGCAAGAGTTGGCCGAAAGTATTCGCGAGCAAGGTGTGATGCAGCCCTTGTTAGTGCGTTTGGTTGCCCCTGGAAAATACGAAATTATTGCTGGTGAGCGTCGCTTTCGTGCGGCAACTTTGGCCGGCTTAAAAGAGGTGCCTGTATTAGTTTCTGGAGCGAATGATCAAGCTGCTGCTGCAATGGCTTTAGTTGAGAATATGCAGCGCGAAGATTTAAATCCGCTGGAAGAGTCTCAAGGCCTCGCTAGGTTGATTGAGGAGTTTGGTTTTACGCATGAGCAAGCAGCAAAAGCAGTTGGTAAATCACGTAGCGCCGTGAGTAATTTATTGCGTTTAAATCAACTGGCAAAACCAGTGCAAGCCATGCTCTTGGCCGGCGATATTGATATGGGTCATGCCCGCGCTCTATTACCCCTGCCGGGAGCCAGCCAAGTCGCTTTGGCACAAAGAATTGCAGCCCAGGGCCTATCCGTTCGTGAAGCCGAGAGAATGGCTACTGCCCTAGCGCTTGCTGGCGGTCAAATTGGGGACAAGAAAGCTAAAACCAAGGCGGAGGGCGGCGCACCAAGCCGCGATCCAGACATGCGTCGCTTAACTCAAGAAATCGCCGATTTAATAGGCTTAAATGCAGAATTTAAGTTTAAGGGCAAAGGCGGCGAGCTCAGAATCCGCTTTAGCCAATTTGATGAGCTGGATTCTTTGTTAAAAAAGCTGGGCGTCGAGGCTTAAAAGGCTTAAAAAATGACCCCAAAACATTTGACCTATTGCAGTGCACACATTAAACTCACGGGGCTAAATTGATTCCTCAAAAAAATCGATTTTCCGAGGCAGGTGACTGGGATGAATCTGAAGAAGAGACATACCGGGTTGTAAGTAAAGAGGAGATGAGGGCGCTGCAAGCAAGCAATGCCCTTAATTACCCCCCACTGTCGCCATGGAAGATTTTGGCTGCGCAAATAGTGCTCACTGCGTTCAGTATGGTGTTTTGGTCCTTTTTTGGGGACTCGATTGGGATAAACCTTTATACTCAGTCGGCCTTTTTAGGTGGTTTAACTAGCGTTTTGCCTTCGGCCCTGTTTTTAATCAGGTTGGAGTTGGCAAAAAAAACGCAAGTCTTAAATCCAGGGAATTATTTGACGGCATTGGTTTCAGGCGAATTTATCAAAATCGTCGTTACATTGATGCTGTTTTTGGGGATTGCATATTGGGTCCCGGGCGTATTTTGGGTCCCTTTATTGGTGACTTATGTACTTGCCCTTAAGTGTGTTTGGCTGGCGTGGTTGTGGCGCTAAGAGTAATAAACGAGATTGAATCTAAGGACTAGTTAAGAGATGTCTAGCGAAGTAAACCAAGCCCACGCGGCAGCCGAGCAAATGACGCCAACAGCGTATATCTCAGAGCATTTACAAAACCTTAACAATATTGGGTCCGCCCAAACCTCGATCATTGATTTCAGTGTTATCAATTTAGACACTATCTTTTGGGCTTCCCTGATGGGTTTGCTCACGGTATTTATTTTGTTGATCGCAGCGCGTCGTGCAACCCCAGGTGTGCCGGGCCGCTTCCAGTGTTTTATCGAAATGATTGTGGAGATGGCCGAGACACAATCTAAAAGCATTGTTCATGGTGATCGCTCTTTCATTGCGCCGCTTGCCTTATTTGTATTCTTTTGGATCATCCTCTTAAATACCCTCGATTTGATTCCTGTAGATTGGGTGTTGGGCGTTAATCATTTCATCGAAAGTTTTGGTGTTCACGTTCCACACCATAAGGTGGTACCCACAACCGATCTGAATGCCACCATGGGCATGTCCATGTCTGTATTGCTTTTGGTTTTCTTCTATAGCTTTAAGGTCAAGGGTTTTGGTGGCTTCTTACACGAATTGGTATCAGCACCATTTGGCGCAAAGTGGTACTTAGCCCCCTTCAACCTCGCTTTGAACATTATCGAATATCTTGCTAAGGGCGTTTCATTAGGAATGCGATTGTTCGGCAATATGTATGCCGGCGAATTGGTTTTCTTATTGATCGCATTGCTAGGTAGCGTGTGGACATTTAATTTAGATTTATCCCTGTTCGGATTGGTGGGCCATGTTATTGCTGGATCAGCTTGGGCCATCTTCCACATTTTGGTTATTTTGTTGCAAGCCTTTATTTTCATGATGTTGACTTTGGTCTACATCGGGCAAGCGCATAGCCACCACTAAGATTTTTATTTTTAACTTATCTCTTTAACTTCAGGAGTCAGCAACATGCAACAATTTCTCGCAAATATTCAAGGTTTCACAGCAATCGCTATCGGCATCATCATCGGCCTCGGCGCGATCGGTGCTTGTTTAGGTATTGCATTGATGGGCGGCAAGTACATCGAAGCTTGCGCACGTCAACCAGAATTGATGGAGCCACTCCAAACTAAGATGTTTCTTTTGGCTGGTTTGATCGACGCTGCGTTTTTGATCGGCGTTGGTGTTGCAATGTTGTTTGCCTTCGCAAACCCACTGCTCGCAGTTATTAAGTAATTGTTTTGGCGTGGATGACCACCGGGTCATCCAACCGTTCTTAACAATACTGAAAGGAATATCGTGAATCTGAACGCGACCCTATTCGCGCAAATGATCGTTTTCTTCGTCTTATGGTGGGTTGTTGCACGCTTTGTGTGGCCACCGCTAGTTAAGGCGTTAGATGAGCGTTCAAGCAAAATTGCTGACGGCTTAGCGGCTGCCGAGCGTGGTAAAGAAGCACTCGCATTAGCAAGCAATGAAGCAGAGCAAGAATTATCTAAAGCACGCCAAGAAGGTGTGCAGCGTGTTGCAGAAGCAGAAAAACGTGCACAAATGTCCGCTGAAGAAATTCGCGCAAATGCACAAGCTGAAGCAGCCCGTATTATTTCTCAAGCTAAGCAAGATGCAGATCAACAAGTTACTCGTGCCCGTGAAGTATTGCGCGCCGAAGTCGCTGTGTTGGCTGTTAAAGGCGCAGAGCAAATTTTGCGTCGTGAAGTGGATGCAAAAGCCCACGGCGCATTGCTTGATCAATTAAAGGCAGAACTTTGATATGGCTGAATTAGCCACGATTGCACGCCCTTATGCTGAAGCACTTTTTCAAAGTGCCAAGCCTGCTGAGTTTGCTACTTGTTTAGAGCAGTTAAATGAATTGGCGCAGCTTGCTGCATTGCCAGAAGTTGCTGCTTTATCAAATAATCCAAAAGTATCTGCAGCTGACGTAAGCAAGCTGCTGTCTGGCATGGTGAAGACTAAGCTGGATAGTAAAGTCACCAGTTTTTTAAGTCTTGTAAATCAAAGCCATCGCCTATCAGCCATGCCTGAAATTGCTCTTCAGTTTGAGGCAATGAAGAATCAGAGCGAAGGTGCAGCAGAAGTAATGATTACTAGCGCATTCCCATTAGAGGGTTCTGCGTTAAATGATTTGTTGTCAAGTTTGAAGAAACGCTTTGGGGGCAAAGAATTGCGCCCAACTATCCAAGTAGATCCAGAATTGATTGGCGGAGTTCGCATTCAAGTTGGAGATGAGGTAATGGATAGTTCAGTTAAGGCACAGCTGGCTCAAATGCAAGCAAGTCTTGGCGCATAAGTTATCCCTATTAAGAACATACGAAATAAGACCCAGGAGTAAGTAATGCAACTCAACCCTTCCGAGATCAGTGAACTGATCAAAAGCCGAATTAGCGAAATGGGTGTTGATTCCCAACTTCGTAACGAAGGCACTGTAATTTCAGTGACCGACGGTATTTGCCGCGTACACGGCTTATCTGGTGTTATGCAGGGCGAGATGTTGGAGTTCCCGAACAACACCATCGGCCTCGCTTTGAACCTTGAGCGTGATTCAGTTGGTGCCGTAGTGTTGGGTGAGTACACCCATATTAAAGAAGGCGACCCAGTTAAATGTACTGGTCGTATTTTGGAAGTTCCAGTTGGCCCAGAGTTGCTCGGTCGCGTTGTAAACGCACTAGGTCAGCCGATTGATGGCAAGGGCCCAATCAATACCAAGTTAACTGACTTTATCGAAAAAGTTGCTCCAGGCGTTATCGCTCGTCAATCCGTTAGCCAGCCAGTTCAAACTGGCTTGAAGGCGATTGATGCAATGGTTCCAATCGGCCGTGGCCAGCGCGAGCTGATCATTGGTGACCGTCAAACAGGTAAGACAGCAGTTGCAGTTGACGCGATCATTAACCAAAAAGGTAAAGGCGTTTATTGCGTTTACGTTGCGATTGGTCAAAAAGCCTCTACTATTGCTAACGTTGTGCGCAAGCTCACTGAGCTCGGCGCAATGGAATACACCGTTGTTGTAGCAGCAAGTGCTTCTGAGTCTGCAGCGATGCAGTACCTCTCTGCATATGCAGGTTGCACAATGGGTGAATACTTCCGCGATCGTGGTGAAGATGCGCTGATCGTTTACGATGATTTAACAAAACAAGCGGTTGCATATCGTCAGATTTCTTTGCTCTTGCGTCGCCCACCAGGCCGCGAAGCTTACCCTGGCGATGTGTTCTATCTCCACTCACGTTTACTTGAGCGCGCTGCTCGTGTGAATGCTGAATATGTTGAGAAATTTACAAATGGTTCAGTAAAAGGTAAGACGGGTTCTTTGACTGCATTGCCAATTATTGAGACTCAAGCTGGCGACGTTTCTGCATTCGTTCCGACTAACGTGATTTCGATTACTGACGGTCAGATCTTCTTGGAAACCGACTTGTTTAATGCTGGCGTACGTCCTGCGATTAACGCCGGTATTTCTGTGTCACGCGTTGGTGGCGCAGCTCAGACTAAAGTGATCAAAAAATTGTCCGGCGGTATTCGTACCGACTTAGCTCAGTATCGTGAATTAGCAGCGTTTGCACAGTTTGCATCTGATCTTGATGATGCAACGCGTAAACAACTCGAGCGCGGTAAGCGTGTTACTGAGTTGTGTAAACAGGCGCAGTACAAGCCTTTGCAGGTTTGGGAAATGGCCGCCTCACTTTATGCCATGAACAACGGCTACTTTGATGATCTTGAAGTAAAGCATGTATTGGCATTTGAAAAAGGCTTACAAGATCATTTGAAATCAAAATACGCTGATTTAGTTGGCCGTATTGAAGAGACCAAAGACTTGAGCAAAGATGATGAAGCTGCTTTGCGTTCCGCGATTGAGGATTACAAGCGTTCAGCCTCTTTCTAAGAGGGCTCGCATAAATCATGGCAAGCACAAAAGAGATACGATCTAAGATCAAGAGCGTGCAAAATACGCGCAAGATCACGAAGGCAATGGAAATGGTCGCCGCATCCAAGATGCGTCGCGCCCAAGAGCGCATGCGTAACGCGCGTCCTTATGCTGAAAAAATTCGTGAGATTGTTGCCAATCTTTCAAAAGCAAATCCTGAGTTCCGCCCTGCTTACATGGCGACTCGTGATGTAAAGAAAATTGGCACGATTTTGGTTACAACAGACAAAGGTTTATGCGGCGGACTAAACACCAACGTATTGCGTCTGATTGCAAACCAAGTGCGCGATATGCAAGGCAGCAATATTGATATTGAATACACTGCTATCGGCTCGAAAGGCCTCCAGTTTTTGAACCGTTCAAAAGCAAAACTGATTTCTCAAACAACTCAAATTGGCGATACGCCACACATGGATGTGTTGATTGGTGCAATTACTGCCCAGTTAGAAGCGTTTGAGCGCGGCGAAATTGATGCTGTTTATTTGGCATATAACCGCTTTGTAAATGCAATGAAACAAGAGCCTGTTTTAGAAAAACTCTTACCACTGGAGCCAGTTGCATTGACTCCAGAAGAGAAGGCAGCAAATTCTTGGGATTACATCTACGAACCTGATGCGGAGTCCATCTTGAATGGCTTGCTCAAGCGTTATGTAGAAGCAATGATTTATCAAGCTGTTGCTGAAAACATGGCTTCAGAACAATCTGCACGAATGGTCTCAATGAAGGCCGCTTCAGATAATGCGAAGAATGTGATTGGCGAATTGCAATTGGTGTACAACAAAACACGACAGGCTGCTATTACTAAAGAGTTGTCAGAGATTGTTGGCGGAGCGGCTGCGGTTTAAGCGGTCAGCGTTTAGGAATACGAAAGAATTCAGGAATTAAAAGCGGAGAAATGCGATGAGTAACGGAAATATCGTGCAGTGTATCGGTCCAGTGGTGGACATTCAGTTCCCACGTGACAACATGCCAAACATTTATGAAGCCTTGACATTAGTTGAGAGCGGAGAAAAATCATTTGCTGAAAAAGGTTTGACCTTTGAAGTTCAGCAACAAATTGGTGATGGCGTAGTTCGCGCAATTGCTATGGGTGCTAGTGATGGATTACGTCGCGGCATGCAAGTAAAGTCGACTGGTGCTCCAATTTCCGTACCTGTTGGTCCAGCAACATTGGGCCGCATTATGGATGTTTTAGGCCGCCCAATTGACGATGCAGGTCCCATTGCTACTGAAGAGCGTCGCGCTATTCACCAGCCAGCACCAAAGTTTGATGAACTCTCACCATCCGTTGACTTGTTAGAAACCGGTATTAAGGTTATTGACTTAGTTTGCCCATTTGCCAAAGGCGGTAAGGTTGGTTTGTTCGGCGGCGCGGGTGTTGGTAAGACCGTAAACATGATGGAATTGATTAACAACATCGCTAAGCAACACTCGGGCTTATCTGTGTTTGCTGGTGTTGGTGAGCGTACTCGTGAAGGCAATGACTTCTATCACGAGATGAAAGAATCTAACGTTGTAGATAAAGTAGCGATGGTGTTTGGTCAGATGAACGAGCCTCCAGGCAACCGTTTGCGTGTTGCGTTGACTGGTTTGACAATGGCTGAAGCTTTCCGTGACGAGGGCCGTGACATTTTGTTCTTCGTCGATAACATTTATCGCTACACACTCGCCGGTACTGAAGTATCAGCGTTGCTCGGTCGTATGCCATCTGCTGTGGGTTATCAGCCAACATTGGCTGAAGAGATGGGTAAGTTGCAAGAGCGTATTACTTCAACAAAGACTGGTTCTGTTACGTCTATTCAGGCCGTTTACGTTCCTGCGGATGACTTGACCGATCCATCACCAGCTACAACCTTCTTACACTTAGACTCCACAGTGGTGTTGTCACGTGATATTGCTGCTTTGGGTATTTATCCAGCAGTTGATCCACTGGACTCAACCAGCCGTCAGCTTGACCCACAAGTAGTTGGTCAAGAGCACTATGATGTGGCTCGTGAAGTTCAGATGACTTTGCAGCGTTACAAAGAGTTGCGCGACATTATTGCTATTTTGGGTATGGACGAGTTGTCACCAGAAGACAAATTAGCTGTGTCACGTGCACGTAAGATTCAACGTTTCTTGTCCCAGCCTTTCCACGTTGCTGAAGTATTTACTGGCTCACCAGGCAAATACGTTCCATTGAAAGAAACTATCCGTGGTTTCAAAATGATTTGCAGCGGAGAATTGGATCACTTGCCAGAGCAGGCGTTCTACATGGTGGGTTCAATTGATGAAGCCATCGAGAAAGCTAAGAAGCTTTAATCGAATTCATCTAGGGAAATTATGTCAACCATACGCGTCGATGTAGTAAGTGCTGAGCAATCTATTTTCAGCGGTGAAGCCAAGTTTGTAGCGCTTCCTGGAGAAAATGGTGAGCTCGGTATTTTACGCGGCCACACTCCTTTGATTACACGCATTCGTCCAGGCTCAGTTCGTATTGAAAAAGCTGATGGCGATGAAGAGTTTGTATTCGTTGCAGGTGGCTATTTAGAAGTGCAGCCGGATCATGTCACTGTATTGGCAGACACCGCTATTCGCGGTCATGACTTGGATGAAGCAAAAGCTATCGAAGCTAAGAAGCGCGCTGAAGAGGCTATGCAAAATCGTGGTACTGAATTTGATTTGGCTTTAGCTCAATCAGAGTTTGCCATGGCAGCAGCACAGCTGGCTGCGATTGCTCGTTTCCGTCGTAAAAAATAAGAATCGGACATTTCCTTGTTGTTAAATGACCGATTTTTAAAAGCCTGCTTGGGCGAAGCGGTTGATCAAACGCCGCTTTGGCTTATGCGTCAAGCGGGTCGCTACCTGCCGGAGTACAACGCAACCCGCGCAAGAGCTGGAAGCTTTCTTGGCCTAGCTAAAAATCCAGCCTATGCAACTGAGGTAACGCTTCAGCCACTGGATCGCTACCCATTAGATGCGGCGATTTTGTTCTCAGATATTTTGACCATTCCAGATGCAATGGGTTTGGGTCTGAAATTTACAGCAGGTGAAGGACCCAGTTTTGACCACCCCCTTCGCACGGAAGAGGCGGTAAAAAAATTACGCGTTGCAGATATGGATCAGCTCAAATATGTTTTTGATGCTGTGTCAGAAATTCGCAAGGCACTGATTCAAGATGGTAAGCAGCGCGTTCCGCTGATTGGTTTTTCTGGCAGCCCATGGACATTGGCTTGCTACATGATTGATGGTTCGGGCTCCGACGATTTTCGTCATGCCAAGACTATGATGTTTAGTCGCCCAGATTTGCTTGAGCATATTCTGGAGATTAATGTGCAGTCCGTGGCTGCTTATTTAATTGAGCAAGTTAAGGCAGGTGCACAAGCACTCATGATCTTTGATACCTGGGGAGGCTTACTTCCCGATGGTTGGTATCAGCGCATGTCTTTGGCTGCTATGCAAAAAGTGATTGCACTATTACCTCGTGAACATGAGGGGCGCAAGATCCCAATCATTATGTTCACTAAAGGCGGCGGTATTTGGTTAAATGACATGGCGCAAATTGGGGCAGATGTTATTGCGATTGACTGGACAATGCGCTTAAGCCGTGCTCGTCAGCAGCTTTTAGATGTCAACAAACCGCTGGCTTTGCAGGGCAACCTAGATCCGCTAATTTTGTTCTCAGAACCAAAACAAGTTGCAGCTGCTGCCGAGGGCCTCTTGAATGACTTAGCGGGAGCTCCTGCATTAAAGCCTGGTTTGCATCCCCTCGATGGCCATATTTTTAATCTAGGGCACGGCATTAACCAATTTACCCCACCCGAAAATGTGGCGGCGCTCTCTGAAGCTGTAATCAATCACTCAAAAGCCTTGCGCACAAAGCAATAACTATAAGTAATTGCTAACTTAGGCCGGTATTTTGGTAAAAGTTATGCACAGAAATGTGCAAAATAAAAAATACAGTGAGATTCGTAAGAATTATGAATCTTTACCTTATTAATTGGCTTTAAGTCATTGATTAATATAGAAAATTAATAAAATATTGATTTTCTGTCTACGATGGCATTCCTATAAAATAACTATAGAAACGCAAAGCATCAAATGATATCCACAGACTTATCCACAGGGTTGAATAACAAATTTTAGTAAATGATCCTCAGCCTATCGTAGTGCAGGTAGTAGTAGATAAGCCTTTAGTTCAGGGCTTTGATTACCTATGGGATATTGAAAAATTAGGCAGATTCCCTGAAATTGGTAATGTGGTTGAGGTGCCCTTTGCCCGGTCTAAAGAGATTGGGCTGATAGTAAGGGTGAGCAATCACTCCGATTATGAGATCGGAAAGCTCAAATACGTGGATCGTTTGGCGCCACTTCCTGTATTGGACCCCGCTTTATTGCGATTAATGAGCTTTAGCAGTCAGTATTACATCCACGGTTTAGGGGAAACCGTATTACCGGTCATACCGCAGATGTGGAAAAAAGCAGATCAATGGGAAAAAATACCGGAAAAACTGGGATCTGCAGACAAAAAAGGTAAAAAAAAGCTTGTTGCAGAGGCAGAAGGTTTGATTACGGTAGAGCAATTGAATTCCGATCAAAAGATCGCCTTATCTCAACTGCTGGCAGATGGTCAAAAAGAAAATCAATTTAGGACAATTTTATTGCAGGGCCAAACGGGGAGTGGTAAGACGGCCGTCTTTCTCAATTGGCTTGCAAGCACACTTAAAGAAGAGGGTGCTCAAGTACTTTTACTAGTGCCAGAAATTAACTTAACTCCGCAACTAGAAAGACGCGTAAGAGCCTACTTCCCAGATGAAAAAATGGCGGTATTACATAGCGGTGTCAGCGAAAAGAAAAGAGGCGTTGCTTGGTATGAAGCAATGACTGGCAAAGCACAAATTATTTTGGGAACGAGGCTAGCAGCTTTGACGCCTATGCCAAATTTACGCGCCATCGTGGTGGACGAAGAGCACGATCCATCTTATAAGCAACAAGATGGAACTAGATATTCGGCAAGAGATTTAGCAATCTGGAGAGCGCATGATCAAAAAATCCCCATCCTCTTATCATCAGCCACGCCGTCAATAGAAACCTGGTTGGCCGCTCAATCGGGTCGCTATGAAAATATTCGACTTGATCAGCGCGCCCAAGGCGCAGCTCTACCTAGTGTGCACTTAATTAATACACGTGATCCACAAAATCAATTTAGCCCAGGCGATGCAGGTGCGCCAAAGCAAAAAAGCCTCATTACAAAAAAACTTGCAAATGCCATTAGCAAATCACTTGCAGAAAAAAAGCAAAGTTTGATTTTGATTAATCGGCGCGGTTATGCCCCGGTACTCAGTTGCTCAGCATGTAATTGGCTATCAAAATGCACTCAATGCTCTACCTACACAGTAATGCATAAGGCTGGCGCATTAAGCAAGAGATCCGTATTAAATTGTCACCATTGTGGGTTGGTAAAGCCAATCCCACAGTTTTGTCCTGATTGTGGAAATGCAGACCTTAAAACACTTGGTCATGGGACTCAAAAGTTAGAAGATGCCATTGAAGAAATGTGGCCGCAAGCGAGAGTGCTGCGGGTCGACACAGACTCAAGTAGAAAGAGTAAAGGGGCAGAAGCTCTTTTTACGAAAATACATGATGGCAATGTTGATATTGTCGTTGGCACTCAAATGATTGCTAAAGGACATGACTATCAAAACATTGGATTAGTAGCCGTGTTAGACGCAGATAGTCGACTCTATTCGGCAGACTTTAGAGCGGCCGAAAGATTATTTGCGCAGTTAGTTCAAGTGGCCGGGCGCGCAGGAAGATCCGGCACCAAAGGTGAGGCTGGGGGAGATATTTATATCGAGACACAATACCCAGAGGCGCCGGTATTTCAGTATTTATTAAGACACGATGTCGATGGATTTTTAGCATTTACTGCTAAAGAGCGCGAAGAGGCAAAATTACCGCCCTACTCCTATCAAGCATTCATTCATGCAGAAGGTAAAAGCCTAGATAAGGCAATTCAGTTTTTGAATGAACTCAAGGCGCGTATAAAAATTAAGGGCCTGATTACGAGAGAGCTCAAGGTATATGACCCAGTGCCAAAGCCAGTCATGCGAGTGGCGGGCGCAGAGCGCGCCCAATTATTAATTGAGTCAGGCAATCGTAAGGCGCTACAAGAAGCGCTTGAGATAATTGATCAAGAGTTGCGCCAAGATTCCACGGGAAGAATCAGTAAAACATCACGTATTCGATGGTTGGTAGAGCGCGATCCGATTGCTATCTAAGCGCCTGCGCTAGACTCGTATTGTGTGAGCGACATTAAGTCGTTTAAGTTAGAGCTCAGCATCTCAGGAGATGTTGGTTTAATTTTAAATAACCACACTGAATACGGCTGAGTATTCACCATCTCAGGGCTGACATCCACCTCTTCATTAAGAGCAATAATTTCACCGCTGATGGGAGCATGAATATCGCTCGCCGCTTTAACGGACTCTATTGCAGCAATGGCTTCGCCCTGCTTTACTTGTTGGCCAATTTTTGGCGCTTGGAAAAACATGACATCACCCAAAGCTTCTTGCGCATGATTACTAATACCCACCCAAACTAGCCCATCATCTTCGATGCTAGCCCACTCATGTGTTTCTGCGAATTTAAATGTGTCTTGAGTTTTCATTGAGTATTCTGTGGACTATGTCGACGTTCTCTAGAGAGCGCCAAAGCAATCCCTATGTTGAGGATTAATCAATCGTAAATTAGTAAAACTAAATGAAGATTTAGGTTTTTGCTGAGCCCGTACGGTGAGTACGGTTGTATAAACAGCTTGCGCAAATCCAGCGCTGCTTACGATTGCTTGTCGGAATCCAGGTGCCACCTTCCAGACGCTTTTCGCGACTGCATGAGGAGCAGAACTTAAGGCTCTGTGAAGTTTCTTGGGTAGCAGCTGGAGTCGAAGTAGTCATGGGCAATCCGGGCAATTCAAATCTTGTACAGAACCTTTATTTTACCCGTTTTGTCCCGCTGGGGCTGGGCTCAGGACAACTCGTACCGAATCGGCTGTTTTATTGCCATCAAAATCGAGCCAAGCCTTGTTTTCAAAATCATAGAGCTTGCACTTACGAGCCGTCTCGAAATACCATGCCCAAGAGAACTTTTGGATAAAAATACGCTCTGGAAGGATGGTTTCCAGGGTATTTTGAGCCTCTTGAAGGCGATATAGAGGAACGCTCATATCTACGTGATGGGCTGTGTGCTCCATGATGTGGTGCATCAAAGAGCCCCAAATCCAATTAAAGGTCAAATGCACTGTGGTGGATACAAAAGGCTGGGCGCGCAACCACTCAGATTTCTTGTCATACCAAGACACTGAAGTGTGGGTATGGTGAACATAGACCACGAAACCAATCATTCCATTCCAGAACAGGAAAGGAAGAGCAAAACCAGTGATGAGGCCAAGCCAGACAGATTGACCGGTAGCGAGGGCGCCGGCAATGAGACAGGCAATCCAGATAATGGCAAAGCCAGTTACCAGTAAATTATCTTTCAAGAAAATTGGACGATCGCCAGGTTTGTTTTTTGCATTCGGGAAGTACTCACGTCTCCACCAGATCTCAATGAGGTAGTAGAAAACAGGGCCCCATCCACTACGGTAGAGACGCTCTACGGCTTTGCGCCAAGCAGGCAGTGCATCGAATTCCGCTTTTGATAATGGAGCCCAAACAAAGTCAAAGCCCTTGAGGTTAGTCTGGCCATGGTGAACAACGTTGTGGCCTACATCCCATAAGCTGTATGGGGTTAGAGATGGCAAGAACGCAATGCGACCCAATACTTTATTCAGTTCGCGGTGTGGTGTGTAGCTTTGATGGCAAGCATCATGACCCAAGATGAAGATGCGGCCAGTAACAAAGCCAGCAACTAAGCCTAATACGATTTTGATCAGCACGCTCTCAACAAAGATAGTGCCTGCGATACAGGCAAGCCATAAAACAGCATCCAATGCCAGCAAGGCAATTGCTTTTACTGTTTCTCCTTGAGCCATGGGGATCAACCAGCTACGAATCACCTTTCGGTGCGGCAACGGAAGATCTGGAGCCAAAGGATTGGCCATGGATGGCTCGGATAGTGCAGAATTTAGATGATTTGACATGATAAGAATCAATAAGTTAGAAGGAAATGATAGCCTTTTTCACGAATTCACGCATGATGTAGGTCAAAACCCCCTCTGTTTTGGTGCGCCCGGCAGGAATCGAACCTGCGACCCTTGGCTTCGGAGGCCAATACTCTATCCACTGAGCTACGGGCGCCAGTATGAAATTCGCTAACTACGCCATTGTAAGTGCCTATATCCTTAGGCTCTCGTTATAATCATCGCAGAACCACTCTAAAACCCGTCAAACTATAAAAGTCCTATGAGCGAAGCGCACGGCAGCATCATTAAAACCCCCAAACAGCTGATCATTACGGTGTTTGCCACCTTTTTTGTGCCATTGATCATCATTTTGTTGCTATTGGTATATGTAAATAACGGTAAACGGACTGATGCGGCTGCCTCTGCCGAGCAGTTGATTAAACCTGTTGCGCAATTGAATTACCAGGATGCTAGCGCTCCAGCGGAGTCCAAAGAGGCTGCACCAGCGACTAAATAAGGTTTAGCGCTCTCGATCAAGCTGGCTAGATGCCTGCTTTTTATTGCTCTTCGTTTTGACCTTTTGCATCTAGCGCAACTTGGTACGCCTCTTTTTTGCTCAATCCAAGCGTTTGAGCGAGCACGGCAGCAATTTCTTTGCTGCCTAAGTAAGGACTCAGGGCGTTAGCCCATAGCAAGAGCGCCGAATGTTCAGGGGCCTCGTCCGCATTGGCTTGGCGGCCAGCTACTAAGATAATAAATTCACCCCTGAGGCTCTCTGCTTGCTCAAGCCACTCCGGAATATCTGCAACAGTGAGCGTGACCAGCTGCTCAAACTTTTTGGTCAGTTCTCTACCTACTATTACCTGTCGCTCGGCCTCTAGTTCTTTGCTCAGCGTTATCAGGGTCTCGCGAATTTGATGTGGCGATTCAAAAAAGATGCTTGTTTTTGAATTGCTACGAATATCTTGAATAAGGGCGCCCCGCTCTTTTGCTTTATTTGGCCAAAAGCCAAGAAACTGAAAGCGCCCTTCCGATGGCAGCATGACAGAGCCGCCAGCAGAAATAGCAGTAGAAACCGCACTTGCACCGGGAATGGGAATAATGCGAAAGCCAGCCTTTTCTACCGCGTTCACTAATCTTGCGCCGGGATCTGATACTCCAGGTGTACCAGCATCTGAAATGTACGCCCAGCGTTCATTTTGAGCGAGGCGCTCAATAATGTTTTGCGCACCAGTAATTTCATTGTGCTCATGCAATGCGACACATTTCTTATGGATGCCAAAATGTTGCAGCAGGGGTGCGCTATGCCTTGTATCTTCACAGGCAATACCGTCTACTGAGTTAAGCACATGCAGTGCACGCAAAGTAATGTCACCCAAATTACCAATTGGCGTGGCAACCATGTATAAAGCGCCGGCTGGCAGGTCCTGTTGTTTTAAAAAGTCAAAGGAGCTTAATTCCATTTGGGCAATCTTTTGCAAAATAGTATTAATAAGTAAGAGAATACGTTGCTTTTGAAATCATGGGTGGCGTAGGCAGGTTGTCTGAACTATGGCGCATAATAATGTGATGGATAAAGATACTCTCGAACGTTTGCGCGCTCGCGCATCCCAGCATTTTTTAGACAGCATTGCTGTAAAGCAAGCCGCTGAAAAAATACTTCCTGAGCCGGTTGCTCGCGGCATAGTCGCGATGACAAACTGTTTACGCGCTGGCGGAAAGGTAATGGCTTGCGGTAACGGCGGATCAGCTGCTGATGCGCAGCATTTCGCCGCCGAGCTGATTGGTCGCTTTGAGAGGGAGCGACAAGAGTTGGCTGCGATTGCGCTGACTACAGACACATCCATTTTGACTGCTGTAGGAAACGACTACAGCTATGACGAAATCTTTGCCAAGCAAGTGCGCGGTCTCGGCAAGAAAGGCGACATCTTAATTGGCATCTCCACTTCAGGAAATTCAAAAAACGTAGTGAGAGCAATTGAGGCTGCAAAAAAGATGGGGATACAGATTATTGCCCTGACTGGTAACGGTGGCGGAAAGATTGCTAGCTTATTAGATGCTGATGACATTCATCTGTGCGCGCCCTCCACTCGCACTGCTCGTATTCAAGAAACGCATTTAGTTTTGCTTCATGCCTTATGCGATGGCGTAGATCATTTATTGCTCGATCAATAAATTAATTAATTAAAAGGTACGCATATGCGAAATACTCTCATCATCAAATTACTTGCCGCGATGTTGATTTCCTCCTTCCTATCCGGTTGTGGTGTATTAGCTATTGGCGGTGTTGTGGCAGGCGCAAGCGTATTGGCTGATCGCCGTTCCCCAGCTGTGCAGGCAATTGATAAGGGTATTGAGTTAGAGGCCGGCAATGCTTTAGCCAAGCGTTATGGTGATAATGCGCACATTAACGTGACATCATTCAATCAAAAGGTATTGTTAACTGGTGAGGTGAAGGATGCCGATATTAAGGGCCAGGCCGGCACCTTTGTAAAGGAAATGAAAAACGCCCGCTCTGTCTTTAATGAATTAGCCTTTGGACCCAATAGCACTTTTACAGCACGCGCGAATGATTCTTACCTCGAATCTAAAATCAAAACCCAAATGATTTTCACAGACAAGCTGCCATCGAATTCAATGGCAATTGTTGCTGAAGGTAGTAGTGTTTATTTGATGGGTATCCTGACGCAAAACGAGGCAGCGATTGCTAAGAAAGTTACTAGCAATGTTGACGGCGTAAAAGATGTGTACGTCTATTTCGACATTATTTCTGATGCAGAAAAAACGCGCCTAGAAAAACAAGGTAAGGCAGATGAATCGCAGCCAAACTCGATGCCAAAACAGTAAGGCTGTTTGATGGGGGGTGAGCAATGAATTTATCCATGCAACATCTGAAATCTTGTTTGCTCACCACCGTCTTCTTACTATGTTCGCTAAGTGCGAAGGCATCTAGTGACGATACGAAGGCGGTTTTACTTGCAAAGCAAAATGCTTGCCTGGGATGTCATGCGCTTGATAAAAAAATTGTGGGCCCTAGCTATCAAGCTGTTGCAAAAAAATATGCGAACGATCCTAGCGCAATAGTATTTCTAAAAAACAAAATTATTAAAGGTGGCTCGGGGTCTTGGGGCGTTGTACCAATGCCAGCAAATGCAAAGTTAAGTGATGCTGATGCGTCTTTATTGGCTGGCTGGATTTTACGCGGAGCGCCTAGCGTAAATTAAGTTGGGCGAACGACTTGCTTTCCAAGAAACCAGGACCACACATCGTTTGAGCGCTTAAAGTTTTGTTTAAGTGCATAGTCAAAGTCAGCCCACTGCTCGTTGGCAGCCTCTTCAACAATCGTGCCTGAATTTGCAGGCGGTAATTTCAAATAAGCATCGGCATCACCATGGGCATACTCAACAAGCATGCCCGCCTTTTGCGCCAGATGCATCATTGCCCGGTTATTTGCCAGGCAATGTACGAATAAGGTTTCGATACGGGTATTGCGAGAGTGCACCGAAGCGCGGGCCAATAGGGCGGTACCAATGCCCTGCCCCCGGCCATTAGGCAGTACCGATACGCCAAACTCTGCAGCTAGTGGCTGGCCTTTTATTTCGGGTAGATACGCTAAATGAGCCATACCAATCAGGTTTAGCTGAGAGTCAAAGCTGCCAAATATCGCATCTCTATTGAAATTAAGCCTCTTTACATAGCGATGAATAACCTCATCAGGGGTTTGAGTGCCGAAGCGAAGACGACGATCTTCTTCATTCAGCAGCAAAAGATGCTGAAGAATGTGCTCTCTATGGCCCGCATGTAATTCACGAATAGGCACGACTAAGCCAGCCGTATAGGGCTTACTAGGTAAGTGACTATTCGCTAATTTATTGTGCATAGCACCATACTAGCAGAAACAAGAGCTAATTACAGGGTTTTCCCTAGGTATAGCAATACAGACATAAAAGGGCGATAAATAGAGTTAAAAACTGAACACTTGCCTGAAATTATCTGCCCTTTCCATGAAAAACCGCATATTTCGAAAAAAAATTGAAAATATTTTCGACCTCCAGACCCTTGTTCTACATGGGTTTATTTTAAAAGTAGGAAAAAACATCGCTTTTTTATAGAAAAAGACTACAAAAGGTGTTGACGGACCCTCAAAAGGGGTATAAAGTCTCATCTCTCTGCTGCAACGTTTTATGAAATACAAAAACGCGCAGCCCTCTTTAAAAATTAGTCAACCGATAATTGTGGGTACTAAGTGAAAGCATCAAGTCCTTCGGGACAGATGTAAATAAATAGTACTCATAGACAGTAAAAAGATTTGGTTTTATTACCAAGTCAATTTCTTTTGAATGAGTGCGACGATCCGCAAGGATCACAGGAATTAAACTGAAGAGTTTGATCCTGGCTCAGATTGAACGCTGGCGGCATGCCTTACACATGCAAGTCGAACGGCAGCACGGGTACTTGTACCTGGTGGCGAGTGGCGAACGGGTGAGTAATACATCGGAACGTACCTTATCGTGGGGGATAACGCAGCGAAAGCTGTGCTAATACCGCATACGCCCTGAGGGGGAAAGCGGGGGATCGAAAGACCTCGCGCGATTAGAGCGGCCGATGCCTGATTAGCTTGTTGGTGGGGTAAAAGCCCACCAAGGCGACGATCAGTAGCTGGTCTGAGAGGACGATCAGCCACACTGGGACTGAGACACGGCCCAGACTCCTACGGGAGGCAGCAGTGGGGAATTTTGGACAATGGGGGAAACCCTGATCCAGCAATGCCGCGTGAGTGAAGAAGGCCTTCGGGTTGTAAAGCTCTTTTGTCAGGGAAGAAACACCGGCTCTAACACAGTCCGGGAATGACGGTACCTGAAGAATAAGCACCGGCTAACTACGTGCCAGCAGCCGCGGTAATACGTAGGGTGCAAGCGTTAATCGGAATTACTGGGCGTAAAGCGTGCGCAGGCGGTTATACAAGACAGGCGTGAAATCCCCGGGCTTAACCTGGGAATGGCGCCTGTGACTGTATAGCTAGAGTGTGTCAGAGGGGGGTAGAATTCCACGTGTAGCAGTGAAATGCGTAGATATGTGGAGGAATACCAATGGCGAAGGCAGCCCCCTGGGATAACACTGACGCTCATGCACGAAAGCGTGGGGAGCAAACAGGATTAGATACCCTGGTAGTCCACGCCCTAAACGATGCTGACTAGTTGTTCGGAATTTACATTCTGAGTAACGTAGCTAACGCGTGAAGTCAGCCGCCTGGGGAGTACGGTCGCAAGATTAAAACTCAAAGGAATTGACGGGGACCCGCACAAGCGGTGGATGATGTGGATTAATTCGATGCAACGCGAAAAACCTTACCTACCCTTGACATGTCACTAACGAAGTAGAGATACATTAGGTGCCCGTAAGGGAAAGTGAACACAGGTGCTGCATGGCTGTCGTCAGCTCGTGTCGTGAGATGTTGGGTTAAGTCCCGCAACGAGCGCAACCCTTGTCTTTAGTTGCTACGCAAGAGCACTCTAAAGAGACTGCCGGTGACAAACCGGAGGAAGGTGGGGATGACGTCAAGTCCTCATGGCCCTTATGGGTAGGGCTTCACACGTCATACAATGGTGCATACAGAGGGTTGCCAACCCGCGAGGGGGAGCTAATCTCAGAAAATGCATCGTAGTCCGGATCGTAGTCTGCAACTCGACTACGTGAAGCTGGAATCGCTAGTAATCGCGGATCAGAATGTCGCGGTGAATACGTTCCCGGGTCTTGTACACACCGCCCGTCATACCATGGGAGTGGGTTTTGCCAGAAGCCGTTAGCCTAACCGCAAGGAGGGCGACTGCCACGGCAGGGTTCATGACTGGGGTAAAGTCGTAACAAGGTAGCCGTATCGGAAGGTGCGGCTGGATCACCTCCTTTCTAGAGAAAGATGCTGAATCCTAGTGCCCACACTTATCGGTTGACAATAAAAGCCACGGGTCTGTAGCTCAGCTGGTTAGAGCACTGTGTTGATAACGCAGGGGTCGTAGGTTCAAGTCCTACCAGACCCACCACCAGCCAGAAACAAGACTTAGTGGGACGTTGGGGGATTAGCTCAGCTGGGAGAGCACCTGCTTTGCAAGCAGGGGGTCGTCGGTTCGATCCCGTCATCCTCCACCATCATCTAAATGTCAAAACTAAGCGAACATTTAATCGTTTAGTTTTGCCATTTATGGCTGTTCTTTAAAAATTTGAGTAAGCAAAGTGTCAAATGTTTCTTTGAGAGGACATTTGACAATGTAATAAGGGTAAAGATTGAATCATCAATCAGTAATACAAACGAGTTTTACCAAGTTCTTTAACAAGTACTTACAGTTTGGATTACGGCAAACATGTCAGAAGTAGAAGTAAACCTGTAACAGGTACTAGCAATGGTGCTCGTTATAGGATCAAGTGAATAAGTGCACATGATGGATGCCTTGGCGATTACAGGCGACGAAAGACGTTATAACCTGCGATAAGCCCCGGGGAGCTGGTAAATAAGCTTTGATCCGGGGATTTCTGAATGGGGAAACCCACCACTTTTGTGGTATCCATACCTGAATACATAGGGTATGAGAAGCGAACCTTGTGAACTGAAACATCTAAGTAGCAAGAGGAAAAGACATCAACCGAGATTCCCAGAGTAGTGGCGAGCGAAATGGGAACAGCCTTCTAGTGATATCTCAGTAATTAACAGAACGGAATGGAAAGTCCGACAATAAAGGGTGATAGTCCCGTATGTGAAAATTATTGGGTGGTACTAGGCTAGAGACAAGTAGGGCGGGACACGTGAAATCCTGTCTGAATATGGGGGGACCATCCTCCAAGGCTAAATACTCGTAATCGACCGATAGTGAACAAGTACCGTGAGGGAAAGGCGAAAAGAACCCCGGGAGGGGAGTGAAATAGATCCTGAAATTGTGTGCATACAAACAGTAGGAGCCTCGTAAGGGGTGACTGCGTACCTTTTGTATAATGGGTCAGCGACTTACATTCAGTAGCAAGCTTAACCGAATAGGGAAGGCGTAGCGAAAGCGAGTCCGAATAGGGCGCTAGTTGCTGGGTGTAGACCCGAAACCAGTTGATCTATCCATGGCCAGGTTGAAGGTGCGGTAACACGTACTGGAGGACCGAACCCACTAACGTTGAAAAGTTAGGGGATGAGCTGTGGATAGGGGTGAAAGGCTAAACAAAACTGGAAATAGCTGGTTCTCTCCGAAAACTATTTAGGTAGTGCCTCGTGTATCACTGTAGGGGGTAGAGCACTGTCATGGTAGTGGGGTCCATTGCGGATTACTGCGCCATAGCAAACTCCGAATACCTACAAGTGCAATCACGGGAGACAGACATCGGGTGCTAACGTCCGGTGTCAAGAGGGAAACAACCCAGACCGCCAGCTAAGGTCCCTAATATATGCTAAGTGGGAAACGAAGTGGGAAGGCTAAAACAGTCAGGAGGTTGGCTTAGAAGCAGCCATCCTTTAAAGAAAGCGTAATAGCTCACTGATCGAGTCGTCCTGCGCGGAAGATGTAACGGGGCTAAGCATATAACCGAAGCTGCGGATCACAGCAATGTGATGGTAGGAGAGCGTTCTGTAAGCCTGTGAAGGTGTCTTGTAAAGGATGCTGGAGGTATCAGAAGTGCGAATGCTGACATGAGTAGCGATAAAGGGGGTGAAAAGCCCCCTCGCCGTAAGCCCAAGGTTTCCTGTTCAACGTTCATCGGAACAGGGTGAGTCGGCCCCTAAGGCGAGGCAGAGATGCGTAGCTGATGGGAACAAGGTTAATATTCCTTGACCATTGTTAGATGCGATGGGGGGACGGATCGCGGAAAGTTGTCCGGGTGTTGGAAGTCCCGGTTCTTGCGTTGGAGATGGCTATTAGGTAAATCCGGTAGCGTAATTCAAGGGCGTGAGACGAGCGAATTTATTCGCGAAGCAATTGGAAGTGGTTCCAAGAAAAGCCTCTAAGCTTCAGTCTAACAAGACCGTACCGCAAACCGACACAGGTGGGCGAGATGAGTATTCTAAGGCGCTTGAGAGAACTCAGGAGAAGGAACTCGGCAAATTTGTACCGTAACTTCGGGATAAGGTACGCCCTGGTAGTTTGACCCTGTACAAGGGGAGGACGAAAGGGTTGCAATAAAAAGGTGGCTGCGACTGTTTAATAAAAACACAGCACTCTGCAAACACGAAAGTGGACGTATAGGGTGTGACGCCTGCCCGGTGCTGGAAGATTAAATGATGGGGTGCAAGCTCTTGATTGAAGTCCCAGTAAACGGCGGCCGTAACTATAACGGTCCTAAGGTAGCGAAATTCCTTGTCGGGTAAGTTCCGACCTGCACGAATGGCGTAACGATGGCCACACTGTCTCCTCCTGAGACTCAGCGAAGTTGAAATGTTTGTGATGATGCAATCTACCCGTGGCTAGACGGAAAGACCCCATGAACCTTTACTGTAGCTTTGCATTGGACTTTGAACCGGTCTGTGTAGGATAGGTGGGAGGCGTTGAAAGCGGGATGCTAGTTCCGCTGGAGCCAACCTTGAAATACCACCCTGGTTTGTTTGAGGTTCTAACCTTGGCCCATTATCTGGGTCGGGAACAGTGCATGGTAGGCAGTTTGACTGGGGCGGTCTCCTCCCAAAGTGTAACGGAGGAGTACGAAGGTACGCTTGGTACGGTCGGACATCGTACCTAAAGTGCAATGGCAAAAGCGTGCTTAACTGCGAGACCGACAAGTCGAGCAGGTGCGAAAGCAGGTCATAGTGATCCGGTGGTTCTGTATGGAAGGGCCATCGCTCAACGGATAAAAGGTACTCTGGGGATAACAGGCTGATACCGCCCAAGAGTTCATATCGACGGCGGTGTTTGGCACCTCGATGTCGGCTCATCTCATCCTGGGGCTGTAGCCGGTCCCAAGGGTATGGCTGTTCGCCATTTAAAGAGGTACGTGAGCTGGGTTTAAAACGTCGTGAGACAGTTTGGTCCCTATCTGCCATGGGCGTTGGAGATTTGACGGGGGCTGCTCCTAGTACGAGAGGACCGGAGTGGACGTACCGCTGGTGTACCTGTTGTTTCGCCAGAAGCATCGCAGGGTAGCTATGTACGGAAGAGATAACCGCTGAAAGCATCTAAGCGGGAAACTTGCCTGAAGATGAGATCTCCCGTAGGTTTAACCTACATAAAGGGTCGTTGAAGACCACAACGTTGATAGGTCAGGTGTGGAAGCGCAGTAATGCGTTAAGCTAACTGATACTAATTGCCCGTTAGGCTTGATCCTATAACCAGCACTATTGTGTTGGATGTTTGCCAGATTTAATCTGCATCCTTAATTACATGCTTACTCAAATAGAGTTGTTGATGAATCATCAACAACTCGACCCTCTACGCCCGGTGACCATAGCAAGTTGGAACCACTCCTTCCCATCCCGAACAGGACAGTGAAACGACTTTACGCCGATGATAGTGCGGATTACCCGTGTGAAAGTAGGTAACTGCCGGGCACCAATGCGACGCCCAGACCCTCTTAGGTCTGGGCGTTTTTACTTGTGCAAAGCGTTTTGAGGTTTAAGAGATTGACAATAACTCCATTAGGAGTCAGAATATTGGGTTCGCGGAGGGGTGTCCGAGCGGCTAAAGGAGGCAGACTGTAAATCTGTTGGCTATGCCTACGTAGGTTCGAATCCTACCCCCTCCACCAGAGATGTGCGGGATTAGTTTAATGGTAAAACAGCAGATTTCCAATCTTCGGTCAAGAGTTCGATTCTCTTATCCCGCTCCAGTTTTTTAGTATTTGTATTTGCCCATGTGGCTCAGTGGTAGAGCACTCCCTTGGTAAGGGAGAGGTCGGCAGTTCGATCCTGCCCATGGGCACCATGGCTTGTGAAGTAAATAAATTTAATTTCGTGTGTTGGTTTAAGAGTTAACTAAAGGCAGACAAAAAATGGCAAAAGAAAAGTTTGAGCGGACAAAACCGCACGTAAACGTTGGCACAATCGGTCACGTTGACCACGGTAAAACTACCTTGACAGCAGCAATTGCAACCGTGCTTTCTAAAGCATTCGGTGGCGAAGCAAAAGCATACGATCAGATCGATGCTGCTCCAGAAGAAAAAGCACGCGGTATTACGATTAATACAGCGCACGTTGAGTATGAGACTGCAAATCGCCACTACGCTCACGTCGATTGCCCAGGACATGCTGACTACGTTAAGAACATGATTACTGGCGCAGCTCAGATGGACGGCGCTATTTTGGTTTGCTCTGCAGCTGACGGCCCAATGCCACAAACGCGTGAGCACATCCTCTTGGCACGCCAAGTAGGTGTTCCTTACATCGTGGTGTTTTTGAACAAATGCGATATGGTTGACGATGCTGAATTGTTAGAGCTAGTTGAAATGGAAGTGCGTGAGCTTTTATCTAAGTACGACTTCCCAGGCGATGACACTCCAATCATTCAAGGTTCTGCTAAGTTAGCGCTTGAAGGTGACGAAGGCCCAATGGGCAAAGAAGCTATCATGAAATTAGCTGAAGCATTAGATACTTACATCCCAACTCCAGAGCGTGCTATTGACGGTGCGTTCTTGATGCCAGTAGAGGACGTGTTCTCTATCTCCGGTCGCGGTACTGTTGTTACAGGCCGTATCGAGCGCGGTATCGTTAAGGTTGGTGAAGAGATTGAAATCATTGGTATCAAGCCAACCCTCAAGACCACTTGTACTGGTGTTGAAATGTTCCGCAAATTGCTCGACCAAGGTCAAGCAGGCGATAACGTCGGTATCTTGTTACGCGGTACAAAACGTGAAGAAGTTGAGCGCGGCCAAGTATTGGCTAAGCCAGGTTCAATCACCCCACATACTCACTTTACAGCCGAGGTTTATATCTTGGGTAAAGATGAAGGTGGTCGTCATACACCATTCTTTAACAACTATCGTCCCCAGTTTTACTTCCGTACTACGGACGTAACAGGTTCAATCGAGTTGCCAAAAGACAAAGAAATGGTCATGCCTGGTGATAACGTAACCATCACAGTAAAACTCATCGCCCCAATCGCGATGGAAGAAGGTTTGCGTTTTGCGATCCGTGAAGGTGGCCGTACTGTTGGCGCCGGTGTGGTTGCAAAGATTTTGGCTTAATAGATTTACAAAAGGGGTGTAGCTCAATTGGCAGAGCGTTGGTCTCCAAAACCAAAGGTTGGGGGTTCGATGCCCTCCGCCCCTGCCACGATTTAAACTGAAAGTTATATGTCTCAACAAACAGCAGGTCACTCTGAAGAAAAGAGCAGCTGGGTCTCCGGACTCGCTGCTTTAATCGTCGTTGCAGCGTTAGTTCTTTACTACACGTTGGCGGATCAATCTTTATTGATTCGTTTAGTTGTCTTGTTTGGCGGCATAGCAGCTGCAGTTTTAATTGTGGCGATGTCAGCAGATGGGCGTCGTTTTATCGCCTACGCTAAAGATTCTTGGTATGAAGTAAAAAAGGTTGTCTGGCCGTCTCGCAAAGAGACGACTCAAATGACTCTAGTCGTATTTGGCTTTGTCGTGATCATGTCCTTGTTTTTGTGGCTTGCAGACAAATTAATTGAATGGCTAGTTTTTTCAGTCTTTTTAGGCTGGAAGTGAGTAAAAAATGATTGATGCTGAATTAGTCTCAAACCCACAAGCTACCGGCAATATGCGCTGGTACGTTATTCATGCTTATTCAGGCATGGAAAAAAGCGTTAAAAAAGGCTTAGAAGAGCGTATTGCTCGTTCAGGAATGCCAGAAAAATTTGGCCGTATCTTGGTTCCATCCGAAGAGGTTGTAGAAATCAAGTCAGGCGCAAAATCGGTATCTGAGCGTCGTTTCTTCCCGGGATATGTCCTGATTGAGATGGAAATGACAGATGAAAGCTGGCATTTGGTGAAAAATACGCCAAAAGTGACTGGATTCGTAGGTGGTGTTCGTAACCGCCCAAGCCCGATTTCTACTGCTGAAGTAGCAAAAATCATGGATCAAATGCAAGCCGGCGTGGATAAGCCTAAGCCTAAGACCTTATTTGAGGTGGGTGAGATTGTCCGCGTCAAAGAAGGCCCATTTGTCGATTTCAACGGAAATATCGAAGAAGTAAATTATGAGAAGTCAAGATTGCGCGTTTCTGTTACAATTTTTGGCCGCGGTACCCCAGTTGAGCTGGAGTTTGGCCAGGTAGAAAAGATGTAAAAAATACCCAATTTAAGGGTGTTTTGTAGCAAAAGTGGTGGTTTTAAGTGGTTAGCAATAACCGAGGAGCGGAGCTAGATAGCCAAAAACTAGCGAAGCGTTTACTCAACGGCGGTCTTTCCTAATGAGGTTAGGCGCGCTTTAAGGAGCACACATGGCAAAGAAGATTATTGGCTTTATCAAGTTGCAGATCCCTGCAGGTAAAGCAAATCCATCACCACCCGTAGGTCCAGCATTGGGTCAACGCGGTCTTAATATTATGGAATTCTGTAAGGCGTTTAATGCTCAAACACAGAGCATGGAACCTGGCCTTCCGATTCCCGTTGTGATTACAGCGTTTGCTGATAAGAGCTTCACTTTCATCATGAAGACGCCTCCAGCGACCATCATGATTAAGAAGGCTGCGAAGATCGAAAAAGGTTCACCGCGTCCCCATACCGATAAGGTAGGAAAAATTACACGTGCTCAAGCAGAAGAAATTGCTAAAGCAAAAATGCCAGATTTGACAGCTGCTGATATGGATGCTGCTGTAAGAACAATCGCTGGTAGCGCCCGTTCGATGGGCATCACAGTGGAAGGTCTCTAATCATGACTAAATTATCTAAGCGCTTAAAGGCAATCGAATCTAAAGTAGATCGCAACAAGTTCTATGCATTAGAAGATGCATTGAATCTTGTTAAAGAATGTGCAACTGCGAAGTTCGATGAGTCTATCGATGTTGCAGTTCAGTTAGGCATTGATGCCAAGAAGTCTGACCAAGTTGTGCGTGGCGCAGTTGTGCTCCCAGCTGGTACAGGTAAGCATGTTCGTGTAGCAGTATTTGCACAGGGTGAAAAAGCTGAACAAGCTAAAGCTGCTGGTGCTGAGATTGTTGGCATGGAAGAGCTGGCTGAGCAGATTAAGGGCGGCAAAATTGATTTTGATATTTTGATCGCATCCCCAGACACAATGAAGATCGTTGGTACTTTAGGTCAGGTATTGGGCCCACGTGGTTTGATGCCAAATCCAAAAGTAGGAACTGTTACTCCTGACGTTGCTACTGCTGTTAAGAATGCAAAAGCAGGTCAAGTGCAATTCCGTGTGGACAAAGCCGGTATCGTGCACGCAAGCATTGGCCGTCGTTCATTCGAGCCAGCTGCATTGAAATCCAACTTACTCGCATTGCTTGAGGCTTTGAATAAAGCTAAGCCACCAGCATCTAAGGGTATTTATTTAAAGAAGGTTGCCGTAAGCAGCACGATGGGTGCAGGCGTACGTGTAGACCAGGCATCGATACAAGCTGCACAGTAATTAGAGGCAGCAAAAAGAACTTTGGGTCGACTCCTGCTCTTTGAGTGAGAGTCGAACATCAAAGACCGTTGGTGAGTTTATTTGCTTATTCAGAGATAAATTCTTAATCGTTACGAAAGTAATGGCCAGCGCAGATGGCGACCCTGAAAAGATTTCACAAGATTTTCTTGTGACAAATGATCAGACGCTGGTGTGTAACCCCAACTGGAAACAGTTGGTTTTTTAGGAGTTAAACCGTGCCTTTGAATGTACAAGACAAAAAAGCGATTGTTGCTGATGTCGGCGCTCAATTGGCTGGAGCTCAAACAGTCGTGCTCGCTGAATACCGTGGTATTCCAGTAGAGCAGTTGACAAAGCTACGTGCTAGCGCACGTGACCAAGGTGTATATCTTCGCGTTTTGAAGAACACATTGGCACGCCGTGCTGCACAAGGTACACAGTTTGAACCTCTTGCTGATTCGATGATTGGCCCCTTGATCTACGGCATCTCTGCTGATCCAATTGCTTCGGCAAAAGTATTGCAGAACTTTGCTAAGACTCAAGACAAGTTAGTCATTACTGCTGGCTCATATAACGGCAAGTTGTTGGACGTAGCGGGCGTTAAATCCCTCGCGTCTATTCCAAGCCGCGACGAGTTGTTATCTCAGTTGTTAGGTGTGATGTTGGCAC
The DNA here is from genome assembly GCF_018688255.1 of Polynucleobacter corsicus. Taxonomy (NCBI): domain Bacteria; kingdom Pseudomonadati; phylum Pseudomonadota; class Betaproteobacteria; order Burkholderiales; family Burkholderiaceae; genus Polynucleobacter; species Polynucleobacter corsicus. Next base: position 42,022 of record NZ_CP061314.1, read on the forward strand.
CAGTATCTGCGATGGCTCGCGTATTGGGGGCAGTAGCAGCGCAAAAATCAGCCGGAGCACCCGCTCCAGTTGCAGCACCTGCAGCGGAAGTTGTTGAAGCGGCAGCAGCACCAGCAGTAGTTGCTGAAGCCGCCGCTCCAGAAGCAGCCGCTGAGCCTGCAGCCGCAGCTCCAGAAGCTGGAACAGAAGCAAACGAAACCCCTGCCGCTGAATAAGCGACAGATTAACTATTTAAGTATTAGGAGCTAAAAATGGCGATTACTAAAGAAGAAATCATTGATGCAGTAGGTAGCATGTCCGTTATGGATTTGAACGACTTGGTTAAGGCGTTCGAAGAGAAGTTTGGCGTTTCAGCTGCAGCGATGGCTGTTGCTGGACCTGCTGGTGCTGCTGGCGGCGCAGCTGCTGAAGAGCAAACAGAATTTACTGTGAACTTGCTCGAAGCTGGCGCAAATAAAGTTTCAGTAATTAAGGCTGTTCGTGAAATCACTGGCCTTGGCTTGAAAGAAGCTAAAGACTTAGTTGATGGCGCACCAAAGCCAATCAAAGAAGCTGTTGATAAGAAGACAGCTGAAGAAGCTAAGAAGAAGCTTGACGAAGCAGGCGCTAAGTCAGAAATCAAGTAATACAAACTTTTCTAACGTCTCCCAAAAGGAGTCGTTAGTTACGTTGGGTTTGATCTTTAGAGGTCAAACCCGATTTCATTTTTGATTGAAATCGGGTTTGCCTTCTGATACGACTGCAGAATGCAAGTTTGGTCGGACACTATATCTTTCGATTTAGTGTTGTCCGCCAGTGATTGGTAGTGGCCAATCGCCAAATCTTTGTACAGTCGCTGAATTCGGAGATGAAATGAACTATAGCTTCACCGAACGCAAGCGAGTCCGTAAAAGCTTTGCTAAGCGAGTAAATAATCATCAGGTTCCATTCCTGATCGCAACGCAGCTGGAATCCTACGCTAAATTTTTACAGGCTGAAAAGCCAGCTATGTCTCGTCTTACAGAGGGACTTCAAGCTGCCTTTACATCAGCATTCCCAATTGTGTCCAACAATGGTTATGCACGTATGGAATACGTGTCATATCAATTGGCACAGCCACCATTTGACGTTAAAGAATGTCAACAGCGTGGTTACACATACCATTCAGCCTTACGTGCAAAAGTTCGCTTGATTATTTATGATCGCGAAGCACCCACAAAGGTTAAAGAGGTAAAAGAGAGTGAAGTCTACATGGGTGAAATTCCACTCATGACCGACAACGGCTCTTTTGTTATTAACGGTACTGAGCGCGTCATCGTTTCTCAGCTGCACCGTTCCCCAGGCGTGTTCTTCGAACACGATAAGGGTAAAACACATAGCTCAGGTAAGTTGCTGTTCTCAGCACGCATCATTCCTTACCGTGGTTCATGGCTCGATTTTGAGTTTGATCCAAAAGACATTCTGTATTTCCGCGTTGACCGCCGTCGCAAGATGCCTGTCACCATTTTGCTCAAAGCAATTGGTTTAAACAACGAACAGATCCTTGCAAACTTCTTTAACTTTGATCATTTTGCATTGAGCGCAAACGGCGCATCAATGGAATTTGTGCCAGAGCGTTTGCGTGGCCAAATGGCTAACTTTGATGTGCTCGACAAGAATGGCGTAGTAGTCATTCAAAAAGACAAGCGTATCAATGCAAAGCATATTCGTGAACTAGAAGCAGCTAAGACCAAGAACATCGTGGTACCAGATGACTATTTAGTTGGCCGCGTAGTTGCACGCAACATCATTGACCCAGACTCCGGTGAAATCTTGGCCTATGCTAATGATGAAATCACTGAAGAGTTGTTGGCTACATTGCGCGATGCAGGCATCAAGCAATTGGAAACCATCTACACCAATGATTTGGATTCTGGTGCGTACATTTCACAGACATTGCGTACTGATGAAACTGCGGATCAAATGGCTGCTCGTATTGCCATCTATCGCATGATGCGTCCTGGTGAGCCTCCAACAGAAGATGCTGTTGAAGCTTTGTTCCAGCGCTTGTTCTACAACGAAGATAGCTACGATTTATCACGCGTTGGTCGTATGAAAGTTAACAGCCGTCTCGGTCGTTCAGAGATGGAAGGCAAGATGGTTTTGTCGGATGAAGATATCCTCGACACCATTAAGTCTTTGGTGGACTTGCGTAACGGCAAAGGCGAAGTCGATGACATCGATCACTTAGGCAATCGTCGTGTACGTTGCGTAGGTGAGTTGGCAGAGAATCAATTCCGTGCAGGTTTGTCACGTGTTGAGCGTGCGGTTAAAGAACGTCTCGGCCAAGCCGAAACAGAAAACCTCATGCCACATGATTTGATTAACAGTAAGCCAATCTCTTCAGCGATTCGTGAGTTCTTCGGATCTTCACAGTTGTCCCAGTTTATGGACCAAACAAACCCATTGTCAGAGATCACGCACAAGCGTCGTATTTCTGCATTGGGACCTGGTGGTTTGACACGCGAGCGCGCAGGCTTCGAAGTGCGCGACGTGCATCCAACTCACTATGGACGTGTTTGCCCAATTGAAACTCCAGAAGGACCAAACATTGGTCTGATCAACTCACTCGCCTTATTTGCGCGTTTGAATGAGCATGGATTCTTGGAAACGCCATATCGTAAAGTTGCTAATAGCAAGGTAAGCGATGAAGTCATGTATCTCTCCGCTATTGAAGAGGCGAAATACGTTATTGCCCAGGCAAATGCAACGATCGACAAAAACGGTAAGTTAGCTGACGAATTGGTTTCAGCGCGTCAAGCTGGCGAGACCATGATGGTTAGCCCAGAGCGCATCGATTTCATCGACGTTGCTCCGAGTCAGATCGTTTCTGCCGCCGCTTCACTGGTTCCATTCTTGGAGCATGATGATGCGAACCGTGCGTTGATGGGTGCGAATATGCAACGTCAAGCGGTTCCTTGCTTGCGTCCAGATAAGCCATTGGTCGGTACAGGTTTAGAGCGCATTGTTGCGGTTGACTCCGGTACAGTTATTTTGGCTTCCCGCGGCGGTATCGTTGACTATGTTGACGCAAACCGTGTAGTTATTCGTGTAAACGATGACGAGACAGCTGCTGGTGAAGTTGGTGTGGATATTTATAACCTTATTAAGTACACCCGTTCAAACCAAAACACAAACATCAACCAACGTCCTATCGTTCAGGCTGGTGATCGTGTTGTCCGCGGTGACGTAGTTGCTGACGGCGCATCTACCGATTTGGGTGAATTGGCTTTGGGTCAAAACATGACTGTGGCATTTATGCCATGGAACGGTTACAACTTCGAAGATTCAATCTTGATCTCTGAGAAAGTGGTTGCTGACGACCGTTACACCTCGATTCATATTGAAGAGTTGTCGGTTGTAGCTCGTGATACCAAACTGGGTTCAGAAGAAATTACTCGCGATATTTCCAATTTGGCAGAGTCACAACTCTCCCGCTTGGATGAGAGCGGCATTGTTTACATCGGTGCTGAAGTTGAAGCTGGCGACGTATTGGTTGGTAAAGTTACTCCGAAGGGCGAGACTACTCTCACTCCAGAAGAGAAGTTACTGCGTGCGATCTTCGGTGAAAAAGCATCGGACGTTAAAGATACTTCTTTGCGCGTTCCATCCGGAATGATTGGTACTGTTATTGATGTTCAAGTCTTCACTCGTGAAGGTATTGAGCGCGATGCCCGTGCACAAGCCATTATTCAAGAAGAATTACAGCGCTATCGTTTGGACTTAAACGACCAGTTGCGTATTGTTGAGGGCGATGCCTTCATGCGTTTAGAAAAGCTGTTGGTTGGCAAAGTTGCTAACGGCGGCCCTAAGAAATTAGCTAAAGGCACCAAGATCGACAAGGAATACCTTGCTGACTTAGATAAATACCATTGGTTTGATGTTCGTCCAGCGGATGATGAAGTTGCCTCACAAGTTGAAGCAATCAAATCTTCTATCGAAGCGAAGCGTAAGCAGTTTGATGAGGCCTTCGAAGAGAAGCGCACCAAGCTTACCCAAGGCGATGATTTGCAGCCTGGCGTAACAAAGATGGTTAAGGTGTACTTGGCCGTTAAGCGTCGCTTACAGCCTGGTGACAAGATGGCCGGTCGTCACGGTAACAAGGGTGTGGTTTCTAAAATCGCTCCAGCGGAAGATATGCCATTTATGGCTGACGGACGCCCTGTTGACATCGTCTTGAATCCATTAGGCGTGCCTTCCCGTATGAACGTAGGTCAGATCTTAGAAACCCACTTAGGTTGGGCAGCTCAAGGTATTGGTAAGCGTATTGATGAGATGGTTCGTCAACAGGCTAAACAAGCTGAACTCCGTAAGTTCATGAAGCAGCTTTACAACGAAACCGGTCGTATCGAAGATATCGATAACTTCACTGATGAGCAAATCAATGTTTTGGCTGAGAATTTGCGCCAAGGATTACCATTCGCTACTCCAGTGTTTGACGGTGCTACTGAAGCAGAAATCGGACGCATGCTCGAGTTGGCTTATCCAGAAGAAGTAGCTACTTCTTTGAAGATGACGCCTTCACGTCAGCAAATGATTTTGTGCGACGGCCGTACTGGCGATCAGTTTGAGCGTCCTGTCACTGTTGGCGTAATGCACGTCTTGAAACTCCACCATTTGGTCGATGACAAGATGCATGCACGTTCAACCGGACCTTACTCGTTAGTAACGCAACAGCCGCTGGGCGGTAAAGCTCAGTTTGGTGGTCAGCGCTTTGGTGAGATGGAAGTTTGGGCCCTCGAAGCATACGGTGCTTCATATGTCTTGCAGGAAATGCTGACAGTGAAGTCCGATGACGTCGCAGGCCGTACCAAGGTTTACGAAAACATCGTCAAGGGCGAGCACACGATTGATGCTGGCATGCCCGAATCCTTCAACGTGCTGGTAAAAGAAATCCGTTCGTTGGGTATTGACATTGACATGGAGCGCAACTGATATGAAAGCATTGCTCGATTTATTTAAGCAAACGCAGGGTGATGAGCAGTTTGATGTCATCAAGATTGGTCTTGCATCCCCTGAGAAAATTCGCTCATGGTCTTTTGGCGAAGTACGCAAACCAGAAACCATCAACTACCGGACTTTTAAGCCCGAGCGTGATGGTTTGTTCTGCGCCAAGATTTTTGGACCAACTAAAGACTACGAGTGCTTATGCGGCAAGTACAAGCGCTTAAAGTTCCGTGGCGTTATCTGTGAGAAGTGCGGCGTTGAAGTTACTCTCGCTAAGGTACGTCGTGAGCGCATGGGCCACATTGAGTTGGCAGCCCCTGTAGCGCACATCTGGTTCTTGAAGTCCTTGCCATCCCGTTTGGGCATGGTTCTCGATATGACATTGCGTGATATCGAGCGCGTTCTTTACTTCGAAGCATATGTAGTTGTTGATCCTGGTATGACTCCTGAAGGCGCGATGAAGCGTGGTCAGATCATGTCTGAAGACGAATACATTGCCAAGACTGAAGAGTATGGTGACGGTGCATTTACTGCCATCATGGGCGCGGAAGGTATTCGCGATCTCTTGCGTTCGATTGATATCGACCGTGAAGTAGAGACCATTCGTGCCGACTTAAAAGCAACTGGTAGCGATGCCAAGATCAAGAAATACGCTAAGCGCTTAAAAGTGCTCGAGGCGTTCCAGACTTCAGGCATTAAGCCTGACTGGATGATCATGGAAGTATTGCCAGTATTGCCGCCTGAATTGCGCCCATTGGTACCATTGGATGGCGGTCGCTTTGCTACTTCCGATTTGAACGACCTATATCGTCGAGTAATCAACCGTAATAATCGTTTAAAGCGTTTGTTAGAGTTGCGTGCACCAGAGATCATCGTTCGTAACGAAAAACGTATGTTGCAAGAAGCGGTTGACTCATTACTCGATAACGGTCGTCGCGGTAAGGCTATGACTGGCGCTAACAAGCGTCCGTTGAAGTCCTTGGCTGAGATGATTAAAGGTAAGAGCGGTCGTTTCCGTCAAAACTTGTTGGGTAAACGTGTTGACTACTCAGGTCGTTCAGTCATCGTGGTTGGCCCTACATTGAAATTGCATCAGTGCGGCTTGCCAAAATTAATGGCCTTGGAATTGTTCAAGCCATTTATTTTCAACAAGCTTGAGACTTTGGGAATCGCAACTACTATTAAAGCTGCGAAGAAAGAAGTTGAAAGTCAGACTCCAATCGTTTGGGACATTCTCGAAGAAGTGATTCGTGAACATCCAATCATGTTGAACCGTGCGCCTACATTGCACCGTCTCGGTATCCAGGCTTTCGAGCCAATGCTGATTGAAGGCAAGGCGATCCAATTGCACCCATTAGTCTGCGCGGCATTTAACGCCGACTTTGACGGTGACCAAATGGCGGTTCACGTTCCTTTGTCGCTCGAAGCGCAAATGGAAGCGCGTACATTGATGTTGGCATCGAACAACGTATTGTTCCCTGCTAACGGCGAACCATCGATCGTTCCTTCGCAGGACGTGGTGTTGGGTCTGTATTACGCTACTCGTGACAAGATCAACGGAAAAGGCGAAGGTATGGTTTTCGCCAACATTACTGAAGTAATGCGTGCCTATGATGCTGGCCAGGTTGAATTAGCCTCCCGCGTTGCTGTGCGTATTACCGAGTTTGAGATCGTGGACAAAAAGGCAGAGGGCGATGCCCGTTTTGCTGAGAAGACTTCGATTTATCAAACTTCAGTTGGCCGTGCAATCTTGTCAGAAATCTTACCTAAGGGTATGACTTTTGAGGAAATCAATAAGCCTCTGAAGAAAAAAGAAATCTCACGCTTGATCAACACTTCATTCCGTAAGTGCGGTCTTCGTGAAACAGTGATTTTTGCTGACCGCCTCTTGCAGTCTGGTTTCCGCTTAGCGACTAACGCCGGTATCTCGGTTGCGATCGACGATATGCTGATTCCTAGCTCTAAAGAGCGCATCATCACCGAAGCTTCTACTAAGGTTAAGGAATATGACAAGCAGTTCATGTCGGGTCTCGTAACCAATCAAGAGCGTTATAACAACGTGGTTGATATTTGGGGTGCTGCTGGTGACCAAGTTGGTAAAGCGATGATGGATGAGTTGTCACACGTTGACGTACTCGACCGTAACGGTAAAACTGTGCGTCAAGAATCTTTCAACTCTATCTACATGATGGCGGATTCTGGTGCGCGTGGATCTGCAGCGCAGATTCGTCAGTTGGCTGGTATGCGTGGTTTGATGGCGAAGCCTGATGGCTCCATTATTGAAACCCCAATTACTGCGAACTTCCGTGAAGGTTTGAACGTGTTGCAGTACTTCATCTCAACCCACGGCGCTCGTAAAGGTTTGGCTGATACCGCGTTGAAGACGGCAAACTCAGGTTATTTGACACGTCGTTTATGCGACGTAACTCAAGACCTCGTTGTCATTGAAGATGATTGTGGTGCAACTACCGGCGTCACAATGAAGGCTCTGGTTGAAGGCGGCGAAATTATTGAAGCATTGCGTGACCGCATTTTGGGTCGTGTATGTATCGATGACGTCGTTCATCCTGATACACAAGAAGTTATTGTTCCGCATGACACCTTGCTCGATGAAGATCACGTTGATCAAATCGTTTCCTTAGGTATCGATGAAGTTAAAGTTCGCACAGTATTGTCATGCTTAACTCGCTTTGGCTTGTGCGCTAAGTGCTACGGACGTGATTTAGGTCGCGGCGGTTTGGTGAACGTTGGTGAGGCGGTTGGTGTTATCGCTGCTCAGTCCATCGGTGAGCCAGGTACACAGTTGACTATGCGTACCTTCCACATTGGTGGAGCAGCGTCACGTGCATTGGTTGCAAGCAATATTGAAGCGAAGTCCAATGGTGCTTTGAAGTTCTCCGGCACGATGCGTGTTGTGAAGAATGCCAAGGGTGAGCAGATCGTGATTTCACGTTCTGGCGAAGCGGTGATCATTGACGATAACGGTCGTGAGCGTGAGCGTCATAAAGTGCCTTACGGCGCAACACTCTTGTTTAAAGAAGATGCTGCAGTCAAGGCCGGCGCAAGTTTGGCAACATGGGATCCGTTAACACGTCCGATCATTTCTGAGTACGCTGGTATTGCTCGCTTTGACAACGTTGAAGAAGGCGTTACTGTAGCTAAGCAGGTTGACGAAGTAACCGGACTCTCCACTTTGGTGGTGATTGACGGTAAGCGTCGTAGTGCTGCTAGCAAAGGCGTTCGCCCAATGATCAACTTAGTTGATGCCAAGGGCGGCGAAGTGATGATTGCGGGTACAGATCACCCAGTAAACATCGGTTTGCAAGTTGGCGCTTTGATTACTGTTAAAGATGGTCAAAAAGTTGAAGTTGGTGAAGTGTTGGCGCGTATTCCAATCGAATCACAGAAGACTCGCGACATTACCGGTGGTTTGCCACGCGTTGCTGAATTGTTCGAAGCGCGTTCACCAAAAGATGCTGCTGTATTGGCTAAAGTCACTGGAACTGTTTCCTTCGGTAAAGAAACCAAAGGTAAGCAACGTTTAGTGATTACTGATATGGATGGCGAAGCTAATGAATTCTTGATTCCTAAAGAGAAACAAGTTCTCGTTCATGACGGCCAAGTTGTGAACAAGGGCGAGATGATTGTGGAAGGCCCTGCCGATCCACACGATATCTTGACACTCAGAGGTATTGAAGAGTTGGCGATTTACATCGTGGACGAAGTTCAAGACGTTTACCGTTTGCAGGGCGTGAAGATTAATGACAAGCACATTGAAGTGATCGTGCGTCAAATGTTGCGTCGCGTGCAAATTACTGATGGTGGGGATACTGCCTACATCACTGGTGAGCAAGTTGAGCGGTCTAAGTTGTATGACGCAAACGATGCTGTGATTGCCCAAGGTAAGCGCCCAGCTCAGTTCGAGAATGTGTTGCTCGGTATTACTAAGGCATCCTTGTCGACAGACAGCTTTATTTCAGCGGCTTCTTTCCAAGAAACCACCCGTGTATTGACCGAAGCCGCGATTATGGGCAAGACCGATACACTCCGTGGCCTCAAGGAAAACGTCATTATTGGTCGCCTGATTCCTGCTGGTACCGGCTTGTCATATCGCCGTGCACGCAAGGTCAGAGAGCAATTCGAGCGTGATCGCGCTCAAATGATTGCCGCCGAAGAGGAAGCAATGGCTGATATGCCTGTAGAAATAGAGGCTGAAGTGATTGCTCCTGCTGGGGAGGCTGATCCAAGCTAATTTGGTAATTCTGGCCATAAATGGCCAGTTTTTTCCCCATTTGGTTGACGGAAAAGGCTGGCCAAGCTAGAATGCTGAGTTCTACTGATTCAGAAGAGGGTCTTTTTGACCTAGAATTTATCTAAGTCATTGATTTTCTTGAAGAAAGCAACAAAGAAGTACTAACCGAGCTATTTTATGCCAACAATTAATCAATTATTACGTAAGCCAAGAACACGGCTGACCGTTAAAAGTAAGAGCCCTGCGCTGCAAAACAGCCCGCAGCGCCGTGGTGTATGTACACGTGTGTACACAACCACTCCTAAGAAGCCTAACTCTGCTCTACGTAAAGTAGCTAAAGTTCGCTTAACCAATGGTTTTGAAGTCATTTCATACATTGGTGGTGAAGGCCATAACCTCCAGGAACACTCAGTCGTGTTGATCCGCGGTGGTCGTGTAAAGGATTTGCCTGGTGTTCGTTACCACATCGTTCGTGGCTCACTTGACTTGCAAGGTGTTAAAGACCGTAAGCAGTCACGTTCCAAGTACGGTGCTAAGCGCGCTAAGAAAGCTGCTTAATTTTTAAGAATTAAGTAGTAGTTGTTTTTGTATTAAGTCATTGTTTGTCAGACTCAAAAGACAAGTAAGTGGTTGTTCCGTTTAGAAGTTGATGTATTTCAATAGCTAAATAGTAGAACAACCGGAGCGGGTGTTCCATGTAGACCACCCCTAACTGAACTGAAGGAGTTGTTATGCCACGTCGTCGTGAAGTTCCCAAACGGGAAATCCTGCCTGATCCAAAATTTGGCAATGTAGAAGTAGCAAAATTCATGAACGTCCTCATGTTGGACGGCAAGAAATCGGTTGCAGAGCGTATCGTTTACGGTGCCTTTGATCATATCGAGAAAAAAGCAAACAAAGAACCACTCGAAATTTTCTCAACAGCTATGGGCAACGTTAAGCCAATGGTTGAGGTGAAGAGCCGTCGTGTTGGTGGTGCTAACTACCAGGTTCCTGTTGAAGTTCGCCCATCACGCCGTTCTGCTTTGGCAATGCGCTGGGTGCGCGAAGCCGCTAAAAAGCGCGGTGAAAAATCTATGGCTCAACGTTTGGCCAACGAACTATTAGAAGCTGCAGAAGGTCGCGGCGGAGCAATGAAGAAGCGTGAAGAAGTTCACCGTATGGCAGAAGCTAATAAAGCTTTCTCACATTTCCGCTTCTAATCGCACAGCAAAGAAAAGGTACCAACAGTGGCACGTAAAACCCCTATCGAAAGATACCGCAACATCGGTATTTCTGCGCATATTGACGCAGGCAAAACAACAACAACAGAACGTGTTTTGTTCTACACCGGTGTTAATCACAAAATTGGTGAAGTACATGATGGCGCTGCAACCATGGACTGGATGGAGCAAGAGCAAGAGCGTGGTATCACGATTACTTCTGCTGCTACTACAACATTCTGGAAGGGCATGGCCGGCAATTTTCCAGAGCACCGCATCAATATTATTGATACTCCAGGACACGTAGACTTCACGATTGAAGTTGAGCGTTCAATGCGCGTTTTGGATGGCGCTTGCATGGTTTACTGTGCGGTAGGTGGTGTACAGCCACAATCTGAAACTGTTTGGCGTCAAGCTAATAAGTATCAAGTCCCACGTTTAGCATTCGTTAACAAGATGGATCGTACTGGCGCGAATTTCTTCAAGGTCTATGACCAGATGAAATTGCGCTTGAAGGCTAACCCTATCTTGATCCAGATTCCTATCGGCGCTGAAGAAAACTTCAAAGGCGTTGTGGACTTGGTCAAAATGAAGGCCATCTATTGGGATGAGGAATCACAAGGTACTAAATTTACCTACGAAGAAATTCCTGCTGAGTTGCAAGCATCCGCTGAAGAGTGGCGTGAGAAGTTGCTTGAAGCCGCCGCTGAAAGCTCAGAAGAGTTGATGGAAAAATACCTTGGTGGTGACGCATTGACCGAGGAAGAAATTAAAACAGCATTGCGTCAACGCACAATTGCCAATGAAATCATTCCAATGATGTGTGGAACTGCTTTCAAAAATAAAGGTGTTCAGGCGATGTTGGACGCAGTAGTTGAATTGTTGCCATCACCATTAGATGTTCCGCCAGTTCCTTGTGAATTGGAAGACGGCACACCTACAACACGTAGAGCGGCTGATGATGAGAAATTCTCAGCATTGGCATTTAAGATCATGACTGACCCATTTGTTGGCCAGCTCATCTTCTTCCGTGTTTACTCGGGCGTAATGAAATCTGGCGACACGATCTACAACCCAATCAAGGGCAAGAAAGAGCGTGTTGGCCGCTTGTTGCAGATGCATGCAAACGAACGTGAAGAAATTAAAGAAGTATTTGCAGGTGATATCGCAGCTGCAGTTGGCCTAAAAGACGCAACTACTGGCGAAACATTGTGTGATCCAGATGGCATCGTGATTTTAGAGCGCATGGTGTTCCCAGAGCCAGTGATCTCACAAGCAGTTGAGCCAAAGACAAAACCAGACCAAGAAAAAATGGGTCTAGCTTTGAATCGTTTGGCGCAAGAAGATCCATCATTCCGCGTGAAGACAGACGAAGAGTCTGGCCAAACTATTATTTCTGGAATGGGCGAGCTCCATTTGGAAATTCTGGTTGACCGTATGCGTCGTGAGTTTGGTGTTGAGGCAACTGTTGGTAAGCCACAAGTTGCTTATCGCGAAACTATTCGTAAGGTTTGCGAAGAAGTTGAAGGTAAATTTGTTAAGCAGTCTGGTGGTCGTGGTCAGTATGGTCACGTTGTGCTCAAACTTGAGCCACAAGAGCCAGGCAAAGGTTTCCAATTCGTTGACGCTATTAAGGGCGGTGTAGTTCCACGTGAATACATCCCTGCAGTAGAAAAAGGAATTATCGAAACTTTGAACTCCGGTATTTTGGCTGGCTATCCAGTCGTCGATATCAAAGCGACATTGTTCTTCGGTTCATACCATGACGTTGACTCCAACGAAAACGCATTTAAGATGGCGGGCTCGATGGCATTCAAAGACGGTATGCGCAAAGCATCACCTGTGTTGCTTGAACCAATGATGGCTGTTGAAGTTGAAACACCAGAAGATTTCATGGGTAACGTAATGGGCGACCTCTCATCACGTCGCGGTATTTTGCAAGGTATGGATGACATTCCAGGGGGCGGTAAGATCGTTCGCGCTGAAGTGCCATTGGCAGAGATGTTTGGTTATTCAACTGGCTTGCGCTCGTTGACCCAAGGTCGCGCTACCTACACCATGGAATTTAAGCATTATTCCGAAGCACCTAAGAACGTTGCTGAAGCAGTTATGGCTGCTAAAGCGAAGTAATTTATCCACATTATTTTGAATATTGACTAGCTAAGAAGGCAGACAAAAAAATGGCAAAAGAAAAGTTTGAGCGGACAAAACCGCACGTAAACGTTGGCACAATCGGTCACGTTGACCACGGTAAAACTACCTTGACAGCAGCAATTGCAACCGTGCTTTCTAAAGCATTCGGTGGCGAAGCAAAAGCATACGATCAGATCGATGCTGCTCCAGAAGAAAAAGCACGCGGTATTACGATTAATACAGCGCACGTTGAGTATGAGACTGCAAATCGCCACTACGCTCACGTCGATTGCCCAGGACATGCTGACTACGTTAAGAACATGATTACTGGCGCAGCTCAGATGGACGGCGCTATTTTGGTTTGCTCTGCAGCTGACGGCCCAATGCCACAAACGCGTGAGCACATCCTCTTGGCACGCCAAGTAGGTGTTCCTTACATCGTGGTGTTTTTGAACAAATGCGATATGGTTGACGATGCTGAATTGTTAGAGCTAGTTGAAATGGAAGTGCGTGAGCTTTTATCTAAGTACGACTTCCCAGGCGATGACACTCCAATCATTCAAGGTTCTGCTAAGTTAGCGCTTGAAGGTGACGAAGGCCCAATGGGCAAAGAAGCTATCATGAAATTAGCTGAAGCATTAGATACTTACATCCCAACTCCAGAGCGTGCTATTGACGGTGCGTTCTTGATGCCAGTAGAGGACGTGTTCTCTATCTCCGGTCGCGGTACTGTTGTTACAGGCCGTATCGAGCGCGGTATCGTTAAGGTTGGTGAAGAGATTGAAATCATTGGTATCAAGCCAACCCTCAAGACCACTTGTACTGGTGTTGAAATGTTCCGCAAATTGCTCGACCAAGGTCAAGCAGGCGATAACGTCGGTATCTTGTTACGCGGTACAAAACGTGAAGAAGTTGAGCGCGGCCAAGTATTGGCTAAGCCAGGTTCAATCACCCCACATACTCACTTTACAGCCGAGGTTTATATCTTGGGTAAAGATGAAGGTGGTCGTCATACACCATTCTTTAACAACTATCGTCCCCAGTTTTACTTCCGTACTACGGACGTAACAGGTTCAATCGAGTTGCCAAAAGACAAAGAAATGGTCATGCCTGGTGATAACGTAACCATCACAGTAAAACTCATCGCCCCAATCGCGATGGAAGAAGGTTTGCGTTTTGCGATCCGTGAAGGTGGCCGTACTGTTGGCGCCGGTGTGGTTGCAAAGATTTTGGCTTAATAGATTTAAAGCGGTAGAAGTAAATATTATTTAGCGGTTTGCTAACCGGTGACATCAGTGCTGCTGATGTCACCGAGCTCTTTAGAAATATAACGTGGCAGCACCACAACGCTCTTTGGAATTAATATGCAAAACCAAAAAATTCGTATTCGTCTTAAAGCATTTGATTACCGTTTGATCGACCAGTCTGCAGCTGAAATCGTTGATACAGCTAAGCGTACTGGTGCAGTTGTTAAGGGTCCAGTACCTTTGCCAACACGTATCGAGCGCTTTGACATTCTGCGTTCACCACACGTTAACAAGACATCACGTGACCAGTTAGAGATTCGTACCCATCTGCGTTTGATGGATATCGTTGATCCTACAGAGAAAACTGTTGATGCCTTGATGAAATTAGACTTGCCAGCAGGTGTGGACGTCGAAATTAAGTTGCAGTAAGTTAGTATTTCCGGTCTTGGCGCTTGCCAAGACTGGACTTTCGGGATAGAATCTAAGGCTTCGCTCAATTATTTGGGCGGATATTCAGGTTTAATCAGCATTAAAAACGTTGTAACTTATTGATTTAGAAGTACTTTTACTTGTAAATCACTTAAATTAATTTTGCCGACCAATCGAAGTCGGCGTGGAGCATGAATATGAGCTTAGGCTTAATCGGTCGCAAGATCGGCATGACCCGTCTATTTACGGACGAAGGGGAAGCAATTCCTGTCACCGTAATTGACGTGAGCGACAACAGAATCGCTCAAATCAAGACCCAGGCAACTGATGGCTATGATGCTATCCAGTTGGCACATGGCACACGTAGAGCTACTCGCGTTACCAAAGCAATGGCTGGTCACTTCGCCAAAGCAGGAGTGATGGCTGGTAATGGTCTCAACGAATTCCAATTAGATGCTGCAAAAATCGCAGAAATGACACCAGGACAAGTAATTCCTGCTGACACTGCATTTGCTGCTGGCCAAAAAGTGGATGTACAAGGTGTAACGATTGGTAAAGGCTACGCCGGTACCATCAAGCGTCACCACTTCGCTTCAGGTCGCGCGTCACACGGTAATTCACGCTCACACAACGTGCCGGGTTCTATCGGTATGGCGCAGGATCCAGGCCGTGTTTTCCCAGGTAAGCGCATGACTGGCCACCTTGGTGATGAGACACGTACTGTACAAAATTTAGTCATCGCACGCATTGATGCAGAACGCAATCTCATCATGGTTAAAGGCGCTATTCCAGGTGCCCCAGGCGGTAAAGTGATTGTTACTCCAGCGGTGAAGACACCGTTGAAGAAGAAATAAGGAGAGCGAATATGGAACTTAAGCTTCTCCAAGATAACGGAACTTTAGGCGCAGGCGTTCAAGCCTCACCAGAAGTATTCGAGCGCGAATATAACGAAGCATTGGTACACCAAGTTGTTGTGGCTTACCAAGCAAATGCACGTAGCGGTAACCGTGCACAAAAAGACCGTGAGCAAGTTAAGCACACCACCAAAAAACCTTGGCGTCAAAAAGGTACTGGTCGTGCACGTGCTGGTATGAGCTCTTCCCCGCTGTGGCGTGGAGGTGGTCGTATATTCCCGAATTCACCTGAAGAAAATTTCAGCCAAAAAGTAAACAAGAAAATGTACCGCGCTGGTATGAGATCTATTTTGTCTCAGTTAGCTCGCGAAGGTCGTTTGAATGTTGTTGACCAATTTACTCTTGATGCTCCAAAGACTAAAGTTTTAGCTGACAAAGTTAAAGCAATGGGATTGGATTCAGTCTTGATCATTGTTGATCAGGTTAGCGAGAATTTGTACTTGGCATCACGCAATCTGCATAAGGTTGCTGTATGTGAGCCACAGCACGCTGATCCATTAGCTTTAGTTCAATACAAAAAAGTATTGGTAAGCAAAGCAGCGATCGCAAAAATTGAGGAGTTGCTGAAATGAGCCAAGTCCGTAAAAACGATCACAGCTTGATGAAGGTTCTGCTTGGACCGGTTATCTCTGAAAAAGCAACTATGGTTGCAGAGAAAAACGAACAAGTGGTATTTCAAGTTACACGCGACGCCAATAAGAGCGATGTGAAACAAGCAGTTGAGTTGCTCTTTAAAGTGCAAGTTGACTCTGTTCAAATCGTAAATCAAAAAGGTAAGCCAAAGCGCTATGGCCGTTTTGAGGGTCGTCGTGACCACACTAAGAAGGCCTACGTTAGCTTGAAGCCAGGTCAAGAAATTAACTTTGAAGCGGAGGCGAATTAATCATGCCTTTGATGAAGACAAAACCGACCTCACCAGGTCGTCGCTCAATGGTCAAGGTGGTCAATCCTGACCTGCATAAAGGTAAACCTTTTGCAGCGTTGGTAGAGCCACAGTTCCAAAAAGCAGGTCGTAACAATAATGGTCACATCACTACCCGTCATAAAGGTGGTGGTCATAAGCATCACTATCGTGTTGTTGATTTCAAACGCAACGACAAAGATGGTATTCCGGCAAAAGTAGAGCGCTTGGAATACGATCCAAACCGCAGTGCGAATATCGCATTGATCGTGTTTGCAGATGGTGAGCGTCGTTACATTCTTGCTGCAAAAGGCATGACTGTTGGTCAGCCATTGATGAGCGGCTCTGAAGCCCCAATCAAGTCTGGTAACAACTTGCCAATTCGCAACATTCCAGTTGGTAGCACCATTCATTGCGTAGAAATGTTGCCGGGTAAAGGTGCTCAAATTGCACGTTCAGCCGGTGGTTCTGCAGTGTTATTGGCTCGTGAAGGCGTATACGCTCAGGTGCGCTTGCGCTCTGGTGAAGTACGTCGTATTTTGATCGAGTGTCGTGCCACTATTGGTGAAGTTGGTAATGAAGAGCACAGCTTGCGCGTTATTGGTAAAGCTGGTGCAAATCGCTGGCGCGGTATTCGCCCAACCGTTCGCGGTGTGGCAATGAACCCAGTAGATCACCCACACGGTGGTGGTGAAGGTAGAACTGGCGAAGGCCGTGTACCTGTCTCCCCATGGGGCACACCAACCAAAGGTTATCGTACACGTCGCAATAAGCGTACAACTTCGATGATCGTTCAACGTCGTCAAAAACGTTAAGCGATAAGGATAAATAGATATGACACGTTCAGCTAAAAAAGGCCCATTTTGCGAAGCCAGCTTAGTAAATAAAGTTGAAGTCGCACAAGCCAACAAAGACAAAAAGCCGATCAAAACTTGGTCACGCCGTTCAACAATCCTCCCAGACTTTATTGGTCTGACGATTGCTGTACATAACGGTCGTCAACACGTTCCGGTATATGTATCAGAAAACATGGTGGGTCATAAGTTAGGCGAATTTGCCTTGACCCGTACTTTCAAAGGTCACGCTGCTGACAAGAAAGTAACGAAGAAGTAAGGGGATGATGATGGAAGTTAAAGCTATTCACAAAGGCGCCCGCATTTCTGCGCAAAAAACACGTTTGGTCGCTGATCAGATTCGTGGTTTGCCAATTGCACGCGCATTGAACATTTTGAATTTCAGCCCCAAGAAAGCTGCCTTCATTGTGAAGAAAGTTGTTGAGTCCGCAATGGCCAACGCTGAACACAATAAGGGTGCTGATATTGATGAGCTCAAGGTTTCAACAATTATTGTTGATAAGGGTACTTCCTTGAAGCGCTTCACAGCACGTGCTAAGGGTCGTGGTAATCAAATCGAAAAACAAACATGTCACATCACCGTGACCTTGAGTAACTAAGGGAAGATATGGGACAAAAGATAAACCCAACCGGATTCCGACTCTCGGTAACGAAGAACTGGACATCGAAGTGGTATGCAAACAATACTGATTTTGCAAAGATGCTCAAAGAGGATGTAGATGTCCGCATCTACTTGAAAAAGAAGTTGAAGAATGCATCTGTTAGCAAGGTAATCATCGAGCGTCCTGCAAAGAATGCACGTATCACTATCTATAGCTCACGTCCAGGTGTTGTGATCGGCAAAAAAGGCGAAGATATTGAAGTGCTCCGCCGTGAACTTCAAAAGCGTATGGGCGTTCCAGTCCATGTGAATATCGAAGAAATTCGTAAGCCTGAAGTGGATGCTCAATTAATTGCTGATTCTATTACTCAGCAATTAGAGAAGCGCATCATGTTCCGTCGTGCAATGAAGCGTGCAATGCAAAATGCAATGCGCCTTGGTGCACAAGGAATCAAGATCATGTCTTCTGGTCGTTTGAACGGTGCTGAAATCGCACGTCGCGAATGGTACCGTGAAGGCCGTGTTCCACTCCATACATTGAAGGCTGATATTGATTACGCTACATCAGAAGCGGAAACAACTTACGGCATCATCGGTGTAAAAGTTTGGGTATACAAAGGCGATACATTGGGTCGCGGTGCTGACGCTCCAGCTGTAACAGCAGAGCCAGCGGCTGATGAAAAGAAGCCACGTCGCGCACCAGCTAAAACAACCGCACGCAAACCAGCAGCTGACAGCAAGCCATTGGTTGCTGCTAAGCCAACAGTGAAGCGTGTACCGAAAGCCGTTGAAGCCGCAAGTGCTGAAGCGCAGAAGTCAGGAGAGTAAGCATGCTACAACCAAAGCGTCGTAAGTATCGCAAGGAACAAAAGGGACGTAACACTGGTGTGGCAACACGCGGTAGTTCAGTAGCCTTTGGTGACTTTGGATTGAAAGCTATTGGCCGTGGTCGTTTGACTGCACGTCAGATTGAATCTGCACGTCGCGCAATGACCCGTCACATTAAGCGTGGTGGTCGTATCTGGATTCGTATTTTCCCAGATAAGCCAATTTCACAGAAGCCAGCTGAAGTACGTATGGGTAACGGTAAAGGTAACCCAGAGTACTACGTAGCAGAAATTCAACCAGGCAAGATTTTGTACGAGATGGATGGAGTGGATGAAACATTGGCGCGTGAAGCTTTCAAGCTTGCCGCAGCTAAGTTGCCATTGCAAACCACTTTCGTGATTCGCCACTTAGGTTGATCGGGATAGAGATTATGAAAAAGACAGAATTAGCATCCAAAGACCTGGTTGCCTTGAACGCAGAATTGACAGAGCTCTTGAAGACAAGCTTCAAACTCCGTATGCAAAAAGGTACTCAGCAACTTACAAACACCAGCCAATTGGGTAAGACTAAGCGTGAAATTGCTCGCGTAAAGACTTTTATTACCCAAAAAACTGCACAGAAATAAGGAAAAAGGGATATGACAGAATTATCTAAACCCTTGCGCCGCACCCTAGTGGGTCGCGTCGTTAGCGATAAAATGCAAAAAACTGTGACTGTGCTAGTTGAGCGCCAAGTAAAACATGCGCTTTATGGCAAATATGTTGGACAGTCCAAAAAATACCACGCTCATGATGAAGCTGGTCAATACAAGATGGGTGATACCGTTGAAATTGCTGAATCTAGACCAATTTCACGTACTAAATCTTGGGTGGTAACCCGTTTAGTTCAAGAATCAAAGGGTATTTAAAGAAATATTAGGGATTTTGGCAAAATCTATTGCCAAATCCCTGTTTTACGTAGTATGATAGTTGGCTTCTCTGGTTTTATTAGGAGAAGCAGTGTTTTTTCATTAATTCCGGGTTTTAGCTTTCGTTAAAGCCCATAGACGGAACCAAGACTGTTTGCCTTTGGCTAACAAGTTGGGGATTAAAAAATGATTCAGACCGAAAGTAGATTACAGGTCGCCGACAACACAGGCGCCAGTGAAGTTTTGTGCATCAAGGTATTGGGCGGCTCTAAGCGTCGTTACGCCAGTATCGGTGATGTCATTAAGGTGACTGTAAAGTCTGCCGCTCCACGTGGCCGTGTAAAAAAAGGTGACATTTATAACGCCGTAGTGGTGAGAACCGCTAAAGGTGTACGCCGTCCAGATGGCTCATTGATTAAGTTCGATGGCAACGCTGCGGTATTGCTCAACGCTAAGTTAGAGCCAATTGGCACACGTATCTTTGGACCAGTCACACGCGAATTGCGTACTGAAAAGTTCATGAAGATCGTTTCTCTCGCCCCCGAAGTTATTTAAGAGGCTGATATGAAAAAGATTCGTAAAGGTGATTCAGTGGTTCTGTTGACTGGCCGCGATAAGGGCAAGCAAGGAACTGTTACAGCCGTTCTCGAGAACAAATTAGTGATCGAAGGCGTAAATATTTACAAAAAGAGCGTTAAGCCAAATCCAGCAGCCGGTGTTACTGGCGGCATGATTGACAAGACGATGCCTGTTCACATTTCTAATGTGGCTGTGGTTGACGGTAACGGCAAACCATCACGTGTTGGTATCAAACTCGTGGACGGTAAAAAGCAACGTTTCCTCAAAACCACTGGCGCAACTTTAAGCGCATAAGGGGCACGGAGAAATTATGAGCACACGTTTTCAAGAACACTATCGAGCAAAAGTTGTTGCTGATTTAATGACCAAGTTTGGCTACAAGTCGATCATGGAAGTTCCACGTATCACTAAGGTAACCCTAAATATGGGCTTGGGCGATGCAGTGAACGACAAGAAAATTATCGAAAATGCAGTTGGTGATTTGACTAAAGTAGCAGGTCAAAAGCCAGTTGTAACAAAAGCCAAAAAAGCGATTGCTGGTTTTAAAATTCGTCAAGGCTACCCAATTGGTGCCATGGTGACATTGCGCGGTCAGCGCATGTATGAATTTTTAGATCGTTTCGTTACTGTTGCTTTGCCACGCGTACGTGACTTCCGCGGAATTTCCGGTAAGGCATTTGACGGTCGTGGTAACTACAACATTGGCGTTAAAGAGCAAATCATTTTCCCTGAGATCGAATACGACAAAATTGATGCCCTCCGTGGTCTCAACATTAGTATTACGACGACCGCTAAGACTGACGAAGAAGCAAAAGCTTTGTTAGCAGCGTTCAAATTCCCTTTCCGCAATTAAGAGGCTAACGTGGCAAAACTATCCCTAATTGAGCGCGAGAATAAGCGCGCAAAAACTGTAGAGAAGTACGCTGTAAAGCGTGCAGAACTCAAAGCAATCATTGCTGATCAATCACGCAGCGATGAAGAGCGCTATGAGGCTCGCTTGAAGCTACAGGCACTTCCACGTAACGCAAGCCCGATTCGTCAAAGAAATCGTTGTTCATTAACCGGTCGTCCGCGCGGTGTATTCAGTAAGTTTGGTTTAGCGCGTAGCAAAATTCGTGAAATCGCTTTCCGTGGCGAAATCCCCGGTTTAACCAAGGCCAGCTGGTAAGCGGCGAAAGAATTAGGAGAACTCATGAGTATCAGCGATCCAATCGCCGACATGTTGACAAGGATCCGCAATGCGCAAGCAGTGCAGAAACCCGTAGTCTTGATGCCGTCGTCAAAAGTTAAAGTAGCTATTGCAAAAGTCCTGCAGGATGAAGGTTATATCGATAGTTTTGAAATCAAAGGTGAAGCAGCTAAGCCAGTGCTACATATTGAACTCAAATACTACGCGGGCCGTCCTGTTATTGAGCGTATTGACCGTGTTTCTACACCAAGTCTACGTATCTACAAAGGCCGTCATGACATTCCTGAAGTAATGAATGGCTTGGGCATTGCAATTATTTCAACCCCACAAGGCGTAATGACAGACCGCAAAGCACGTGCAAACGGCGTTGGTGGCGAAGTTATTTGCTACGTCGCGTAAGGAGAGAAATATGTCCCGCGTTGGTAAATCACCTATTCCAGTCCCTAAGGGCGCTGAAATCAGCATCAACGGTGCAAACATTACTGTTAAGGGTCCATTGGGCACTTTGACACATAACTTGCATCCTTCTGTTGGTTTGAAACAAGAAGACGGCGTATTGACAGTTGTTTTAAATAACAACACACCAGAAGCTGGTGCACAGTCAGGTACAGCCCGCGCTTTGGTAAACAACATGGTTGTTGGCGTAACTGCTGGCTTTGAGCGCAAGCTCAGCTTGGTAGGCGTTGGTTACCGTGCTGCTGCCCAGGGCGATTCACTGAAATTGCAGTTAGGTTTCTCACACGACATTATTTACAACCTGCCAAAGGGTGTAAAAGCTGAGACCCCAACTCAAACTGAAATCATTATCAAAGGTTCCAACAAGCAGCAAGTTGGCCAGGTTGCTGCTGAAGTTCGCGCATACCGTTCACCAGAGCCATACAAAGGCAAAGGCGTTCGCTACGTGGATGAGGTTGTACACCTGAAAGAAACTAAGAAGAAGTAAGCGAGATTAGAAAATGAATAAAGACGAATCCAGACAAAGACGTGCTAGGCAGACTCGTATTCGCATTGCCGAAGCATTGGCAAATCGCTTAACAGTTATCCGTAGCAACACACATATTTCTGCACAGGTCTATAGCCCATGTGGAACCAAAGTTGTAGCAGCTGCTTCAACAATGGAAAAAGATTTGCGCCAAGCGATCAAAAACGGCGGCAACGCTGAAGCTGCAAAACAAATCGGCAAGTTAGTTGCTGAGCGTGCTGTTAAAGCAGGCATTGTTGATGTTGCTTTTGATCGTTCCGGTCATCGTTACCACGGCCGTATTAAGGCCTTAGCTGAAGCTGCGCGTGAAGCCGGCCTGAAGTTCTAATAGGGTTTAGGAAAAAACATGGCAAAAATGCAAACCAAGATGCAAAACGAAGAGCGTGATGATGGTCTTCGCGAGAAGATGATTGCTGTTAATCGTGTAACTAAAGTGGTTAAGGGTGGTCGTATTCTCGGCTTCGCTGCACTCACTGTAGTTGGCGATGGCGATGGTCGTATCGGCATGGGCAAAGGCAAATCAAAAGAAGTTCCAGTTGCTGTTCAAAAGGCAATGGACGAAGCGCGTCGCAAGATGATCAAAGTTTCCTTACGTAAAGGTACTTTGCAACATACTGTGATCGGTAAGCATGGCGCGTCACGCGTGATGATTTCTCCAGCTAAAGATGGTACTGGCGTTATCGCTGGTGGCCCAATGCGTGCAATTTTCGATGTAATGGGCGTAACTAACGTTGTTGCTAAGTCACTTGGCTCAACCAACCCTTACAACATGGTTCGTGCAACGATTGATGGCTTGAGCAAGATGAGCACTCCTTCTGAAATTGCTGCTAAGCGCGGCAAATCAGTTGAAGAGATTCTCGGCTAAGACCAAAAGATTAGGAATCTATAAATGACAACAACTAACTCTAAAGTCAAACTGCAATTAGTACGCAGTTTGATCGGCACACGCGAAAGCCACCGTGCAACTGTTCGCGGCTTAGGCCTGCGTCGCATCAATTCTGTTTCAGAATTGGAAGACACGCCAGCTGTTCGCGGAATGATTAATAAAGTTTCTTATCTAGTTAAAGTCGTTGGCTAATAACTAGCAAGTAAATAGGCGAAGAATATGCAACTCAATACACTCAAACCCGCACCGGGCTCCAATAAAAATCGTCGTCGCGTAGGTCGCGGTATCGGTTCTGGTCTTGGAAAAACAGCTGGTCGTGGTCACAAAGGACAGAAGTCACGTTCAGGCGGATTCCATAAAGTGGGATTCGAAGGCGGACAGATGCCGATGTATCGTCGTTTGCCAAAACGTGGTTTCGTGTCCTTGACACGTCGTCATGTTGGCCAAATTACTTTGAACGACTTAGCAAAAATCAATCTACCAGAAGTGGATTTGTTGGTTTTGAGAGCTCACGGTTTTGCTGGTGAGCAGATTAATTCAGTAAAAGTGATTAAGACTGGTGAACTGTCTATTGCAGTAACCCTCAAGGGTATTACAGCTACTGCAGGCGCAAAAGCAGCTATTGAAGCGGCTGGCGGCAAATTGGTTGACTTGGTTTAATTCCTTTTTAGTAAATAATGGCACTCTCACCTAACAACGCAGCAAGTCTTGCTCAATCAGGAAACAAGTTTGGCGAATTACGCCAACGCTTGGTATTCCTGGTTTTAGCATTGCTAGTGTTCCGTTTGGGTGCGCATATTCCAGTGCCAGGCATTGATCCAGACCAATTGGCACAATTGTTTGCAGGGCAAAAGGATGGCATTTTGGGTATGTTCAACCTGTTCTCAGGTGGTGCACTATCGCGCTTCACAGTTTTTGCCTTGGGAATCATGCCCTACATCTCTGCTTCAATCATTATGCAGTTGATGACGATTGTTATTCCTACTTTAGAGTCTTTGAAAAAGGAAGGTCAAGCAGGGCAGCGTAAGATTACTCAGTACACCCGCTATGGCACTGTGTTTTTGGCAACATTCCAGGCTTTAGGTATTTCAGTTGCGTTGCAAGCCCAACCAGGTTTGGTTATTAACCCTGGCCTGATCTTTGAACTCAACACAGTAGTGACTTTAGTTACTGGCACGATGTTCCTCATGTGGCTTGGTGAGCAGATTACTGAGCGTGGTCTCGGTAACGGTATCTCCATCATTATTTTCGGCGGCATTGTTTCTGGCCTGCCAACTGCAATCGGTAGCTTGCTTGAATTAGTTCGCACCGGTTCAATGAATATCCTCTCCGCATTGCTGATCGTGGTGATCTGTATTGCAGTGACTTATTTTGTGGTGTTTGTAGAGCGTGGTCAGCGCCGTATTTTGGTGAACTACGCCAAGCGTCAGGTCGGCAACAAGGTATATGGCGGCCAGTCTTCATACTTTCCATTGAAGTTAAACATGGCCGGTGTTATTCCTCCAATTTTTGCTTCGTCTATTATTTTGTTCCCTGCAACTATCGCTGGTTGGTTTACATCAGGCGAGCCAACTAATATGTTTAGCAAAGTCATTAAGGACTTGGCTGCAACATTGGCTCCAGGTCAACCTGTTTACACAATCTTGTATGCTGCAGCGATTATTTTCTTTTGTTTTTTCTACACAGCTCTGGTTTTTAATAGCCGTGAGACTGCCGATAACTTGAAGAAGAGTGGTGCTTTTGTTCCAGGTATTCGTCCTGGTGATCAGACTGGTCGCTACATCGACAAAATCTTGGTTCGTTTGACGTTGGCTGGTGCAATTTATATGGTTTTGGTTTGCTTGTTACCAGAATTTTTAGTGTTGAAGTACAACGTGCCATTTTATTTTGGTGGTACTTCATTGTTGATTATTGTCGTTGTTGCAATGGATTTCATGGCTCAAGTTCAGTCATTTGTAATGCAACAACAGTATGGTTCTTTAATGAAAAAAGCTAACTTTAAGATGGGCGCTTAACTGAATGTCTAAAGACGATGTAATTCAGATGGCGGGAGAAATTATTGAGAATTTGCCGAACGCAATGTTTCGCGTGAAGCTAGAGAACGGACATGTGGTTCTAGGGCATATTTCTGGAAAGATGAGGATGCATTACATCCGCATCCTGCCAGGAGATAAGGTGACGGTGGAGATGACTCCTTACGACCTGACGCGCGCAAGAATCATTTTCCGGGCGAAGTAAAGATTAAGTAGTACATATTTTTTTAGAGGTGAGTTATGAAAGTTTTAGCATCCGTTAAGTGTATTTGCAGAAATTGCAAGATCATTAAGCGCAAACGCGTTGTTCGCGTGATCTGTTCTTCAGACGCACGTCATAAGCAGCGTCAAGGCTGATCTGGTTAATTAAGAGGAAATCTCATGGCACGTATCGCTGGGGTAAACATCCCAAATCATCAACATACTGTTATCGGTTTAACAGCAATTTTTGGCATTGGCACAACTCGTGCTCGCAAAATTTGTGAAACCACAGGTGTTGCTATCGACAAAAAAGTTAAAGATCTTACTGACGGTGACTTGGAAAAGTTGCGTGATGAAGTAGGTAAATTTATTACTGAAGGTGACCTTCGTCGTGAAGTAACGATGAACATCAAGCGTTTGATGGACTTGGGCTGCTACCGCGGCGTACGTCATCGCAAAGGCTTGCCTGTACGTGGTCAACGTACTAAGACGAACGCGCGTACCCGCAAGGGCCCACGTAAGTCTGGCGTGCAACTCAAGAAATAATCAAGAAAGTTTATTGACATGGCAAAACAACAATCCGCTTCTGCAGCTTCACAGCGTGCACGCAAGAAGGTTAAAAAGAACGTTGCTGACGGTATTGCACACGTTCACGCTTCTTTTAACAACACCATTATTACGATCACTGATCGCCAAGGTAATGCGCTTTCATGGGCAACATCTGGTGGCCAGGGCTTCAAGGGCTCACGTAAATCAACACCTTTTGCTGCTCAGGTAGCGGCAGAAGTAGCAGGTAAAGCTGCCGTTGAGTGCGGAATCAAGAACTTAGAAGTTCAGATCAAGGGTCCAGGCCCAGGTCGTGAATCAGCAGTTCGTGCATTGAATTCTTTGGGCATCAAAATCACAGAAATTCAAGACGTAACTCCAGTTCCACACAATGGTTGCCGTCCTCCTAAGCGTCGTCGTATCTAAGCTTGGATGTTGGCAGTACAACAGTTTTAGTAGTTTTTTATTAAAGCCCACTGTTCATCTGAATTAAAGGGTGAACTCACCGTCAGTCGTAAGGCTGCGGCAAAGAAAGGAAAGCATCGTGGCACGTTACTTAGGGCCTAAGGCCAAATTAGCACGTCGGGAAGGTACCGACTTATTTTTAAAGAGCGCTCGTCGCGCCCTGTCAGACAAGTGCAAGTTAGATACTAAGCCTGGTCAACATGGCCGCACATCTGGCTCAAGAACATCTGATTACGGTAATCAATTGCGTGAAAAGCAAAAGGTTAAGCGTATGTACGGAATTTTAGAGCGTCAGTTCCGTCGTTATTTCGCTGAAGCTGAGCGTCGTAAGGGCAATACTGGTTCAACATTGCTTCAGTTGTTGGAGTCACGTCTTGATAACGTTGTGTATCGTATGGGCTTTGGTTCTACTCGTGCTGAAGCGCGTCAATTGGTTTCCCACTGTGCAATTTTGCTCAATGGTAGCCCAGTAAATATTCCATCTATTCAGGTCAAGCCTGGTGATGTAGTTGCGATTCGTGAAAAAGCGAAAAAGCAAACACGTATTACAGAGTCACTCAATTTGGTTCAGCAGATGGCAGCAGTTGGCTGGGTATCAGTCGATGCAGCAAAGCTGGAGGGAACATTTAAGCAGGTGCCTGACCGTGAAGACATTAGCGGCGAAATTAATGAAAGTTTGATCGTCGAATTGTATTCACGCTAATTAGGCATTCTCAAGGAAAAAATATGCAAACAAATTTGCTCAAGCCAAAAATTATTTCTGTTGAAGCGCTTACTGCCAACCAAGCTAAGGTTGTTATGGAGCCGTTCGAGCGTGGCTATGGCCACACACTCGGAAATGCATTGCGCCGTGTTTTGTTATCTTCCATGGTTGGCTATGCACCAACTGAAGTAGCAATTGCTGGTGTTGTTCATGAATACTCCACATTAGATGGCGTTCAGGAGGATGTAGTTAACCTTTTGTTGAACCTCAAAGGTATCGTATTTAAGTTGCAGTCACGTGATGAAGTTACTATCAATTTGCGTAAAGAAGGTCCAGGCGTAGTTACAGCAAAAGATATCGACTTACCACATGATGTAGAAATCATTAATCCTGATCACGTTATCGCTCACTTGTCAGCTGGTGGCAAGTTGGATATGCAGATCAAGGTTGAAAAAGGCCGTGGCTATGTACCAGGCAATATGCGCCAATACCACGACGAAACTACCAAGATTATTGGCCGTATCGTGTTGGATGCTTCATTTAGCCCGGTAAGCCGTGTTAGCTATGCTGTTGAATCTGCTCGTGTTGAGCAACGTACCGACCTCGATCGTCTCGTAATGACAATCGAAACAAACGGTGTGTTGTCTCCTGAAGAAGCAATTCGTCAAGCTGCTACCATTTTGGTTGATCAGTTAGTTGTATTCGCAGCCCTCGAAAGCAGCGAAGTTTCTGGTGATCTCGCGCCAAGCCGCTCTTCAATGGTTGATCCAATGTTGATGCGTCCGGTTGATGATCTCGAACTCACAGTGCGCTCTGCAAACTGCTTGAAAGCTGAGAACATTTACTACATCGGTGACTTGATTCAACGTACAGAGAATGAATTGTTGAAGACGCCTAATTTAGGTCGTAAGTCTTTGAACGAAATCAAAGATGTATTGGCGGCTCGTGGCTTAAGTCTTGGCATGAAACTCGAAAGCTGGCCTCCAGCTAACCTCGAGAAATAATTAGAAAGGAAGCATCATGCGTCACGGAAACGGCTTACGCAAACTAAACAGAACATCATCACATCGCTTGGCGATGCTGCGCAACATGTCCAATTCTCTTTTGGAGCACGAAGTGATTAAAACCACTTTGCCAAAAGCAAAAGAATTGCGCATGGTTGTTGAGCCTTTGATTACCTTGGGTAAAAAGGATAACTTAGCAAACCGTCGCTTAGCATTCAATCGCACACGCGACCGCGATATCGTGACCAAACTCTTCACAGAGCTTGGCCCACGTTACGCAACTCGTCCAGGTGGCTATCTTCGAATTTTGAAGTTTGGCTTCCGTCATGGTGATAATGCACCAATGGCTTTGGTTGAGTTGGTAGATCGTCCGGAAGTTGAAGAAACAGCAGTAGCTGAAGAGGCTTAAGTCCTTTAGCAAGATTAAAAGCCAGGCTTCGGTCTGGCTTTTTTCATTTATACAGTTATAAATACCTCATGAGCCCTGATAAATCTGCTGAGTTACTGATTGTTGTCACTACTTTTGCATCGCTAGAGGATGCAAAGAAAATGGCGAATAAACTGATTGCGGATCGATTGGCTGCCTGCGTGCAAATTCAAGAGGGTATACATTCCATCTATCGGTGGGATGGCAAGATTTGCGAAGGCAAGGAAGTTCTACTGTCAGCAAAAACAATTGCAGATAAATGGATTGATATTGCTAATTTCATAAAAAGTCATCACCCTTATGATTTGCCTGAAGTGATTGCGTATGCCCCTGAAAATTATGAGGTGCATTATGGCAAATGGGTGGAGTCCGAGGTAAAGTAGTTCTATGAGATTCCTGAGTAAATTTATTCCTCTAGCAGCTGCATTGCTTTTTGTTATTAGTAATGCATTTGCAGCATCGGAATTCCTCCCTCCTGAAAAAGCATTTCAGGCTGAAGCGACATGGGTAGCCAATACAAATGATGTCGAGATAGAGATTTTCCCAGCCAAGGGTTACTACATCTATCAGGAATCCCTCCATTTCAAGATGGGTTCCGAGCCCAATAAATTAGGGCTTGTAAGGGTATCGCTCCCCACTGGGATTGAAAAGTATGACGCAACTTTTCAAAAGAAAATGCAAGTTTACAAACAAGCATTTCTTATTACCTTAGATAAAAAAGCTGAAGTAGGAAAGCCGCTCTACCTGGAGTTGGAATTACAAGGATGTGCTGAAGCTGGAATTTGTTATCCGCCAATGACCCTGAAATTTTTACTTTCAGGCCCCGGAGTAAAGGCTCGGCCGATACCTGAAGTATTGGATGGAGATAAGGCAAGCAAGGATTCAAAAACAGCATTGAGCTTGATGGACGTTTGGCGTGAGCGTGATGATGTTAATGTCATTAGTCGTTTTTTAGAGAGCACGCCCACAGCATATCTATTCTTGGCATTCTTCATTTTGGGCCTGGCGTTAGCTTTTACGCCTTGCGTTCTTCCAATGTTGCCAATCTTGTCGAGCATCGTGTTTGGAGTGCAGGGTAAGCAATCCATTGCTAAGGGTCGTGCAAGCCTCTTGGCGACCGCCTATGTACTTGGAATGGCTTGTGTCTATGCGTTAGCGGGGGTCTTGATGGCCGCCCTAGGCGGCAGCGTTCAGAGAGCCTTACAAAGCCCTATAGCGCTCATCGCGTTTGCATTACTGCTGCTGGCCTTATCAGGGAGTCTATTCGGCCTATACGAGCTCAGAATGCCCCAGTCATGGCAGCAAAAAATAGATCAATTAGCAGGACGTCACAAGGGGGGCAGCTTTGCGGGTGCCTTTGCTTTGGGTGGAATCTCCACATTAGTTGCGAGCCCTTGCATTACAGCCCCGTTGGCTGGAGTCCTTGCATTTATTGCTCAAACAGGCTCAATGAGCCTAGGGGCAGGACTTCTTTTTGTTATGGCTTTAGGCATGGGATTGCCACTTCTGTTTATTGCCATTGAGGCTCGCATCTTGATTCCATCAACCGGAATTTGGATGGTTTGGTTACAAAGAACATTAGGTGTTTTATTGGTCGCAACCGCTGCCTGGATCGCTTCCCCCTTATTGCAAAGTAGTAGTGGTGAGGCGGGCAAGACAATGGTCAATGGTCAGCGTCAACATCAGATCGGAAAAGCTAGTTTTGTCGTAATTGATTCTAGTGCACAGTTAGACCAATTTTTATCCCAAGCAAAAGAACAAAAGAAACTAGTACTTTTGGATTTTTATGCAGACTGGTGTATCTCTTGCAAGGAGATGGAGGTAAATACTTTTGCCAACCTTGAAGTGAATCAAGAATTACAGAAGTTTATTTTGATACAGGCTGATGTAACCAAGAACAATGCTGAGAATCAGGCCTTACTGAAACGCTTTGGATTGTTTGGCCCACCTGGAATTCTGATCTTTGATCTCAACTCAGGAGAGTTAAAAGATCAACGGGTAATTGGCTACATGCCACCACAACGTTTTGTTGAGCGTTTGAAAAAAGTACTAGGAAATTAAACCGCCTAAAATTGAATCAGCACAGATTATTTGCTTGTTTTGATTAAGTGCGCAGCCTCAAGTGCAAAGTAAGTCAAGATACCATCAGCACCAGCACGCTTAAACGCGAGCAAGGATTCCATCATCACCGCATCATGATCAAGCCAACCATTTTGTGCGGCGGCTTTGAGCATGGCGTACTCACCACTCACTTGATAAGCGTAAGTCGGGTAGTTGAATTCATCACGCACTCTACGAACGATGTCTAGGTAAGGCATGCCAGGCTTAACCATTACCATATCAGCACCTTCACTAATATCGAGCGCAACTTCCCGCAAAGCCTCGTTGGTATTGGCACAATCCATTTGGTAGGTTTTTTTATCGGCCTTACCTAAGTTTTTCGCTGAGCCCACTGCATCACGAAATGGGCCATAAAAAGCCGAGGCATATTTAGCTGAGTAAGCCATGATGCGGGTATGAATCAGATTCTTTTGCTCTAAGGCTTCACGAATCTTTCCGATACGGCCATCCATCATGTCTGATGGCGCAACAATATCAACACCAGCTTGTGCTTGAGCAACAGCTTGTTGTACCAAGATTGCCGTAGTCTCATCATTCAGAATTCGACCCTGATCATCCAAGACGCCATCTTGACCATGGCTTGTGTACGGGTCAAGTGCTACATCGGTCATGATGCCTAAATTAGGAAAGCGTTTCTTGAGCTCGCGCACTGCGTTTGGAACTAAGCCATTTGGATTAAATGCTTCTTTACCGTCAGGTGTTTTGAGGGACGCATCAATGACCGGAAAGATTGCCAACACGGGAATACCTAAGGAGATACATTCCTCGGCAACGTTAAAAAGTAAATCGAGTGATACGCGATTAACCCCAGGCATAGAAGCAACGGCTTGAGATTGATTTGTACCCTCGAGTAAAAATACTGGATAAATCAGGTCGCTTGCATTGAGTTGATTTTCTTGCATCAGGCGACGTGACCAATCATCGCGTCGCATACGACGAGGGCGATGAGCCGGGAAGCTCAATATAGAGTTAGCTTGTGATTTCATCTTCTTGAGTCTCCGCTGCAAATAACCATTTAATAACAATATTGTCGGCCTCTTCAAGACCAATGCGCTTGGTGCTTGAGAATAATTGTGCCGTAAGTTTCTTGGAATCACCATTACCATCAGGTAGCGCCGGATCATATTGCTGTAATTGTTTGCGTACCGCTTCTAAGGCATGCTTACACTCACTTTTATTGAGTTTGTCGCACTTGCTAAGCAAAATATGGATGGGTTTGCCGGTTGGGACGAACCACTGAATCATTTGCTCGTCTAATTCGGTAATGCCGCGCCTAGAGTCCACAATCAGTACCATGCCTACTAGTTGTTCCCGCTCTTGCAGGTAATCGCTGAGAAGGGCATTCCAGTGGTACTTGGTCTCATGATTGACGGCGGCGTAGCCATAGCCAGGCAAATCCACTAAATAGGCTAGGAGATCGTCTTTTGCAAAAAGGCCAAAATAGTTGATGTGCTGGGTGCGCCCAGGCGTTTTACTGGCAAAAGCAAGGCGTTTTTGGTTACAAAGCACATTAATTGCGCTAGATTTACCCGCATTGGAGCGCCCAGCAAAAGCGACTTCTCGGAGCGGAGTGGCAGGCAGGCAATGGGTGTCATTGACTGTGGTCGCAAAGCGGGCTTGAAAGAGTTTAGACATGTCCAGAAGCTATTGTAAAATCACGCAAAATCAATAAATATCTCATAATGTTGGGTGAAAGTTGTAAAAAGAAGGGCCCAAACATTTTTAAGAATTTTTGCCAAGGTAAACATAATGCGTCAAACCCCTAAAATCTCCAAATTAACTAGCTTACGTGCTGGCTTTGCAGTTCTCTCTATTTTCGCTCTAAGCGGTCTTGCACC
Organism: Polynucleobacter corsicus; assembly: GCF_018688255.1. Taxonomy (NCBI): domain Bacteria; kingdom Pseudomonadati; phylum Pseudomonadota; class Betaproteobacteria; order Burkholderiales; family Burkholderiaceae; genus Polynucleobacter; species Polynucleobacter corsicus. Next base: position 74,229 of record NZ_CP061314.1, read on the forward strand.
ACAAGCTCTTGCCGCTGATCCGGCACCCATGGCCCCAGATGCAGAAGCAAAGGCTGCTGCTCCAGCTAAGCCAAAAGTGGATGTCGTTGCTGGTGAAGCACTCTATAACGCTGGAGACGCAACTCGCGGAGTTGTAGCCTGTATTACATGTCATGGACCCAAGGGTCAGAGTGCTGTCGCTACTTGGCCGAAGTTGTCTGCTCAACATGCTGCATACACAGCAAAACAGTTAAAGAACTTTAAAGAAGGTACCAGGGCCAATGCCATCATGATGGGCATGGCTATGCCTTTAAATGAGCAAGATATGATCAATATCGGTACCTTCCTTTCTCAGCAGGCTCCATCTCAGGGTGTTGCCCAAAGCAAAGATGCTCTTACATTAGGTAAGAGCATTTATGGTGGCGGTATTGCATCGAAGGGTGTTCCAGCATGCGCTGGCTGCCATAGCCCTAATGGTGCAGGTATCCCTGCGCAATATCCACGTCAAGGTGGACAGTGGGCTGAATATTCCTACAATCAGCTAGTCAATTTCCGTGAAGGCGCTCGTAAAAATAGCACTCAGATGACATCAATTGCTACGAAACTTTCTGATCAAGAGATGAAAGCTGTTTCTGACTACATGGCAGGCTTGTATTAATTCCTGCTTAAGTACAATAAAAAACCCCGCTGATGTCGCGGGGTTTTTTATTGCTTGGAATTTACCAAGAGAAGTTAATTCAATAGCAGTATTAATTTGGTAAGGTGGTTTCACTAGCAAAGAGATCGGCAATATTCTCACGCGCACGAATGACATACGCATTCTTACCATCAACCATAATTTCTGCAGGCTTTGGCCTAGTGTTGTAATTAGATGCCATCACAAAGCCATAGGCACCAGCAGATAGGATGGCTAGCAGATCACCTTCTTCAACCGCAAGCTGGCGATCTCTTCCAAGCCAATCACCAGATTCACATACGGGTCCGACGACGTCATAAGTCGAACTTGCAACTTGCTTAGTTTGTACTGGAACGATCCCGTGATAAGCCTCGTAGAGCGCTGGGCGCATTAACTCTGTCATTGCTGCATCCACAATGCAAAAGTTTTTCTCAGATCCAGGCTTGAGGTATTCCACTTGGGTCAAGAGCACGCCAGCATTGCCTACCAAGGATCTACCAGGCTCTAAGACTATATCGAGATGCCCAAAGCCACGTTCAGCAACACGATTGAGTAAGGTGTTGGTGAACTCAGTAATATCAGGTGGGTTGTCGTCGCCATAAGAAATACCAAGACCTCCACCTAAATCAAGATGGTGGATTTCAATACCTTCTTTTTTCAATTGAGTCACTAGCTCGAGCACTTTATCAAGCGCATCAAGATAGGGTGCAGTGTTTGTGATTTGTGAGCCGATATGGCAATCAATACCAACTACATCAATTTGTGACAGTAATGCAGCTTCACGATATGTTTTTAAAACCTCGTGGTAAGCGATGCCAAATTTATTACCCTTTAATCCAGTAGAAATATAAGGATGCGTTTGTGCGTCTACATCGGGATTCACGCGCAAAGAAACTGGGGCGCGGCAATTGAGCTTATTAGCAACCCGATTAATTTGATGGAGCTCAGCAATCGATTCTACGTTGATACACTTAACGCCGGCCCTCAAAGCTTGCGTAATTTCATGAGCAGATTTACCAACACCTGCAAATACAAAACTTTTTGGATCTGCACCAACAGCAAGGGCGCGCGCTAATTCACCGCCGCTGACTAAGTCAAAGCCAGAGCCTAATTTTTTAAAGCAATCAATCACCGCTAAGTTGCTATTTGCCTTCATCGCATAGTGAACGCGAGCTCGTCTTTTGCCAGAGGAATCTACGCAAGCCTTATCGTAGGCCTGATAAGCCTCAGTTAATGCTTTTTTGCTGTACACATAAAGTGGAGTACCAAATTCTTTTGCCAAATCTGACAAAGGGATTTCCTCTGCATACCAAGTACCATTTCGTTCTGTAAATCCAGCTAAGTCGGGGAGTGGAATCGCTTTACTTGTCATTGCTTGGCCGGTGATGGGTTAGTTGCAACAGGGCTTTGGGGTGGATAGAGCTTGCCTTTGGGTTCTGGCTCAGCAGGAGGGCTAGGTGCTGGCGGTACATTTGGCAAATATAAGGGCCCTCTAACCCCACATCCAACAAGGGATATTAGAAGGCTAATGCCAAGAGTTCTTTTAAGAATCGCTATCATGAATGTCTCTAAAACGAATGATTGAATATAGCATGCAGGACTCTAATATGAAGCCAAGCAATTTAACTGTAGAAACGATTGACGATAAGCAATTTCATCAGTTGGGTAGTAATTTATTGGAGTCGATAGAAGTAGCCCTAGAAGCCGCAGACGATGCGCTAGACCTCGATCTGGATGTGGAGCGCCAGGGTGGAAATGTGATCAATATTCGGTTCAGGGATCGTAGCGTGATAGTGGTGAACACCCAGCCCCCTTTGCATGAGATTTGGGTGGCGGCTAAATCTGGCGGTTATCACTACCGTTGGGCCGGTACTGTAGCCTCACCACTATGGCTGGATACTAAAACTGGGCGAGAAATACTAGGCGACTTGTCCGAATTTGCCAGTGCTCAAGCTGGCCAGGCGATTACTATTGGCCCACTTCAGAAATAAGCAAACCAGGAATTAAGCTGCCCCGGTCGCTGTTAGGGTTTCGATAACCTGAGCATCGGGAACGCTTTTAATTTGGGCTTTACCAATCTTTTCTAAAACGACGTAGCGGATTTGTCCGCCCTCAGTCTTTTTATCCACTTGCATTAATTCCATATAACGCTGGGCGCCAAACTTGGGCGGCGCTATCGGCAGATTCATGGATTGAATGATTTGAGTGAGGCGCTTGGCCTCATCTTGAGTGATGAAGTTCAGGCGTCTTGAGAGGTCTGCACCCATGACCATGCCGCAGCCAACAGCTTCACCATGCAACCACTCGCCATAACCCATACCCGCTTCAATTGCATGACCAAAGGTATGCCCGAAATTCAATGTGGCACGAATGCCACCCTCTCTTTCATCGGCTGACACGACGGCTGATTTAATTTCGCAAGACCGTAAGACCGCATGCGCCATTGCTTCGGTGTCGCAGGCTAGCAATGCTTTTGCATTTGCTTCAATCCAATTTAAGAATTCAGCATCTGCAATAGCACCATGCTTAACTACTTCAGCTAGGCCTGCAGACAGTTCGCGTGCAGGCAATGTCTTTAAAGTATTGAGGTCGGCAATCACTGTTACTGGCTGATGAAACGCCCCGATCATATTTTTCCCGAGCGGATGGTTAATGCCCGTCTTGCCGCCCACAGAGGAGTCCACCTGGGCTAGCAAAGTTGTTGGGACTTGAATAAAACGAATGCCGCGCATAAAACTGGCAGCAGCAAAACCAGTCATGTCTCCAATTACGCCACCACCTAAAGCCACCAACATAGTTTGACGATCAGCGCCAAACTTGAGGAGGTCATCAAAAATCAACTGAAGATTTTTCCAGTCTTTATAAGACTCTCCGTCAGGCAAGACAATCGTTCTGACAGGCTTACCTAGTTTCTCTAAAGTCTTGGTGAGACGCCCTGCATATAGAGGGGCAACAGTCGTATTGGTAACAATATAAATCGATGTTGATTTTTCACAGGCGCTAAATAATTCTGCTTGATCGATTAAATCCGTACCAATATGAATGGGGTAGCTACGATTGCCTAGATCAACTTCTAATGTTTTCATAGATAAATTTATGCAGAGAGTTCGAGTTGCATGATTAAAGTATTGACTAGCTGATTTACGCTGGGTTTTCCAGTCTCAATAACGTAGTCAGCGATTTCGCGATACAAGGGATCACGAATTGTGTACAGGTTTTCTAGAATTTTTTTTGCATCACCATTTTTAAGTAGCGGTCTACTTTCACTACCTTTAGTGCGAAACCACAACTCCATGGGATTGGCGTGGAGATAAATTACTGTTCCTCTTTCGCTAAGGAGCTGACGATTCTCAGGCAGGAGTACAGCACCGCCACCAGTTGCCAAAATGACATCCTGTTCGGCCGTAATGTCATTGATGGCTTGAGCCTCGCGCTTGCGAAACCCCTCTTCACCCTCCATTTCGAAGATGACGGGAATCTTGACTCCACAACGATCTTCAATCACATGGTCAGCATCTAAAAAGCGGCGCCCTAATTTCTTGGCTAGCAATTTACCGACGGTCGACTTCCCAGCGCCCATGAGGCCAATGAGAAAGATATTGTTGGATGAAGAGTTCACCCTGTGATTTTATTAGTGTTTGTCCAGCACGGTGGGGGTTAAGAAGACTAATAGTTCAGTTTTATCTGCCAATTTGGACTTATGGCGAAATAAATGCCCGATCAATGGAATATCGCCTAGGAGTGGAACTTTGATCTCGTCATCGCGTTCAGTGGTTTGAAAGATGCCCCCAATGATGGCCGTACCCCCATTTTCAACGGTAACCTCAGAGCTGAGATTTTTGGTGTCAATCGCATAGCCCTGTTCAGTTTTCATGCCAATGGTGTCTTTATTGATCCCAACCAACATGGAGATCTTTCCATCGGGATGAATCTTGGGTAAGACCTCGAGGCGTAAATTGGCTTTGCGAAACTGTAATTTGCTTCCACTTTGAGAGCTGACTTGGTAGGGTAGTTCAGTTCCCTGCTCAATCGTGGCTTTGACTTGATCGCCAGTCATAATGCGGGGGTTCGAGAGAATCTTGCCCTGGCCATCTGACTCAAGTGCTGAGAGCTCTATTTGCAAAAGTCGTGCCGCATTCTTGGAAACTAAGGTGGCAGCCAATGTGGCTGGATTAAAGCCGGCTAAGCCGGTTCCTGCAAGGTCTAGGTTTGCACTTGCGCTTTGGTCTGGATGATTGCCAATGCCATTGGCTTGATATCCCAACTTCACGCCAAGTTCACGGGCAAAGCGCTGATCAGCTTCGACGATGCGCGCTTCTATCAGGATCTGACGGGGGCTATTAATATGATCACCCCCAAAAGGGAGGGCGGCATCCTCCCGACGAAATTTTTGAAAGCTTTGAATTTCTGCATGTGGACCAATCCAGTAAATATCGCCATTGCGGACAAGGCGCAATCCTCGGCTAGCCAGTATCGAATGGAGAGCGGTCTGCCAAGGGGTGTCCTTGAGGTCGACCGAGATTTTGCCCTGAATGGATTCGCTGAGGAGAAAGTTGGTATTCCCCATTTTGGCCAAAACCTGCAAAAGCTCAGTTATTTCAATTTGGCTAAATTGAAGGCTAATTCGACTCTCTTTAATAGTGCTTGGGGGTCTCACCTCAGGGAGATTTCCTTGCGCAGAATTGAGCAAAAAAACCTGCATCAGGGGGAGTAAGGTGGCGCGGGATTTCTGTAAGATCTTCAATAGAGTCATTCTGAGTTAGTAGATTTAAAGGTGATGGATTTACCTTTGGAATGAGTCAAGATGGCCAGCTCTTTTTCACCCTGAGTGAGGCGCCATTCCCCTAAAGCCAGATCCCCTTTACCCACCATCTTCGTAGACTTGCCGGTATGAAAAAAAGCCTGCTCAGCAGACCCCATCCGAGTAATACCTAGATACCTCCAACGACGAAGCTCTGCTTCATGCGGGATGGCGGCTGGCTTGCTTTGAGTAGCCTGTATTGGCAGCATTATCTTAATTGAGTGAATACTCACTTCTATTTCATCTAATACTTCATATAGATCTTCTCTCTCAGAACGCCATTCATTTTGAGAGGACTCCAATTCTTCTTTGAGGGCTAATAGTTGGCTTTGAAGTGTATTTATTTCTTGTTCAGCCCCATGCTGATTGGATTCAAAATAAAAAAAGACGCCGCCAGCACTGATCAACAGCATTCCTGCGGTTATCCAAATCGGACTTAAATTGATTCCTCTCAGCTCAAACGATTTATTCGAAAAAGGGGGCTTTGGGGTCTTGGCTTGGGGTGGTGTATCCATCCTGGGTGGAGAGCTAGTTTTACGAATTCCATGGGGATCTGGAATGGCGGGGTCATCTCCTAGCTCACTCAGAATGTCATCAAAAGATTGGGGGGAAATGTGGCGTGGAGGCATGCCATATTGTTCGTCTTGGTGACGGGAAAGGCGATCAGGGAAAGCGGAATTGAGCGTCAGAAAAGCACTAGGCAGTCAGTGAAAGGAGAGGTTGTAGACCTGGAGGGGGAATTACGTAAGCACCCTATAATTTGAATATGGCACTCCCCCCAAAAGACAAGCCGCCATTAAACAGGCGGTTTAACCGACAGCCTGATAGACGTCCTAGTCTGCCAAGAGGGGGGTCATTCTCGGCCAATAAATCCGGAAGCAATCCGCTCATCAAAGCACTTTTGATCATCAGCATGGTTTTTGCGGTGGTTGTTACCTTGTTGCTGGGATATGCCTTCTTAATAGCAAAGCCGAATTTGCCGAAGATCTCGGCCTTGGTTGATTACAACCCCAAAACACCATTGCGCATATATACAGCTGACAAAGTGCTGATCGGTGAGTTTGGCGAGGAGCGCCGTAAGGTGATCCCTCTGAATGAAATTCCAATAACGATGCGTAATGCAGTTTTGGCCATTGAGGATGATCGCTTCTACTCTCATGGTGGCGTGGACTACGTGGGTATCTTGAGAGCCACCCTTACCAATTTACGTGGCAATCTCTCCCAAGGCGCATCAACTATCACGATGCAGGTGGCTCGAAACTTCTTCCTCAGCAATGAAAAGACCTTTAGTCGCAAAATTTATGAGGTTCTCTTGTCTTGGGAAATCGAGTCTCAATTAAGTAAAGACAAAATTCTTGAGATTTACATGAATCAGATCTTTTTAGGGCAAAGAGCTTATGGATTTTCTAGTGCAGCTCAAATCTATTTCGGTAAAGAATTAAAGGATATTTCGATTGCTGAGTCGGCTATGTTAGCGGGCTTGCCTAAGGCGCCATCGGCATACAACCCTGTTAGCAATTTCCGTCGTGCCAAGATTCGGCAGGAATATATTTTGCAGAGGATGCGTGATTTGTCGTACATCACTCCCGAGCAGTATCAAATTGCTATGGCTGAAGAGTTGCGCATTCGCGGACTTGGAAATGAATTTAGTACTCGTGCTGATTTCGCTTCTGAGATGGTGCGTCAACTACTATTCACACAATACGGTGAAGCAATTTATTCTCAGGGTATAGATGTCTACACCACGATCTTGAAGGCAGACCAAGACGCAGCTTATAAAGCAGTGCGTCGCGGTATTTTTGAATACGACTTACGTCATGCATACCGTGGGCCAGAGGGATTTATTACTTTGCCAGAAGATATTGTGCTGCGTCAACGCGCGATTGACGAGGCTTTATTGGCTTACCCTCAGTTAGATGATTTGCAGTCCGGTGTTGTGCTTGATATCAAGCCAAAAGAAATGCAAGTGATGATTTCTACTGGAGATACGATCACGCTTAAGGGTGAGGGCATGAAGCTTGCAGCTGCTTCATTAACGGATAGTACTCAACCCAAAAAACGTTTGCGCGCTGGTGCGATTGTTAGATTACTCTCCGATGGCGGTGTTTGGAAGTTAGCGCAATTGCCGCAAGTTGAGGCTGCCTTTGTTTCTATGAATGCTGAGACGGGCGCAATTCTCTCCTTAGTAGGCGGCTTTGATTTCCGTCGCAATCAATTTAATCATGTGACTCAGGCGCAACGGCAACCGGGCTCATCCTTTAAGCCATTTATTTACGCTGCTGCAATTGAAAAAGGTTTTTATCCAGGCATGATGGTGAACGATGCGCCACTATCTATTGGCAGCATGGAGACTGGCAGCCAAGCTTGGGACCCGAAGAACTATGATGGCAAGTATGAAGGCATGATGCGTTTGCGTACTGCTTTGGCTAAATCAAAAAACTTAGTTTCAGTGCGATTGATTCGTGCCATTGGACCTTCATATGCTCAAGAATATATTCAGCGCTTTGGGTTTGAAGCAGAAAAGCATCCACCTTATTTAACAATGGCTTTGGGCGCGGGTTCAGTAACCCCCTTGCAAATGGCATCTGCTTACAGCGTATTTGCCAATGGTGGTTATCGTGTCGATCCATTCTTGATAAACAAGATGACGGATTCAAAAGGCACAGTTTTGTTTGAGGCCAAGCCTACTCGTGCGCGTGAAGATGCGCCCAGAGTGTTAGATGCGAGAACTGCCTTTGTAATGGATAGCATGTTGCAAGAGGTTACGAAAACTGGCACAGCAGGAAGTGCCAGAGCCAAATTGGGTCGCAGTGATATCGCTGGTAAAACAGGCACAACTAATGATTCTCATGATGCTTGGTTTGCGGGATATAACCCAAAGGTAGTAGCCATTGCCTGGATTGGTTTTGATAAGCCCGCGAGTTTGGGTGATCGTGAAACTGGTGGCGGTCTTGCTTTGCCAATGTGGATCTCTTATATGGGTACCGCTTTGAGGGATGAGCCGCAACAAGGCCGAGAAGTGCCTCCAGGCGTTACGCAGGTGGATGGTGATTGGTTTATTCCTGAGTTTTCTAATAACGGCGGCGTGCGCGAACTGCAGTAGTTCGCTTTAGCAATGGCAAGGCAAGCGCGTACCATTATTCCCGGTCAAGCAATGCATGTGATGGTGCGCGGCAATAATCGAGAAACACTTTTTTTTGGTGACGCAGATCGCCGCATCTATTTAGATTGGTTACGAGAGGCTGCCAAGCAATTTGGTAGTGCGGTACATGCATTTGCCTTGATGCCAAATCATGTGCATCTCTTAATGACCCCTCAGAACGCAGATTCACTTGCAAAGACAATGCAATCTCTAGGTAGGCGTTATGCCCAGTATTTCAATCAACAGCAGCAACGCTCAGGAACGATTTGGGAGGGACGCTACCGCTCCTCCTTAATAGATCCAGATTATTTTTTACGCTGCCAACGCTTCATTGAGCTCAATCCCGTGAGATCTGGTTTTGAGTCAAGCCCGCAGGCTTCCACTTGGACTAGTTTTACTTCCCATATTGGCGGTAATGCAGAGCCTTGGTTGGTTGACCATCAGCATTTTTGGAGCTTGGGTAATACTCCTTTTGAGAGGCAAATGCGATGGGCAGCATTCGTGAAAGAGGGTGCGCCTCATTGGGAGGATCAGCAAATCACCGAGGCTCTAGTGAGATCTAAGCCTTGGATCAGCGATAGTTACGCAGAAAAGCTGTTTAAAGACAATCCTGAGCAGGTATTGATACGACGCCGTGGACGGCCTAAAAAATTAATTTCAACTAATTCAATAGCTTAGAGTTTATTAAAGGTATCTTATCCTTAGCCTTACCATCATCAAACTCTGACTATGTCCCTTTTATTGAGATTAGTCTTCACTCCTCCCTAATTTAAATGGGACAGAGTGATTTTATTTCTATTGCTTCAATATGGGTATTCCCCTATATTAGATCCTCCAAAAGTAATCAGGCCCTGAGGGCAAGCGGAAATACTATGACTACACATATGAATACAGACCTTCGTCCAATCGCACAGGGTCTCTACGATCCACAAAATGAGCATGATGCTTGTGGCGTCGGATTTGTCGCCCACATCAAGGGCAAGAAGTCACATGAGATTGTTGCTCAAGGATTGCAAATTCTTGAGAACTTGGATCACCGGGGCGCTGTTGGTGCCGATCCGTTGATGGGTGACGGCGCTGGTATTTTGATCCAAGTGCCAGATACCTTGTATCGCGAAGAGATGGCAAAGCAGGGCATCGACTTACCGCCATTTGGTGAATACGGCGTTGGCATGATTTTTCTGCCAAAAGAACAGGCATCGCGTTTAGCTTGCGAACAAGAGTTAGAGCGCACAGTTCGCCTTGAAGGCCAAGTAGTTTTGGGTTGGAGAGATGTTCCTATTGATGTGAAGTTGCCGATGTCTCCAACAGTTCAAATGACAGAGCCATTTATCCGTCAAATTTTTATTGGCCGCGGCCGCGACATCATGACAACCGACGCACTTGAGCGTAAGTTATATGTGATTCGTAAAACTGCAAGCCATGCAATTCAAGATTTGCATTTAAAGCACGGTAAAGAATATTTTGTGGCGTCGATGTCTGCTCGCACCATTGTTTACAAAGGTTTGCTATTGGCGAACCAAGTAGGCGCGTACTACAAAGATTTACAAGATTCACGTACCGTTTCTGCATTGGCTTTAGTGCATCAGCGTTTCTCCACAAATACCTTTCCAGCCTGGGAGTTGGCTCACCCATACCGCATGATTGCGCACAACGGTGAGATCAATACAGTTAAGGGTAACGTCAACTGGGTCAATGCACGAGAGGGTGCAATCAGTTCCCCAGTGCTTGGTGACGATCTTAAAAAATTATGGCCACTCATCTATCCAGGTCAATCTGATACAGCGTGTTTTGATAACTGCTTAGAGTTATTAGTCATGTCAGGTTATCCATTGGCACAAGCAATGATGATGATGATTCCAGAAGCATGGGAACAGCACACATTGATGGATGAAAACCGCCGCGCATTCTACGAGTACCACGCCGCAATGATGGAGCCATGGGATGGCCCAGCAGCTATGGCCTTTACAGATGGTCGCCAGATTGGCGCTACCTTAGACCGTAATGGCTTACGTCCAGCGCGTTATTACGTCACAGATGATGACTTAGTCATCATGGGCTCTGAGGCTGGTGTTCTACCAATTCCAGAGAGCAAGATCGTTCAAAAATGGCGCTTGCAACCGGGCAAGATGTTCATGATTGATATGGAGCAGGGTCGCATTATTGATGACGTGGAATTGAAAGATGCCGTCTCTAAAGCTAAGCCATATAAGAGTTGGATCGATGCCGTGCGTGTGAAGCTAGATGAAGTCGATGCTAGCAAGGCAGACTTAGTAGACGAAAAAAATACTATTCGGCCTGCTGCAAAATTATTAGATCGTCAGCAAGCTTTTGGTTATACCCAAGAGGACATCAAGTACCTCATGGCACCAATGGCCATGAATGGTGAAGAGGCAATTGGATCGATGGGTAACGATAGCCCACTAGCCGTGCTCTCCAATAAAAACAAGCCACTCTATAACTACTTCAAACAATTGTTTGCACAGGTCACCAATCCGCCGATTGACTCTATCCGTGAAAACATGGTGATGTCTTTGGTGTCTTTCATTGGACCTAAGCCGAATTTGTTGGATACCAACAATATCAACCCACCAATGCGTTTGGAAGTGAATCAACCGATTTTAGATTTCAACGATATGACCAAGATTCGTCATATCGGTCACTACACCAACGGTAAGTTCCGTTCATATGAGTTGGATATTTGTTATCCAGCATCCTGGGGCAAGGATGGCATTGAGGCTCGCTTAGCATCCCTGTGTGCGGAAGCTGCTGATGCCGTGCGCTCTGGTTACAACATCTTGATCGTGAGCGATCGCCAGGTTGATGAGCAGCACGTGGCTATTCCGGCATTGTTGGCAACTTCAGCGATTCATCAGCATTTGGTTGAAAAAGGTTTGCGTACTAGCGTTGGCCTCGTAGTTGAAACCGGTAGCGCACGTGAGACACATCACTTCGCACTCTTGGCCGGCTATGGCGCTGAAGCAGTTCATCCCTACTTGGCAATGGAAACTTTAGCTGAAATGGCCAAAGGTTTATCTGGCGACCTGTCAGCAGAAAAAGCGGTCAAGAATTTTGTGAAAGCGGTTGGTAAGGGCTTGCAAAAAGTGATGTCCAAAATGGGTATCTCTACTTACATGTCTTACACCGGATCCCAGATTTTTGAGGCAATTGGTTTGAATAAGGATGTGATTGATCATTATTTCAAAGGCACTCCATCCAACGTGGGCGGTATCGGTGTATTTGAAGTGGCTGAAGAAGCTTTGCGTATGCACCAGTCTGCGTTCGGTAATGATCCTGTTTTGACCAATATGCTTGAGGCTGGCGGTGAGTATGCTTTCCGTATCCGCGGTGAAGACCATATGTGGACGCCAGATACGATTGCGAAGTTACAGCACTCTACCCGTGCTGGTATCGATAAGGGTTATCAAACTTATAAAGAGTATGCCAACCTGGTTAATGACCAAACCAAGCGTCAGATGACCTTGCGCGGTTTGTTTGAGTTCAAGATTGATCCAGTTAAAGCAATTCCATTGGATGAGGTTGAGTCCGCAAAAGAAATCGTTAAGCGTTTTGCAACAGGCGCGATGTCTTTAGGTTCGATCTCTACTGAAGCGCACGCTACTTTGGCGATTGCCATGAACCGGATTGGTGGAAAGTCTAATACTGGTGAGGGCGGCGAAGATCCAAACCGTTATGTGAATGAACTTAAAGGCATACCAATTAAGAAGGGCGAAACCTTAGCGAGTATTTTGGGTGACGACGTTGTTGAAGCAAATATTCCTTTGCTCGAAGGCGATTCATTGCGCTCCAGAATTAAGCAGGTTGCTTCCGGTCGTTTCGGAGTCACTACCGAATATCTGCGCTCTGCTGATCAGATTCAGATCAAGATGGCCCAAGGTGCTAAGCCAGGTGAAGGTGGTCAATTGCCTGGTGGCAAGGTTTCTGATTACATCGGTAAGCTGCGCTTCTCCGTACCAGGAGTTGGTTTGATTTCTCCTCCTCCACACCACGATATTTACTCTATTGAAGATATCGCCCAGTTGATTCATGATCTGAAGAACGTGAACCCTGCTGCTGATGTATCTGTGAAGTTGGTTTCTGAGGTCGGTGTTGGCACAATTGCTGCCGGTGTTGCTAAAGCGAAAGCCGATCACGTCGTGATCGCTGGACATGATGGCGGTACCGGTGCATCACCACTGTCTTCTATTAAGCACGCCGGTTCCCCATGGGAATTAGGTTTGGCTGAAACTCAACAAACATTAGTACTCAATGGTTTGCGCAGCCGTATTCGTGTACAAGCTGATGGCCAAATGAAAACGGGTCGTGATGTCGTGATCGGTGCTTTATTGGGCGCAGATGAGTTTGGTTTTGCAACAGCCCCATTGGTTGTTGAAGGTTGCATCATGATGCGTAAGTGTCATTTGAATACCTGCCCAGTTGGTGTTGCTACACAAGATCCTGAATTGCGCAAAAAGTTCTCTGGTAAGCCAGAACACGTTGTGAACTTCTTCTTCTTTATTGCTGAAGAAGTGCGCGAGATCATGGCTCAACTCGGCATTCGTAAGTTTGATGATTTGATTGGTCGCGTTGATCTCTTGGATACACGTAAGGGCATTGAGAACTGGAAAGTTCATGGCTTAGATTTCAGTAAGATTTTTGCTGAGCCTAATGTTCCTAAAGATACGCCCCGCTACCAGATCCTGACTCAAGAGCATGGCTTAGGTAGTGCGTTAGATAACATTCTGATTGAGAAGAGTGAGCCCGCACTACAAGGTGGCGAGAAAGTCTCTTTCATTGTTCCTGTCAAGAACGTAAACCGTACTGTTGGTGCAATGCTCTCCGGAGAGATTGCTCAGCGTTATGGCCATGCTGGTTTACCGGATGACACTATTCATATTCAATTGAATGGCACTGCTGGTCAAAGTTTCGCCGCCTTCTTGGCACGTGGCGTCACCTTGGATTTAGTTGGCGATGGCAATGACTACGTTGGTAAAGGCTTATCTGGTGGACGCGTCATTGTGCGTGCGCCACATGAGTTCCGTGGTGATACTGCTAAGAACATCATTGTTGGTAATACCGTTCTTTACGGTGCAATCGGCGGTGAAGCATTCTTTAACGGTGTAGCTGGTGAGCGTTTTGCAGTTCGTAACTCTGGTGCCACGACGGTTGTTGAGGGTACTGGTGATCACGGTTGTGAATACATGACTGGCGGCACTGTGGTGGTATTAGGCGCAACTGGCCGTAACTTTGCAGCAGGTATGAGTGGTGGTATTGCTTATGTTTACGACGAAGATGGCCTATTTGAAAAGCGCTGTAATACCAGCATGGCGACTTTGGAAAAAGTATTGCCTTCTGCTGAGCAGATTGCCCAGATGCCTCAGTCACAGTGGCATGCACCTATTGATGTTAAAGATGGTGGCGAGCGCATGACTGATGAGCAAATTTTGAAGGGCTTGATTGAGCGTCATTTCCGTCACACTGGTTCTGAGCGCGCTAAAGCACTCTTAGCTGATTGGGATAAGGCCCGTAGTCGCTTTGTGAAGGTACTTCCTACTGAGTACAAACGTGCTTTAGGTGAGCTGTGGGAAAAAGCCCAAAACAAAACTGTTGCGGCATAAGTCACTTCATTAATAAAAGACATTAAGAAAAGATACTAAGGATTCGATATGGGTAAGGTCACTGGATTTATGGAGTTTGAGCGCGTAGATGAAACCTACGAGGCTCCCGTTAAGCGCCTCCATCATTACAAAGAGTTTGTTGCGGCACTGACAGATGAGGAAGCTAAAGTACAAGGTGCACGTTGCATGGATTGCGGCATTCCATTTTGTAATAACGGTTGCCCAGTCAATAACATCATTCCTGACTTCAATGATTTGGTATTTCATGATGACTGGAAGAATGCATTAGATGTTTTGCAATCCACCAATAACTTCCCTGAATTCACTGGCCGTATTTGCCCTGCACCTTGTGAGGCTGCCTGTACCTTAGGTATTAATAGTGATGCTGTTGGTATCAAGTCGATCGAACATGCCATTATTGATAAGGGCTGGGAAAATGGTTGGGTTAAGCCGCAGCTGCCTAAATCTAAAACCGGTAAAAAAGTTGCCGTTGTTGGTGGTGGCCCTGCTGGCATGGCGACTGCGCAGCAATTAGCGCGCGTTGGTCACGACGTTACCGTATTCGAAAAGAATGATCGTGTTGGCGGATTATTGCGCTATGGAATTCCTGATTTTAAAATGGAAAAATGGCTGATCGACCGTCGTGTTGAGCAGATGCAAGCTGAAGGTGTGAAGTTTGAGACTGGTGTATTTGTGGGTAAAGAGGCGATTGGTGCTGAAGTAAAAAATTACTCCACAAAAACAGTGTCACCCGATCAGTTAATGAAAGATTTTGATGCTGTTGTGATTAGTGGTGGATCTGAGCAGCCACGTGACTTGCCAGTTCCTGGCCGTGAGTTGAAGGGTGTTCACTATGCTTTGGAATTCTTGATTCCACAGAACAAAGAGAATGCAGGCGATTTCAAAAATGAGATTTCAGCAGCTGGTAAGCATGTCATCGTGATTGGTGGTGGCGATACTGGATCTGATTGCGTGGGAACATCGAATCGTCATGGCGCTGCCAAGATTACTCAGTTTGAATTGTTGCCACAGCCACCAGAGACTGAAAACAAGCCTTTAGTATGGCCATATTGGCCAACTAAATTGCGTACATCCTCTTCGCACGAAGAAGGTTGTGAGCGCGATTGGTCTGTTGCGACTAAGCGTTTTGAAGGTAAAGACGGCAAACTTGAGAAGTTGATCTGTGTGCGCTTGGAGTGGAAAGACGGCAAGATGACAGAAATGCCAAACTCTGAATTTGAAATTAAGGCTGATTTAGTATTTTTGGCAATGGGTTTTGTATCCCCAGCAGCACAAGTGCTCAATGCCTTTGGCGTTGAAAAAGACGCCCGTGGGAATGCAAAAGCTACTGTTGATGGCCAAAATGCCTATCAAACTAATGTTCCTAAGGTGTTTGCTGCTGGCGATATGCGCCGTGGACAGTCTTTGGTGGTTTGGGCGATTCGTGAAGGCCGACAAGCTGCCCACGCAGTAGACGAGTATTTAATGGGGTCATCTGTTCTGCCGCGATAATATCGAGCATATGAACAGTGGCCATGCCAACTCGGTGGAAGTGAAGCAAAAAACCTCTAGCGGTGGCCATGGCGAAGTTGTCGTTTCAATCAAGGACGTCAACTTCTCTTATGCCCCTGGTGAGCGTCAAATTCTATCGGGACTCAATATGGAGTTCCGTCGTGGCCAAGTAGTTGCCGTCATGGGTGGCTCTGGTTGCGGCAAGACTACTATTTTGAGACTCATTGGCGGTCAGTTCACCGCGCAGTCTGGTCAAGTTTTATTTGAAGACCATGACATTGGCAAAATGAACGGCGCTGAATTAATGACCGCCCGTCGTCGCATGGGCATGCTTTTTCAGTTTGGCGCACTCTTTACTGAT
This sequence comes from Polynucleobacter corsicus, assembly GCF_018688255.1. Taxonomy (NCBI): domain Bacteria; kingdom Pseudomonadati; phylum Pseudomonadota; class Betaproteobacteria; order Burkholderiales; family Burkholderiaceae; genus Polynucleobacter; species Polynucleobacter corsicus. Next base: position 90,318 of record NZ_CP061314.1, read on the forward strand.
CTTAGTGTTTTTGAAAACGTCGCCTTTCCTTTGCGTGAGCACACTAATTTAAGTGAAGACTTATTACGCTCTTTAGTACTCATGAAACTCAATGCAGTGGGCCTGCGTGGTGCGCGTGATTTAATGCCGGCGCAAATTTCTGGTGGTATGGCACGCCGTGTTGCTTTAGCAAGAGCAATTGCGCTTGATCCTCCTCTGATTATGTACGACGAGCCCTTCGCTGGTTTAGATCCAATTTCATTGGGAATTACTGCGCGCTTGATTCGGGATTTAAATCAGGCCTTAGGTGCAACCAGTCTATTGGTGACACACGATGTGGAAGAGACTTTTGAAATTGCCGATTACGTATATTTCATTGCCAATGGTCGTATTGGTGCGCAAGGTACGCCAGCAGAATTGAGCCGATCTGCCGATCCGTTTGTTCGTCAGTTCTTGGATGCTTCGCCAGATGGTCCAGTGCCGTTTCATTATCCAGGCCAAAGCCTTGAAGAAGATTTTGGGGTGAGCTTGAAATGAGTCTCCTCCATCACACCTTAGATCTATTTGGCGACCTTGGATTTTTTATTCGTCGAAATCTAATAAGCCTTGGGCTTGCTGCGCGCATGTTTGCAGCCGTTATTTGGCGCTCTGGTTTTTTATTAAAAAGACCTCGCTTAGTTTCTGATCAAATTCTATTTGTCGGTAATCACTCCTTTGTGATCATCGCAGTATCTGGTTTATTTGTTGGCTTTGTTTTGGGTTTGCAGGGTTATTACACTTTGAATCGCTATGGTTCGGAGCAGGCTTTGGGTTTATTGGTTGCTTTATCGCTCACACGAGAATTGGGCCCTGTAATTACCGCCCTTTTATTTGCGGGCCGGGCCGGCACATCGCTTACCGCTGAGATTGGCTTAATGAAAGCCGGAGAGCAACTCAGTGCCATGGAGATGATGGCTGTGGATCCATTGAGTCGTGTGATTGCACCGCGACTATGGGCAGGCATCATTACCATGCCGATTTTGGCGACGATCTTTACAGCAGTGGGCGTGATGGGTGGCTATTTTGTTGGCGTTCCTCTGATTGGAGTTGACTCAGGAGCCTTTTGGTCGCAGATGCAAGGCGGGGTAGATCTCTTCTCTGACATTGGTAATGGCCTCATTAAAAGCTTGGTATTTGGTGTGGCAGTGACTTTTATAGCCCTGTATCAGGGTTATGAGGCAAAGCCTACGCCAGAGGGTGTATCTCAGGCAACTACGAGAACTGTGGTGATCTCTTCTTTATCGGTTTTAGCATTAGATTTCTTGCTCACCGCAATGATGTTCTCGAATTAGAAAGAATAAACTGGGACTCTTATGAGAAAAAGTGCTATTGATGTTTGGGTCGGAATCTTTGTAGCAATTGGTTTGCTGGCTGCTTTGTTTCTCGCATTGAAGGTTGGCAATATGAATGCTGTTTCATTTGCGCCTACTTATAAAATTTCTGCGCGCTTTGACAATATCGGCGGACTCAAGCCACGTGCGCCAGTCAAAAGTGCGGGTGTAGTCGTTGGGCGTATTGCAAATATCTCTTTTGACGATAAGACTTATCAGGCTACTGTCACCATGACCATTGAAGATAGTTATAAGTTCCCTAGGGATTCTTCCGCCAAAATTCTGACTTCAGGTTTATTGGGTGAGCAATACATTGGTCTGGAGGCCGGCGGCTCCGATGATATGTTGGCTGCTGGAGATAAGATCACTCAGACTCAGTCTGCAGTAGTGCTAGAGAACCTCATTAGCCAGTTCTTATATAACAAGGCTGCTGATAGTGGCCAAGACAAGGGCGCAGCAAAATAATGCCTTTACTAGCAAAGCTCAAGCGCATCGTGTTACTGGGCTTGGTTGGGGCCATGGTGGGTTGTGCTTCTATTCCTGCTGGAGTGGCACCTTCCCCACATGATCCTTGGGAGCCCTTCAACCGTTCCGTTTTTGAATTTAATGAAGGCTTAGATGCTTATGTACTAAAGCCGGTGGTTGCTGGTTATCGCTTTGTCTTGCCCGAGTTCGTTCGTGACGGTATTTATAACTTCTTCAGCAACTATAGTGACATCTACACAGCTCTGCAGAACTTATTACAAGGTAAGCCAAGCGATGCCTTTAGTGATCTGATGAGGGTGGTAGTCAACACCACCTTTGGTTTGGGTGGTTTGATTGATATGGCGACTCCCGGCGGCCTTCCAAAGCATAAGGAAGATTGGGGTCAAACCTTTGGTGTTTGGGGTATTCCTTCGGGCCCTTATGTCGTTTTGCCGTTCTTTGGTCCGAGTAGTGTGCGCGATACTTTTGGTACGGCGGCGGATTTGGAGTCTGACTACCTATTTAGCTTTGTCAAAGATATTGGTCTGCGAAACAGTATTACTGGCTTGCGGGTGGTTAACGCACGTAATACGTACTATGAAGCAGGTGACTTATTAGATGGGGCTGCAATCGATAAGTACAGCTTTATGCGAGATGCCTATATTCAGCGGCGTGAGTATCAGATCAATGAAGGGCGTGAAGACGAGGAGACATTAATGCCTCCTTATCAGAATCCCTATGAATAAAGGCGCTCAAGCCTAGCTTAGTTTCCTTAAGGGGCTAAAATGAGATCTAATGACTAGCCATAATCGAGGACACATGAAAAGCCATCCAACCATTCAAAAATACTGCGCAGCATTGCTATCAAGCTTATTTTTGTTTGCAGGTAGTGTTTTTGCTCAAGCGATTGATCAGTCCTCACCAGATGGTTTGATTAAGAACGTTGTTTCTGATGTGATGGCTTCTGTAAAGTCGGATCCGGAGATTCAAAAAGGGAATATCCCGCGCATTGTAGATTTAGTGGAAAAGAAAATTGTTCCTTACACCGATATGCGCCGCACTACTGAAATGGCGATGGGTCCAAACTGGAAAAAAGCGACTCCAGAACAACAGGCTCAATTAGTTTCTGAGTTTAAGAATTTACTGATTCGTACATACTCCGGCGCTTTGAGCCAACTGCGTGATCAAACAATTCAATTTAAGCCTTTGCGTGCCGCTCCAGACGACAAGGAAGTGGTTGTGAAGACTATAGTCATTGGTCGCGGTGATCCAGTGCCACTCGACTATCGCCTTGAAAAAACAGCCAACGGCTGGAGGGTTTACGACATGAACATCATGGGTGTTTGGCTGGTTGAGGCTTATCGCAATCAGTTTGCCAATCAAATTAGCCAGAATGGTGTTGAGGGTCTAGTGAAGTTCTTGCAGGATCGTAATAAGCAGCTTGCTGCGGCGAAGCCGGCCAACTAAAGGCCGCACAAGATCAATCAAAGATAAATATTAGATGCCATTTTTATTGCCTAGTTCAGTGACGCAAGACAATGTATTGCAGTTGGAGAAAGATGGCCTCTTCAATCTTGCGACATTAAGAGTGGTAGATTGCTGCAATCTCAAGGATTTTGACTCTACCGTGCTAACAGTCTTATTAGCATGGCAGAAGAAATTGCAAGCCGATGGTCAGCAGATTGTTGTGCAAAATGCACCTGAAAAATTAATCGTGTTAGCCGGCGTATATGGTGTTGCCCAGTTGCTAGGTTTGTCATAGTATGCACGCTGCAATATCAATTAAAAATGTATCCAAAAATTATGGCGCACTACAGGCGCTAGATGATGTTTCTTTATCCATTGAGCCAGGTGAGTTCTTTGGCCTGCTAGGTCCTAATGGCGCCGGCAAGACAACACTCATCTCCATATTGGCGGGTTTAGTTACTGCAGATGGCGGTCACGCTGCAATCATGGGGGCCGATGTTCAAAGTCAATTCCGTGACGCTCGCCGGATGCTGGGTGTCGTACCGCAGGAGTTGGTATTCGACCCATTCTTCACTGTCAGAGAAACACTGCAATTTCAGTCTGGTTATTTTGGGATTCGTCACAACGATGCTTGGATTGACGAGATCATGGCTAATTTGGATCTCACCGGTAAAGCGGATAGTAATATGCGCTCCCTATCTGGTGGCATGAAACGACGGGTATTGGTAGCTCAGGCCTTGGTTCATAGACCGCCAGTCATTATTTTGGATGAGCCTACTGCTGGAGTTGATGTGGAGTTGCGCCAATCGCTATGGCAATTTATTAGTCGCCTGAATCAAGATGGTCACACCATCGTTTTAACAACCCATTACCTTGAAGAGGCTGAGGCATTATGTCAGCGCATTGCCATGCTCAAGCAAGGAAAGATTGTTGCCCTAGATACCACTGCTAATTTATTGAGTCAGTATGGCTCGGTTAAAAAAGATGGTGAGGGTAAGACGGATCTCGAAGATGTGTTTGTCAACATCATGTCGGGAGGTGCTCGATGAAACCTATTTTGAATAAACTCCCAATCTCTTATGGCAGTGGCTTTCCGACCTTGCTCCGAAAAGAAATCAAACGTTTTTATAAGGTAGCGTTCCAGACGGTCGCCGCACCAGTTCTTACTGCTGTTCTGTATTTAATGATCTTTGGACATGTGCTCGAAGGCAAAGAGGTATATGGCCGCTTAAATTACACAGCTTTCCTGATTCCAGGTTTGGTCATGATGAGCGTATTGCAGAATGCTTTTGCAAATACTTCTTCATCTCTCATTCAGTCAAAGGTGACTGGTAACCTTGTCTTTGTTTTGCTAGCTCCCTTTAGTCATTTGGAGTTTTATGCTGCCTATGTCTTAGCTGCGGTGTTTCGTGGAATTGTTGTGGGTACTGGCGTATTGCTGATTACCGCTTGGTTTGCCATGCCATCTTTTGAATATCCCCTGTGGATCATGGCATTCGCTTTGTTGGGCGCTGCAATTTTAGGAAGCATGGGTTTAATTGCAGGCATCTGGGCTGATAAGTACGATCAATTGGCAGCCTTCCAGAATTTCATCATCATGCCGGCAACGATGCTGTCGGGTGTGTTTTATTCTATTCACTCTTTGCCAGCGGCATGGCAAGTGGTATCGCACTTTAATCCATTCTTCTACATGATCGATGGTTTCCGTTACGGCTTCTTTGGAGTGTCAGATATATCCCCGTGGAATAGTTTGGCGATTGTTACCTGCTTCTTTGTCGCAGTGTCAGCAATTGCTTTACGTTTACTGCAAAAAGGCTACAAGCTGAGGAACTAAGTGCGTAAGGCTTGTTTCAAAATTAGTAATTAAGAATATTTAGAAATTAGAAATCAGGAGATTGTGATGTTCCCAACCCCAGAACAAATTGAAGGCTATATTCAGCAAGGCCTCTCATGCACCCACGTTAAAGTTGAGGGTGACGGCCAGCATTTTTTTGCCACGATTGTGAGTCCAGACTTTGAAGGCAAACGTTTGATTCAGCGTCATCAATTGGTCTATGGCGCTATGGGCGACCGTATGAAGGCGGAGGTGCATGCTTTATCAATTAAAGCATTTACTCCTGAAGAGTTCGCACAAAACACCCCAACTTAAAAATACGACATTAGCTTTTTACTGGAATAGATTCATGGATAAATTACGAATGGTTGGTGGCACCCCCCTAAAGGGTGAGGTGCTGATTGCTGGTGCCAAAAATGCGGCACTACCCATTTTGTGCGCTTGCTTACTCACTGATCAACCGATTACTTTGCGTAATGTTCCTGACTTACAAGATGTTCGGACCATGCTCAAGCTCCTCCAAGAAATTGGTGTGACTGTGACTTTTCCAGATGCGAATGATCGTAATTGCGTAGTACTTAACGCGGCCAATATTAAGAGCTCTGAAGCAACTTATGAGATGGTCAAAACCATGCGAGCCTCTATTTTGGTTTTAGGTCCATTGCTTGCCAGAATGCATAGTGCTAAGGTTTCACTGCCAGGCGGATGCGCTATTGGCGCACGTCCAGTCGATCAGCACATCAAGGGCTTAAAAGCGATGGGCGTAAATATCCAGATTGAGAGTGGTTATATTCAGGCAGAAACTAAATCTGCTACGGGTCGTCTACAAGGCGCTTCCATCTTGACCGACATGATCACCGTAACCGGTACTGAAAATTTACTGATGGCTGCTACTTTGGCATCAGGTACTACCATCTTGGAGAATGCAGCGCGCGAGCCTGAAGTAGGGGACTTGGCGGAGTTGCTCGTCAAAATGGGTGCAAAGATTACCGGCATCGGTAGCGATCGCCTAGTCATCGAAGGTGTTGAGAAGCTCCACAGTGCAGAACATGCCGTGATTGCTGACCGGATTGAGGCAGGTACATTCTTATGCGCAGTTGCCGCCGCTGGTGGTGAAGTGTTGGTAAAGCACTGCCGTCCAGACACATTGGATGCGGTGATTGTCAAACTCAAAGAAGCTGGTTTAGAAATGGAAATCGGCTCCGATTGGATTAAAGCTTCTATGAAAGGCCGCCCCAAGGCAGTGAGTTTCCGCACCTCTGAATATCCAGCCTTCCCAACCGATATGCAGGCACAACTCATGGCAGTCAATGCGATTGCAGAGGGTAACGCCACTATTACTGAGACCATCTTTGAAAATCGTTTTATGCACGTTCAAGAGATGAACCGCCTCGGTGCAGATATCGCAATTGAGGGGAATACAGCAATTGCGCAGGGTGTGGAGAAGCTCTCTGGGGCTATTGTGATGGCTACCGATTTACGTGCCTCAGCCAGCCTAGTGATTGCTGGTTTAGCTGCTCAAGGCGAAACCCAGGTAGACCGGATTTATCACTTAGATCGGGGATATGACCGCATGGAGCAAAAGTTGACCCAATTGGGAGCCAACATTCAGCGCATCAAGTAAGCCTGATGGATAATTAGTCCATGAAGTTAACTCTAGCCCTCTCGAAGGGGCGCATCTTCGAAGAAACCGCTGAGATCTTATCTAAGATCGGTATTCGTCCGCTTGAGGATCCAGAAAAGTCACGCAAACTCATTATTGAAACCTCCAATCCTGACGTGCGACTAATTATCGTGCGTGCATCGGATGTGCCGACCTACGTTCAGTTTGGCGGTGCAGACTTTGGCGTTGCAGGTTTAGATGTCTTAATGGAAAACGGTACTGATGGTCTGTATGTTCCATTTGACTTAAAGATTGCCAAATGCCGTATGTCAGTTGCTGTTAGAGAAGGTTTTGACTATGCAGCAGCTGTTAAGCAGGGCTCGCGTTTGAAAGTTGCAACGAAGTACGTGAATTGCGCACGTGAGCACTTTGCTAACAAAGGTGTTCATATTGACACGATTCATTTGTATGGCTCGATGGAGCTAGCCCCATTGGTTGGTCTGGCAGATGCGATTGTGGATTTAGTATCCACTGGAAATACCTTGCGAGCTAATGGCTTAGTTGAGGTTGAGCCTATTGCTGATATCAGCGCACGCTTAGTGGTTAATCAAGCGTCTTACAAACGTAAGCGCACTCAGCTCCAGCCATTTTTTGAATTACTGAAGTAAAGAATAAATCCCATGTCAGCAATTAAAGTTAAACGCCTTAATAGTAAAGAGGCAGGGTTCAAAGAAACTCTACTCTCCAGTCTTTCTTTGCCTAGTGCAGATGATGAGGCGATTGATGCTGCGGTAGTGAACATTCTGGCGAAAGTCAAAAGTGAGGGTGATGCTGCAGTACTCACCTTTACAAAGCAGTTTGATCGCTTAAATGTTTCCAGTGTTGCTGAGTTAGAAATGTCTCAGGAAGAATTAAAAAAAGCCTATGAAGGTTTATTGGCTGAGCAAAAAAATGCTCTCGACGTTGCTGCGCAAAGAGTACGCACGTATCACGAGAAGCAAAGGATTGAAGCGGGCTGTCACTCTTGGGAATATGAAGAGGCAGATGGCACGCGCCTAGGTCAAAAGGTTACCGCTTTAGATCGCGTCGGCATTTATGTTCCTGGCGGTAAAGCGGCTTACCCTTCTTCTGTTCTGATGAATGCGATTCCCGCAAAAGTTGCTGGTGTCAAAGAAGTCATCATGGTGGTGCCTACTCCAGATGGTGCTCGCAATTCTTTAGTCTTGGCTGCTGCTTATTTATCTGGGGTTGATCGTGTCTTTACGATTGGTGGCGCACAAGCTGTTGGCGCCTTAGCGTATGGCACGCAGACTATTCCTGCGGTCGACAAAATTGTTGGCCCTGGTAATGCCTACGTAGCAGCCGCTAAGCGCAGAGTATTTGGTACTGTTGGCATCGACATGATTGCCGGTCCTTCAGAAATTTTAGTGCTTTGCGATGGTTCTAGTAACCCTGATTGGATTGCGATGGATTTATTTTCGCAAGCTGAGCACGATGAGTTGGCGCAATCTATTTTGCTTTGCCCAGACGAGCAATTTATTGAGCAAGTGCAAGTAAGTATTAACAAGTTATTGCCAGAAATGCCCAGAAAGAAAGTGATTGAAACATCGCTTACCAATCGTGCTTTATTGATTCAGGTAAAAGACATGGGTGAGGCTTGTGAGATTGCCAATGCGATTGCTGCTGAGCATTTAGAAATTTGTGCAACTGAGCCACGCAAATGGGCTGAGTTAATTCGACATGCTGGCGCTATCTTTATGGGCAATTACACCAGCGAATCTTTGGGTGATTATTGCGCAGGCCCCAATCACGTTTTACCAACAGCACGCACTGCACGCTTCTCTTCACCATTGGGTGTGTATGACTTCATTAAGCGCTCGAGCATGATTGAAGTGAGTGAAGCAGGTGCTCAGACCTTAGGTGCTGTAGCTAGTACTCTCGCGCATGGCGAAGGCTTAACAGCTCACGCCCGCGCTGCTGAAATGCGCCTCAAGAAATCGATTTAAGCGCTAGCCCAGAATTTCCTTCAGGGCACCAATCAATTCATTCGTTTGATCATCGGTACCGATAGTAATACGCAGAAATTCTTCAATCCTTGGTGACTTGAAGTGACGCACAATCATTCCACGATCGCGTAAGGATTGATACAGCTTTGCGCCAGCATGATTCGGATGGCGCGTAAAAATAAAGTTGGCTGTTGATGGCAAAGTATCAAAGCCTAGTGAGGCCAGTTCAGTTACTAAGCGTTCACGAGTTTGAATCACTTTTTTACTCGTTGATTCCAAATGGGCTTGATCTTCTATTGCAGCAATTGCTCCCGCCTGAGCCAAGCGGCCTAGCGGGTAAGAGTTAAAACTATTTTTTACACGCTCAAGACCTTCAATGAGGGCTGGGTGTCCCACTGCAAATCCAACGCGAAGTCCTGCTAGGGCGCGTGACTTGGATAGGGTGTGAACAACCAATAAATTCTCTGGGCAAGCGCTTCCACGAAGCAGTGGAATACAAGACTCAGTACCGTAATCCACATAGGCCTCATCGATCACCACTACTGAATCTGTGTTTCTACGCAGAAGAGCCTCAATCTCAGATCTAGGAATAGCTCGCCCAGTTGGGGCATTGGGATTGGGGAAAATAATTCCGCCATTAGGGGTTTTGAGGTCCTGAGTTTGAATCTCAAAATCAGAGCCCAGGGGCACCGTTTGATAGTCAATCCCAAATAATTTGCAATAGACTGGGTAAAAGCTATAGGTGATATCCGGAAACTGAATAGGTTTAGCTTGCTTAAGGAGGCCTAAAAAGACGTGAGCCAAAACCTCATCAGAGCCATTTCCTAAAAACACCTGTTTCGGGTCTAAGCCATGCAGATCGGCAATGGCCTTTTTTAGTGCCGCTCCTTCAGGGTCTGGATAGAGCCTTAAATCATCGGTATTTTGCTCATTTATGGCGGCTAGAGCCTTAGGCGATGGGCCATAAGGACTCTCATTCGTATTGAGTTTTACCAGCCGCTCCATTTGCGGTTGCTCCCCAGGGGTATAGGGGGTCAGGGTCTGAACAACGGGGCTCCAAAAACGGCTCATGAGGGACTCTAGTCAAAAATCAGCAAAAGTGAATAAACGTTAGCAATCAAAATCAGCATTTATATCTGTATTAGGAATGATATTATGAGGCTTCAATCAACACTTCGCCTCGCGGCGCACTGAAGCATGCGGCAAGCCGACGTTACCCGAAACACTTCGGAAACCAAAATTCAAATTGCCATCAATTTAGATGGCACAGGTAAAGCCGAGCTAGCCTCTGGCGTACCCTTCCTGAACCACATGTTGGATCAAATTGCCCGTCACGGCATGATCGACCTGAAAGTAGTGGCAAATGGAGATACCCATATTGATGATCACCACACCGTTGAGGATGTGGGCATTACTTTGGGTCAAGCATTTGCTAAGGCGGTTGGCGATAAAGCAGGCATTACTCGCTATGGCCACTCTTACGTTCCTTTGGATGAAACCCTGTCGCGCGTAGTGATCGACTTTTCTGGACGTCCAGGGCTGGAGTTCAACGTGCCATTTACCCGTGCACGCGTGGGTGACTTTGACGTGGATCTCAGCATCGAGTTCTTCCGTGGTTTTGTAAACCATGCCGGAGTGACTCTGCACATCGATAATTTACGTGGCATTAATGCCCATCACCAGATTGAGACTGTTTTCAAGGCCTTTGGTCGTGCGTTGCGCATGGCTTTAGAGTTGGATCCACGTGCCTCTGGTGTTGTTCCTTCGACTAAGGGCAGCCTCTAATCTAGAAAATTTCTAGCATTGAGTAGCAGACTGTCAAAAAACCACAGAACATAGGCTAATAAGTGGCGCAAACCATTGCGATCGTTAATTACGGAATGGGTAACCTGCGTTCCGTCTATCAGGCCTTTCATCATGTGGCACCAGATGCCAATGTTGTGATCGCGCATACCCCCGAAGAAATTATCTCCGCAGAGCGGGTGGTACTTCCAGGACAGGGGGCTATGCCTGATTGCATGAAGCACCTACAAGAGTCGGGTTTATTGGAGGCCTTGCTTGATGCCGCAAAAAATAAGCCTTTATTAGGTGTTTGCGTGGGTGAGCAGATGCTGTTTGATCAAAGTGCTGAAGTGAGAGCCAATACCAATTCAACTTGGACCCCTTGCTTGGGATTGATTCCGGGCGAAGTGCGACGTTTTGAGTTGACTGGAAAATTACAGCCAGATGGTTCTGCTTACAAGGTTCCCCATATGGGCTGGAATCAGGTTCGTCAGGATCGCCAGCACCCACTGTGGAATGGCATTCCAGATTTGACGAGCTTCTATTTTGTGCATAGTTACTATGTTGTGCCGCAGCGCAAGGAAGATATTGCAGGCTCAACTGAATATGGTGATTGGTTTACTTCTACCGTTGCAAGGGATAATATTTTTGCAACGCAATTTCATCCAGAAAAAAGCGCAGAATACGGATTAAAGCTCTACAAAAATTTTGTTTCCTGGCAACCTTAATACTTTTCTAACGTACCACTATGCTGCTCATTCCCGCGATTGACTTAAAAGATGGTCACTGTGTTCGACTCGAACAAGGTGACATGGATAAAGCCACTGTTTTTTCTGAAGACCCAGGCGCAATGGCTGCACATTGGATTAGCAAGGGTGCACGTCGTTTACATCTGGTTGATTTAAATGGTGCGTTTGCTGGAAAACTCAAAAATGAATCTGCTATCAAATCTATTTTGAAAGCAGTCGGTGATGAGATTCCGGTTCAGCTAGGTGGCGGTATTCGTGATCTAGAGACTATTGAACGTTTATTGGATGATGGTATTAGTACGGTAATTATTGGTACGGCGGCCGTGAAGAGTCCCGGCTTTGTACAAGATGCTTGCACTGCTTTTCCTGGCCACATCATGGTGGGCTTAGATGCCCGTGATGGCAAAGTCGCCACAGATGGTTGGAGCAAGATTACGGGTCATGAAGTCATCGACCTTGCTAAGAAATTTGAAGATTACGGCGTTGAAGCCATCATCTATACCGACATTGGTCGTGATGGCATGATGAAAGGCATCAACATGGATGCCACGATTAAATTAGCGCAAGCGATTCGGATTCCGGTAATTGCTAGCGGCGGCTTATCTAATAACCAAGATATTGAAGCCTTGTGTGAAGCTGAAGCTGAAGGCGTGATGGGTGTTATCGCTGGGCGCTCAATTTACGCTGGTGATTTAGATTTAACTGCGGCGCAAAAATATGCCGACGAGTTAACGCTCAAGTTTGCTAAGAAAATTATCTAAAGTGCTCACCAGTGCTAGCTAAAAGAATTATTCCCTGTCTTGATGTCACGGCAGGGCGCGTTGTTAAAGGCGTGAACTTTGTGGGTCTGCGTGATGCGGGTGATCCGGTAGAGATTGCTAAGCGCTACAACACACAAGGCGCCGATGAACTTACCTTCTTAGACATTACTGCTACCTCTGATGGCCGTGACCTTATATTGCACATCATTGAAGATGTAGCATCGCAAGTATTTATTCCTCTGACTGTTGGTGGTGGTGTACGTGCAGTAGCAGATGTACGACGCTTGCTCAATGCGGGTGCTGATAAGGTCAGCATGAACTCTTCTGCAGTGGCAAATCCAGATTTAGTTTCGGATGCGGCAGCTTACTATGGCTCTCAGTGCATTGTTGTTGCGATTGATGCCAAGAAGACTGAGGCGGGTAATTGGGAAGTATTTACTCATGGTGGCAGAACGGCAACTGGTATGGATGTAGTGACCTGGGCAACTGAAGTTGCTAAGCGTGGCGCTGGAGAAATTTTGCTCACCAGCATGAATCGCGATGGCAGTAAAGATGGTTTTGATCTGGAGCTTACTGCAGCAGTGAGCGATGCAGTAAGTGTCCCGGTGATTGCTTCTGGTGGTGTGGGCAATCTGCAGCATTTAGTCGATGGCATTACCAAAGGCCATGCAGATGCTGTCCTTGCGGCTAGTATTTTTCACTATGGTGAATACACAGTTGGTCAGGCAAAAGAATATATGGCAAGTCAGGGTGTTGCGGTAAGGCTCTGATTGTTGGGTTGCTAACCCCTATTATTTAAATAACGAATATATTATAATAAGTGTTTTTTATCTAACTTATACGTTATATAATATTAAAAATGAAGCCTAAAACAATACCACCCAGAATGGCGCGTTCCCTAGTAAAGCTTGGCGAAGACATTGATATTGCTAGGAAAAAGCGGCAATTAACTATGGCAGCCTTGTGTGAGCGAGCGGGTATCTCAATTCCGCTATATCACCGGCTAGTTGCTGGCTCACCAGGGACTTCAGTGGGTGCTTATGCGATGGTTTTTTTTGCTTTGGGCTTAGGCACTCCTTTTGATGAGCTTTGTGATGTCAGTAAGGACGACACAGGTCTTTTGTTGGATGAGCAACGTTTACCGAAGCGGATTCGTAGTTCCCGCAATCAAACGGGAGCCCTATGAAAAAAAGCATCTCTGTTTTTTTAGGAGACGTTCCTACTGAGGTGGGAGTCCTAAGCTATGAGATCAGGGGGGCGAGGCGCTCCACCTCTTTTTGTTACTCACAAGACTGGTTACAGAATCCAAAACATTTTCCTCTGTCGCCAGACTTACCACTTGTGCCTGGACATCAGTTTCATCCCAATAAAGACCACAATCAATCGGCTTTTTTCACTTGCTTTGCAGATGCCGAGCCAGACGGGTGGGGTCAAATGGTTATCAAGCGAGATTATGCAAGGCAAAGAAAAAAGCTTGATAGCGATCTGACCGCAATGGGCTTACTAGATGACTTTGACTACCTTCTGTGGATAAACGACTACAGCCGGCTTGGAGCCATTCGTTTTCGTGATGAGCGAGGGGCATTTCTTCGGCCCGATGACGGGGAGGGGCAGACCCCACTATTAATTGATTTACCCAATTTATTATCCGCATCAAAAGCAGTGGAGCAGAATAAGGAAACTGCCAGAGATCTCGAATATCTTCGTGGGAATGGCACATCCCTTGGCGGTTTAAGGCCTAAATGCAGCATTATTGATGAGGATGGATCACTAGCTATTGGAAAATTTCCCAGCATCAGTGATACGCGATCAATTGTTCATGGAGAGGTATTGGCGCTCACACTAGCAAAGTCTGCTGGCATAAACGCTGCAAGTGCTCGTGTCATTGAAACTAAGTCGGTGCCGGTAGCCTTAATTAATAGGTTTGATCGATGCAATGGGCAAAGATTAATGTATTTATCTGCAAGATCCTTAATGCAAGCTAGACCAAACCAGCAATACACCTACGTAGATATTGCAAATTCTATTCGAGAAAATGGAAGTCAAGTAAGCAATGACCTAGAGGAGTTGTGGCGTAGGATGGTCTTTAATATTCTCATTAATAACGTAGATGACCATCTTAATAACCATGGCTTTTTACACCAAGCTAATAATCAATGGCGACTAGCTCCAGCATTTGATCTGAATCCATTTCCCGATAAGCAGCGCCTCCTTAAAACTTGGATATCTGAAGAGTCTGGTGATAATTCTTCAATTGCCGATGCTGTTGCATCGGCTGCCCTTTTTGAGTTGTCAGAAAAAACAAGTAGCAAAATCCTCCAAGAAGTTAAGGGGGCCGTTTTAGGTTGGAAAAAAATTGCCAATCAGATTGGTATGAGCTCCCAAGATATTCAAAATTATGAACCAGCTTTTGAACATCCGGAGTACTAGCTTTATTATTGGCAATTCTGTCGCAGGTCAGTAATTTTTGTAGGATCAAAAAAGATTGGGCAATCCAACCTAAGTCCAAAGAATCAAGCTGTTCTTGATCTTTTAATAAGGTCTTACGAAGTTATTAGAAGTTTTTCTTATAAACTAATTTAATAAACCAGTAAGGTAGTTTATGAAGTCAGCTCCTATTAGCATTGATGTTTTCGAAGTAAAAGTCCGTCTAGCAGAACTGTTCAGAAAAGTAAGTGATGGCCAGGTAGTTCGGATTACGCGACGTGGTAAACCAATTGCAGATTTGGCGCCAATTACAAACGATAAAGTGGAGTCAATAGCTATAGCCGCTAAAAAAATGCTGACGCTGATGAAAGGTGCGTCAGCACAGACTGAGATTGACATCAGGCCCCTCATTAATGCTGGTAGAGATACCTGAATTTTTGATTTTTACAGGGCGGGCAACCAGATTGCACACTATATCTAGTAGCTTGAGAGAATAGCGAAGATTTATCAGCATAAATTACGGGCTAAAAGGCCATTATTTCTGTCAAAATGAGGCAAATGTCAGATAAAACAATGAATTCAAATACAAATCCAGAAGACGCAGCCCTATTGGACGCTGTAACTTGGAATGAGCAGGGATTGGTTCCAGTGATCACCCAAGAGGCCGTCAGCAAAGATGTTTTGATGATGGCCTGGATGAACCGTGATGCACTTTTGGAAACCTTGCGTCTAGGCGAAGCCGTATATTGGACTCGCTCACGTCAAAAGCTCTGGCATAAGGGTGAAGAATCTGGTCACACCCAAAAAGTGAAGGAAATTCGCCTCGATTGCGATGGGGATACGATCCTCTTATTAGTTGAGCAAAAAGATCGTATCGCATGCCATACAGGCGCTCATAGTTGCTTTTTTAGAGTAATGAATAAGCCTAAACTGACTTGGGATGACTTTTTTGAGGCGACTAAGGATTTAAAGCCAGAGGATTTAGAAGATTTTCTAAGTCCAAAAGATCGTTATCCGGGCGCATAAAAAATGAAGTTGACTATTAAATGAATATTTCAAAAGTAGATTTAGCATACCTGGCTGACATAGTAGACGAGCGACGTGATGGATTTAAAGCCGGCCAGGTTGATCCCAAGACTTCTTATACTGCCTTACTCTTTTCGAAGGGTGATGATGGGATTTTGAAGAAAATTGGTGAAGAGGCCACTGAAGCGGTGATGGCGGCTAAGGATGCGCGTAACTCCAATCTAGCCCCAGAGCAGCAAAAGCTTTTAGTGGGCGAGATGGCAGATCTTTGGTTCCATTGCTTAATTGCTTTGTCTCAATTTGGCTTGCGTCCAGAAGATGTGATTGCTGAGTTACAGCATCGTCTGGGCACCTCAGGCATTGAAGAAAAGGCTGCCAGAAAAGCGGCTAATCAGGAGTAATGGATGTCTCATGACCCAAATTGCCTATTTTGTAAGATTTCCCAGGGATTAATCCCATCTCAGAAGGTTTATGAGGATGAGGAGATTTACGCCTTTAAGGATATCAACCCAGCTGCCCCCATCCATTTTTTGATGATTCCTAAAAAACATCTACCCATGTTGGAGTCAGCAGAAGTGATTGATGCGCCATTGCTAGGTAGAATGATGGAATTAGCACCGCGTCTCGCCAAAGAGCAAGGTTGCCGTCCTGGAAAAGATGGTGGCTTTAGATTGGTGGTGAACAATGGTGCAGATGGTGGGCAAGAGGTTTATCACTTGCATTTGCATGTGATGGGCGGTCCGCGCCCCTGGAAAAAATAGTCCGAGGAGATTAAAAATGGGTTCATTTAGCATTTGGCATTGGTTAATTGTGTTGGTAATCGTGATGTTGGTATTCGGTACCAAAAAATTGCGCAATATCGGCGCTGATTTAGGTGGTGCTGTTAAAGGCTTTAAAGACGGCATGAAGACCTCTGAAAGTACTGATGAGTCGCAAGACAAAACCAAGGAACAGATTCAGAGTGCATCGGCATCTGCAGAAAAAACTGTGGATGTTCATGCTAAAGATATCAATAAGTAATTGTTGATGGAAATAATGCGCACCCGCAATGATTGATCTTGGAGTTTCAAAGCTTGCACTTATTGCAGTAGTTGCATTGGTGGTGGTTGGTCCCGAGCGTCTACCAAAGGTTGCTCGCATGGCGGGAAATTTATTTGGTCGTGCGCAACGCTATATGGCGGACGTAAAGTCAGAAGTCAGTCGCCAGATGGAAGTGGAAGAGTTCAAAAAGTTGCGTGAAGAGAGTACTTCAGTTTTAAAAGAGGTGGAAAGCAGTCTTCAGTCCACTGTCAACGAAGCAAACGCTAATCTCAGCGACCAAGCTGATATCTTTGAAAATAATTTCACTAGAGCCCCGCTAGACGCAAAAGAAGTATTACGTAAATCGATGCGTCAGGGGCGTCAAAGTTGGGGTGTCAGACGTGCAGCTAGACCAGTTTGGTTTAAGCGCTCTACTGGTATGCGTACACGAGTTCAATCTGGTGCCGCTCGTATGAAGCGCTTTCACCATAGTGCTAACAAGTAATAAAAGAATAAAAATTACAATAATAAAAATATCCACGCATGACTGAAAATAATTCCACAGAAGATTCGGGTCTACAAGAATCTTTCCTTTCTCATTTGTATGAGTTGCGTGATCGTATTATTAAATCGGCCTTGGCCATTATTGCGGTGTTTCTCTGCTTGGTGTACTGGGCGCCTGATATTTTTCATTTGTTTGCGCAACCATTACTTTTGGCATTACCTGCTGGTGGCAAGATGATTGTGACTGATGTGACGGGCTCATTTTTTGTGCCCATGAAAGTCACCATGCTGGTTGCTTTTCTGATTGCACTGCCGGTGGTGATGTATCAGTTATGGGCATTTATTGCCCCGGGTCTCTATCAACATGAGCGTAAGTTGATTGTGCCTTTAGTAGTTAGTAGCTACAGTCTATTTATTTTTGGTATGGCGTTTGCCTACTTCTTGGTATTTCCAACGGTATTTGGTTTTATGGCAAGTTATAACGCTCCCTTGGGCGCGGAGATGTCTACGGATATCGACAATTACTTGAGTTTTGCAATGACAACCTTTTTGGCATTCGGTATTACCTTTGAGGTGCCGGTGGTAGTGGTGGTGCTAGTACGTATGGGCTTGGTTCCCCTAGCTAAGCTTAAAGAGATTCGCCCTTATGTGATTGTTGGTGCTTTTGTAATTTCCGCTGTTGTAACACCGCCGGATGTACTGTCACAGCTTCTGCTTGCAGTGCCGATGAGCCTGCTCTATGAGTTAGGTTTATTAGTTGCTCGCTTTTATGTGCCAAAACCCACGGATGATGACACCGATGCAGCTTCAGGAGCGGATACTCAAGCTAGTGTTTGATCCTGTGCAAAGGTGGCATTAAGCCATTCCATCACTCGGTCAAAGCGATAGCGTCTCTGTCGTAAGTTCCCCTCAAGATTAGTTTCGCTATTAGCAAAGGCTTTTCCAGCAACAAGCAAAGAGCGACGTTGCTGGGTGGTATCAATCTGAATTAGTCGTGGCAAAATTTTGGGTAATTCATGCCGAATATCCACAACAACACAGTGCTCATGTTGTAGTTGACTGACATCACACAATAAAAACTCGGCTTTACTCAAATTAAATTGATTGGCAATCACGAGCCTATGACAGAGTAGAACCCACTCAGCATCTAGCTGATGTTCTGCATGATGGTTTAAGGCTTTCTCGGCATAGGTTGCTAACCCATACCAACCATTTTGCTTTGGGTTGGGCGCACTCTCTAAAACCTTGCTCAACAACTCTTTTGCTTCCGCTACACCTTGTTGTTGTGCCTGCCATATCCAATAGGAGGCCTGTAGTCCACGAACCTTCTCCACAACCTTCTCACGCTTACGCCAGAGACTAGCGCCTCGTCTGAACTGGGCTTGGGCATGGCCTAAATCTGCCGCACGATCAAAGCAGCGATCGCTTTCAGCAGCGCTGTATCCAGAGAACTGGGGGCGGCGATAGATCTCACCTAATGCAAACCAAGCATCACGATCCCCATCTTTAGCCGCTAACTCTAGCCAGTAGGCTGCTTTCTTAAGAGAGGCATTGGATTTGGTAGTAGGTTCGCCAGGATTATTTTCAAGCGAATGCGCTGTATTCAATTGCGCTAACCGTAAACCCAGCGTGAGCTTAGCAATGGTGAGTCCTAGTTCTGCAGCTTGCATTAGCGCCGCTTCATTGTGTTCGGAGAGCCAAGAACCCCAGAGAGAGGAGAGTGTCTCATCCTTAGGTTGTAATTTAATGAGCAGCTCTTTTGCCGAAGTGGTGAACGGTGTTTCTGAATCCGCTAAATTGAATAAAAATTCTTTAGCGAGTTTTTGTAGAGCCGAAAGATCACGATGAACGCCGTTACCGCCAACGCTAAAACCAAAGACGTCATCACCGCCATCTTGCCTTGAGATCCAAATCGCTAGTTCTGATTGCAACTCTCTTTTGCTGGGGTCAAGAAGTAGGTCTGCTAGTTGCCACTGCGCAGCATCACTTGCATCCATATTTGCTTTAGCGATTCTCCAGAATGATTGCCACCCAAAAGAAAAGGCTGCTGAATGCAAGGTGTCTTGCAAAGGTACTGCGGAGATTTGCCTCAAAATCCCCAGCATTTCCGGAGAAGCGTGATCCAGCTCAGGCGTTTCTGTATTGGCAGAGCTCAACTGGCTAACCGTCTGATTTTGAATGGATAAATACGATTTCTCTAGCCAAATCAATGCATTAGCTGGTTGAATCGGGGTTTTAAATGCCCCAGTCAAATAGGCAGATGCCAAATTTTGTTGTGCGGATACATCACCCAATCGCGCAGATTGGAGGATTTTTAAGAATTCACGGCTCGCCATATGACAATTTTGGCATCTAAGCCCCTCAAAAGACAGAAATCAAAGCCCTTGTTGCCCTGATACAACGAAGAAAGCCAAAAAACTGCCTTTTGACAAGCAAAAACAACTCCTAATTGCCCTTACCCCCAGTCTGGGGGATCAATGCAAGCAAAATTCATAAGTCCCAGATTTATTTGGGCATTACTTTCAATTTATGGAGATTTAAAGAATGAAAAAATCGCTATTAGCAGTTGCAGCAATCGGCGCATTTGCGTCAGCAGCTCAAGCTCAGTCCTCAGTAACCGTATACGGTATCTTGGACGTTGGTTTTGTTGGTTCACATTACAACGGTACCTCGCTGACACCCAATTCATCAACAACTGGTATCGCACAATCTGGTTCTGCTGTGGGCGGCGGCCAAGCGGTAAATGCTAGCTCTGCTAGTTTCGGCCAATCTGCAGAATCTACAAGCCGTTTAGGTTTTAAAGGTTCTGAGGATTTAGGTGGCGGAACATCAGCTATTTTCACTGTTGAAGCAGCATTGAATCCTAACGGCCAAGCAAACGCATTTGCTTTTAACCGTCAAACATTTGCTGGTCTGAAAAAGAACGGTCTAGGTTCTGCAACTATCGGTACACAGTACACGCCAATTTTTGATGTAATGGCAACGACTGATGCTGCTGGTATGAATAACTTAGCAGGTAACGCTGTTTACGCTACTAACATTCAGTCTTCTACTGGTACATACAACACCGGTTTGCCTAATTATGTATCCAACACTTCTACTTCAACTACTGGCGCTCCAATCAGTATTGACGCAAACAGCGGTGCTTATGTAACTCGCGCTTCAAATGCAGTGAAGTTCCAGTCTGATCGCATGGCTGGTGCGCAAGTTCAAGCTTTCTATGCTCAATCAAACCAAAGTCAATCAGGCCTTACAGGAGCTGGTGTTAGTGGTGCGTACAACAACACAATGTTTGGTTTTAATGCTGATTATGTTTGGAATAAGTTGAACGTGGTAGCTGCTTATCAGTCCATCAGATCACAAAATGGCCAAGTAGCGCAAACAACTTCCGGAACTTCAACTGGTTTGATTTTGGCCAACGGTACAGCTGGTTCCTTCGGTACTAATAATTCTGATAACCAAACGTATGCTGCTGCGACTTATGATTTTGGTATCGTAAAGACATATGCTCAGTACATTACACGTAAGGCATTTGCAACTGCTGATAACAACTTTGGCACTTCACGCTCTGCTTATCAGTTAGGTGCTAAGAGCTTTATCACACCAACTATTTCTGTATACGCAACATACGGTATGGGTAAGTCAAGCTACGCTCAGGCTGGTACAGCTTATGCTAACTTCCGTACTACTCAGATCGGTTCAGACTACTACTTGAGCAAGCGTACAAACTTGTACGTTGCATACGGTTCATTTAACCAGTCAAGCAACGGTGCAACTGGCACAACTGGCGTATCAGGTGTGTCAGGCATGAACTACGCTTCTGGTATCCGTCACACTTTCTAATTCGATGCTAGCGCAAGCTAGTTAAAGTTGGAAATATTAAAACCACCCTTCGGGGTGGTTTTTTTATGAAAATTTTTTAGTTTCAATCTTATTTCTAATGGTGAAAATTATCTTAAATACTGATGTAAATTTTTATAAATAAGTTGTACAAATACATCAAATTAAGTATCAAAAATGAAATGTATTTATAACCCCCCCCCAAATAATCATTTAGCTGCAAATGATGAATTTATCTGGGGCTCTGAGCACAGCCTTAATCTCTCGCCCATTCAATCTAATCGGGTTGCTCAGTGGCCTAAAGTAGGATTTGAAAGGGCCTCACTACCGTCAAATAAACCCCCTCAGCAAGTCTTCTTTGAAGATGTTGCAGATAAAGCACTTCAGAGAGAAATCTCTAAACATGTCCAAGGGGAGACCACCCTACAAACTCTAGGCATGTTTAAGAGTCGACTTAGAGCTAAGTTGCTCCCTTACTTTCATGGGTGCTTAATTACTAAAATTGGGTATGAGCAGATAGCTGAATTTGTAAATTACCTGCATCAGGCCAAGATCAGGCCAGTAACTATTAAGCAGTATTTGGGCTTACTCAAGCGAATCTTAACCTTAGCCCTAGAGCAGGAGTTAATTTATAAAATCCCACTGTTTCCTAAAATGAGGGCTAAAAGCATTCCAAGGGGAAGTTTTACATGCAGTGAGTATAGGCAAATACTTAATGCGAGTAGGCGCTTATGTGACCCTAATACCCTTGCCATTAAAAATCACAGAGTAACTGCGGGTGGTGCTTATAAGGTACGCGATACAGTTCCTGTAGAGATGACATGGTTAATACAGTTCATGGTGAACTCATTCGTTAGGCCGGTGGATATAAAGCTAATTAAGCATAAACATGTGGAATCGGTCTCAGGAATAAATACTTATTTGCGGCTGAACTTGCCAAAAACAAAGGGGCACTCAGGGCAGATTGTTACCTTGAGTTCTGCAAAATATATCTATGACCGTTTGAAGTGTTATCAGGCCTCTAGGGGATATGGCAATCCCGAGGACTTCTTATTTTTGCCAGAGGCTAAGGATCGGCAGGGCGCTATTCAGCTAATTACAACCCATTTTAGAAAAATACTTAAAAGTGCTAATGCAACATTAGGGCAAGAGGATCAGAATCGAACCTTGTACAGCCTGAGGCACACTGCCATTACTTTTAGACTGCTTTATGGAAGAGGTATTGATTTGCTTACGCTTGCAAGAAATGCCCGAACATCAGTAGAAATGATTGAAAGATTCTATTCGTCTAACTTAACGGCCGAGATGAATATAGAAATGCTGCAATCAAAGCGAACAACACCTTTACTAAAGTGATTAAGAAAAAACCCACTGTGTTGCCACAGTGGGTTAATTAATGCCTAACTAATTATCAACTAGCTTACGCTAGCATCTAATTAGAAAGTGTGACGTACGCCAGCGGCGTAGTTCATACCTGAAACACCTGATACACCACCAGTAGTTGCACCATTGCTTGACTGGTTAAATGAGCCGTATGCTACGTACAAGTTTGTACGCTTGCTCAAGTAGTAGTCTGAACCCAACTGCGCTGTACGGAAGTTAGCATAAGCTGTGCCCGACTGAGCGTAGCTTGACTTACCCAAACCGTATGTTGCGTATACAGAGATAGTTGGTGTAATGAAGCTCTTAGCACCCAACTGATAAGCAGAGCGCTGTGAACCATAGCTGTTATCAGCAGTTGCGAATACCTTACGTGTGATGTACTGAGCGTATGTCTTTACGATACCAAAGTCATAAGTTGCAGCAGCGTATGTCTGTGAATCACTAGCATTAACACCCAAGCTACCAGCAGTACCGTTAGCCAAAGTATAAGCAGTAGTTGGGGCTGCAGCACCATTTTGTGCCCTGAAAGTCTGGTAAGCAGCAACAACGTTCAACTTGTTCCAAACATAGTCAGCGTTAACACCAAAAACTGTGTTGTTGTTTGCGCCAGAGCCTACAGTGTTTGACTGGCTTTGGTTGGATTGTGCGTAGAATGCTTGAGCTTGGAAACCACCCATGCGCTCAGACTGCACCTTCAATGCGTTTGAAGCACGAGTTACATAAGCGGAACTTGCTTCATTCAAGCTTGTGGATGCTGTAGAAGAAGCAGTAGTATATGGAGCCAAACCAGTGTTGTAAGTACCAGTAGTTGATTGCAATGAACCAGAGTAAATGGCGTTACCAACTAAGTTGTTCATGCTAGCAGCATCTGTAGTAGCCATTACATCAAAAATTGGTGTGTACTGAGTACCGATTGCTGCGAAACCTAAACCATTCTTACTTAAACCAGCAAATGTTTGACGGTTAAAAGCAAATGCGTTTGCTTGGCCGTTAGGATTCAATGCTGCTTCAACAGTGAAGATTGCATTCAAACCACCACCTAAATCTTCTTTACCTTTGAAACCTAAACGGCTTGTAGATTCAGCAGATTGACCAAAACCAGCAGAGCTACCGTTAGTAGCTAAACCACCAGACGTTGAGTTACCCATTGAAGCGTTTGCGCCTGTAGAAGTACCGCTGTAATGTGAACCAACAAAACCAACGTCCAAGATACCGTATACGGTTACTGAGGACTGAGCTTGAGCTGCTGACGCAAATGCGCCGATTGCTGCAACTGCTAATAGCGATTTTTTCATTCTTTAAATCTCCATAAACTAAGGAATAAAGACTTAAAGACTTTGAAATCACAATTTGCTATTGAGGTTGGTGGGAATCTTTATGAAGAAAGCCGCTTCTGCGTATCAATGTTTGATAAAATAATGAAATGTCTAAAACTATTACTCATGCAACATTATTGAGTCAGCAGTGAAGCAGGACCCCCTTGGCGATGTATATTTCCGATTTTTGCGGCTCTTAACGATCTTAGAGACCACGCCGACATTCCCGTGTTTAGATTCTGTCGAGAGAAAGTTGCTCGAATTTATTGCAATGCACGAAAGTGATGGCCGTGGACCACTTGTCAGTGAGACAATTTATTCAAGTGATATCGGGTCTCCAGCAACCCTGCATCGTCGGATTGCTGTATTGAAAAAACATGAGCTGCTTCGTTATGGCGACGATATTGATGGCCGTAAAAAGTACCTTGAACTAACACCCAAAGCAAAGAGCTACTTTGCAGAGCTTGGGAAATGCATTCTCAAGTCTGCAAAAGTGACTTAATCTCTTTTCAGGCGCCTTTATTTCTTCAGGCTATCCCTAATTTCTCTAAGTAGCGCGATGTCTTCTGGTGTTGCTGGTGCTGGCGGCGCATCCATGATCCGCACTTTATTGATGATTTTTACCATCTGGAAAATCACAAAGGCCAGCAGGATGAAATTTATTGAGATGGTGATGAAGTTGCCATAGGCAAAAATCGGTACCCCAGCCTTTTTTAAGGCATCAAATGTTCTAGGCACACCCTCTGGAATGTGTCCCAAAATGACAAAAAGGTTGGTGAAATCGATATGACCCCCCAAAAGGGTAGAAATCACTGGCATGACGATGTCATTTACTAGGGAATCGACGATTTTCCCGAAGGCACCGCCAATAATGACACCTACCGCTAAGTCGATGACATTTCCCTTAACGGCAAAGTCCCGAAATTCCTTTAAAACGCTCATAAATAGCCTCCTTTTCTCTCAGATTGAGATTAACCCAGAATTAAGCCCATAACTTTGATGCGTACCTCATTTTTACTTTAAAATCTTACCTTTAAGCAATTTCCACCTATTAATGCCCTATCAAGGAATTTTGTAAATGAGTGACAAGCCCAGTATGGATAAGGATCGTCGTAAATGGTTGATCGCTACATCAGCGGTCGGCGGTGTTGGTGCAGCTGCAGCCCTTTACCCTTTTGTGGACAGTTTTGAGCCTTCTGAGCGCGCTAAAGCCGCTGGAGCTGCTGTTGAGATTGATATTTCTGGCATGAAGCCAGATGAGATGAGAATGGCAGAGTGGCGCGGTAAGCCGGTATGGGTTGTGCGTCGCACACCCGAGCAGCTTGCTGAGTTATCCAAAATTGATGGGGAATTAGCTGATCCAGATTCTCTGCGCAATCCAGCACAATTAACACCAGAATACGCACAAAACCAATGGCGCTCAATTAAGCCTGAGTACTTTGTAGTGGTTGGCATTTGTACTCATTTGGGCTGTTCGCCATCTGCTAAGTTTGAAGCTGGTGCCCAGCCGTCCTTGCCAAGTACGTGGCCAGGAGGTTACCTATGCCCATGTCACGGCTCTACATTTGATATGGCCGGCCGTGTATACAAAAACAAACCAGCTCCAGATAACCTTGAAGTGCCGCCACATATGTATTTGAGCGACACCAAGATTCTGGTTGGTGAAGATAAGAAGGCCTAAGGAGAGATAAATGGCATTTCAAGAAAAAGTAGTTCCAGCAAACGCATCTGCCGCAGTGAAGATGATGGCTTGGGTTGATTCGCGTTTACCGGTGACAGATGCATTTAAGCGTCACATGAGTGAGTATTACGCTCCTAAAAACCTCAATTTCTTCTACATATTTGGTGCTCTCGCCATTGTGGTTTTGGCTATTCAGATTGTTACCGGTATCTTCTTGGTAATGAACTACAAGCCAGATGCTGCTAAGGCATTTGAGTCTGTTGAATACATCATGCGCGAAGTGCCATTTGGTTGGTTGATTCGTTATATGCATTCGACTGGCGCCTCGATGTTCTTTGTGGTGGTCTACATGCATATGTTCTGTGGTTTGATTTACGGCTCCTATCGCAAACCGCGTGAACTGATTTGGATTTTTGGTTGCGCCATTTTCTTGTGCTTGATGGGCGAGGCGTTCTTTGGATACTTGCTCCCATGGGGTCAAATGTCTTACTGGGGTGCTCAGGTTATTGTGAACTTGTTCTCCGCTATCCCATTGATTGGTCCAGACCTCTCCTTATGGTTGCGTGGTGACTATGTAGTTGGCGATGCAACTTTGAATCGCTTCTTTGCATTCCACGTCATCGCCATTCCACTAGTGTTGATCGGTTTAGTTGCGGCACATATTTTGGCTTTGCATGAAGTGGGTTCGAATAATCCAGATGGTGTTGAAATTAAGAACACGCTGGATGCTAATGGCCATCCTGTTGATGGCATTCCATTCCATCCTTTTTACAGCGTTCATGACGTGATGTATTTGGGCGGTTTCTTGATTATTTTTGCTTCGATTGTGTTCTTTGCGCCAGAGATGGGCGGCTATTTCTTAGAGGCGAATAACTTTATTCCAGCAAACCCATTTGTAACGCCATCGCATATCGCACCAGTGTGGTATTTCACACCGTTCTACTCGATGTTGCGTGCCACTACAACGAACTTCCTATTGCCTTTGTGGATTTTCTTGGCAGTGATTCTTGGAATGTTTGCCCTTAAGTCAAAAGACATTAAGGTCAAGGGCGCTTGCGTAGCTATCGCTGTGGTTTTGGCTGCTGGCTTTTATGCACTTGATGCGAAGTTTTGGGGTGTTGTGATCATGGGCGGTTCAGTAGTGATCCTGTTCTTCTTGCCATGGTTAGATCACTCCCCAGTGAAATCCATTCGCTATCGCCCAAAGTTCCATAAATATATTTATGGCATCTTTGTTGTGACTTTTGCGATTTTGGGTTACTTGGGTATTGAGGCACCATCACCCGTGTACGAAAAGATTTCTCAGATTTGCACTATCTATTATCTGGGCTTTTTCTTGGCAATGCCGTTCTGGAGCAAGCTTGGTACATTCAAGCCAGTTCCAACACGCGTTACCTTTGAGTCCCATTAATTCACGCTGAGATATTAGGAAATAGTATGAAACGAATTCTGCAAAATTTGATGGGCATCTGCCAGGCAACTGTTTTAGTTGCGGCACTTGGTTTTGGCTTCAATGCAAATGCAAACGAGGGTGGCTATCCCCTGGATACTGCGCCTAGTCGCGTGAGTAACAATGCCTCCTTGCAAAATGGTGCCAAGATATTTGTGAACTATTGCTTGAATTGTCATGCGGCAGCCAGCATGCGTTACAACCGTTTACGTGATATCGGCTTGAGCGACCAACAGATCAAAGATAATTTGATCTTGACGGATGCGAAGGTTGGCGATCTGATGACGATCTCTATGACACCTAAAGAAGGTAAGGCTTACTTTGGTAAGACTCCACCAGATTTATCTGTTGAGGCTCGTGCACGCGGTACTGACTGGCTCTACACCTACTTCCGTACTTTTTACAAAGATGACACCACGCAAACAGGTTGGAATAACTTGGTGTATCCAAACGTAGGGATGCCACATGTTTTATGGCAACTACAAGGCGAACGTGCGGCAAAGTTTGAGGATCGCCCAGATCCACACGATGCAAACCGTGTAGAGAAAAAGTTCGTTGGATTTGAGCAATTAACCCCTGGAACAATGAAGTCACAGGAATACGATGACAATATTGCTGACTTGGTGGCATTCTTATCCTGGATGGCTGAGCCAGTTCAGCTAGAGCGTAAGCGTCTTGGAGTTATCGTGCTGATCTTCTTGGCAATTTTCACCCTCTTGGCTTGGCGTTTGAACAAGGCTTATTGGAAAGACATTCACTAATTCAATTTGATGGGCCCTAAGGCTAGGGCTCATTAGTGAACCGATTTAACGCTGTTGTGCGTTTGTTGTACGGAAGTAGATATTTAAGGAAATAAATTTATGATGGTGTTGTACTCGGGCACAAATTGCCCATTCTCGCAACGCTGCCGTCTGGTGCTTTTTGAAAAAGGCATGGACTTTGAAATTCGTGATGTGGACTTGTTCAACAAGCCAGAAGACATCTCGGTAATGAACCCTTATGGCCAAGTTCCAATCTTGGTTGAACGCGATTTGATTTTGTATGAGTCAAACATCATTAATGAGTATATTGATGAGCGTTTTCCTCACCCACAGTTGATGCCACCTGATCCAGTTGCTCGTGCACGCGCGCGTCTCTTCCTTTTCAATTTCGAAAAAGAGTTGTTTGTACACGTTGCAGCCTTGGAGAATGAAAAAGGTAAAGCATCTGAGAAGTCTCATGAAAAAGCGCGATTAGCCATTCGTGATCGCTTAACTCAGCTTGCCCCCATTTTTGTGAAGAACAAATACATGTTGGGCGAAGAATTCTCCATGCTGGATGTAGCAATCGCTCCTTTATTGTGGCGTTTGGAGCATTACGGTATCGATCTTTCACGCAATGCTGCCCCTCTCTTAAAGTATGCTGAGCGTATTTTCAGTAGACCTGCTTACATTGAGGCTTTGACACCATCAGAAAAGGTAATGCGTCGCTAAGCGGCTCATTACTCAGGCTGGCAGAATAAGCATGTCTGACATTCCAAGTAATAAACCCTACCTAATCCGTGCCCTGCATCAGTGGTGCACGGATTTTGGTTTTACGCCTTTCATTGCAGTCTTTGTTGATTCTAGTGTTGAAGTGCCTATGGAGTTTGTGAAGAAGGATGAGATTGTTTTAAACCTCTCCTTGGAGGCCTGCCATCAGCTGAATTTAGATAATGATTGGATCAGTTTTCAGGCAAGATTTGGCGGAGTCCCAAGAAAAATCATGGTCCCCGTAAGTCATGTTTTAGCAATCTATGCACGAGAGAATGGCCAGGGAATGTCCTTCCCTTTTGATGCCACTCAGGCCGGCAAACTTAAAGAGGATGCCTCCGAGAATGCTGAAAAACCGAAAGCCAGCAGACCTTCCTTGACGATTGTGAAATAGGTTAAAATATTATTCGTTGCCCCTTTAGCTCATCTGGTAGAGCAACTGATTTGTAATCAGTAGGTGGTCTGTTCGAGTCGGACAAGGGGCACCAAAATTCAAAACCTAAGTTCTCACGAACTTGGGTTTTTTCAATTATGGTGCCAGTATTGAAGTGTGTTGCGTGCCACTTAATTGAGTAGGTTCGCTCTTCTCGTTTCTGGTAAATACAGAATTGCCACGATTGCCCCGCTAGCCAAGAAAATAGTCGGATACCAGAGCCCCGCAAGACTGCTTTCCCAGTGTTGATTCAGCCAGGTCACAATCAATGGTAGAAGTCCGCCTATCCACCCGGCAGCTAGATTGTGCGGAAGGGTAGCTGCACTGTTTCTGGTTTTGGCAGGGAATAGCTCTGCAAGAAGCGCTGTTTGCGGGCCCACTACCAGTGCAAGGATTGCTGATAAGCCAATTAAGATTCCTGCTATCAATAAGATAGATCCGCTATTACTTTGTAGTAAATAAAACGCTGGCAGTATTAGTGTTGCGCCCAAGAGGAGGCCGCTGACAACGACAGGCTTTCTGCCAATCTTATCTGAGAGCCATCCCGCAAATACCGTGAAAGGCAATAATGCAACTGTTGCGTACACACTGAGTTGATCAACTAATTGAGGGGCAAGCCTTACGGTAGTCTTTAGGAAGACTGAGGTGTAAACCTGTACGCAGAAAAACAATACTGCGCCGCCAGCAGAGATACAGAAAAAAAGGAGAAACATTTTCTTTCTGGTTTCTGGATCTTTCAGGTTGTCACGCAATGGGCTTTTAGACTGGGCCTCTGTTTTGCTGAGTTGCAAATAGATTGGCGTTTCTTCCAGAGCCATGCGAGCTTTAAATGCAATCAAGAGCAGAATCAGTGAGACCCAAAATGGCACACGCCAGCCCCAGGATAGAAATTCTTCTTGAGTAAGATAGGTTTGTAGCGAGGCGATTTGGAGTGTGGATATTAAGATCCCAAGCGGCCCCATGAGCTGTAAGAAGCTGGTTTTAAATCCGCGATGAGAGTCACCGGCATGCTCAGTGAGGAAGACAGCACTGCCGCCAATTTCACCCCCTGCTGAGAGGCCTTGAAGCAGTCTAAGGCCTACCAGCAGAACAGGTGCCCAGATACCGACTTGGGTATAGGTTGGTAAAAATCCGACACAGACAGTAGCAAAACTCATCAATACTATAGTGATCATGAAAACAGGTCGTCGCCCAATGCGGTCGCCAATGCTGCCAAATATCGCTGCTCCAATAGGCCTCACCACCATACCCACACCAAAGGTCGCCAAGCTGGCTAATAGGGCGTTATTGGGATCGCTAGAGGGAAAGAAAAGGGGACCAAAAACTACTGCAAGAGTTGCAAAGGTCAGAAAGTCGTACCACTCTAAAAAGGTTCCAAAGCACGCTGCAATGGCTACTTTTCTATAGGAATGCGATGCAGCTTTGATTTCTAATGCGGGAATAGCAGCCAATTTTTATTCTGAGTCGCTTGACGATTCAATTAAGGGTGCGGATAAATTTTTGCTAGGCTTCACACCAAGCTCACGTACTTTTTCCGCAGTACGAATCAGATTACCTTTTCCAGATTTGAGTTTATTAAAGGCGTCGTGATAACTCGTTTGGGCTTGATCTAAGCGTTGACCAAGTTTTTCAAGATCATCAACAAAGCCAACAAACTTGTCATATAGCGTGCCACACTGTTTTGCAATTTCAAGGGCGTTGCGGTTTTGATGATCTTGACGCCATAGGTGGGCAACGGTACGCAGTGTAGCCATCAAGGTACTTGGGCATACCAGCACAATATTCTTGGCTAGTGCCTCTTGGTATAAATTGGGCGCTGTCTTCAAGGCTAGCAGGAATGCAGGTTCAATGGGCACAAACATCAATACAAAGTCTACTGAGCCAATACCATACAAAGAGCTGTAGTTCTTACTTGAGAGGCCTTGAATGTGTTGTCGAAGAGATTGAATATGTGCAGCCAACTCTTGCTCTGAGATTATCGGATCGGTTGCCTCAGCATGACGGGAGTAGGCCGTAATAGAAACCTTGCTATCAACCACTAAGCTTCTACCCTCTGGTAACTTAACTACCACGTCAGGTTGGAGACGCGAGCCATCAGTCTGAGTATGGCTATCCTGAACTAGATATTCTTCACCCTTTCGTAGGCCTGAAGATTCGAGAATGGATTCTAAAACCAATTCACCCCAATTACCTTGTACTTTCGAGTCACCCTTCAGTGCTTGGGTCAGCGAACGTGTCTCATCAGACATGCGTAAATTCAGATTAGCTAGACGCTCGATTTCACTCTTGAGAGCAAAGCGCTCGCGTGCTTCATTTCCGTAGGAGGTATTTACCTGCTCTTTAAATTCTGAAAGCTTAGTTTGTAGTGGTTTCAGAAGGGCATCTAAGCTAGCAACGTTCTGCTCAGTAAAGCGCTTGGACTTATCTTCCAAAATTTCATTGGCAAGATTTTTGAATTGGCTAGTGAGTGCCTCTTTAGCCTCATTAAGGGATTCAATTCTTCCTAAGCCCTGTTTACGCTCAGAATCTAATGCCGCCTCAAGTCGAATGGCATTCTGTAATGCCTGATCACGCTCTACCCGTAAGCTGGCAGAAAGAGCGCCATCAGTTTGAATTTGTTGCTCCACTCTAGTGAGAGCCGAGCGCAAATTGAGTGCATAGACCAAAAGGCCTGCGCATAAACTGAATGGCAGGCCAAATAGTAAAAGAGAGCTTAAGTCAAAAGTCACAAATATGAGCTATGTGTATTTTGTGTAATTAGCCTTGTACAAGCTTTTTCAACTCACCGCTTTCAAACATTTCAGTCATGATGTCTGAGCCACCAATAAATTCGCCATTGATGTAGAGCTGAGGAATCGTTGGCCAGTTAGCAAATTCCTTAATGCCCTGACGGATTGCTTCATCTTCCAGAACGTTAACGGTATGAAGAGTTTCTACACCACTTGCGCGCAAAATATTGATCGCGTTCCCGGAAAAGCCGCATTGCGGAAACTGGGCATTACCCTTCATAAACAAAACAACGGGATGGCTAGTAACGATTTCTTGAATTTTTGCTTGGGTGTCCATATTTTTTCCTGAATTGATGCTAATTAAAGATGATGATGTACTGCTAATAATGGGGTAATTTTAAGTCTATCTGAAGAAAAGGGTTAATTCCCTTTATCGGTTTTAGAGCCTTTTTCGTCCAGAAGCTGCTCGGCAGTGACCTGCTAAATCCAGGTGCGCCTGCACACCTATTAAACCCGCTACTTTCATCAACCCCATCACAGCCTCAGATTGATCAAAGCCATGCTCGACGGCAATCAAGCCGCCAGGTTTGAGGTATTGATCTGCCCCCGCAATAATGATCTCTAAGCAGCTCAGCCCACTAGCGTAATCGGTCAGAGCAGATTGAGGCTCAAAGCGCAGATCCCCTTGAGTAAGGTGGGGGTTCTCATGGGCGATATAGGGCGGATTACTCACAATCACATCAAATTGGCTTGGTTCGGTCAATGCCGTATACCAGCTACCCAGTAAAAACTGGACTTGATCTAATAGCTTCAGAGATTGTGCATTTTGCTTTGCAATAGCCAGAGCCTCAGTCGATTGATCAGTTGCAATCAGCGATGCCAGGGGCGCAGTGCTTGCGATAGAAAGTGCAATAGCACCAGAGCCAGTGCCCAGATCTAATACTCTTATATGTTTATTGAGTTTAGTAATTTCAGTAAGGGCAATCTCTACGAGGAGCTCAGTTTCTGGGCGGGGAATAAGCACCCCGGGGCCCACTTCTAACTCAATATTGTGAAAGCCCTTCCTACCCAAGATATACGCAATGGGTTCCCCCAAAACTCTCCTGGAGACTAGGTTTTCCCATTCTCCAAAAGCTTGCTCATTCAAACCCATACCATCACGAGACAGCAGGGCAGAGCGTGGGAGTTGGTAGTGTTTCTCTAGGATGTGGGCTAGTAAGATCCGCGCTTCATTAGCGGGCAACTCGCAACTGCTAATTAATTCGCGTAAAGATTGGCTGACACTCATCCGGGTTGTGATTAATTGTCACCAAGGGCTGCAAGAAGCTCCGCCTGATGCTCAGACGCAAGGGCATTGCATAGATCGTCAATATCACCATCCATCATGGCATCGATCTTATAAAGCGTGAGATTGATGCGGTGATCGGTAATACGACCTTGCGGAAAGTTATAAGTCCGAATGCGATCGCTACGATCACCAGTGCCAACTAAGGACTTTCTGGTCTGGGCTTCTAGCTGATGTTTTTCACGCTCGCGGGCATCCATAATGCGCGAGACTAGAACCTTCATCGCTTGTTCACGATTACGGTGCTGACTACGATCGTCTTGGCACTCAACTACAGTGCCGGTTGGTAAATGGGTAATACGTACCGCAGAGTCGGTTTTATTAATATGCTGACCACCAGCACCTGAAGCTCTAAAAGTATCAATGCGTAATTCAGCTGGATTAATTTTGACTGCCTCTAATTCATCAGCCTCTGGCATCACCGCTACCGTGCAAGCCGAAGTATGAATACGTCCCTGCGTTTCTGTTTGGGGAACACGTTGCACACGATGGCCACCAGACTCAAATTTGAGACGAGAGTAGACGGACTGACCTACCAAGCGCAGAACAACTTCTTTATATCCACCCAGATCGGATTCAGCTGCATTCACCACTTCTACTTTCCATCCCTGACGCTCAGCAAAGCGCGTATACATTCTGAGAAGGTCGCTGGCAAAGAGTGCGCTCTCATCACCGCCGGTACCCGCCCGAATTTCTAAGAAAACATTGCGCTCATCATTCACATCTTTAGGTAGGAGTAGTTTTTGAAGAACGCCTTCAAGCTCTTCCATAGTGGCTTGAGCTTGCTTCTGCTCTTCATCAGCAAAGTCCTTCATGTCAGGATCCTTGCGCATCTCTTCTGCAGCTTGAGCATCAGCCTCAGCTTGTTTGTATAAGCCGAATTGCTCCACCACGGTTGCAATATCAGAATGCTCACGCGTGAGCTTTCGATAGTTGTCCAGGTCTTTAGTGGACTCTTCGGTAGTCAGTAAGGAATTGAGTTCGGCTAAGCGCGTGTCTAGGTGGTCTAGCTTAGCCCGCATGCTGGGCTTCATCTAATGGTCTTCTGGTTTGGAGTGCGAGGCAAATAATTTGGGAAGCAACTTAATCAGGACATCACGCTCAGCGCCATTAGAATGTTGTAAAGCATGTAGTGAGCCATGCAAGAACTTATTCGTTAAGCCTTGAGCCATCGCATTGAGAACTTCTTGTGGATCATCGCCACGCATCAATCGTTTCATCGCGCGATCGAGTTCAAGTTGCCTGAGGTGCTCGCCTTGTTGCTGAATATCCTGAATCAGCGGCACAGTCTTACGGCCTTGCATCCAGTGCATGAAATTACCAACCCGATCTTCAATAATGGCTTCGGCCTGACTCACTGCCGCTTGGCGTAAGGAGGCACCCGTCTGAATCATGACGCCTAAATCATCGACTGTATACAAATAGATGTCATTTAAGCGGCTAATCTCTGGCTCAAAATCACGGGGAACCGCTAGATCAATCATCACCATGGGTTTGCGGCGACGTTGCTTAAGAGCGCTCTCCACCATTCCTAAACCGATAATTGGCAGTGATGATGCTGTACTTGAAATGATGATGTCAAATTCATGCAATCGACTTGGCAGCTCTGAGAGCTTGAATGATTCTGCTTGAACATCTTGAAGAGAAATCGAGTCTGCTAATTCTTGTCCACGTTCAATGCTGCGATTGGCAATCGCCACTGCTTTAGGCTTACGTGCCACGAAATGGGTGGCACATAAAGTGATCATGTCGCCAGCGCCAATAAACAGAACGCGTTGGTCAGTAATGCTTTCAAAAATACGCTCAGCTAATCGAACGGATGCAGCTGCCATCGAGATTGAGTGAGCACCAATCTCTGTTGAGCCACGAACTTCTTTTGCAACAGCAAAGGTTTTCTGAAAGAGTTGATTGAGATAAGTGCCAAGGACGCCTGCATCATTTGCAGTACGCACAGCATCTTTCATCTGACCTAATATTTGGGTTTCGCCAATCACCATGGAGTCCAGACCGCAAGCCACTCTAAAAGCATGGCGTACCGCATCAGACTGCGGTAGTGAGTAAATGTGTGGCTCTAAACTGCTTGGAGCCAGTTGTTGGGTTTTGGCTAACCAATCAAAAGTGGCTTCATGCAATAGGCTCGCTGCATCTGCATCGTTAGCGGCACAATAGAGCTCGGTGCGATTGCAGGTAGACAGAATGGTGGCTTCAGGCAGGCCGGCCTGATTCGCACCAACAAGATGTTGGCGAAGATCGTGCAACGCTTCTTGAAGAAATTCAGGGTCAAAGGCGACCTTTTCCCGAATGGCGACCGGCGCTGTGTGATGATTGATGCCGAGTGTCAACAACTTCATAATGGTGATTATAGATTTGATGTCAGCAACAAGGGGGTGGCAATGGGGTTTTTAGCTTTTCTGGTGATCGGTGGCTTAACTGGCGTATTTGCCTTGGTTTTTTACCCAGGAAAACGTCAACCCAAGCCCAAGATTCAGAAATTCCTCATGGCAGTCTTGGTTGGCACTATTGCTGCCCTAGCTAGCTCCTACATAGGGCAATTTGTAGGCTTATTTCAGTCGGGTCAGATGCTAGAGTGGCTCAGTGCCATAGTGGCTTCTTGTCTTATTTGCTCTTTTTATGCAGCAGTTGCTAAATAGACTGCTTAGGCCAAGCCTAGCCAAAGAGCCAATGCTCTGTTAACTCGCACCATCATCACATCACTAAGTTCGCCAATAATTGCCCCAATCTTTTCAATTCGAATGGATTGAATTTTGTCGATTTGTACTTGGGAAGGTTTAGTTAGCCCATTAGACCCATCTGGCTCAATATCGAGTCGGAATATTGGGGCTTGCATAAGGTTGCTTGAAATCAAGGCAATCGTTACCGTTGCATGAATATCACTGAATACGTCTGATTGAAGGACTAAGGCTGGTCTAGGCTTTCCAAAGTCACCTTGCATAGCAACCGTTACTACGTTGCCACGCTTCATGCTTCATCCAAATCAGCTAATGAGTCGTCGAGAAAGGCCATCAGCTCATTGTCTGCGCGATCGGCAGCGGCTACTAGAGCTGATTGGCGACGACATTCTTCAAAAAAGCCGGGGGCTTGAGTATCTGGAACCCATATTTGAATAGGCCGTAATCCAGCATCTCTGAGGGCTAGCCGGTGTTTTTGGACTCTAAGTGCGGCATTTGAAGGCATTTTTTTAGACCCTTTATTTAAGTTACATGTAACATTTTAACTTGCTTATTTGTAACATGTTATGCCAAGGTCAATCCCCTGCAGAAAACAAGTCTAAGCTGTTTGGATTGTTCCTATCTACCCAGATGATCGGCTCTAGACCCAGCCTCAGAAGCCAATCATTGGCCTTAGTGAAGTGCCCACAACTTGCCTTTGCACCAGGCTGAAGAAAGGGCTTCTCTGTTTTATAGACCCCCAGCCCAGAAGGATGGGAGGATTGCAGAATTAATTGATGTTGAGCTGCCTCAATTAGGGGTAACTTGGATTGGGCATGACCGCCCCACAGCATCCAAACCAGATTAGGCTTTTGCTGCGCCAAGCCACTAATAAGTCTATCGATAAGGGGTTTCCAGCCTAGGTTGGCGTGACTGCCTGCTTCACCTAATTTAACGCTGAGAGCGGTATTGAGAAGCAGGACACCTTGCTCAGCCCAAGCATGAAGGTCACCATTCGGAAGAGCCCCAAAACCCTCTAGCGCCAGCGCTTTACTGATATTGCGCAAAGAACTCGGAAACTGGCGAGAATTTGTTGGAATATGACTCGGAACAGAAAAAGCCAAGCCCTGGGCTAGTCCAGGAGAGTGATACGGATCTTGCCCCAAGATAACGACCTTGACTTTGGTAAGCGGGGTTAATGTCAGCGCTTTGAAGAAATTCTGCGGCTCCGGACAAATCTTCTTAAGCTCATTGTTGATCTCAGTCCTCAGATTGGTCTGCAGTGTTTGCCACTCAGAAGATTCAAAATAATCTCCGAGTAGGGCGCGCCAATCCTCTGGAATGTCAGCCGCAGAAAATGAATGCATTACTCAGCTGGCGTGAGTATGTACTGGAGTGGAATTTGATCATCCTCAAGAACGGTCATGCACTCGTGCTCTAGATCATCGCGATAAAAACAAATCTGAATGACTTGCCCCGTGATCAAACTAGATAACACCTTATCCCAACGTGCCGCAGTAATCCGTTCACCATTGATGCTGGCTACAAGATCTCCGGTAGCTAGACCAGCTAATTGCGCGGCACCACCGTCAAGTACGTAAGTTACCTTTAGCCAGCCACCTACTTCAGTGTGACGCAACCCAAGTTGTAATTTAATTTGCTCAAGCTTGGAATGGGGTTTTTGCTTCACTGTAATAGTTTGCGAATGAATCCATCTCTGAATGGGAATATCTTCAATGCCAAAAATGTAACGAGACTTAAATTCAACCCAAGTTTTGGAGAACCCCTTCCCAAGTAGTTTGAGTATTAACTCATCCAAGCCGTCTTCAGCAATACCATCTAGCGTGACTCCATGGGTTTGCCAAATGAGACGCATCAAATCATCCAAGGACTGGCGGTTGCTTGTAAAAGCCCGAATCTTGAGATCTAAACCTAAAGCTAGCAAAGCGCCCTTGCCGTAATAACTTACCACTGCATTTGGCGTGTTTTCATCGGCTTGATAGTATTTTGTCCAGGCATCAAAAGAGCTATCTGCTAGGCTTTGCTTTAGTCTGCCTGGGCTACACAAAATACTATTCCAATTATTAGTAACTAACTTAAGGTAGGTTTTGAGATCAATACGTTTACTGCGGAATAGTTGTAAGTCATCGTAGTAGCTCGTAAAGCCTTCAAATAACCACAGTAAACGGGTATGGTTTCTGCGATCGAGTTGATAGGGTTGAAATGCCTTTGGCTGAATGCGCTTGACTAACCAGGCGTGGAAGTATTCATGGCTACAGAGACCCAGAAACTCACGATAGGATGTCTCATCTAAGGGGGTATTGACTTGAGGGATCTGATCACGACGGCACAGCAGAGCAGTGCTATTGCGATGCTCGAGTCCGCCATACCCAGAGAGAACCGCATTCACCAAAAATAAGTAATTCTGGAAAGGTGCTTTCTTAGTCTTTGGTTCAAAGAGGTTAATAGTGCAGGTACAGATTGCCTGAAGATCTTTTGCTAGGCGCTCCAGATCAACTTCATGAATACAGCCCTGAATAGCCATGGCATGTGATACACCATTTGATTGCCAATGTGCAATCTGAAATTCACCCATCGCAATTGGATGATCTAAGAGATCATCATAATTTTTGGCGAGATAAAAGCCGTAACCCTGATCATCTATCTTGGCTGGCTGTAAGCCTGTCTGAACAGTCCAAGCATTTGCATGACTATCTTTAGGTGGAACTAATACTATTGCGCAGGGTGAAGACTCTTGACTTTTGACTGCTATGCAGAGGCTACTTGGATTAATAAACGCACGCTCAGTACCTAGGTAAGCGGCTCGTACTGAAGAATCAAATGCATATACCGTTGTGAGGACTTCTACTGGACCAGCCACCTCGGGTAAGCGCCACTGATCGTTATCGATTCGCTCTAAGATTAGAGCTTCATTTGGCTTATCCAGTGCAAACGCTTCGATCGTTTCAATTTGCTTGCTGAAATCACGTATTAAATAACTTCCCGGAATCCAGGCAGGCATTTGCAGAATCTGTCCGTTGGGTGAGGGATTCTCAATACGTAACTTCACATGAAAGCGGTGACCGTGCAAATCCGCCGACCAAATGGTGTACTGGATTGCTGGTAGATCAGAGGTATTTAATTTGTTCATTAGAATTGCCTGTTACTTCAGACTGCTAAATTTCTTTTCAATATCGGTGACCTGAACAGCGCCAGGAAAGCGGCTGCCATCAGTAAAGAAAATAGTAGGTGTACCTGTGATGCCATAAGTTTTGGCAAAGGCCATATTCTTATCTAAAGGCGTGGTGCAGTCGCTCTTACCGCTAGGGGCAATCCCATTGATCATCCAATCGATGTAGGCTTTCTGGGGGTCAGCAGAGCACCAAATTTGTTTCGACTTTTGCGCAGAGTCAGCTGACAGAATTGGGATAAGGTAGGTGTAGATCGTCACGTTATCTAGTTGCTGCAAGGATTTTTCTAAACGCTTGCAGTAACCGCAATTCGGGTCTGAGAAAATAGCTAACTGTCGACTGCCATTACCGCGTACTACTTTTAAAGCATTTGATGGATTGAGTTCAGACCATTTGATGCGATTGAGATCTGCCTGTTTTTGCTCGGTTATATTTTTCCCGGTAGCGATCTCAATGATTTCACCTTGGATTAAATATTTGCTATTAGCATCGGTATAAAAAACCTCATTTCCAACCAATACTTCATATATGCCGGAGATGGGTGATTGAGAAACACTTTTGATTTTCGTGTTTGGACCAATCTTCTTTTGGAGCTCAGATCGGACTTGCTGTTCCGATTGTGCGTTGACCACTCCTGCTAACAATGCTAGAGAGCAAGCTAAAGCAAGAGTAGAAAGTAATTTATTCAAAATCAGCATCCCCGAGAGCGCGTTCAATGAGGCGCCGTTTAATAAAGTGACTGCGATTGACCATACCCAGCCCCCAATTACGTAATTGCTTTTCAGTGTTACTGCTTGCTGAAAAAAGTTTTTTAAGTTTGTCTGTTACCCAGAGTAATGCGCTGGTGTCACCTTGACGTTGACGCTCGTAGCGACGTAGAAGCACTATGTCATTTGGCGGTCTAAAAGACTCTCGTTTACCTAGAACATGAAGAAGCGATGCAACATCCCTGAGACCTAAATTCAAACCCTGTCCTGCTAGCGGATGAATGACATGAGCGGCATCTCCAATCAGAACTACTTTGGGATTTTCTGCTGGGCCAATAAATCGACTCGCTTGAATTTTTCTAAGAGGGAAAGTGGCTGGCGTTGAATTGAGCGTGAGCTCTCCAAGTTGAGCGGCGATTGCTCCATTAGCAATTAAGGAGAATTTTTCAGCCCACCCTGCAAAATCGAGCTTCAAAAGATCCTCGGCATTTTCTGGTGAGGTGGACCACACCATCGACACTTGTTTATTTGGTAGCGGTAGCATCGCCACAATATCGCCACCTGGCAAAAACCACTGATAAGCAGTTTCTAGATGGGCGTTACTGCAAATCCAATTGGCTACTACAGCATTTTGTGAGTAGCTTTCTTCTTTTGCAGAAATCCCTAACTCTGAGCGGATGGGTGAATTAGCACCATCAGCCGCAATCAGGAGTTGGGCTCTCAAACTTGATCCATCTTTTAGGTGGAGCAGAACTCCATCAGCAATCACTTGAATGTTTTCGACTGCGCCATTAATCCGCTCTAATTTACTTTGGAAGCGTGAGGCTTGGTCAAGGGTGTGCTCAATCACATTCGATTCGCCAATCCAGGCTAGCTGGGGAACGCCTGCTTCAAAAGCAGATAGATGTAGCTGATCCTGGTTTTCACCGCGATCGCCAAAAATGCGCATATCTCGAACAGCTTGCAAGCGGCTGTGATCAACCGCATCCCAGACTTGCAGATGAGCTAGTAATTTTTGAGTGCCGGGAGAAAAAGCATAAATACGCTGACCCCACTGACTGCCCTCGGGGGCGGCAAGCACTTGCCCTAAGTCGGGGGCAATCTGAACCGTTTGCAACCCAAGTTGCGCTAGACCTAAGGCGCAAGCCTTGCCCACTATGCCTCCGCCGACTATAGCGATATCTACAGTCCGTATCTGAGAGGTATTTTTTGGCAATTTAACCGAGCTATTTGAGTGAACTTCTGACATATCTCGATGATATCGAAACTAGCCCTTTACAATACAGCTATGTCTTTGAAATGTGGCATCGTCGGCCTGCCTAACGTCGGCAAATCTACCCTCTTTAACGCGCTTACCAAGGCTGGAATCGCGGCGGAAAACTATCCTTTCTGCACGATCGAGCCTAATGTAGGCGTGGTCGAGGTTCCTGACCCCCGTCTTGCCGCCTTGGCTGAGATCGTCAAGCCTGAGCGCATCCTGCCTGCAGCTGTCGAATTTGTCGATATTGCGGGATTGGTAGCTGGCGCCTCCAAAGGTGAGGGCCTTGGGAATCAATTTTTAGCCAATATTCGTGAAACTGACGCCATTACCCATGTAGTGCGCTGTTTCGAGGATGCTAATGTGATCCACGTAGCCGGAAAGATTGACCCAATTTCCGATATCGGCGTGATCGACACAGAATTGGCCTTGTCAGACTTAACGACGGTTGAAAAAACGCTACAGCGCTCAAGTAAGGCGGCTAAGTCAGGTAATGACAAAGAAGCATCAGCTTTGGTGGCTGTGCTGACCAAAGTGCAAGCCCATTTAGATCAGGCTCAGCCGGTGCGCAGCATGAAGCTGACCGAAGAAGAAAATTTGCTCTTAAAGCCGCTCTGCTTAATTACAGCAAAGCCGGCCATGTATATCGCTAACGTCAAAGAAGACGGTTTTGAAAACAATCCGCATTTAGAGGCGGTGATTCAGCATGCGGCCAAAGAGGGCGCCCCAGTAGTGGCGGTATGCGCCGCAATTGAGGCGGAGATTGCTGACCTTGATGACGCCGACAAAGTGGAGTTCTTGGCGGACCTAGGTATGGAAGAGTCTGGATTGGATCGTGTGATTCGTGCGGGTTATAAGTTGTTGGGTTTACAGACCTACTTTACCGCTGGAGTTAAAGAGGTTCGTGCTTGGACTATTCACCAAGGTGACACTGCTCCCCAAGCTGCAGGAGTTATTCATACGGACTTTGAGCGTGGCTTTATTCGTGCGCAAACTATTGCATATGAAGACTTTGTTCAATTCAAGGGCGAGTCTGGTGCCAAAGAGGCTGGCAAGATGCGTGCTGAAGGTAAGGAGTATGTCGTTAAAGATGGCGATGTCTTAAACTTCCTCTTTAACGTCTAAAGCATCATCTCTAAAGAAAAAGCCCTTATTAATAAGGGCTTTTTTGCTTTCTTGGGTGGGGGTGAGTAATCAACCCGCTTTGACAGCCTTTTCTAAGCACTTAGAAATTTCTTCGTAGCGTTTGATGGCAACCTTAGTGGGTACTACTTCTTTTTTACGTCCATCTTCATTCGCTGCCATCTTGATGTAGCCCATGGCGCTGAGATTCTTCAGGCGCCCGTGCAGTGTGGCTTGGGAGCCAAACTCAGATAGAGAAATTAAATCACCGACCAAGAGGGATTGCCCAGCATGAAAGCTTAGAATGATTTTGTCCAACAGACTTTCTTCAATAGAGTCGAGTTTTTTGCCAGGATTGATGCGGTCTAGTAC
Source organism: Polynucleobacter corsicus (assembly GCF_018688255.1). NCBI lineage: Bacteria > Pseudomonadati > Pseudomonadota > Betaproteobacteria > Burkholderiales > Burkholderiaceae > Polynucleobacter > Polynucleobacter corsicus. The sequence goes on from NZ_CP061314.1 coordinate 132,318, forward strand.
ATCAATCAGATTTAAAAAACGAATGTAGCAAGAAGATTTAGTTGTAGACATTATTTGGTGCGCTGTGTATGAGTAATTAGCCTTAGGGTTAATACTATTGTAGACCTATTCATCTTGTACGCAACTTGTATGTATTTGTAGAATCAACCATACTCGTAGTAATGGATAAAATACTTCGCGAATGGATGGTTGGATTTATCGTAAGCGTGTTTGCTTATTCAAGCCTTTTTTGTATTAACGCATGGCTTACAACGCACCTTAGCTATAGTCTTGGCGTCAATTGGATTTATCTTCCAGCGGGCTTACGTTTATTTCTGACACTCATCTTTGGCTTATCTGGCGCCGTTGGCATTGCCATTGCTTCATTTGTAATTTGTTTTTTTGGACCATTTCCATTCGAGCTCACCACCTACATTGGTATCGGCTTGATTTCAGGCTTTGCACCCTATCTAGCAAAACTCTTTGTTGCGAGCAATATCAGCATCTCATCCGATTTAAGTAACTTAAGCGTACAGAAACTAGCAATTTGTGTTGTGATTTACGCTGCCCTCAGTTCAGGCTTGCACCAATGGTGGTTCGCAGTTCGAGGTATTGATGAGGCTGGAACTCTCAATCATTTTCTAGTCATGGTGATTGGCGACGTGCTCGGGGCAGTAATACTTATCGGGCTTGTTAAGTATGGCTTAGACCTAATGAAGCCCTCTAAATCCAATTAATTAAATAGCTGGCTCAAAGCAGCACCTGGATCATCCGCCCTCATAAAAGCTTCACCCACTAAGAATGCATTGATTTGATGATCGCGCATCAATTGCACGTCTGCACGATTCATAATTCCTGATTCGGTAACCAGGGTTTTTCCAGTGGGAACCATTGATAGCAGGGACAGGGTGGTTTGAAGAGTCACTTCAAAAGTTTTCAGGTTGCGATTATTGATTCCAAGTAGTGGCGTTTTTAATTCAAGGGCTTGTTCTAATTCAGGAGCGTTATGAACCTCAACGAGGACATCGAGACCGAGTTCATGCGCACAAGCTTCTAGATCCTTCATTTGATTGAGCTCTAAGCAAGCCACAATGAGCAAAATAGCATCGGCACCGATTGCCCTTGCTTCATAGACTTGATAAGGGTCGATCGTAAAGTCTTTGCGTAAGACTGGAATATTGCATGCAGCTCTTGCGGCCTGAAGGTAGGCATTAGCCCCCTGAAAATACTCTTTGTCTGTAAGTACGGATAAACAGGCTGCCCCATTTTTTTCGTAGGACTGAGCAATCTCAGCTGGCTGAAAATTTTCCCGCAAGATTCCTTTGCTGGGGCTAGCTTTCTTAATCTCGGTAATCACGCCGGCTTTGCCTGCTGCAATCTTTCGCTCAATAGATTGAATAAAGCCCCGTGGCTTAAAAGATGCGTCACGATTATTTTCTTCAGCTTGATCACGTTGATTGACTAGAGAGATTTTTTTCAAATCAGTAGCAATCTCTATTTTCTTGGTAGCAACAATTTTGTCGAGGATATCGCTCATGAAGATCTTAATTAGTGTTGGGTTGCTGCTACAAATTGGTCTAGCTTTTGACGGGCGGCGCCAGATGCAATGGCTGCTTGCGCCATCTGAATACCGCTAGCGATACTTGGTGCTACATCAGCTACATAAAGTACTGCACCAGCATTGAGACAAACGATATCACTAGCTGGGCCGGATTTTTTATTGAGTACATCCAAAACAATGGCTTTGGATTCTTCGGCATCAGCTACCTTAAAGTCATTAGTCGGAGCCGTACTTAAACCAAAGTCTTTTGGATGAATCTCATATTCATGAACCTGGCCCTCTTTTAATTCGCCAACGAGGGTTGGGCCCTCGAGAGAAATCTCATCCAAGCCATCACGGCCATAAACCACCAATGCATGATCCATGCCCATGGCTTGCAATACACGTGCTTGGATGCCGACTAAGTCCGCATGGAAGACGCCCATCAGGATGCGCTTGGCATCTGCTGGGTTTGTAAGGGGTCCCAGAATATTAAAAATCGTGCGTACACCCAAGTCTTTACGAATCGGCACCACATTCTTCATTGCAGGGTGATGGTTCGGCGCAAACATAAAGCCTGCCCCTACATCAGCAATACATTTTGCAACCTGCTCAGGTGAGAGTGACAGCTTAACGCCTAAGGACTCCAGAATATCTGCGCTTCCGGATTTGCTACTCACGCTGCGATTGCCGTGCTTAGCAATTTTTGCACCAGCCGCTGCAGCGACAAACATGGCAGCTGTAGAGATATTGAAGGTGTGAGCACCATCTCCACCTGTACCGACTACATCCACTAAATTTTTTCTATCCTCTACATACACTGGCGTCGCAAATTCACGCATGACTTGCGCAGCTGCGGCAATTTCACCAACAGTCTCCTTTTTGGTACGTAGAGCAACAAGTAGGCCAGCAACTAAAGTTGGCGGCATTTCACCACTCATGATCAGACGCATCATGGCAGTCATCTCATCATGAAAGAGTTCACGATGTTCAATGCAACGCTGTAATGCTTGCTGTGGGGTAATGGACATAGGGATTGACTGAATGCCTGTGATTTATTTGGCTTGCAAGAAATTCTTCAGCAGTGCATGGCCATGCTCAGAAAGAATTGATTCTGGATGGAACTGCACGCCTTCTACCGCGAGTTCTTTATGGCGTACGCCCATAATTTCACCATCAGAAGAAGTGGCTGTTACTTCAAGCACTGCGGGCAACGAGCTCTTTTCAATTGCAAGAGAGTGATAGCGCGTTACTTTAAATGGGTTAGGCAAATCTTTGAAAACACCAACGCCAGTATGTTGAATATCATCCGTTTTGCCATGCATAACTTTCTGGGCACGAATAATCTTGCCGCCGAATGCTTCACCAATTGCTTGGTGCCCCAGGCAGACGCCTAGGATTGGAATCTGTCCTGCATAGCGTTGAATCGTAGCCACTGAAATTCCTGCTTCAGCTGGACTGCAGGGTCCTGGTGAAATGCAAATACGAGCAGGGTTGATCTTGGCAATCTCTTCAACAGAAATTTCATCATTACGGAAGACCTTTACCTCTTCACCAAGTTCTGAAAAGTATTGAACGAGGTTGTAGGTAAATGAATCGTAGTTATCAATCATGAGGAGCATCGAGTCCTCCCTGTACTAAGTCAGCTGCCATCAATACTGCTCGAGCTTTCACTTCAGTTTCTTTCCACTCGGCAGTGGGGTCAGAGTCTGCAACTACACCAGCACCTGCTTGAGAATGCAATACGCCATCACGAATCACGCCGGTACGAATAGCGATCGCCACATCCATATCTCCAGAGAAGGAGAGGTAGCCTACTGCACCACCATAGACACCGCGTTTCACAATTTCCATCTCATCAATAATTTCCATTGCCCGAATTTTTGGGGCGCCCGATAAAGTGCCGGCAGGGAAGGTTGCGCGCAGAACATTCATATTACTCATATTGTCTAACAGCTCGCCTTCAACAGAGCTCACAATGTGTTGTACGTGAGAATATTTTTCAATCGACATCGAATCTGTCACTTTGACGGTGCCAGTCTTGGCAATGCGACTCACATCGTTGCGTGCTAAGTCAATCAACATGACATGCTCAGCAATTTCTTTTGGATCGGCAAGTAATTCTGTAGCAAGGCGCTCATCTTCTTCAGGTGTCGCACCACGAGGGCGTGTGCCGGCTAATGGACGAATCGTCACAATCTTCTGACTCTCACGTTGCTCTTGGCGTACCAAGATCTCTGGTGATGAGCCTACTACCTGCAGATCACCAAAGTCGTAGAAGTACATATAAGGTGATGGATTCAAAGAGCGCAGTGCACGATAGAGAGCAAGCGGTGAATCTGTAAATGGTTTGCTGATACGCTGGCCAATCACTACCTGCATGCAATCGCCAGCCAAAATATATTCTTTGGTTTTCAGAACCGCATTTTCAAAATCAGCCGCCTTAAACTTGCGGATCAATTCTGTTTTGGTGCTTGGCAATGAGGCTGGCATGCTCACAGGCTTACTTAAGCAAGCAAGTAATTCTTTTAATCGAGCTTGGCCCTTTTCAAAACTATCTGTCACGCTGGGGTCTGCATAAACAATTAAATAAATGCGACCTGCAACGTTATCAACCACTGCTAACTCTTCGGTGAGCATCAATTGAATATCGGGTACACCCAATTCATCTGGCAGATGGTGTTTTGCTAAACGCGATTCAATATAGCGAACCGTGTCATAGCCAAAGTAGCCGGCAAGCCCACCACAGAAGCGTGGGAGGCCGGGTTGCAGTGCTACTTTAAAGCGCTTGAAATAAGCGTCCACAAAATCCAATGGGTTGTCATGATTGCTTTCAACCACCTTGTCATTGAAGAGTACTTCAGTGAGTGGTGCATCAGGCGTTCCTACTGTTCTCAAAATAGTTTTTGCAGGTAGACCAATAAAAGAGAAGCGACCAAAGCGCTCACCACCTAGGACAGATTCAAGTAGATAGGTATTCTTTTGTCCAAAGGCTTGAGTGAGTTTGACGTATAGCGAGAGCGGTGTCTCTAAGTCTGCTAAAACTTCTTTCACTAATGGAATGCGATTGAAACCCTGTTTTGCGAGGGCAAGAAATTCTTCGTGCTGCATTACGCTTTTCCTGATGTCGCTAGTTCTGCGCGCATCGCTTTAATCACGTCGGCATAATTTTCTTTGCCAAAGATTGCGGAGCCAGCAACAAAAGTATCTGCACCAGCTTTGGCTACTTCTGCAATATTGTCGACCTTAATTCCACCATCCACTTCAAGGCGAATATGGCGACCAGTTTCTTGTTGATAACGATCTAGGCGCGCACGTACTTGAGCAATCTTATCTAGCGTGCACGGGATAAATGATTGACCACCAAACCCGGGATTGACTGACATCAATAAAACCAGATCAAGTAAATCAAGTGTGTGATCTAGGTGATGAAGTGGTGTTGCTGGATTTAAAACTAAACCAGCCTGACAACCTTGATCGCGAATCAAATTCATTGTGCGATTCACATGAGGACTTGCCTCTGGATGAAAGCTAATCAGGTTTGCACCTGCTTTTGCAAAATCTGGAATGAGGCGATCTACTGGTTCCACCATGAGGTGCACATCAATCATCGCTGGCTTGCCATCTTTTGTTGCATGTGGGCGAATTGCCTCGCAAACCAAGGGGCCGATAGTCAGGTTGGGAACGTAGTGGTTGTCCATCACGTCAAAGTGAATCCAGTCTGCACCCGCCAAGAGAACATCCTGGACTTCCTTGCCTAAGCAGGCAAAGTCGGCCGACAAAATGGAGGGGGCAATGACAAACTGGCTATTTGAGGGTGATTTCTGGCTATCCATCCCTAGATTCTAGCTTGCAGTTGGGCTTAGGATGGAGCAGAATTCGAGCATGAATCCTCATGAAATCAGCATTACGGTCAAAACCCAGTATTTGGCCGACCAGTCTGACCCCGATAATCGTCAGTTCGCCTTTGCCTACACGGTCGCCATTAAAAATACCGGTACGGCCAGCATCCAGCTCATTGCCCGCCATTGGTTCATTACCGACGGGGAAAATGATGTCCAGGAAGTCCGTGGCTTGGGGGTAGTGGGCCAACAACCCCTTTTGCGGGCAGGGGAACAGTTTGAGTACACCAGCTGGGCAACTTTACCGACGCCGGCGGGAACCATGCGTGGGGAGTATTTCTGTGTCACTGAAGAAGCTCAGTTTTTCCAGGCCCCAATTCCTGAATTTGCCTTGGTAATGCCCAGAACCTTGCACTAGGTTCCCCAAACCCCCTATTTTTTGCCCTTACCAGTCCACAGGACGATAAAAAGCAGCAGGGCTAAGGCTAGGCCACCCTCCAAGGCAAACAAGATCATGGGGTATTCATCGAGTACATTGGCAATCATGATTTCTATATCCAAATTAATAAGTTGCAAAAATACTTCGCAAGTCTTTACCTGCAGTGTATTCGCTGTCAGTATCACCATCTTATTAGCCGCTTGCTCTACGCCTTCTACCCGTGGATCTGCTTATCGATCTAGTGGTGCTGCTCCAACTAGCTACAGCTCCTCGATTGCCAGCTTCCGATCTGTTTCCTGGCAGGACTTATCTGGCTGGCAAGAAGATGATTTAACCCAAGCTTGGCCAGCTTGGCTCAAGAGTTGTGATTCCCTGCGTAAACGTTATAGTGAAATCAATTGGCGCCAAGTTTGCTCCCAAGCCTCAACAATTTCAGGCCGTGATGGACGTGCGATACGCCAATATTTTGAGGGAAATTTTCAGGCATACGAAGTACGTAACATTGCTACAGGCAACGAATCTGGACTAATCACCGGTTATTACGAGCCCGTCATGAATGGCTCCCAGACCCGCACCGCCACTTACTCTGTTCCCTTGTACGGCCTGCCAAATGCCTGGAAAGGCTCAAAACCAAGCCCTGCGCCAGCACGTGCAGAGCTCATGAGTTCTGGCGTACTTCGGGGTTCAGAGATCGCCTGGGTACAAGATCCTGTAGCTGCTGCCTTTATGCAAATTCAGGGGTCTGGAAAAATTCGTTTAGAAGATGGACGTGTATTACGACTTGGTTATGCCGGCACTAATGATCAGCCGTTTAAGTCTTTTGCCCAGTGGTTGCTCGATCGCAAAGAGATCACGCGCGGTGAGGCAACGATGCAGGGTATTTCTACATGGGCTAAGCGCAACCCAGGCCGAGTTGAGGAGATGCTCAATGCCAATCCTCGATTTGTATTCTTTAAAGAGTTGCCGAGTAATGTCAGTCCTGATCTAGGTCCAAACGGTGCTCTAGGGGTGCCTTTAACAGCCGAACGAAGTATTGCCATTGATCTGAAAGCAATGCCCTTGGGTGCCCCAGTCTTCTTGAGCACCACTAAACCCTTGAGCAGCCAAACCTTACAAAAGTTAGTGATGGCGCAAGATACAGGCAAGGCCATTGTGGGCGGGGTACGAGCAGATTACTATTGGGGATCAGGAGATTCTGCAGGTGAGTTAGCGGGACGCATGAAGCAAGATGGCAAGATGTGGTTATTGTTGCCACGCTGAACAAATTATTTTTGAAAGAGATCGATGACCTACAACACCATATTGACTGAAGTGGATGGCAAAGTTGCCGTCATTACTCTCAATCGTCCTCAGGTATTAAATGCTCTCAATGATGAGTTAATGAATGAGTTAGGTAAGGCCTTGTTGAGTTTTGATGCTGACGACAATATTGGTTGTATCGTCATCACCGGTAGTGAAAAAGCTTTTGCCGCCGGTGCGGATATTGCAACGATGGCAAAGTATGGATTTGCCGATGTTTATCGTAGCGGCTTTATTTCTCGTAACTGGGAAGAGATCAAGAAGGTACGCAAGCCAGTGATTGCGGCAGTGTCTGGATATGCTCTTGGTGGTGGGTGTGAGTTGGCGATGATGTGCGACACCATCATGGCAGCTGATAACGCGAAATTCGCTCAACCAGAGGTGAAGTTGGGAATCATTCCTGGTGCTGGGGGCACACAACGTTTGCCCCGCGCAGTCTCAAAAGCAAAGGCAATGGATTTAGCGCTGACCGGCCGCATGATGGATGCGGCTGAAGCCGAGCGCTCTGGTCTTGTGGCCCGTATTTTCCCGCAAGCAGATTTACTAAAAGAAGTGAAGGTAATTGCTACAACTATTGCAGACATGCCACTGCTGACTGCGATGATGGTGAAAGAAGCAATTAATGCCGCATACGAAACTACGCTATCAGAAGGCATGCACCTTGAGCGTCGTCTATTCCATTCTTGCTTTGCAACTAATGATCAAAAAGAGGGTATGGCAGCTTTCATGGAAAAGCGCCCAGCGAAATTTACGAACTCGTAAAAATTTCAGCACTCAGAGTAAATTATTTTTCTAAGTAGCGTTGAGCTAGCTTGACCCAGTAGCTAACGCCTACGGGGATCAGTGCGTCATTAAAGTCATACGAAGGATTATGCAGATGACATGGACCCATGCCATGACCTACCGAGCGGTGATCGCCATCACCATTACCTAGAAACACATAGCAACCCGGTTTCTCCAGCAGCATGAACGCAAAGTCTTCTGCACCCATGGTTGGGTCGATAGAGGTATTGACGTTTTGCGCTCCGACCAGCTCACTCATGACCTCGCTTGCAAAATGCACTTCCTTGTCATGATTGATAAGTGGGGGATAGTTGCGAGTAAAGCCCACTTCTGCTTGACAGTCAAATGCGCTAGATACGTTATGAGAGATTTCTCGTAAGCGTTGCTCAATCAAATCTAAAACCTCTAAGGTGAACGTGCGAACGGTTCCACCAATAAACGCACTATCTGGAATGACATTACTTGTCTCGCCCGCATGGAACTGCGTTACCGATAACACTGCCGCATCTACTGGGCGCTTATTGCGTGTAATGATGCTTTGCAGGGCTTGCACAACTTGAGTACCAGCAAGCACGGGATCAGCACTATTGTGTGGCAAGGCGGCATGTCCACCCTTACCTCGAATGGTGATCTCAAAAGTATTGCTTGAGGCCATCATCGGCCCAGAAGTCACGCCAAAATGACCTTCAGCAAGTCCCGGCCAGTTGTGCAGACCAAAGACAGCATCGCAAGGAAATTGTTTAAAGAGTCCATCGTTAATCATTTCTTTCGCGCCAGCACCACCTTCTTCTGCTGGCTGAAAAATGAAAATGACTGATCCGGTAAAGTCTCGATGATTGGATAAGTATTGAGCGGCACCCAAGAGCATGGCAGTGTGACCATCGTGGCCGCAGGCATGCATCTTGCCGGGATTCTTTGAAGTATGTTCAAAGTTATTGTGTTCTTGTAAAGGCAGCGCATCCATGTCGGCACGTAATCCAACCATTTTTCCTGGACCTAATTCCCCGTCCAGCCTTCCAACAATTCCAGTTTTTCCAAGGCCGCGATACACCGTAATTCCCCAGCTCGAAAGCGCTTCGGCTACCAGATCAGACGTGCGATTTTCTTCAAAACGCAATTCTGGATGCGCATGAATATTACGTCGGATCTCTTGAATAGCTGATGCGGAGTCTATGATTTCTGGAAGTAATCGCATAACTTCATCTTATCTGAATTTACTCAGGCAGTTTTATATGCCCTGCAGCAAATCGCAAGGCCTCTATGGAATAGGGGGCATTCTCTAATTTCTGAAGCTGCTGAGGAAGGGTTGGAACAAGGCCTAAAAAGGGCGCAAAAATTCGGTCCTTTAAGGTTTGAATATTTTCAGCTAACAGAGGCATGTCCTCTGAAAGCGTATTGGCTACCCAACCCGCAATTGTCAACTGGCGCGACACAATGGCTTCACAAGTGAGTAGGGCATGATTAATGCAACCCAAGCGCATGCCCACAACGAGAATGACGGGTAAATCCATCGCCTGCGCTACATCCCCTAAATCTTCCTGCTCGTTTAGTGGGACCAAGAACCCACCTGCACCTTCAACCACTACCGAATTAAATGCTGAGGCCAATGCATTGAATTCATCCAAGATTAAGGTAGCATCTAAATGCACCTTATTTTTTTGGGCAACGAGATGAGGGGCTGCCGCCACATCTAAAACGAATGGACAAAGACTTTGCTCGCCAGAATTAATTCCTAAGGCAATGCGCAATGTCTCTAAGTCTTCATTGAGTTTTTGGCCGCTAGCATCAATATAAGTGCCTGCAACCACGGGTTTGAAACCTATTGCGCGAATACCAGCTTCTCTCAGTTTAAGAATGAGTGCGCCGCTGACCAAAGTTTTGCCAACTTCAGTATCAGTGCCCGTAACAAAAAAACTGGTAGATGTACTCAGTGTCATAAGTTGCTTTTTACTTCTTGCTCAATTATCTGCAATGTCTTGATCAGCTCGCGTAAGTCATCAACACTATGGTTTGCAGAAAAAGTGATGCGTAGACGAGAGCTGCCAACGGGAACGGTGGGCGGTCGGATTGCTGGAATCCAATAACCTGCCTCATCCAAGAGCTTAGCCGCTGCCAATGCGCTGGCATTGCCGCCTAAGATCACTGGCTGGATTGGGGTGGATGAAGGTGTTTTTTCCCAGTTTTGGAAAGTCATTTCATCATGCCAAATTTGAATCAGTTGATTCAATTGTTTGCGACGTGCAATACCTTCCTTGCCCTCGATGAGTTCTAGGCTGGTAAGTAGAGTGTGTGCAATCGCTGGCGGCGTAGCAGTACTGTAAATATAGGGGCGCCCCTTTTGGATGAGCCATTCAATAAAGGGTGCAGCTGCACAAATAAATGCACCACTAACACCAGCCGCTTTACCAAGCGTGCCAATGTAAATAATTCTTTCTGAATATACGTCCGATTGCTCCAGAATGCCATGACCCTGTTCACCAAGCACGCCAAAACCATGCGCATCATCAACCATCAGTAGCGCATCATATTGCTCGGCAAGATGTAGTAGATTTTTTATGGGCGCAATATCCCCATCCATACTAAAGACGCCATCGACCACAATCAATTTGAGTGGATGTGTATCTTGCTGTAATAATTCTTCTAGAAAATCAAGATTTTGGTGATCAAACAAAGTCACCTTGGCTTTAGTTTGTGAACTTGCCAAGCGGACCCCATCAATCAAAGAGGCATGATTGAGTTTGGCTGAATAAATACTGACTTCACCTTGATTGGCAAGTCTACTAAGGCCGGTAATCGCGTTGATGTTCGCAAGATAACCAGTACTAAAGAACAATGCTCTTGCATCGGGGATATGTTTACTCTCACAAGCTGCTAATTTTTTTTCAAGTAAATCATGCGCAACGCTATGGCCGCTGATTAAGTGTGATGCACCGCTACCAACTCCATATCGTTTTGCGCCTTCCGCAAGCGCAGTAACCAACTCAGGGTGATTGGCTAGGCCTAAGTAGTCGTTACTACAAAACGCTTTGAGTTCTCGTTGATCAACCTGGGCCTTGGTGTCACAGGGTGATGCGGTGGTACGCAACTTACGCCTAAGCAACTGCGCATCTAGATCGGCAATCTGATGCTCTGCCATATCTCGAGCTTTAAAGTTTTCACTCATACCAGAACCTGATTGAGAGCGTGCTGTACAGAGACACCCATTTGCATCGTTTCTTCTGAAGAAAGAATATAGGGCGGCATGACGTAAATCGTATTACCAATAGGTCTGATCAGAATACCCTCTGCCATCCCTGCTGAAAACATCTCTCGTGAAAACGTAGCTGAATTATTTAGTGATTCAGGTTTGACATCAAAGGCGAGGATCATGCCCTGCTGGCGCCAATGTTCAATACGTAGATCTGCTTTTGCCCAAGCAAATGCCTTAGCAAGATCTTGGCTACGTTCAATATTTTTTTCAAGAACAGATTCAGTTTCGAAGATTTCTAGGCAGGCGAGGGCAGCAGCGCATGCTAATGGGTTGCCTGTGTAGGAGTGCGAGTGTAAGAAACCTTGTTGCAGTTGATCGCCATAAAAGGCACGATAAATTTTGTCAGTTGTCATGGAGAGTGATAAGGGAAGATATCCACCACTGATGCCTTTAGAAAGCGTCAAGAAGTCCGGCCAAATTTCTGCATGCTCACAAGCAAAAAACTTTCCTGATCGACCACAGCCTACTGCGATCTCATCGGCGATGAGGTGAATGTTGTAACGATCACAGATTGATCTGACAAGGCACAAATATACAGGAGAGTACATTGCCATTTGCCCAGCGCATTGAACGAGTGGTTCAATAATGATTGCGGCGATATTGTGATGTTCTGTCTTCAGTAACTCTTCTAATTTTTCTGCTGCCCATATGGCAACATCGTCAGCGCTTTCACCGGGCCTTGCTTTGCGAGTATCTGGCGACGGTACGGTAAAAACATCTTGCAATAGTGATCCATAAGCTTCTCGAAAGATCGCCACATCAGTGACTGCTAATGCGCCCAAAGTTTCACCGTGGTAACCATTTTCTAAGCAGACAAATTTTTTCTTTTGGGGTTGATGATTCAGTCGCCAGTAGTGATGACTCATCTTCAAAGCAATCTCTACCGCAGACGCACCATCGGATGCAAAAAACACGTGACCCAAATGACCTTGAGTTAGGGCGGATAGTTTCTCGGACAGCTCTATAACGGGAGGGTGGGTAAATCCGGCGAGCATGACATGCTCAATTTTTTCAAGCTGACTCGTAATGGCTTGGTTAATGCGCGGATTGGAATGCCCAAACAGATTAGTCCACCAAGAGCTGATGCAATCTAGGAGGGCATTGCCCTGGTCATCGAAGAGCCAAGCGCCCTTACCTTTAGTAATGGCGATTAATGGCAAGGACTCGTGATGCTTCATCTGAGTGCAGGGATGCCAAACGGCATCTAGGCTGCGATCAACCAGAGAGGTTTGATTTGGATCAGAAATAAGCTTCATGTTTGGTATTTGACCACTAGTTTTTCCTAATTTAGGCCTGTATCTGTTATGTTTATGGCTTGAATTGATCTATTTTCTGGAATTCGACCATGCAGGCCACCCAAACTATTGAAAAACCCCTCACCCAAGTCAAGTCTCAAAAGGATTTGCATAAGGTGGTTGATGCTTTGGGCGCTTGGTCGGTAGCCCAGGTTGAGGCTCTATTTGCTCTGCCATTGAGCGATTTGATGTTCAAGGCACAAGAGACACATCGTGCCCACTTCCCTGATGGTGATGTGGAATTGGCTACGCTGTTGTCAATCAAGACCGGCGGTTGTCCCGAGGATTGTGGATATTGCCCTCAGGCGGCTCGTTATGACACTGATGTCAAAGCGAACAAGTTAATGGATTTAGATGAGGTGCTTGAGGCTGCCAAAGCAGCCAAGGCTGCTGGTTCAAACCGTTTTTGTATGGGCGCCGCTTGGCGGGAGCCCAAAGATCGCGATATTGAAAAAGTCGCCGCCATGATTAAGGGTGTCAAGGCTTTAGGCCTTGAAACCTGTGCGACCCTGGGGATGCTAGAGCCCAATCAGGCTCAAGCCCTACAAGAGGCAGGCTTAGATTTCTATAACCACAACCTAGATACCAGCGAGGACTTCTATCGCTCAGTAATCTCTACTCGGGGCTATCAAGACCGGTTGGACACGATTTCTAATGTGCGTGCTGTAGGCATGTCAGTATGTTGTGGCGGTATTGTGGGCATGGGTGAGTCCCGTGAACAACGAGCAGCCTTCTTGGCGCGTTTGGCTAATTTAAGTCCGTATCCAGAGTCAGTCCCCATTAACCATTTGGTACCTGTAGCAGGAACGCCTTTGGCAGATCAGAGGCCCTTAGATCCATTGGAATTTGTGAGAACCATTGCTGTAGCTCGTATCACTATGCCGCGTGCACGTGTGCGTCTCTCAGCTGGACGTCAGGAGCTGGGTAGGGCAGTTCAGGCCATGTGCTTCCAGGCTGGTGCCAATTCGATTTTCTATGGTGAGCAACTACTCACTACCGGTAATCCCGAGGCAGAACAAGACCGTGAGCTATTGGCTGAGTTAGGCTTGAAGACTAAGCAGAGCAGCAAAACAGAGGTTTTAGTCTAATTTTCACCAGCTTATGGCACTAATCGATCGCTTCATTATTGAGTTTGATACAGCCCTACGCTCGGTAGTCGGGGGTGCTCATGCCCATCGTCCAATGCCGGGTTCCAATGCCCCATCAAGCGGATTATTGGATGCCAAAGAGCGAGAACATGCAGCTGGATTAATGCGTGTGAATCATGTTGGCGAGGTCTGCGCTCAAGCTCTTTATCAAGCTCAAAAATTAGTAGCTCGCAACCCTGAAATTCGGCAGATGTTAGATGACTCTGGCCAAGAAGAAATGGACCATTTGGCTTGGTGCGAAACACGCCTCCAAGAGTTGGGCTCGCACACCAGTTATCTCAACCCGATTTGGTATGCAGGGTCCTTTGCCATCGGCATGGCTGCTGGCTTGGCGGGTGATAAGTGGAGCCTGGGATTTGTTGCTGAAACCGAAAAGCAGGTAGAGAATCACCTCGAGAGTCATCTCGAAACATTGCCTGCAGAAGATGAGCGTTCTCGCGCAATTGTTAACCAAATGCGTATCGATGAAATTGAGCATGGACAAGCCGCAATTTTGGCTGGTGGAGCGGTTTTACCGAAACCCATTCAGGGTCTAATGCAGGTAATGTCTAAAGTGATGACAAGTACTGCTTACAAAATTTAGTTCTAAATTATTTATTTCGGATATTTTTCTTTGAAGTACTGTTCATTAATACAGTATATTTATCTATTATTAGGCTTGATATCTAAGACCTATTCTTAAGTATATTTTCCAAGCCATTGTTTCAAGTAGCATTTTTATAGGCACCATTTTATCAACATATGACGCTAAGTGTTTGTAATCACTAGGAAATTTCCTAAAAAATAAGCCAAAAACACTTGACCCTCTTAATACGATCCTCTAAAGTGGGAGGAAGTGTGAAAAAGTGGGGTAAATGGTGTTTCAAGGTGCGTCAGCTCTCAATTTAGATGCAAAAGGCCGCATGTCTGTGCCGGCAAAGCATCGTGACGCCTTGTTAGTTCAAGGTGAGGGTCGAATTACGCTCACAAAACACCCTAACGGATGCCTACTGCTATTCCCTCGACCCGAGTGGGAAACTTTTCGTTCACGTGTAGCGCAATTGCCGATGGATGCCCATTGGTGGCGCCGTATTTTCCTTGGCAATGCCGCAGAAGTCGATTTGGACAGCGCCGGAAGAATTTTGGTGAGCCCAGAGTTGCGATCAGCCGCTGACATTGAAAAAGAAGTGATGTTGCTCGGTATGGGTAGTCATCTAGAGTTGTGGGACGCCGCTACTTACGCTGCAAAAGAACAGGCTGCCATTGCACAAGGTATGCCTGAAGCCCTGAAGCAATTTAATTTTTGATGACAGGGTGCCATGAACATAACTCATCGCCCAGTATTACTGGCCGAGGCGGTGACGGCGCTGGTCAGTGGACCACTCATCACCTCTTCTGCAGCTTCAAAAAATCTACTCTTGATCGATGGAACCTTTGGGCGCGGTGGTCATACTCAAGCCTTATTGGCGCAACTACCTGCCAATGCGCGAATGATTTCTTTCGACAAGGATTTGGATGCGATCGCAGTAGCGGAAAAAATCAACGACTCTCGTTTACGCATCGTGCACGACAGTTTTGCGCAGATGGATCAGTACGCGGACCCAGAGTCAGTCGATGGAATTTTGCTAGATCTTGGCATCAGCTCTCCACAAGTAGACGAAGCACATCGTGGATTTTCTTTTCGCAAAGATGGTCCGCTCGATATGCGCATGAATACGGATCAGGGCTTGACGGCAGCCCAATGGTTGGAGCAAGCATCGCAAGAGGACATCACCCGCGTGATTAAGACTTATGGTGAGGAACGTTTTGCATCTCAGATTGCTAGAGCTATTGTGGCTAAGCGAGAAGAAGGCTTATCTCCAAAAACAACCTTGCAATTAGCAGGTCTGGTAGCCAGCGTGGTTCGTACAAGAGAAGTTGGTCAAGATCCTGCGACTCGTACATTCCAAGCACTCCGAATTTTTATTAACCGTGAGTTAGAAGATTTAGAGCTCGGATTAAAGGCGGCGCTCAATTTATTGAAGCCAGGCGCGCGCTTAGCAGTGATTAGCTTTCATTCTCTTGAGGATCGGATTGTGAAGCAGTTCTTGCAGTCACACGCCAAGGTTGAAGTGCCTCGAGGTTTGCCTGTCCGCGATCGAGATTTACCGCAAAGTGACTTAGAGATTATTGGACGTGTTAAGCCAAGCGCTGATGAGATTCGAGAGAATCCTCGCGCTCGTTCCGCCATCATGCGTGTTGCTGAAAAACGCGCAGGAGTGCTAGCTTGAATCGCGCCACGCTTACCTTGCTGGTATTGCTATTAGTTTGCGCGCTATCTTTGGTCGCAGCGCAGCAGCGTACGCGTAAATTATTTATTTCGCTAGATCGCGCACAAATCGAAGAGCGCAAACTCAATCAGGACTGGTTACGCTTGGAGTATGAGCAGCGTAATTTATCGAAGTCCGCACGAATTCGTGATGTTGCGCGTAATCAGTTGCATATGGTCCCTATATCTCCAGAGCGTACTTTGTACTTGAAGGAGGCTAGATGAGGACTGTAGGTTTTTCAACTACACCCAATTTAGTCTTGCGTCTGCCAATGTGGCGGTCACGCTTGATGCTGTTCATGTTGTTCTTCGTCTTCATGTTGTTGCTAATCCGCGCTTTTTGGATTCAGGGCCCAGGAAATGCTTTTTATGAAGCTAAGGGTGTACGTGGTACACAGCGTGAGTTGGAGTTACCTGCTTCCCGTGGAAAGATATTGGATCGCAATGGCCAAGTCATTGCTACGAGCTTGGAAGCAAAGTCAGTGATCGCCTATAACGATACTGTCCCCGATGATTTAGCTGCAGATAAGGTGCAAAAGTTAGCAAGTCTCTTACAAATTAGTGAATCTGAATTACGTAAGAAGTTAAAAGAAGATCGCAAGCAGATTTTCTTGAAGCGCCAAGTAGATCCAGTAGTAGCGCAACAAATTAAGCAATTAGAAATTCCGGGAATTGGCTTGAATAACGAATACCGTCGCTTTTACCCAGAGGGTGAAGCGATGGCGCACGTTGTTGGCTTTACAAGCGTAGAAGATCGTGGCCAAGAGGGCATGGAACTTTCAAGGGAAAAAGAATTGGCTGGGCATCCAGGTGCTCGTCGAGTAGTGGTTGATCGCCTCGGTCGTGTTGTTGAAGATGTTGCCATTTTGCAGTTACCGCAAAACGGCAAGGATTTACAACTTTCTATTGATAGCAAGATTCAGTTTCTAGCTTACAACGCTGTTAAAAATGCAGTTGAGCAGCACCGTGCAAGCGCTGGCGGTGCTGTCGTATTGGATACGCAGACCGGCGAGATTCTGGCTTTAGCAAATTACCCAAGCTATAACCCAAACGATCGCAAGAAGCTCACGGGTGAGCAGTTACGTAATCGCGTTTTAACCGACACCTTCGAGCCTGGCTCAACCATGAAACCATTAACCGTAGCGATTGCTTTGGAGAAGGGGGTTATCACCCCCAATACCAATATGGTGATTGGTGCTAAGTACTTGGTGGGTCCAAAGCCGATTACGGATACCCACCCTTATGGTAATTTAACCGTCTCTCAAATTATTCAAAAATCGAGCAATATTGGTACAGCCAAAATTGCGATGAATAATTTATCTGCCGAAGAGATGTGGAATTTTTATACATCTGTTGGCTTGGGTCAGACGCCGAAGATTGGCTTTCCTGGTGCTGTGGCTGGCACTGTGCATCCCTTTAAAAAATGGATGCCAACGGATCAGGCGCGGATTGCGTTTGGTTATGGTATTTCAGGTTCACTCTTTCAGGTAGCTCGTGCATATACGATCTTTGCACGTGATGGTGAATTGGTGCCGCTCACGATTGAGCGTAGTCCAGAATTCAAGCCTGGTACACATATCATTTCTGCCAAGACGGCCATTGAGATGCGCAGCATGATGGAGTCAGTAACCGAGCC
The DNA here is from genome assembly GCF_018688255.1 of Polynucleobacter corsicus. Taxonomy (NCBI): domain Bacteria; kingdom Pseudomonadati; phylum Pseudomonadota; class Betaproteobacteria; order Burkholderiales; family Burkholderiaceae; genus Polynucleobacter; species Polynucleobacter corsicus. The sequence continues at coordinate 149,816 of NZ_CP061314.1, forward strand.
TGGAGGCACTGCCATTAAAGCGCAAGCTGAGGGTTATCGAGTTGGCGGAAAAACAGGTACCGCACATAAATTGGTGGGTAAAGGCTATGGCAATAAATACCGCGCTTACTTTGCAGGCCTAGCACCGATTAGCGCTCCTCGCATTGTAGTTGCCGTCATGATTGATGAGCCGACTGGTGGTAGTCATTATGGTGGTGATGTTGCTGCACCTGTCTTCTCCACTATCGTGAGTGAGACCCTGCGTACCTTAAATGTATTGCCAGACAGTAATGTTAAGCAGATGACGCAACAGGATAAAAATCCTACAGAAATTCAAACTGCTGCAGTCAAAACAAATGCAGCGGTTTTAAAAAGATGATGACAATGATCCACATTGAGCCCCATCTCTTAATCTCGCATTTACGTGATCTCACTTCAGCGAATGCAAAAGTAACTGCGGATAGTCGTCAAATTCATTCTGGCGATATCTTCTTTGCATACGCTGTTGGTCATGGTAATGCGCTACGAGATGGTCGCGATTACATTGCGGCCGCCTTAGCAAATGGTGCTGCGGCAGTAGTATTCGATCCTGCTGAGGGCGTTGCTAATCAATACTTAGATCACCCTGAATGTTTTGCTGTCGAGCATTTAGCAATCTTGGCTGGAGAGCTCTGCGCGGAGTGGTATGACTACCCAAGCAAAAATCTCAATGTCATCGGTGTCACAGGTACCAATGGAAAAACCAGTATTACCCAGTGGCTGGCGCAGGCTATGGATGAACCCAATCATCGCACTGCAGTATTGGGCACATTGGGTACTGGATTTCCGGGGGCACTCATTCAGACTGGTTACACCACGCCCGATGCGCCGCAACTACAAACTCAATTAAAAGAATTGCTTGATGCAGGCGCTCAAAATCTGGCCATAGAGATTTCTTCCCATGCATTAGATCAAGATCGTGTTGCTGGCTTGGATGTACGTAGTGCGGTATTTACTAATCTCACGCAAGATCATTTGGATTATCACGGTACGATGGGAGAGTACGCACAAGCTAAGGCTAAACTCTTTAAGTTACCTCAGCTTCAAAATGCCATCATCAATTTTGATGATGCATTTGGGCGAGAGTTGGCGATGAAGCTTCTAGCTAGTGACGATCCTCAAGTATGGGGCTACGCCTTAAGTAGTAATGCATTTGTTGGATTTGAAAAATTTAGCGATCGTCTGAAGCGTACTTATGCAGAAAAGACTTTATTTGCAAATGCTGGCTATGAATCTCAATTTAATTGTGATTCCATGGGATCAAGCGCTGTTCAGCTTGCGGTATTGGGTGAATTTAATCTCAGCAATTGTCTTGCTGTGTGGACTGTCCTTTTAGCGCAAGGTTTTAGCCCACTTGAGGCCTCTAAGCGCTTGAGCAAGCTAAGTGCTATTCCAGGACGTATGGAACTGATTCACTTGAATAAAACACAAAGAACTGAGGGCCCATTGATTGTGGTGGATTATGCCCACACACCAGATGCCCTCACTAAAGCATTGAACGCATTACGCCCAGTCGCAAATCAACGCAATGGAAAAATGTGGTGCGTCTTTGGTTGTGGTGGTGATCGAGATTCAGGTAAGCGTTCCCAAATGGGTCGTGCGGCTCAAGAGTTTGCCGATCATATTGTGATTACAAGCGATAACCCTAGATCTGAAGATCCAGCATCTATCATCGCCATGATTCAAGCTGGTATGTCAGGTGACTTGGGCAATGTTCAAATGCTGCCCGATAGAGCGGCTGCCATTATGGCTGCGGTACGACATGCCGATGTCAAAGACATTATTTTGGTTGCCGGTAAAGGGCATGAGTCTACTCAAGAAATCAATGGCAAGAAATTTGATTTTTCTGATCAAGAACACATTCGTTTAGCAGCAGGAGGTAGCGTATGAGTGCGCCTATGACTACTCTTGCTCAAGTGCATGCTATGTTGCCAGGCAGTAAGCTGATTCACGCTGATATGGAATCTGCGCGAGAGATCACAATTTCTCATATTGGTAGTGATAGTCGCCAGATTCAGTCTGGTGAATTATTTATTGCCTTGGCGGGAGAGCGTTTCGATGCGCATGATTTCTTGGGTGATGTGGCCACAGTAGGCGCAAGTGCAGCGCTCGTAAGTCAAGAAGATAAGTGTCCAACAAACTTAGCTGCAATATGTGTTCAGGATGTTAAGCAAGGTTTAGGTGAATTAGCAAAGGTATGGCGTGCGCAGTTTTCTATTCCAGTGGCTTTGGTAACTGGATCCAATGGTAAGACCACTGTAAAAGAGATGATTGCCTCCATCTTCAAGGTAGCCGCCGGCGAAGAATGTACCTTAATAACCAAGGATAACCTTAATAATGATATTGGCCTGCCTTTAACCTTGCTACGCATGCGACCGACTGATCGCCTAGCAGTGATTGAGTTAGGCATGAATCATCCTGGTGAAACGGCAGAGTTAGCGGTTATTGCTCAAGCCAATATTGCCCTCATTAATAACGCTCAACGTGAGCATCAAGAATTTATGTCGACAGTAGAAGCTGTTGCAAAGGAGCATGCAACTGCCTTAAGTTCACTTCCTGCGGACGGTGTCGCAGTATTTCCGGCGGACTCTGAATTTTCTGATGTTTGGTACCAAGCTGCTGCAGGACGCAAGGTCATTGATTTTGCTTTATCTACTAACGCTGCGTTAGCTACAGCCTCTGTTACAGGCAAGTTATTGGCTAGCGGAAAAATGGAGATTGCAACTGAACTCGGCAAAATTGAAGTCCAGCTCAAGACCTTAGGAAATCACAATGCGCGTAATGCCTTAGCAGCTAGCGCAGTTGCTTTAGGCGCCGGTTTAAGTTTGGAGCAAATTCAAGCGGGTCTGGAATTGTTTGTCCCAGTAAATGGACGCATGCAGTCCAAACCTTTAAATGCAGGCCGCACTCTGATTGATGATAGCTATAACGCCAACCCCGATTCTGTCAGAGCTGCTATTGATGCACTGAAACAGTCTGGAAATACTTCTTGGTTGGTGCTGGGCGATATGGGTGAAGTGGGCGATCAAGGCCCTGCGTTCCATAAGGAAGTCGGCGCCTATGCTGCTGAGCAGGGTGTCAGTAAGTTATTTGCACTCGGGGAGCAGTGCAAATTTGCGGTGCGAGAGTTTAATGAGTCAGAGAAGTTTTCGCTTACCAGTAGCGCTACTCATTTCGCCACATTGGATCAGTTGCTTGAAGAGCTCAATGCAGCACTGGCAAATCAAGAGTCGAGCAAGCATATGCATTTAGATATTTTGGTTAAGGGATCTCGTTTTATGCGTATGGAGCGTGTAGTGCAGGCCTTATTAGAGGAGGCTAAAACATGCTCTTAATGTTGGCGCAATGGTTGCAAGATGATTTTGGATTTTTCCGAGTCTTTAGCTACATCACGTTTAGAGCGGTGATGGCAACAGTGACTGCTTTACTGATCGGTTTGGCGGCTGGTCCGTGGGTTATTCGGAAGTTGACCGCATTAAAGATGGGTCAAGCGGTTCGTACAGATGGCCCACAAACCCATTTAGTGAAATCAGGTACCCCTACGATGGGTGGCGTACTGATTCTGCTGGGTATTTTTATCTCCTGCATGCTGTGGGCTGATCTGAGTAATCGTTTTATCTGGATTGTGATGATTGTGACTTTTGGATTTGGCTTAATTGGTTGGGTTGATGATTACCGCAAAGTAGCGCGGAAGGATCCTAAAGGAATGGCCTCAAGAGAAAAATTCTTTTGGCAAACTTTGATTGGCTTATTTGCCGCTATTTATTTGGCTTTCTCTGTATCCGAAGTGAATAACCTCAAAGTTTTGCAGTTGTTCCTTGATTGGCTTAAGAGCGGCTTCGCTTTGGACTTGCCAGCTAAATCAAACTTACTCATTCCCTTTATGAAAGAGGTGAGTTACCCACTAGGCGTAATGGGCTTCATCATTCTGAGTTACTTGGTGATTGTTGGAAGTAGCAACGCCGTTAATCTGACGGACGGACTAGATGGTTTAGTGATCATGCCAGTAATACTGGTTGGCGCTGCTCTAGGTGCATTTGCTTATGTGATGGGTAATGCGATTTACGCAAAGTATTTGTTGTTTCCCTATATTCCCGGTGCAGGTGAGCTCATGATTTTCTGTGGAGCTATGGGTGGTGCGGGATTGGCTTTTCTTTGGTACAACACGCATCCTGCGCAAGTATTTATGGGTGACGTTGGCGCGCTCGCATTAGGTGGTGCACTCGGAACTATTGCTGTGATTGTTCGCCAGGAAATCGTACTCTTTGTCATGGGTGGGATCTTCGTCGCAGAAACACTGTCAGTGATGCTGCAAGTCTTCTGGTTCAAATTCACTAAGAAGCGTTATGGTGAAGGCCGCCGTATCTTTAGGATGGCTCCGCTGCATCACCATTTTGAATTGGGTGGCTGGCGCGAAACGCAAGTTGTAGTTCGCTTCTGGATCATCACTATTTTATTAGTTCTCATTGGCCTCTCCAGCCTGAAATTAAGGTAAGCCAAAGAATATGCATAACTTAGACCAAGCCTTCGCTAATCCAGCTCTCATCGCAGATGAGGGTTATCAAGTACCCCAACATTTCTTGATCCTAGGATTAGGTGAATCTGGCTACGCTATGGCCAAGTGGTGTTTGCGAAATGCCGCAAAGGTTAGTCTGGCTGATACGCGTGATCGTGAAAAGCTGAATGAACGACAAAAAGCCTGGTTGGCAGATCTTGAATTTTCGGGACTTCAAAAGGCTTATTTTGGCCCTTTAGATGACCTTAATTTAAAGAGTGTTGAAGTTATTGGAATCAGTCCTGGTTTATCGCCATTTCAAGAGCCGACAGCTTCTTTCTTAGCTAAAGCACAAGAATCCAGTATTGATATCTGGGGGGAATTGGAGTTCTTTGCTAGAGCCATTGCTGCATTGGATCGTATGGCTCAGGTTAAACAGTTTCAATACAAGCCCGCTGTATTAGCTATCACTGGAACAAATGGAAAGACAACCACCACGGCGTTGACAGGGCAGTTATGTGAGCGGGCTGGTAAGAGAGTTGCCGTAGCTGGCAATATTAGCCCAGCAGCTTTAGATAAGTTGATGTCGTGTTTGGATGAGTCTGATCAAGTTGCCGACATGCCTGAGATATGGGTACTCGAGTTGTCTAGCTTCCAGCTGGTTTACACAAGTACCTTCAATGCAACAGCGGCGACCGTATTAAACATTACGCAAGATCACTTGGATTGGCATGGTGATATGCAGGCGTATGTTGATGCAAAAGCCAATATTTTTGGGCAGGACACTATCTGTATCTTGAATCGCGATGATTCGCTAGTGATGAATCTGCTTACTGACGAGCAGAAATCCAATAAATCCGTCATTACTTTTGGTGCCAGCCGTCCTGATGAGCGGGGTGCCTTTGGAATCGAACATGATCTGCGTGCCGGTGGAATTGATTGGTTAGTCTGGGCTGAAGTAGATGAAGATCTTGAGCCGCAACCGAAGCGTCGTCGTAAAGCAGTTGTTGTAGAGGATGAGCCATTAAGGCTCAAGCGCTTGATTCCAGCTGATGCTCTACGAATTCGCGGCCGCCACAATGCATTAAATGCCTTGGCTGCATTAGCCTTGGCACGATCAGCTGGTTTGCCAATGAATATGCTTTTGCATGGTTTACGTGATTACCACGGCGAGCCTCATCGTGTTCAAAGTGTTTCGATTGTGTCGAATGTTGAATATGTAGACGACAGCAAGGGCACTAACGTAGGAGCAACAGTAGCCGCTTTGAATGGTCTAAGCGCTAATGAGTCTGGCAAACGGATCTGGTTGATTGCTGGCGGTGAAGGCAAGGGCCAAGACTTTAGCCCCTTGCGTGAGCCTGCATTACGTTTTGTAAAAGGCGTCTTCCTCATTGGTAAAGATGCCCCAATCATTGCTGAAGCTTTGGGTGACTCCGTATCTTATGTCATGAGTGAGACCCTGCAAAGCGCAGTTGCACAAGCCGCAAAACAAGCTCAGTCAGGCGATATCGTTTTGTTATCACCGGCTTGCGCTAGTTTTGATCAGTTCAGTGATTACGTGGCACGTGCTGAGGCGTTTATTGCCGAAGTTCAGGAATTGGGAATGCAATTCGAAGGAGCTGATGCATGAGTTTGAAGGAAAAACTTTTTCCTGAGAATCGTTTGGGCCTTGACCGCTTCTGGAATTTCTCCAGAGGCGGGATAGATAATTTTCGTAGCGGCTTGAGAGATGCAGTCTCTGGCGTTGAGCAAACTCGTTCACGCATGATGGACTATGACCAGCTATTGGTATGGGCAGTATTGTCTTTGGCCTTAATTGGATTAGTGATGGTCTACTCTGCATCCATTACTTTAGCCGATGGCCCTAAGTTCGCAAATTTCAGCAGTAACTTCTTCTTAATTCGCCATTGCATTTCATTAGCAATTGCCGTTGGTGTAGCTATTTGGGTCTTTAAGATCCCAACCCACATATGGGATCGCTACTCTCCAATCATTTTTGGATTCACTGTCCTGCTATTAATCGCTGTGCTCATCCCCGGTATTGGAAAAGGCGTGAATGGTGCGAAGCGTTGGATTCCATTGGGTCTAATGAACTTCCAGCCATCTGAATTAATGAAGTTTGCTGCAGTGATATTTGCTGCAAGCTATACAGTTCAACGCCAAGAGTATCTCCACTCATTTGTTAAAGGCATGCTTCCAATGGGCATTGCTGTTGCCTTAGTTGGCGGCCTATTGATGGCTGAGCCAGACATGGGTGCGTTTGTTGTGGTTGCCTTAATTGCTTTTGGCATTTTGTTCTTGGGCGGTATTAACGCTAAGTTGTTTGGCGGCTTGATCTTAGTTGGCTTGATGAGTGGCGCCACGATGATTGCGCTTTCACCTTTCCGGCGTGGCCGCATGTTGGCCTTTATGGATCCATGGCAAGTCGACAATGCAGCAAATAAAGGTTATCAATTAACCCATTCGCTGATGGCTTTCGGCCGTGGTGAATGGTTCGGCTTAGGTCTGGGTGGCAGTGTGGAAAAATTACACTACCTTCCTGAGGCGCATACGGATTTCATCATGGCAGTGATTGGTGAAGAGCTTGGATTTGTCGGTGTAGTAGTGATGATCTTCTTGTTCTACTGGATCGTGCGTCGCGCATTCCTGATCGGCCGTACTGCATTGCAACTAGATCGTAGTTTTGCTGGTCTTGCCGCTAAGGGTGTGGCGATATGGATTGGTTGGCAAGCATTTATCAATATGGGTGTGAACTTAGGTTTACTTCCCACAAAAGGCTTAACACTCCCACTAGTGAGTTATGGCGGCTCAGGAATCTTGATGAATGCCGTTGCCATAGCAATGCTACTTCGGATTGATTACGAAAACCGAATCTTGATGCGGGGCGGCAAGTTATGACCAAGCCATCCATCTTGATTATGGCCGGCGGTACTGGGGGGCATATTTTCCCGGGGCTAGCTGTTGCTGAGTACCTGCGTATTTGTGGGTGGAATGTATCTTGGCTTGGCAATCAGGGTGGTATGGAATATCGCTTAGTGAAAGCTTGCGACTTCCCATTTGAGGCAATCAACTTTGGTGGCTTGCGTGGCAAAGGTATTAAAGCGACATTGATGCTGCCATTTAATCTTGCTAGAGCCTGTATGCAGAGCTGGAAGATCATGCGCCGCATCAAACCAAATGTAGTTTTAGGTATGGGTGGATACATTACATTTCCTGGTGGCTTGATGACTAAGTTCTTGAAAAAGCCATTGGTTCTACATGAAGCTAATTCCGTAGCTGGAAGTGCAAATCGTGCTTTATCCAAAATTGCTATGCGTACCTTGACTGGCTTTCCAGATACGATGACTCACGCTGAGTGGGTAGGCAATCCAATTCGTGAAGAATTTGAAACTGTAGCAGCGCCAGAAAAACGTTACACAGCGCGTACCGGACGTTTATCGATTCTAGTGGTTGGTGGCAGCTTAGGTGCCGCAGCTTTAAATGAAGTCATTCCAGCAGCCTTAGCGCTAATAGATAAGGATGCACGTCCACATGTAATTCATCAGGCAGGTGATAAACATCTTGTAGATCTACAACAACGTTATGCCAGCCTAGGTATTACTGCTGACATTCGCCCTTTCATTGACGATATGCCAAGCGCCTACGCTCAAGCAGATCTGGTGATTTGCCGCTCTGGTGCGATGACTGTCTCAGAGATCGCAGCTTGTGGTGTGGCATCTTGTTTGATCCCGTTTCCATATGCGATTGATGATCATCAGACTGCAAATGCACGATTTTTATCGGATGCAGATGCGGCTATTTTGTTGCCACAACAAGATCTCAATCCGCAGGATCTGGCATCTATGATTCAAAACTTCAGCCGCCAAGATTTACAAAGGATGGCCAAGCGTGCTCATGCTTTAGCGAAGCCTCATGCAACTGAGCGTGTGGCTGAAGTATGTGCAGATTGTGCAGGAGTAGGTATATGAAACATATCGTGCAGCAAATTCACTTTGTTGGCATCGGCGGCGCAGGCATGAGCGGTATTGCCGAAGTCTTGCTGAATCTGGGATATCAGGTATCTGGATCTGACTTAGCTGAAGGTGCTGTAACGAAGCGCCTAAAAGATTTAGGTGCAGTGATTCATATTGGCCATGACCCTAAAAATATTGGTACTGCAGAGGCGGTGGTAATTTCTACTGCGGTTGCGGGCAATAATCCAGAGGTGCTGGCTGCTCGCGCAGCTAAAGTTCCCGTGATTCAGCGTGCAGTCATGCTCGGTGAGCTTATGCGCTTAAAGCAGGGTATTGCAATTGCAGGTACTCATGGCAAAACAACAACGACTAGTTTAGTTGCCTCAGTCTTGGCTGAAGGTGGTTTAGATCCAACCTTCGTTATTGGGGGTAAGTTAAATTCTGCAGGTGCTAATGCACGTTTAGGTCAGGGTGACTTTATTGTGGTGGAGGCGGATGAGTCTGATGCCTCTTTCTTGCAATTATTTCCTGCGATGGAGGTCGTTACCAATATTGATGCTGATCACATGGATACCTACCAGCATGACATGGCCAGATTGAAGCAGGCTTTTGTCCAATTTATTCAGCGCATGCCTTTCTATGGTGTTGCCGTTCTGTGTATTGATGATGCCAACGTTCGAGACATTATTCCGTTTGTATCTCAGCCAGTACTACGCTATGGCTTATCTGATGATGCAGATATTCGTGCAAGTAATGTACGGGCTGAAGGTACTCAGATGCACTTTACGGTTGATCGTAAAACTGTGCGCCGTCATGGCAATAAGCCAGGCCGTCTTGAGGTGCAATTAAATTTGCCCGGCATACACAATGTTCAAAATGCATTGGCAGCAATTGGTATTGCAACTGAATTAGGTGTTAGTGATGAAGCTATTGTGAAGGCTTTATCTGAATTTAGTGGCGTTGGTCGTCGCTTCCAAAGGTATGGAGAAATTTCTTTGGCCTCTGGCGGAAGCTTCACATTAATAGATGATTACGGACACCATCCTGTTGAAATGGCGGCTACTTTATCTGCAGCCCGTGGCGCTTACCCAGGCCGTCGATTGGTATTGGCATTCCAACCCCATCGCTTTACAAGAACACGTGATTGCTTTGGTGAATTTGTACAAGTTCTTAAAAACTTTGATGCACTCGTATTAACCGAAGTTTATCCAGCTGGAGAAGCGAAGATTCCAGGTGCGGATGGTCAGAGTCTCATGAAGGCAGCGCTTACCGCTGATAAGACTACTCACTCTTCATTGGATAGTAATGCCGTCGCCTTTGCGTCAACCGTTTCGGAGATGCCAGAAAAACTCAGCGTCGTGTTGCGTGATGGTGATGTCTTAATCACGATGGGTGCAGGCTCGATCTCTGGATTGCCTCATGTATTGGCAGAGGCAAAACATGTCTAATCTAAACCAATCGTTGCTGTCTTGGGGTGAGCGAGTGAAGCAAGAGCTCGCAAACTTGGATGTTAAATCTCTCGGTCGGGTGGGTGTATTGCTTGGTGGTCGCTCTGGTGAACGAGAGATTTCCTTGATGTCGGGTAATGGTGTTTTGGAAGCACTGCTCTCCAAAGGGGTTGATGCACATCCATTTGATCCAGGATTACGTTGCCCAACTGAGTTGGCCCAAGAAAAATTTGACCGTGTTTTTATCTCTTTGCATGGACGTTATGGCGAGGATGGCACTATCCAGGGATTGCTCGATCTATTAGGCTTGCCTTACACCGGTAGTGGTGTACTGGCGTCTGCATTGGCTATCGACAAAATTGCGACCAAGCTTGTTTGGCTTAGTAGCGGTCTTTCAACTCCTGAATTTGAAGAGCTTAAAGCTGACAGCGACTGGAATGCCGTAGTAAAGCATTTGGGCTTGCCATTAATTGTGAAGCCTGCACATGAAGGCTCTTCACTTGGTTTAACTAAAGTGAAATCCGTTGAAGAATTACCTGCTGCCTATAAGTTAGCCGCCGGAATGGATAAAAAGGTGATTGCAGAGGCTTGTATTGTTGGTGATGAGTTGACTTGCCCGTTGGTTGGATTTGGAGCAAATGCTGAAGCCTTACCTGTGATCAAAATCATTCCACCAGAAGCGAACTACGATTTCCATAATAAGTATTTCTCTGATGAGACCAAATACTTATGCCCAACTGGACTTGCGCCAGAAGTAAATAAAGCAGTTCAAGAATTGGCCTTAGCATCTTATCGTGCGCTTGGATGCAAAACTTGGGGTCGAGCTGATGTGATGCTCAATCAAAAAACTGGCAAACCTTATCTCTTGGAGATGAACACCTCTCCAGGTATGACCTCACATTCTTTGGTTCCTATGGCGGCAAAAGCGGCTGGTATTGAATATGCCGAACTAGTTCTCTGGGTCATTAGCCAAACCTTAAAAAGCAAAGGGGCTGCGCAAGCATGAGTTGGATTAGCGCCTTTATGAACGGTTTCGGTGAAGTGTTTGCTTCATTGGCATCCCCTCTTTGGAATCATGCAGAGCGGATGCAAAAGTTGAGCCGTTTCTTGATGCGCTGTTTTGCAGTCATGATTTTCCTTGGAATTTTGGTGTGGTTGAGTCAGCGTCCAGTATTTGCATTACGCCAAGTGGTGATAGAGCCAGTGGCTGGTCAAACGCTAAAGCATATAAATAAGCCTGTAGTTAAGCAGCAGGTTTTAGAGACTGTCCAAGGTAACTTCTTTAGCGTGAGATTGGAAGATGTGAAGCGTGGTTTTGAGTCGATGCCTTGGGTACGTCATGCCAACGTTCGCAGAGTCTGGCCTAACGGATTGATTGTGAGTATTGAAGAGCAAAAGCCTTTTGGTACTTGGGGCGGCGCTGACAGTCAAACTTTAATGAATACTCATGGGGAGCTCTTTGCTGGGCGCGTCTCTGATGTGGGGGATGGCATTTCTTTGGTTGATTTCTCGGGGCCAGATGATGCCAGCAAAGAAGTGATGCGTTTGTACGAGAGGGCAAACGCTTGGTTTAAGCCCTGGAGTGCAGAAGTGAAAAGCTTAACTCTTTCTGAGCGCTATGCCTGGCATGTGAAGTTATCCAATGGCATGAAGGTGGAGTTCGGTCGGGATGAAGAGAATTCTGACAAAACATTAACTGAAGATCGTGTGGCACGCCTCTTTAAGTATTGGCCGCAGGTTCAAGAAAAGTGGGCTAACCGAGTAGATGCAATCGATCTGCGCTACGCAAATGGTTTTGCAGTGCATCTTGCTTCGGCAAGTTTGAAAAAAAATGAAGTAGATGGCAAAAAAAGCGAGCAGAAGCAATGAGGAATGAGAATGAGTAAAGACAACCGCGATTTATTGGTCGGATTAGATATTGGAACATCCAAGGTGGTTGCTTTGGTTGCTGAGCTGGCAGCTGATGGTCAATTTAATGTCGTTGGCGTTGGTCAAACTGCATCCAAGGGTTTGAAAAAGGGTGTAGTTGTCAATATTGAAGCTACTGTTCAGTCTATTCAGAAAGCGCTTGAAGAAGCTGAAGTGATGGCCGACCGCCAGATCGTGCAGGTCTTTACTGGCATTGCTGGAAATCACATTGTGAGTTTCAACTCTAGCGGTATGGTGGCAATACGCGATAAAGAAGTTAGTGCTGGTGATGTTGAGCGTGTTTTGGAAACTGCTAAAGCAATCAATATTCCAACGGATCAACAAATCCTTCATATTCTTGTTCAAGAATTCATTATTGATGGGCAAGAAGACGTACGCGAGCCAATAGGTATGAGTGGTTTACGCCTGGAAGTAAAGGTACATATCGTTACTGGTGCTGTTAGTGCCGCACAAAATATTGTGAAGTGTGTACGTCGTTGTGGTTTGGAGGTTAATGATTTAATTTTGCAGCCTTTGGCTTCGAGTTTGGCTGTATTAACTGAAGATGAAAAAGAGTTGGGTATTGTTTTAGTAGATATTGGTGGTGGTACAACTGATATTGCGATTTATTGCCAAGGCTCTATTCGACATACTGCAGTGATCCCGATTGCAGGCGATCAAATTACGAATGACATTGCTATGGCATTGCGTACCCCGACTATTGATGCGGAAGATCTCAAGATTCAATATGGTATTGCTCGCCAAGATATGGCCGATCCAACCACCATGATTGATGTCCCAGGTGTTGGTGATCGTGAGCCGCGCCCAATGTCAAAGCAAGCTTTAGCTGCTGTAATCGAGCCACGAGTTGAAGAGCTATTCACATTGGTTCGAGGCGTTGTACGTGATTCTGGTTACGAAGACATGGTGTCTTCAGGAATCGTACTAACTGGTGGAACATCCCTGATGCCAGGAATGGTTGAGCTTGCTGAGCAAGTGTTCTTGCGCCCAGCGCGTATCGGCACTCCTGAGTACCGCGGGCACCTACATGAGGTTTTACGCAACCCCCGTTTTGCTACCAGCATCGGTTTATTAATGGAAGGCCAGGCGCAGTTATTGCGTGGCCGTCGAGTATCACAATCAGGCGCGCTGCAAAGTGTGATGGCGCGCATGAAGGAATGGTTCGCAGGAAATTTTTAAGTTTTTCGTCGTCGTCAATGTAGTACTTATTACCTAGGAGGGTATATGGAATTTGAAATATTAGATCAAGAAACAGCCGGCAAAACCATTATTAAAGTGGTTGGAGTTGGTGGTGCAGGTGGTAATGCAGTTCAGCACATGATTCGTCGCGGTGTTAACGGCGTAGAGTTTATTTGCATGAACACCGATGCTGGCGCTTTACAGCGTTCTGAGGCATCTGTGAATTTGCAACTAGGCTCTAGCGGACTCGGTGCTGGTGCAAAACCTGAAATCGGTGCAGCTTCGGCTGAAGAAGCGCGAGCACGTATTGCAGATACATTGCAAGGTGCACACATGGTGTTTATTACTGCCGGCATGGGTGGTGGCACCGGTACTGGTGCAGCGCCAATTGTTGCTCAAGTTGCTAAAGAGATGGGTATTTTGACTGTCGGTGTAATTAGCAAGCCATTTGACTTTGAAGGCGTGAAGCGTCTTAAGGTTGCAGAAAACGGCGCGGCTGAACTGGAGTCTTACGTAGATTCATTGATCGTAGTTCTCAATGAAAAGCTCTTTGAAGTCATGGGTGAAGACGCTGAGTTTGATAAGGCATTTGCATGCGCTGATGATGTATTGCATAACGCTGTTTCAGGTATTGCAGAAATCATTAACGTACAAGGTTTGATCAACGTCGACTTTGAGGATGTGAAAACAGTCATGGGCGAACAAGGCAAGGCGATGATGGGAACTGCAACAGTTTCTGGCATGGACCGCGCACGCTTAGCTGCTGAAGCTGCAGTTGCTTCACCACTACTCGAGGGCGTCGATTTGTCTGGTGCACGTGGTGTATTGGTCAATATCACCGCTAGCCGTTCATTGAAGTTGTCTGAGACTCGTGAAGTCATGGCGGCAATTCGTGGCTATGCTGCAGATGATGCGACTGTGATTTTCGGTACTGTTTATGACGAGAGCTTAGGTGATGCCTTGCGCGTCACTGTTGTTGCTACTGGTTTGAATAATCCACAAGCACGTCAACATCATCAACCAGAAGTGGTTTGGAGGCAAGCTACTGGTACGCATGATGCTATGCCAACGATGGCTGACTTAAACAGCTTTGCTCCAGCAAGTGCTTCAGCAGCAATGAGCAAAGTAAATCTTGACTCAGCTTTGAGCACGAGTGCAGGTTTGGCAATGACAGGTATGGGAAGCGCTCCTGCGATTGCTGCTCAACCAGCAACTAGCGGTGTTGATTACAGTCAATATGATTTGCCACGTGTATTCCGTAGTTCACGGGAAGCTACACCAGCCCCTACATTAGGTGCTGATAGCTCGCCACAGGCTAAAACCATGCTTGATAAGGGGGCTGATTACTACGAAATCCCAGCTTTTTTACGTAAGCAAGCAGACTAAACCACTGCTCATACAATAGACCTTGCAGAATGCCAGCGCGGCGCCCCTCCGGACGACGAATCCCGCGCTAGCGTTGGCATACTCATGACAACTATTTCATTGGAGACTTTATGATCGCAGTCGGACAAAAATTACCAAACGCTACTCTTTATGAGTTCTTGGATGAGGCCAGCGAAGGTTGTGCTATTGGACCAAACACATTTGAAGTTGAAAAACTCACTGCCGGCAAAAAGATTGTGATCTTTGCTTTGCCTGGCGCATTTACTCCGACTTGTTCAGCAAAGCACGTTCCTAGCTATGTTGAGCACTTTGATGCAATCAAAGCAAAAGGTGTTGATGAGATTTGGTGTATTTCAGTAAACGACCCATTTGTAATGGGTGCTTGGGGCCGCGATCAAAAAGTGGGTAAAAAGATTCGCATGTTGGGTGATGGTAGTGCTGAATTCACTAAGAAGCTTGGCCTGGAATTGGATTTAACTGCTCGTGGTTTGGGTGTTCGTTCAGATCGTTATGCCATGATTGTTGAAGATGGTGTTGTGACAACCTTGGATCGCGAAGCACCTGGCAAGTTTGAAGTAAGTGATGCCGCTTCTATCTTGAAAAAGCTTTAATCAATCCTTCCTGAATTTAGATAAACCATGATGAAGCAACGCACAATCGCTACTCCGATTAAAACTGTGGGGATTGGTTTGCACTCTGGGCGCAAGGTGACTTTGTCTATTAAGCCTGCGCCGGTAAATTCAGGAATTGCATTTGTTCGTGTAGATACCCCGGAGCAATCGGTTATACCGGCCACTGCTCTGGCGGTTTGTGACACTCGCCTAGCCTCAGTGATACAAAAAGATGGCGTGCGTGTTTCCACTGTGGAACATTTACTTTCAGCTTGTGCAGGCCTAGGACTTGATAATTTATTAATTGAGCTGGATGGTGAAGAAGTGCCCATCATGGATGGCAGTGCAGCTTCATTTTTGTTTCTAATGGAATCAGCCGGTATAGCTGAGCAAGAAGCTTCTAGACAGTTTGTGGTCATTAAAAAATCTGTAGAAGTGAAGGATGGCGACAAGCTTGCGCGCCTAGAACCTTTCTTTGGATTTAAGTTGGACTTCACCATTGACTTTAAACATCCGGCAGTTGATAAAACTGGTCAGCGCTTTGTGGTGGATTTTGCTGAGCATGCTTATCGTAGTGAGATTGGTCGTGCCCGAACCTTTGGCTTTGCTCATGAGGTTGAGGCCTTGCGAGAGATGGGATTGGCGCGTGGCGGAAGTTTAGATAACGCGATCGTGCTCGATGAGCATCGTATTCTGAATAACGAAGAGTTACGTTATGAAGATGAGTTTGTTCGCCATAAAATTTTGGACGCCATTGGCGACCTGTATTTAGTTGGACATCCGATTGTGGGTTCCTATGTTGCTGAAAAATCAGGACACGCCTTAAATAACGCGCTCTTGCGTAAGCTTTTGGAAGATCCTAGTGCTTATGAAATTAGCAGTTTTCCAGAAAATAAGGCTCCCTCAGCCTATTCCAAAGAGAGTCAACCCCTCTTTTTCTAGGTTTATTTAGGCTTACTCTGAAGTAGGCGTTCAACCGCCTTATGAAGCTCCGAATCCGGTGCCAATCTATCCAACAATGATTCCCAAGAAGCCCTTGCAACTGCATTAAAGCCTTTTGGTTTTTGATTGGCCTGGAGCCCCTCGCGGGGCTTGATTTCCCAGGTGGGTGGCGCTGGTTTAAGGCGCACCTTAATGCTGGTGCAGACAACGCCTTTTTTGGCTAACTCATTGATTAAACTAGGTAAAACTTGCTGAAGGCGGGTTGCAATACTCGCCCCATTAACGAGTAAAAAGAGCTCATTTTGAGCTCCAGAACGCCATCCAGCCTCAATTTTGGGCGCTAAGTTATCTAAGTCCAATTCGAATAAGGCTGCTTTCAGGGCAATTTTGAGTTTGGCTAGATCTTCGGTTTTGGCCAAAATTCCACCCAAGCCCTCTGACTCGCGCAAATACTCCAACCACTCATGGGCGGCTTTCGTGCGGATAGGTTTGGGAGCAAAGTTCATATAAAAAGAGGGTGCGGGTGATAAACTCAAGGTCTTAATTTACTTCAATATCCCATGGTAATCGGTCTTCTTAAAACCCTGGTCGGCAGTCGTAACGACCGCCTCTTAAAACAGTATCGCAAAGTAGTTGCCAAAGTTAGCGCTTTCGAGCCTAGCATGCAAGCTTTGGATGATGCCGCACTGCAAGCAAAAACTGCTGAGTTCAAGTCACGTTTAGCTGCGGGTGAGTCATTGGATGATATTGCTCCAGAAGCTTTTGCTGTAGTTCGTGAAGCAAGTACACGAGTGATGAAGATGCGCCATTTTGATGCGCAGATGATGGGTGGCCTCGCATTACATCAAGGCAAGATTGCTGAAATGGGCACCGGCGAAGGTAAGACCTTAACCGCTACGCTTCCTGTATATTTGAATGCCCTCACAGGTCAGGGTGTCCACGTTATTACAGTCAATGATTACTTGGCTCAGCGCGATGCTGAGTGGATGTCAACGCTCTACAACTTCTTGGGTATGAAAGTGGGTGTGAATCTATCGCAAATGGATCACACCACTAAGCAAGAGGCTTATGCAGCTGATATTACCTACGGTACTAATAACGAGTTTGGCTTTGATTACCTTCGGGACAACATGGTGCAAGATCTGGGTCAGCGTGTTCAACGTGGCCTAGCCTATGCGATTGTTGACGAGGTAGATTCTATTTTGATTGATGAGGCGCGGACCCCATTGATCATTTCGGGTCAGGCTGAAGACCATACTGATTTGTATATCAAGATCAATTCGTTACCTGCTTACTTAGAGCGCCAAATCGGTGAAGAGAAAGCGGATGGTACTGGTGTTGAAAAGCCGGGCGATTACTGGGTTGATGAAAAGTCCAATCAAGTTTATTTAACAGAGCGCGGCCATGACAAGGCTGAGACAGTCTTAGTTGAGATTGGCGCCTTGAATGATGGCGGCTCTTTGTACTCACCGCAAAATATTACTTTGATGCACCACGTGTACGCAGCATTGCGTGCGCATACTCTGTACAACCGCGATCAGCAATATGTTGTACAAAACAATGAAGTCATTATTGTTGATGAGTTCACGGGACGCTTAATGCAGGGTCGTCGCTGGTCTGATGGCTTGCATCAAGCTGTGGAGGCAAAAGAAGGTGTGCAGATTCAGAATGAGAATCAGACGCTAGCCACGATCACTTTCCAGAACTACTTCCGTATGTACGGCAAGTTGGCTGGTATGACTGGTACTGCCGATACTGAAGCTTATGAGTTCAAGGAAATCTACAGTCTTGAGACTGTAGTCATTCCTCCAAATCGGATTAGCCAAAGAAAAGATCGTCAAGATCAGATCTATAAGACATCGCGCGAGCGTTACGACGCAGTAATTAAGGATATTGAGGATTGTTATAAGCGTGGTCAACCTGTCTTGGTGGGTACAACTTCGATTGAGAACTCAGAACTCATTGCAGGCTTGTTAGGTGAGCGTCAATTACCCCATCAGGTCTTGAATGCGAAACAGCACGCTCGCGAAGCCGAGATCATTGCTCAAGCTGGTAGACCTAAGATGATCACTATTGCTACCAATATGGCGGGCCGTGGAACAGATATCGTTTTAGGTGGAAACGTTGGCAAACAATCTTCTTTGATCGAAGCGGATGCCGGTCTACCCGATGTAGAAAAAGCAGCCAAGATTAAGACTTTGCAGGACGAATGGCAAAGCTTGCATGATCAAGTATTAGTTGCTGGTGGTTTGCATATTATTGGCACAGAGCGCCACGAGAGTCGTCGTATCGATAATCAGCTTCGTGGTCGTGCTGGTCGTCAGGGTGACCCAGGCTCTTCTCGCTTTTATCTTTCTTTAGATGATTCGCTTTTGCGTATTTTTGCTGGAGATCGTCTGCGTGCAGTCATGGATCGCCTCAAGATGCCGGATGGCGAGCCGATTGAGGCGGGTATGGTGACTCGCTCTATCGAGTCCGCTCAGCGTAAAGTTGAAGGCCGCAACTTTGATATTCGTAAGCAATTGTTGGAGTATGACGACGTTGCTAATGATCAGCGTAAAGAAACATATCGCCTTAGAAATGAGGTTCTCGAGAGCGCCGATGTTGGTGAGTTGATTGCTAACTTGCGCGAAGATGTATTGCGTGGCATTTGCGCTCTATATATTCCTTCGGAGTCCATGGAAGAGCAGTGGGACTTGCTTGGTCTGGAGAAAGCGCTGGCAAGCGACTGGGGTTTAACGGTTGATCTGAAAAATTGGGTTGAAAATGCTGCATCTATGGACGATGAGCAAATTGTTGATCGTGTACTGGCAGCCGCAACAGAAACTTATGATGCAAAAGTAGAGCTTTCCGGACGCCCATCTTTCGCTGGGTTTGAGCGCTCGGTGTTGCTCTACAGTTTAGATACCCATTGGCGTGAACATTTGGCCGCTTTGGACCATTTGCGGCAAGGTATCCATTTGCGTGGCTATGCTCAAAAAGATCCGAAACAAGAGTACCGTCGCGAAGCATTTGAGCTGTATGGTGAGCTACTCAATGTCATCAAGAATGATGTTGTGAAAAGCATCATGACGGTGCAGATTCGCAGTGCCAGTGAATTAGATGAAGCCTCCGAGTCAATCAATGAGGATTTAGCCAAACTCTCTGATGTGCAGTATCAGCATGCCGATGCAGATCTTGAGGTGGCTGGGTCGACTGGCGATCGTGGCGCAGCCATCGAAATAGCTCCAGCACCATTACGCGCTGGTCCTAAGGTGGGTCGCAATGATCCTTGCAGTTGCGGAAGCGGTAAGAAGTACAAGAACTGCTGCGGCGCATTAAGTTAAATCAATTAGGATTAAAAAGAGCTGCCAGACCCGGCAGCTCGGCAATGCCTCATCTACAATTGTCAGATCATGACAGTTAACTTACCACTACCCCAAAAAAATCAACTAAAGCCTGTTAAAGGTTTTCAGATGGGCATCGCTGAAGCTGGAATCAAAAAAGCCAATCGTAAGGATCTATTGGTGATGACCTTAGTCCCTGGCTCACAAGTTGCCGGTGTTTTTACCTTAAACCGTTTCTGCGCTGCGCCGGTTCAGGTTTGTCGTGAGCATTTGGCTCTAGATGGGTCTAAGGGTGAGATTCGTGCTTTGGTAGTCAATACTGGTAATGCCAATGCAGGCACCGGTGAGCGAGGCATGCAAGATGCTTTAGCAACTTGTGCCGAGTTAGCAAAAGAGCTCAAGCTCAATCCAGAACAAATTTTGCCTTTTTCAACTGGCGTGATTTTAGAGCCACTTCCAATTGATAGATTGATTTCTGCTTTACCAAAAGCAGTGGCCAACCTAGACGAAGACCATTGGTTTGATGCTGCAGAAGCCATCATGACAACGGATACGCAGCCTAAGGCGACATCGGTGCTGGTGCAGACTCCTTCTGGCCCCGTGACTATTACTGGTATCTGTAAGGGCGCGGGAATGATTCATCCAAATATGGCAACCATGTTGGGATTCATCGCAACTGATGTTGGGTTTGCGCCAGGCCTACTTGCTTCCTTGACTCAAGAGATTGCTGATCAGTCATTTAACGCAATTACGATTGATGGTGATACTTCGACCAATGACTCCTTCATCATCATGGCAACTGGTCAATCAGCCGTGCAGATTAAATCAACAGATGATGTTGGTTATGGTTTAGTTCGGACTGCATTAATTGATCTTGCGCGTAAGCTTGCTCAAATGATTGTGAGGGATGGTGAGGGCGCAACAAAATTTATTACGATTGATGTGCAAGGCGGCAAGACCAAAGAGGAGTGTCGCTTGGTAGCAGAAGCAATCGCCCACTCGCCTTTAGTAAAGACCGCCTTCTTTGCGAGCGATCCTAATTTAGGCCGTATTCTTGCTGCGATTGGCTATGCTGGCATCACCGACCTTGATGTCAATCAAGTACAAATGTGGCTTGGAGACGTGTGGGTTGCCAAGAATGGTGGCCGCAATCCTGATTACCAAGAGGCTGATGGTCAAAGGGTAATGCAGGCACCAGAAATCACTATCAAGGTTGACTTAGGTCGCGGATCAGCGCAAGAAACAATGTGGACCTGTGACTTATCGCATGACTACGTTTCCATTAATGCTGATTACCGCTCATAGGAATTCGTGAAATGAATGAAAAATTAGAGCAACTCTTAAGTCATCTTGAGACGTTTCTGCCTAAAGCATTGACCGAAGAGCAGTGGAAATCTTCAACTGCTTTTAGATGGCGTCGTCGCGATAGCATCTTTGGAAGCATTGGATTTTTGCAGCCAGTAAAGCATGTCGCCGATATCTCCTTTGATGATCTAAAAAATATCGATCGTCAACGTGACGCTATTCGTGATAATACGAAAAACTTTATTCAAAAAAAACCTGCAAATAATATTTTGTTAACAGGCGCTCGTGGTACAGGAAAATCTTCCCTCATCAAAGCTAGCCTACATGAGTTTGCTAGCCAGGGCTTACGCTTGGTTGAAGTTGAAAAAGAGCATTTGGCGGACTTAGCTGATATCACCGATTTATTAGCTGATCGTCCAGAGCGTTTTATTGTTTTTTGTGATGACCTCTCATTTGAGGATGGTGAGTCTGGCTATAAGGCGATGAAGTCTGCTTTAGATGGCTCTGTATCAGCTCAAGTCGACAATATTTTGATTTATGCTACCTCCAATCGACGCCATCTCTTGCCTGAATATATGAAAGACAACGAGAGTTATGTTCATAGCGACGATGGAGAAATTCATCCGGGTGAAGTTGTGGAGGAAAAAATTTCTCTATCAGAGCGTTTTGGCTTGTGGCTTTCTTTCTATCCACCAAAACAAGATGAGTATCTAGAGATTGTTGCCCATTGGTTACGCCATTTTGGTTTAAGTGATGCGCAGATTGAGGGTGCTAGAGCTGAAGCGTTGGTTTGGGCTCTAGAGCGTGGCTCACGTTCTGGTCGCGTAGCTTGGCAGTTTGCTAAGCACTGGGCTGGTTCACATACTGCTTAATCACTGACGATTTATGAGTGACACCAATCGCCCTGTAAACGAAGTTGCCGCTGGAATTCTGCTAGATGCGGAAGGTCGGTTTCTAATGGGCCAGCGCCCTGAGGGCAAGCCTTATGCTGGCTACTGGGAAGTGCCGGGTGGAAAAATTGAAGCTGGCGAATCTGTATTTGCAGCACTAAAACGTGAATTACAAGAAGAGCTTGGAATAGATATTGAGTCTAGTGAAGAGCTAGTTATTTTAGAGCATGACTACCCACATGCTTATGTACGCTTGCATGTCAGCATCATTCGAAAATGGTCTGGAGTGCCTACAGGTTGTGAGGGTCAGGCGCTCTCTTGGCAGTTGCTTGGAGATGCACTTCCGACGGTAGAGCCTTTATTGCCGGCTGCGTGGCCCATGCTAGAAAAGCTCAAACAGCTAAAGATTTAAAGCTGGCAGAGGGTGAGCCTAAAAGGCACATCCTCATTCATGGTTTGCGGCTTTTTGTCTTGATCGATCTTCAGAAACCGAATAGAGAGTAGATATTTATTGGCGCTGATTTCTGAGAAGAGGGCGTCATCTTCAACAGCAATGCGCATTAATTGATACACCTTGCCTGATGGAGCCTGTTGATAAGCACCTTGATGTGCCACAACATCTTTAGCCTCGCCAGACTGGCGCAGTAGTCTTAAGAAAATCTGGCAAGCTTCATGCCATGGCAAAAGTGGCGCAACATACTTTTCTAACAATTCTCTACGTTGAGTAGAGGGGGTGTTTTTCCAGGCATGGTAGCTTGGTAAATCAATTGGACTTGTCCCACCAGGAATATTTAATCGGGTCCGGATAGCATTAAGCCACTCACTCTCAGTAATTGCAGCGTTGGGCTTACCCACAGACTGATTGATATTTTGCGCAGCTTTGTCAATTTCAGAAAGAGTTTGTGTAAGCGCTTCTTGGTCTACTTTTTGGGAGGACTTTAAACCATTCAAGGTATATCTTTGACGCTCAAATTCTTTGAGAAGCAGGGATTTAATATCGCCTCGAGATCCAATGTCACCCAGGTCAAACAACATGGCAATGGCATTGTGGTGTAGCTCGGGATCATCGGATCGAAGGAAGTGATTAAAGCGGGCGAACAAATACTCTAGTCGAAGCATGCTTCGAACTAATTCATTGAAGGGGTATTCGTAGACAATCACAAGCCTATATTCTATGACGAACTTAAAGGTTCTTCTAAAATTTTGAGCAATTGTTGGTGCAGTTTTAAAACTGCTGGTTTGAGCTCATCTAAGCCACCCTGATTTTCAATTACAGCATTAGCTGCTGTTAGGCGAGCATTTCGGCTAGTTTGTGCTTTGAGAATATTTTCCACATCGGAGCGTGTCATATTGTTGCGGTGCATCACTCGTTGAATTTGGGTTTCTTCTGGGCAATCCACCACCACAAGATGGTCAATGAACTTGATCCAAAATCCAGATTCAATTAAGAGGGGAACCACAAAAACCAGGTAGGGCACTCCAGACTTCGCTAGTTCAAGGGCTTGCTTGGCAGTTTCCTCTTGAATTAAGGGGTGGGTGATGTGCTCTAAAACCTGACGGGCGCTAGGATTTTCGAATACTACAGACCGCATTTTGGATCGATCAAGAGCGCCTTGGGGATTAATAAAGTCGGCACCGAAAGCCTTGGTAATCAGTGGAATGGCTGTTCCGCCAGGAGCAGTGATTTGATGTGAGATCTTATCTGTATCAATAATGCCGGCTCCATGCCCAGCCAGCAGGTCACTAACTGCCGTTTTGCCAGACCCAATGCCACCTGTTAAGCCAATCAGGGGAATTTTCCCTTTCAAGGCTTTTAGATCAGCTTGGGCAGAATCCAAGTTTGAATGAGTTGAGGCCATAACAACTCAATGATGCCAGCAATAGCTAAAAAAGGGCCAAAAGGAAATGCTTCCCTTAAATGATGTCTGCGCAATTTGAGCCAAATAATGCCACCCAGTACCCCTGTAACGGAAGCCATGAGGAGGATGCTAGGTAAAGTGCTCCAGCCTAAGCAGGCACCCAGCGCCGCTAAGAGCTTCGCGTCACCCATGCCAATCCCATCTCGGTTTTTCAGGAGGCGAAAGCTAGTATTTAATACCCACAAAAAACCATATCCTAGAAATGCCCCAAAGAATGCCGAGCTTGGGGTGGTAAAGCGTAAGTCTGAAAATGCGTTGAAAGCAATCCCTAGAAGGATCAAGGGGAGGGTGATTGCATTCGGCAGGCGGAAAGTGCGCCAATCAATATAAGCCAAGTACAGCAAAGCCAGTATCAGCAGAGATTGAACTATCAAGATAGTTACTTTGGGATCCACTAAACGATTTGTCCTAAATTAAAAATGGGTAGATATAAGATTATGACTAAGCTACCAATGACGGCGCCAACAAACAGAATTAATGCAGGCTCCAAGCTTTGGCTGAGTGCATTGAGTCGGCTACTCAGCTGTGAGCCTAGGGTGGTAGCGCGCTTATTTAACATCTCAGCCAATGCGCCACTTTCTGCGCCGATATGAAGAAGCAGTAATGTCTCTACGTCAAGAATTCTTGACTGAGGATCGGCTCGTTTGAGTGATTCTCCCAAGGGCCAGCCACGAGTGAGGTGTTTAAATATCTCCGCACTAAAGTCATGGCTCACCCAGTGATTAGAGGATTGTGCAGTAACCCTCAGAGCATCTGGGAGTGGTAAACCTGTTTCTAATAAATGACCTAGGGTACGACACCAGTGGCTCAGCGTTGCCAGCCTAAAGAGATTGCCAAAGAATGGCATGCGTAATAAGAGGACATCACAGTATTTTTGGAGTGAGCTTGATTTGAGCCAGGTATACACAAAACCTGTGGCCATTAAGAGAATGCTCAGCAATATTTCTATAAAGTAATTTTGAATGCCTGTAGAAATAGAGATGAGGATTCTGGTTGGTGCTGGTAGCTCAGCCTGAAAATGTCCAAAGACTTCCTTAAATACGGGTACAACCCATATCATCATGACTAGGACAAGCAGAAAAGACGTTGCTAAAGTAATGATGGGATATGTTAGTGACTGCAGTACTTTTCTTCGCAGCTCAATCTGGGCTTCTAGTTGTTGTGAGATTGTGCGTAGCGCCAAGCCAAGGTCACCAGTTCTCTCGCTGACCCTGATGAGATTAGTAAATTCTGAAGAGAATTTTCCATCTTGTGCGCTTAGGCAAAAAGAAAAACTATTACCTTTTTGTAGCAGTGCGCGCACATCCTTTAGCCAAACCTGCCAGGATTTTGGTGCAGACTGAATCAGTAGCTGGATGGCATTAAGCAAGGGAAGTCCAGCCTGAAGCAGGGCGAGCATCTGCTCTGCAAAATGGAGTTGCTCAGACTTGCTAAGTGTTTTCTGAAAAAGCATTCGGACTAATGCCAAGTGCCAAGCTCGGCATCTAGCGATATCTGATCTACTAAGCCGGACTGTAGTAATTGCGCCCCTGCTGCGTGGATATCAAGCGCATGAGCTGATTCAAATAAATGTTTGCTTCCCAACACCTCATGGATGCCAATACGTCCAAAATAGCCAGATCCCTTACAAAGCTTACAAGGCGCCTTACTCAGGTTGAGATTGCATTGATTGCAGAGTTTACGAATTAATCTTTGAGAGCTAACGCAACGAAGACAAGATTCAATAGACTCTTGATCTACTCCAAGGCTTTTAAGTCGGCTTAATGCGCCAATGGCATTGCGTGTATGAAGAGTGCTTAAAACTAAATGCCCGGTTTGTGCTGCTTGAATAGCAAGCTGTGCACTGGCAGCATCCCGTATTTCACCAATCATGATGACATCCGGATCTTGGCGCAAGAGTGCGCGAATAATGACTGAAAAATCTAATCCCGCTTTTGGGTGATAAGTCACTTGATTTATTCCAGGTAGCCGAATTTCAATTGGATCTTCGACTGAGCAAATATTACGTTGCACTTGGTTCAATGAGTTCAAACAGCTATATAAGGTTCGAGTCTTACCGCTTCCGGTAGGCCCTGTTACCAGAATCAATCCATTGGTTTGGCTAATAGCGTCTCGAACTATTCCTAGTTGCTCTGGCAGTAATCCAATTTGATCCAGTGCCAACTCTTCCAAGCAGCTGGGCAAAATACGTACTACCGCTTTTTCACCATATAAGGTGGGAAGAATAGATACTCGGCAATCGATATTGGGGTGGCTAAAGTCATGGCCAATCACAAGACGACCATCTTGAGGTAAACGTTTTTCTGCAATATCAAGACGTGCCAATATTTTGATGCGCGTGATTAGACGTTCATGAAAATCAATGGGGTATTGGTTTTGTAGAGTGAGGCGACCATCGATTCTCGTGCGCACTACTGTTTCTAGAGATCTCGCCTCAATATGAATATCCGTAGCCCGATTATTTAATGCATCAACAGCGATGTCATGCCAGGTCCGAATAATGTGAGAGTCATGTAGTAAGTCGCTCAATCTTGATTCGGTTGAGTGAGGGGTTGGTATAGCTTCACTGTTTTTACGCCCTGCTCATCAAACTGTACGATTTCCATCACCACGCCAGCAATTCGAATGCTGACATCATAATCAGGAATTGCTTCGAGCTTTTCTAGGATAAGACCGTTTAAGGTACGGGGCCCATCGAGCGGGAGATCCAACTTCAGAAGTCGATTTAAATCTCGCAATGAGGCAGTACCGCTAGCAAGGTAAGTTCCATCAGCAAGCCAATGAGGTTCATTAGAAAGATTGGAGAATGAAGTGGTGAACTCGCCGATAAGCTCTTCCACAATATCCTCAAAAGTGACTAGACCAAGGACTTCGCCATATTCATTCACGACTAAGCTGAGTCGCTGTTGGTTATCCTGGAAAAATTGCATCTGCTGCAGAACGGGCGTCCCACTAGGAATGAAGTAGGGCTCATTGAGCAGAGATCTAAAATCTTCATGATGAAGCTCTGCATTACCTAGCAATGAGAGTGCTTTTTTCACAGATAGAATTCCGACAATGCGCTCAGAGTCGCCATCGCATACTGGAAGTTTGTTGTGATAGCAGGTTTCTAATTGTTCTATTACCTCGTCAATAGGGCGAGAGAGATCTAGCACTTCAATTTTTGAGCGCGGTGTCATCACATCATCAACCAAAATATTTTCAAGATTGAAAAGATTTAGCAAGATATTGCGATGGTGGGCAGAAACAAATCGATTAGATTCCAGAACTAAGCTACGCAACTCTTCTTTGCTCATGACTCCCTTATCAGTTGAAGCTTGTAATCCTGATACCTTCATCAACCCCGATACAAAGCTATTGATGAACCAGAGTGGTGGCTTCAGTGCAAAGGTGAGGGGGAGAATGAGCCAGCCAACATTACTCGCAATTTTTTCTGGAAAGGCTGCGCCGATCACTTTCGGAGTGATCTCGCTAAAAATAATGATGAGTAGAGCAACAACTAATGTGGCAATAGATAACACTAGGCCGCTATCGCCAAAAATATGTAAAGCAATACCAGTAACTAAGATTGGTAGGATGGTGTTGATAAGATTATTCGATATCAGCAGTACTGAAAGCAGTGAATCCATGCGCTTTAATAGTCGCTCGGCAAGTGCAGCTCCAGCATTGCCACCATGAGCCATGGCGCGCAGGCGATGACGATTGGAAGAAAGCATGCTGGTTTCGGCCATAGAAAAGAAACCAGAGAGTGCGAGTAAGAATAGGACTAATGCGACTTGGCCAATAAAAGGCCAATCATCAAAAAAAGTGTCCATCAGTTATGCCTGCAAAGAATAAGGAACAACCAATATAGCAAAGTGCTATTTCAGTAGCTATAGCTATATCGGAATCCTGTATGAATTTACCCCTCAATCTGTGTCAGAATCTTCTGCATGCCGACCCTTAAATCAATCGAGTATTGCGTGATACCCGCCCCTTTTGGGCGTCTAGGCGTGCAAACTGAGCTAGTAGATGGCAGTCTGATGATCTCAAAAATTGATTATCTGCCACTAGATGCTGCCTTGATTCCTCCCGGGAATGCCTTGGCGAAGGCTTTTTCAAAGCAGAGCATTCAATACTTCAATGACGCTTCATCAACATTTGATATCCCACTCAAGCCTGCCGGCACGCCTCACCAGCAAAAAGTCTGGAATGCCACTCTAGGCATTGAGGCGGGAAGGACCATTACCTATGGTGAGATTGCAAAACAGATTAAAAGTGGACCTCGTGCAGTTGGTACTGCTTGCGGTGCCAACCCTTACCCTTTGGTTACTCCGTGCCATAGAGTAGTTTCCGCTCAAGGTCTTGGGGGTTTTATGAAAGAGGATAGTCCGGGTTTTTATCGCCAGATCAAAATTTGGCTCTTAAAGCATGAGGGCGTGCTTTAGGTATTCTTGGTCGAGAGTTTTCTAAGTTGCTGAGATGCTGCGTAAAAGAATGATTTCATTAAGAGTTTATTTCCGGCCGCGATCTTTGTGAAGGCGTAAAAAATCCAAACGGAATTTCTAGATAGTTTCACTTCAGACTGATTGCTAAATTCTTTTCTGCTGGCAATTTTTTCAAGTGTCATAACAGCAAGCCCGAAGGCTAGGAAGCAGAAGCGTCTCATGCCTATTTCATTCTCTGGAAGTAAAAGAATGTAGCTCATTGAGTCTTGAAGTTTTTCGTAGGCAAGCTTCAGAAGCTCTACTTGGCTCATCTGCGCTGGCTTCCAGGAAACTCCACGTGCACGATCTGCTGGTGAGTCTTTCAGAATATTGGTCATTTGTAAGGCTTGACCAAAAGCGATGGCTAACTGCTCATGTCCTTGAATCCGTTTTGCAAACACAGGGGAGTAGTTACTAAAAATACTTGTCAATAACTCGCCCACTACGCCAGCTACTACATAGCAATACTCTTCAAATTCTGCGAGGTCTTTTAATCCCTCTTGCGATTGTCGATTATGAAAATGGGACATACCATCAGACATAATCGAAACACAGCGGCTAATGGCAGCTTGATCGCTATCTGGGAAAGTGTGCAGAATGCGAAGAACAGTAGGGGTGTGCGCAATTAAATCAAGCTCATCAGCATTGGAATAGCTCTTGAGAGCATCTAGGCAGGGAGTTACAAATGACGCTACTGGAATAGTCCCTAGTGTCGCCTCTAAAAATAGCTTAGATAAGTGCTGTTTTTCTGCTGGATTGAGCTCAGCCGCATCCTCGATCGTGTCGACAATACGGCACAGTAAATAGGTGTTGCCAACCACTATTTCAATCGCTGGTGGCAATAGAGGGATTGTGAGCGCAAAAGTGCGTGATACAGAACCCAAAATCGCTTTTTGATAGGCTAAATCGCTATTGGGGTTCTCTTTAGGGTGCACGGCGGAATTCACCCCTGAATTATGTCAGACCGGCATGCCCAAATTTAACCCTAATTGCTTAAATGCCATAAGTAACAAAGCCATATAATTTGTGCAAATTCCAGAAGGAGAAATTAGGCGATGTTGATTTGGTTTGTCATCATCTATTGGGTGGTTTCTGTAGGCATTGGTCTATGGGCTGCGCTACGAGTCAAAAACACCGCTGACTTTGCCGCAGCAGGTCATAGCCTTCCTTTGCCTATTGTTACCGCCACCGTATTTGCCACTTGGTTTGGCTCGGAGGCAGTTTTAGGCATTCCTGCAACCTTCTTAAAAGAGGGTTTAGGTGGAATCGTATCTGACCCCTTTGGCTCATCTTTATGCCTCATATTGGTGGGCCTGTTTTTTGCTCGTCACCTCTACAACCGTCGAATGCTCACAATCGGTGATTTCTTTAGGGAGAAATACGGTCGTACCGTGGAAGTGCTGGTGACCCTTTGTATTGTGATCTCTTATTTAGGCTGGGTTTCAGCTCAAATTAAAGCCCTTGGCCTAGTTTTTAATGTAGTTTCCGATGGCAGCATCACGCAAACAGCCGGCATGTTGATTGGTGCTGGGAGTGTGCTGATTTATACCTTGTTTGGCGGTATGTGGTCAGTAGCCATAACCGATTTCATTCAGATGATCATTATTGTGGTGGGCATGCTCTACATTGGTGGAGAAATGACAACCCAAGTTGGAGGAGTTGGTATCGTTTTTGATCATGCACTCGCAGCAGGTCAATTCTCTAATTTTTGGCCCGATATGAACCTTGCCTCCATGCTGGGTTTTACTGCGGCTTTGTGCACCATGATGCTGGGCTCCATTCCACAGCAAGATGTCTTTCAGCGGATTACATCCTCCAAGAACGTCAACATTGCCGTTCAGGCAGCCTTATTGGGTGGGGTTCTGTATTTTGTATTTGCCTTTGTGCCCTTATACCTGGCTTATTCAGCAACCATCATTAGCCCGGATTTGGTAAAGCAGCACATCGACACTGATCCACAAATGATTTTGCCTAAGCTTATTCTGAATCATGCTCCATTAATTGCACAGGTAATGTTTTTTGGCGCCTTACTGTCGGCAATTAAAAGTTGTGCCAGTGCCACTCTGTTAGCACCCTCTGTCACTTTCGCTGAAAATATTGTACGAGGGTTTTTTAAGCATTTATCTGATCAACACTTACTGAAGATTATGCGAATCACCGTCCTCTGTTTTACCGTAGCGGTTACCTTTTTTGCAATTAATTCAGAGCTATCTATTTTTAAGATGGTTGAAAATGCCTACAAGATCACGCTCGTAGCAGCTTTTGTACCCTTAGCATTTGGCGTGTATTGGTCAAGAGCAAATTCTTTGGGTGGTTTGTTAGCTGTTTTAGGGGGCTTAGTAGCTTGGATAGGCTGCGAAATGATGGCCCCGACAGCAATCCTTCCCCCTCAATTGGCTGGCCTTTTAGTCAGCATTATCGGCATGCTGTTGGGTGGCTTGATAGCAGGGCCGAGGCCAATAGCACGCTCAGGCGCACTGAATAAGTAGGGCCTCAATATTTTATTGCACCCCTAAATGTTCTCCTCTAATATGAGATTAATTCAAAATTTTTTATCTTTATGGAGTTCCTATGAAAATCTGTGTGATCGGTGGAGGGGGTGCGATTGGCGGCTATCTTGCTGTCATGTTGGCACGAGCCGGTAATGACGTTACAGTAGTCGCCCGTGGCGCAACCTTGGCAGCAATCAAAGAGCGTGGCCTTGCATTAATTATGGATGACCAGCCTGAGCCTTTGGTAGCAGAGGTAAAAGCGGTTGAAAAAATTCGGGATGCCGAAACACCTGATGTGGTGATTTTGGCAGTAAAAGCCCATCAGGTTGAGCCGATCATTGAAGATCTCGCTGCGATCATGGGGCCTGAGACAATTCTAATTCCGATGCAAAACGGAATTCCTTGGTGGTACTTCCAGAAGTTGGGTGGCGACTATCGAGATCACTCGGTTGAAACGGTTGATGCGGGTGGCGTTGCTAAAAATGCAATCAATCCCAATAACATTATTGGTTGCGTAGTGTATCCGGCTACCTTTACTCAAGCCCCTGGTGTGATTCGTCACGTTGAAGGTAATCGCTTCCCATTAGGCGAGCTAGATGGTCAGCAAACTGAACGTATTCAGAAGATATCTGAAATGATGTCAGCAGCTGGATTTAAGTCACCTATCCTGGAAGATATTCGCTCTGAGATTTGGCTGAAATTGTGGGGCAATATGACCTTCAATCCAATCAGCTCTTTGACTCACGGAACATTGGAAGGTATTTGCCAATATCCACTGACTAAAGAGTTGGCCCGCAATATGATGGCTGAAGCACAAACTATTGCTGAGAAGTTGGGTGTCACTTTCCGGGTGGATATTGAACGTCGTATTGCTGGTGCAGAGAAAGTGGGTAAACACAAGACCTCGATGTTGCAGGACTTAGAAGCAGGTCGTAGCTTGGAGATTGATGCCTTATTGGGCTCGGTAATTGAGCTTGGCCAGATTACCAAAATACCAACACCGTGCCTCAATACAGTCTTTGCTTTAACAAAGTATCTTGATGAAAATGTCCAAGCCTCTAAGGGTAGCTTGGCATTGCCATCTGTTTCTGGTTATTAAGAATCTGCTGCAATAGGTCGATTCAATATTCAAAGTAATTGAGCATTAAAAAACCCTCGCTACTAAACATAGCGAGGGTTTTTGTTTTGAGGGTTTAGTTTTAGATCAACAACCTTGATCATTTATTCGAAGCGATTGTCCAGGCGTCCAACACCCTCAATAATGATGCTGACATTGCTACCGGGCTTCATAGAGCCAACACCAACAGAGGTACCACAGGCGATGATGTCACCAGCTTGCAGTGGCACATCTTGAGAGATTAGGCTGACTAATTTTGCTACTGGAAAAATCATGTCGGAGACGGGATAGTTCTGACGTTCTTGATCATTGAGGATTGTTTTAATTGTTAACTTGCTTGGATCTACATCCGTAGTGATGTATGGGCCGAAGACGCCAAAGGTATTAAAACTCTTGGAGCGCGTCCACTGGGCATATCCAGGATCGCGATTTAATATCTCAATTGCAGTGACATCGTTAATACAGGTGTAACCAAAAATAGCATGAGCTGCTTGAGTCTCATCTGCTTCATGACAGGCTTTACCAATGACAATGCCGAGTTCACCTTCATAAACTACTTTTCCAGAGTAAGACTTGGGAGTGCGGATGACTTGGTTGGCTGCCAAGAAAGAATTATTGCCTTTCAGAAAATACAAAGGCTCTGCTGGTACAGCATGCTCAAGCTTGGTCACTAGCGCATGAAAGTTATCTACCATAGCAACCATTTTGGATGGGGTGCATGGGATATCGATAGTGACATCAGATAACTTCAATGTCTCGCCAGTAGCTTGCGGATGATTGAATAGATCACCGGTGTACACGGCAACCTGATCACCTTGTACTTGTCCTAAGCCGGTCTTGCCTTGATGTTGAAACCTGAGCCATTGAGCCATAATGAATTCTCCTGATGGTTAATATTTATAAGCAATATCTTACAGGGATGGATTGATGGCTAAGCATTCTGAATTACTTTTTGCGCCCGAATTAGATCAGCCAGTTCGCTATATTGAGCGTACCCGTAATTACTATCTTGGTTTGGGGTATGAAACGCCGTATGTTTGGGCGCATTACATTGATGTGCCTTTTACTCTGTTGCAAAAGCCTCTTAATCAATCGATCCTGGGTTTAGTAACTACTGCCGTTCCCTTTGATGCTAGCAAGGGCCCTCAAGGACCTGGCGCACCCTATAACGCTGCAGCTAAGTTTTATGACCCCTATATCTACCCAACTGATGAGAGTGTAGATCTGCGTATTGCGCATGTCGGTGTTGATAGGCTCAATGCCAACATGCAAGATAGTAGTTGTTGGTTTCCAATCAGTGCGGCAAAGCGGGCTGTTGCAAAGGGACGCATTCAATCCCTATCCCAGCATTTTTACGGCTTACCAACTAATCGCAGCCAACGCCATACTCTGGAAATGGATGCACCTTTGATTCTGAGCAAGATGCGCGCAGATCATGTTGATGTTGCTGTATTAATTCCAAATTGCCCGATTTGTCATCAAAGTCAAAGCTTATTGGCACGTTATTTGGAGGAGGCTGGTATGCCGACGGTCATTATGGGGGCGGCGAAAGACATTGTTGAATATTGCGGAGTGCCTCGCTTGCTTTTTAGTGACTTTCCGCTAGGTAATGCTGCGGCACTCCCTAATGATGAGCAATCGCAAGACTCTAATTTTGAATTGGCTCTGCGCTTGCTTGAAGGTGCTCCAGGTGCCCGAACCACGGTGCAGTCCCCCTTAGTGTGGTCAGTTGACCCCACTTGGAAATTAGATTATTCCAATCTTGATCGATTGTCTCCGGAGGAGATATCGCGATTGCGTGATGAAGCTGAAAAAGCGCGCATCACAGCGCGTGATATCAGAATGAAAAGTGTTGGCGCTTAGGCCTGTCTAGATAGCGAGTATCTACTCAAGGCATGTAGCGCTGTTGTCGCCTCATTTTGAGGAAATTCTTTAAGGCATTCGAGTGCGAGATCAACTTCTCGCTTTGCGGCAGCTTGGGTGTAATCCAACGCGCCAGAATTTTGAACCGCACTCAGAATCTGTTGGAAGACATCATCTGGCAAATCTTGATTTTGTTCAATTGCTGCACGAACCAGTAAGCGCTCCTCGGTGCTGCCATTTTCAAGAAGATAAATGAGTGGTAGCGTAGGCTTGCCTTCTCTTAAGTCATCACCAGCATTTTTCCCCATTTGGGATGCATCAGCGGTGTAATCGAGAAGGTCATCCATTAATTGAAAGGCGGTGCCAATATGGCGACCAAATGCTGCAGACTGCTCTCTTTGCTTGGCATCGGTCCCAGCCAAAACTGCCCCAAGCTCTGTAGATGCTTCAAATAACTTAGCGGTTTTATATCGGATCACCCGCAAATAGCTTTCTTCATCGACTTCAGGGTCGTTCATATTGAGAAGTTGTAAAACCTCGCCCTCAGCAATCGTATTGGTGGCATCGGACAGAATTTCCATGATTCGTAGGTCATTGGGCCCCACCATCATCTGAAAGGCCCTTGAATACAGAAAATCGCCTACTAGCACGCTTGCTGCATTGCCAAAAGCAGCATTGGCGGTTTCTCTA
Organism: Polynucleobacter corsicus; assembly: GCF_018688255.1. Lineage (NCBI taxonomy): Bacteria > Pseudomonadati > Pseudomonadota > Betaproteobacteria > Burkholderiales > Burkholderiaceae > Polynucleobacter > Polynucleobacter corsicus. Next base: position 183,845 of record NZ_CP061314.1, read on the forward strand.
CCCCTTCTGAGGGTGGATTCATCAACAACATCGTCATGCAAAAGGGTGGCTGTATGGATAAATTCCACCACTGCTGCCAGCTCTAGTGCATGTGGGTTCGCTTGGTTATTGGCTAAAGCTTTGCTGACTAAAAGTAAAAGGGCGGGTCTAACCCGTTTGCCACCTGCCTGGATGATGTAAGTCGAGATTTGATCAATTAAGGCGACTTTTGAGGCCAATCGCAGGCGAATAACTTCATCTAAGGCCTTGAAATCTAAGGCAATTGGGGCCAAAATTTGGCTTAATTCGTTGTTTTTGACAGTGCTCCTCATGCAAGATATAATAATTGGCTTAGCTCATCCAGGGTGGATTAGCTTAAATGTAGATATTAATTGAGGTTTCACACCATGTACGCGGTCATAAAAACCGGTGGCAAACAGTATAAAGTTGCTGCAGGCGAAAAATTGAAAATAGAACAGATACCAGCGGAAATCGGCAGCGAAATCACTCTTGACCAAGTCTTAGCCGTAGGCGAAGGCGCTTCACTCAAATTGGGTGATCCATTGGTTAATGGTGCAGCTGTGATGGCCACTGTCGTCTCCCAGGGACGTCACGATAAAGTGACAATCTTTAAGATGCGCCGTCGCAAGCATTATCAAAAGCACCAAGGCCATCGTCAGAATTACACAGAAATTCTGATTAACACGATTAAAGCCTAATTTAGGCTAACGGCTCAATAGCAGGAGAAAAGATATGGCACAGAAAAAAGGCGGCGGCTCGACACGAAATGGCCGCGACTCAGAATCGAAACGCTTAGGCGTTAAAGTTTTTGGCGGCGAGCAAATCAACGCTGGCAGCATCATCATTCGTCAACGTGGTACACGAGTACATCCGGGTATGAACGTTGGTATTGGTAAAGATCACACTTTGTTTGCCTTAGTTGACGGACAAGTGGAATTTGGCGTTAAGGGTGCTTTGAAGAAGGCCCAGGTTTCAGTTCTCCCGCGTTCATAAGACGCCTGACTGAGACACGTTTGATTCAGATTTATTCCGAATTTTACTCTTAGGAACAGGCCTCGCTAAGCGAGGCCTTTTTTATTCATGAAATTTATAGACGAAGCTCGTATTGAAGTCATAGCTGGCCAAGGTGGCGCCGGGAGTGCCTCTATGCGCCGCGAAAAGTTTATCGAATTCGGTGGTCCTGATGGTGGCGACGGCGGCAAAGGCGGAAGCGTTTGGGCTACTGCGGATCGCAACATCAATACCTTGATTGACTATCGCTACGCTAAAACGCACACCGCAAAAAATGGTGAGCCTGGCCGTGGCGCTGATTGCTATGGTCGCGCTGGTGACGACATTGAGTTGCGTATGCCAGTGGGCACCATCATTTCTGATTATGAAACTGGTGAGCCGATTGCTGACTTAACCACTCACGGTGAGCGTCTTTGCTTGGCGCAGGGCGGTGTTGGTGGTTGGGGAAATATTCACTTTAAGAGTAGTACGAACCGCGCCCCTCGCCAAAAGACGAATGGGAAAGATGGCGAGCGTCGTAAGCTCAAGTTAGAACTAAAGGTATTGGCTGACGTAGGTTTGCTGGGCATGCCTAATGCCGGTAAATCGACTTTGATTACCGCCGTATCTAATGCACGTCCAAAGATTGCAGACTATCCATTTACAACGCTGCACCCGAATTTAGGTGTAGTGCGTGTAGGCGCTGAGCGCAGCTTCGTGATTGCTGACATTCCTGGATTGATTGAGGGTGCTGCTGAAGGTGCTGGTTTGGGCCATCGTTTCTTAAGGCACCTACAGCGTACTGGTGTGCTCTTGCATTTAGTTGACATCGCACCGTTTGATGACAATATTGATCCGGTAGCCGATGCCGTTGCTATTGTGAACGAATTGCGTAAGTACGATGAAGCTCTAGTTGAAAAGCCACGCTGGTTAGTGCTGAACAAAGTCGATATGATTCCTGAGGAAGATCGCAAGAAGGTAGTTGCGGACTTTATTAAACGGTTTAAGTGGAAGGGTCCCGTATTTGAGATCTCTGCCTTGACAGGTCTAGGTTGCGATAAGCTGTGCTACTCATTGCAGGATTATTTAGATTCTGTTCGCAAGGATCGGGACGATGCAGATGAGCGTGCTGCTGATCCGCGTTACCAAGATCAAGTTCAGCCAGAAGATAAGACTCCAGATTAATCAGTAGTCACTTGAGATCCGTATTTGTTATGAACACTCAGAAAACTAAACGAATCGTAGTGAAAGTAGGCTCAAGCCTAGTCACCAATAATGGTGAGGGCTTGGATCATGCTGCAATTGGTATGTGGGCCGAGCAAATGGCTACCTTATTAGCCGATGGCCATGAGGTGTTGATGGTCAGTTCTGGCGCGATTGCTGAGGGAATGCAACGTCTTGGATGGAATAAGCGCCCTACAGAAATTCATCAGCTGCAAGCTGCGGCCGCCGTTGGTCAGATGGGCCTGGTGCAAGTTTATGAAAGTTGTTTTGCACGTTTTAATTTACGCAGCGCACAGGTCCTATTAACTAATGCTGATTTGGCAGATGTTGAGCGCAATGCTAATGCCAAGGCAACTTTAGATACCTTGTTGAAGTTGGGCGTTGTTCCCATCATCAATGAAAACGATACCGTGGTTACCGACGAAATTAAATTTGGCGATAACGATAGCTTGGCTGCTTTGGTAACGAATTTAATTCATGCGGATTTATTGGTAATCCTGACGGATCAGGGTGGCTTATATACTGCCGACCCGCGTCAAGATGCCTCCGCTACTTTGTTAAGTGATGCTATTGCTGGTGATCCTACTTTAGAGAAAATGGCTGGCGGCGCTGCAAGCGAGTTAAGTAAGGGCGGCATGCTGACCAAAGTATTGGCCGCGAAAGTTGCCGCTTTAACGGGCGCAGATACTGTCATCGCTTCTGGGCACGAGCCTCAGGTTCTTACTCGCTTGATGAGTGGGAAAAAAATTGGTACCTGCTTAAGTGCTTCCTAAGTCATTAGATTAGCTTCAGATTTTTTAAATTACATCACGCCATTTGAGTTAGTAGGTTTACTCTGCCCAGTAAAGCCGTTCGGATTAAGTGAATTAACGATGGCCTTGATGCTCTTTTCTTGAGAAGAGAAATTGCAAAATGCACCTTGGGCCAATGCGGCTTGATAACGATTTGGTACATTGCTCTGAATAGCACGCCAAGTGGATAAGGGATTTTCTTTCCAGACACCATTCTCTAGGGTGCCATAGAGGCGCCATTGGAAGGAGTCACAGCGAATACCTTCGTATTGGACTTGGCTGTTGCCATTGGGGCTTGTCAGAATCACGGTATATCTGGTGATGCCATCGTTGCCAATCAAAATAGAGTTGGTATCAACTGCAAACTTAAAAATAGTCTGTTGTGAGACATAAAAAGGCTGAATAGTTGCTTTATTGGGAGGATTTAGCGGCATCGCTGTTGCACCCTCTTTAAAGACCATCGGTGCAAATGGATCAACACCACTTTCTAAAGGGTCGCCAGCACATCCAGCGAGGGCCAAACCCAAAACTAGACTGAGGATGGGAAGTCGAAGACTGCAAATAGAGAATTTCATCATGGTTTATCGGTTGGCTTTTCTTCTTTGAACTCATTTTCCTCTTCTCCGTACCAGGATTGAAGTAAATCGAGCGGAGATCCCCAGGCAAGTTGCTGCATACGCATGCCGCGGGATAAATAGCGCGCAAGCTCAGAAAGGGCTAATTGGTAGACTTCGCGCTTGAAATCAATGACGGAATCGAGTTGAATCCAAAAAGGCACCCAGCGCCAAGCATCAAACTCAGGATGCTCCGAGGCGCGTAGGTGAATATCGCTATCAAGGCCTACTAAACGCAGTAAAAACCAGATTTGTTTTTGGCCGCGATAGCTTGCGCGATGATTTTTTGAGGTTTGCTGGCGGCGTAAGAATTCCTCCGGGACGTCATAACGAAGCCAATCCCTGGTTCGTCCAATAATTTGGACATGTTCTGGCAACAAGCCAACTTCCTCATGCAATTCGCGGTACATGGCCTGCTCTGGGCTCTCTCCATGTTGAATCCCGCCCTGCGGGAACTGCCACGAATGCTGCCCAACGCGTTTTCCCCAGAAAACCTCGTTATGGCTATTGAGGATGACTATGCCGACATTGGGTCGATACCCTTCACGGTCAAGCATGAGATCGCGCCTCAAATCCTTTAAAATCAATGATTTGATTATATCCATACATGAAAGCTTCACAATCATTTCTCGCTACGCTTAAAGAAGCCCCTTCAGACGCTGAGGTGGTATCGCACAAACTCATGGTGCGCGCCGGTTTAATTCGTAAGCTCAGTGCAGGCATTTACAACTATCTGCCCTTGGGTTTGAAGTCCATCCGCAAGGTTGAAAATATTATTCGCGAAGAAATGAATCGCGCTGGTGCCATTGAGTTACTCATGCCCATGATTCAACCTGCAGAGTTATGGCAAGAGACCGGTCGTTGGGAAAAGATGGGCCCAGAATTGCTCCGCATCAAAGATCGTCATGATCGCGATTTTTTAATTCAGCCAACCTCTGAAGAGGTAGTGACCGATTTAGCTCGCAACGAAATCAAGAGTTACAAACAGCTCCCAGTGAATTTTTATCAAATTCAGACGAAGTTCCGCGATGAGCGCCGCCCACGTTTTGGAATTATGCGTGGACGCGAGTTCAGTATGAAGGATGCTTACTCCTTTGACCGTGATGCTGAGGGTCTGAAGAAGTCCTATCAAATCATGTTTGATGCATACACTCGTATCTTCAAGCGCATGGGTTTGAAGTTCCGTGCAGTCACAGCAGATAACGGCGCTATTGGTGGATCAGGCAGTCAAGAGTTTCATGTGATTGCCGATACTGGTGAAGATGCGATTGTCTATTGCCCGAGCTCGGATTACGCTGCCAATCTAGAAGCTGCTGAATCAGTCTCATTGATTGGGGCACGTGCTACTGCAACTCAGACGATGACTAAGATCGCGACACCAAATCAAACAAACTGTGCAGACGTTGCTAAGTTTTTAAACTTGCCGCTAGAGCAAACCGTGAAGTCCTTACTGTTTGCTGCTGATCAAGAAAAAGGCCCAGCAAAATTATTTATGGTGCTAGTGCGTGGTGACCATGAGCTTAATGAAATCAAGGCGAGCAAGATTCCTGGTATGACTGAATCACGCTTTGCTAGTGAAGCTGAAATCAAGCAAGCCTGTAATGCGCCAGCGGGTTATTTAGGCCCAGTTGGTGTGACTGCAGATGTTACTGTAGTCGCAGATCGTACCGTTGCCAATATGGCTGACTTTGTATGTGGCGCTAATGATGCTGGTCATCACTTAACTGGTGTGAACTGGGGCCGTGATTTGCCAGAGCCTGTGGTGATGGATTTACGTAATGCCGTAGCGGGAGATCCTTCGCCTGATGGTAAAGGGGTTGTCGATATTTGTCGCGGTATTGAGGTAGGTCATGTATTCCAATTGGGTACGCGTTACTCTGAGGCGATGGGCTGCACTTACTTAGATCAGCAAGGCAAAGCCCAGCCGATGGTGATGGGTTGTTATGGTATTGGCGTAACGCGTTTACTGGGCGCTGCAATTGAGCAGGGCAATGATGAGCGTGGAATTATTTGGCCGATTTCGATGGCACCATTTGAAGTGGTGATCTGTCCAATGGGTTACGACAAGTCAGAGGCGGTGAAAGTTGCTGCTGATCAATTACATGATGAATTGGTTGCTGCCGGCGTAGATGTAGTACTCGATGATCGAGGCGAGAGACCGGGCGCGATGTTTGCTGATTGGGAGCTCATTGGTGTTCCGTTCCGCGTTGTGATTGGTGATCGCGGTCTTGCAGATGCTCAAGTGGAATTTAAAGGTCGTACTGATACTGAATCAGAAAATATCCCACTAGCAGACATTAAAGCAAAAGTGATTGCTGCAGTTGATGCAGCTAAGAAACTTGTTTCTTAAATCAAACAGTTTTTAAGTCTTATTTTTTAAAGAGTCCGCCAATACCTTTGGCGGCTCCTTTAGCTGCCATGGAGGCCATGGTGCGCGCCATCTTGCCGCCCTTGAATTGTTTCATCATGGTTTGCATTTGCTCAAACTGTGCCAGTAAACGATTCACTTCTTGAACCTCGACACCCGCACCAGCTGCAATGCGTCGTTTGCGAGTCGCTTTTAGCAACTCAGGTTTCGCACGTTCCTTTGGAGTCATGCTGTCGATGATGCCGCGCATGCGTTTGGTTTGTTTATCGGCAGCACTCAAATTCGTTTTGGATGCCGCTTGTGCCATATGACTTGGTAACTTATCCATCAAGCTGGCCATGCCGCCCATTTGTTGCATTTGTGCGAGTTGATCCCGAAAGTCGCCTAGATCAAATCCACCTTTAGAAATCTTACTTGCCAGCTTTTCAGCCTTGGCAACATCCACGTTTTGTTGGGCTTGCTCAACTAGGGCAAGAATATCGCCCATGCCTAAAATACGGCTTGCCATTCTTTCAGCATCAAATGCTTCGAGGCCGTCCATTTTTTCGGCAACGCCAATGAACTTGAGTGGTACTCCAGTAACCTGACGCACTGAAAGCGCCGCGCCACCGCGTGAATCACCATCTAGTTTGGTAAGAATTACACCGGTAAGTGGAAGAGCTTCATGGAAAGCTTTAGCTGTGTTGACTGCATCTTGACCCAGCATGGCATCCACCACAAACAGTGTTTCAATTGGATTGAGGTTGGCGTGCAAGGTTTTGATCTCTTGCATCAGCGCTTCATCAATACCGAGACGACCGGCTGTATCTACTAACAACACATCAAAGTAATGGCGGCGCGCCCAATCCAATGCTGCCGCAGCGATTTCACTCGGCTTTTGATTGATGTTGCTTGGGAAAAACTCAGCGCCAACTTGTTTGCTGACAGTCTCTAGCTGCTCGATAGCCGCAGGACGATAGACGTCACAAGAGACAGTGAGCACTTTCTTTTTCTTCTTTTCTTGCAAAAACTTGGCTAACTTACCAACCGAGGTGGTTTTTCCTGCACCTTGTAAGCCGGCCATCAGGATGACTGCTGGTGGTTGGGTTGCCAGATTCAGTTCGCCACTTTGGGTAGCGTCACCTCGCATGACTTGGGCTAGTTCACGCTGAACAACACCAACCAGCGCCTGACCTGGGCTGAGGCTTCCGACCACCTCTTCGCCAAGGGCTTTAAATTTAATTTGCTCAAGTAGGGATTTAACGACTGGAAGCGCAACGTCCGCCTCCAGCAAGGCCAGGCGGATCTCCCGGAGCATTTCTGCAGTGTTTGCCTCGGTAAGGCGCGCTTGCCCCCGCATTGTTTTAACAACACGAGATAGGCGATCGGTGAGATTCTCAAGCATTTATCGATTAGACTTTCTAGATGGATATTTTAGGTTACTCAAGCTTAGGCTGGCTCCCTTCTGCACTTTATTTACTTCTTTTGGTCTTTTTGGGTTCGCGGCCCAAGGGAAAGATTGAATCTCCGGCTTTTACAGGCCTAGTTCAGGCATTGATTCTATTGATTTTGCTGGTGCACGGAATTGAGTTACATGACTCGGTTTTTACACCCGAGGGATTTGTATTTGGTTTCGCTCAAGATCTTTCTCTGATTGCTTGGGTGGGCCTTGCCTTTTACTGGTTTCAGTCATGGTTCCTGCCGATCTCCAGTTTGCGATGGCTTGTCTTGTGTTTTGCTCTGGTTTGCTCTGTATTGCCAGTCATGTTTTCCGGCACCTTGATTTCTCCAAAAGCGGTCTCCGATCCCTGGTTTAAGGGGCACTTTATTGTTGCCACTATTTCAGTTGGATTATTGAGTTTGGCTGCAATGCATGCCATGTTGATGAGTATTCAGGATCGAGCATTACATCGGCAGCTGGCCGTCATCCCTAATAGTCGTATTTCCCATTGGTTAGAAGACTTGCCGCCATTGATGGCAATGGAAAGTCTCCTTTTCAGCTTGCTTTACGTGGGTGTTGCACTGCTGAGTTTGACAGTATTTTCTGGACTCCTGTTTTCGCAAACGCTATTTGGTAAGCCACTTGTTTTCGACCACAAAACTATTTTTGCTTTGATCTCCTGGATCTTATTTTCTGGCCTTCTAATAGCCCGTTGGCGCGTTGGTTTACGTGGGCGCGTAGCTGTTCGTTGGGTCTTGAGTGCTTATGCCGCCTTGCTTCTGGCCTATGTTGGCAGTCGATTTGTGTTGGAAGTGATTCTTCAGAGAGCATGACGTTTTGATTAAGTGGCTTCTATTAATTGCTGGCGCAGGTGCTTTTTACCTTTGGATAAAAGGTAAAAAACAAGTAAAGCTCAATACGGATGAGGCTAGCAAGATAAAGGCAGAGAGAAGTAAGGTTGTTGAGCCGGAGGTAATTGTCCAGTGCAACCATTGCTCTGTGCATCTTCCAAAGTCTGAAGCGATCATGCAGGAGGCGCGCTTCTATTGCTCTCAAGAGCATCTCAATAGCTTGGACGCCCAAGGCTGGCTTGGTTCTGCTGCTTGGCGAAACTCACCTAACCAAGATGTTCGACCAGAAGGCCTTGCGCCGGATTTGGTAGTGATTCATTACATCAGTCTTCCGCCCAGTGGATTTGTTGATAAAAATTCCACCCACTTCATCATGGATTTTTTTCAAAACAAGCTTGATTCTTCCTTGCATCCCTATTTTGACGAAATTGCTGATCAAAAGGTATCCAGCCATTTTTTGATTTCTCGCCGTGGCGAGGTCTTTCAGTTCGTATCCACCCACAACAAAGCCTGGCATGCTGGCGCCTCATCCTTTTTGGGGCGAGAAAAGTGCAATGATTTTTCGATTGGTATTGAGCTAGAGGGGGATGGCGATCATCCCTTTGAGGATATTCAGTACCTCGCCTTGGCTAAATTAAGCTCCCAAATACACTCCGTTTATCCCAATCTTCAATTTGCAGGGCACAGCGATATTGCGCCAGGCAGAAAAGCTGACCCAGGCAGGCAGTTTGATTGGAAAAAGTTTCAGGGTAAAAACAACATACCTTTAGAAAAATTACCCTTTGGATTAGAGCCGCGTTAGGTCTCTAAATTAGTATGTGAGCACACGCTCACTTTCTTACCCTTTAGCTAAAAAGGGCTACAAAAACTGCACCAAGATGAACCCTAATTTCTTGAAAATATAGGGAAAAATACTTATAAATATTCGTCAGAAATGTCTTACTAATTTCTAAATATTTCCCTATACTTAGTGTCCAATGCACCTCAAAACACTAGATGTAGTGTTTGAACACAGCAATACCCTATTGTTTTTTAATGATTTTTGTCCAAATAACTATATAAAAGCAGGAAAAATATGACATACGCCAACCCCCAGACAGCAGGACAGACTGCCGGCACAAATAATCCGGGGATCAGCCCCTCTGAATCGATGAATCAAACCCCATCTGCTGGCTTTGTTGCTGGTGGCGTAGGTGGTGGCCAAGCTACCCAATTGTCTGATTACAAGATTATTCGCCGAAATGGCTCAGTGGTGGCATTTGAGCCATCCAAAATCGCCATTGCAGTTACAAAAGCATTTCTAGCAGTTAATGGCGGTCAAGGCGCTGCTTCTGCTCGTGTACGTGAGCAAGTTGAGCAACTAACCCACGCAGTAGTTCGTGCTTTACTGCGTAGCCGCCCAAATGGTGGCACTTTCCATATTGAAGATATTCAAGATCAAGTGGAATTGGCCTTAATGCGCAGTGGTGAGCACAACGTTGCTCGTGCATATGTTCTTTATCGTGAAAAGCGCAATCAAGAGCGTGCTGCACAGCAGACCACTGCACAAGAAACACAAGCATCTACTCAGGCTGCTGAGCCAGGTTTAAAGGTGTTGGACAACGGTGTTGAGAAGTTATTAGATATGGCCGCCTTGCGCACCATTATCGAAGCTGCCTGTGAAGGCCTTGGTAATAACATTGATGCAAGCCCAATCATTACTGAAACTATCAAGAATTTGTACGATGGCGTACCAATGGCTCAGGTGTATGACTCCGCTATTTTGGCATCACGCACTTTGATTGAAAAAGATCCTGCATACAGTCAAGTAACTGCTCGTATCTTGATGCACGTGATTCGTAAGGAAATCCTCGGTCGCGAAGTATTGCAAGGCGATATGCAGGCTGAGTACGGCAGCTATTTTGCCAAGTACATCAATGAAGGTATTTCTGCTGAGCTCTTAGATCCACGTATGCGTGAGTTTGACTTGCCAAGATTGGCCGCCGCTTTGAATGCGAGCCGTGATTTGCAGTTCAACTACCTCGGTTTGCAAACTTTGTATGACCGTTATTTCTTGCACATTGAAGACCGCCGTATTGAAATGCCACAGGCATTTTTCATGCGTGTTGCAATGGGCTTGTCTTTGAATGAGTTGGATCGTGAGCGTCGTGCAATCGAGTTTTATGAAATCCTTTCTACATTTGATTTCATGTCCAGTACGCCAACCTTGTTTAACTCAGCGACTACACGTCCTCAGTTATCCAGCTGCTACCTGACAACTGTGGATGATGATCTTGATGGCATCTATGAAGCTTTGAAAGAGAATGCACTCTTGTCGAAGTTTGCTGGTGGTTTAGGTAATGACTGGACAAACGTACGCGCCTTAGGAAGTCATATCAAGGGCACTAACGGCAAGTCACAAGGTGTGGTGCCATTCTTAAAAGTGGTGAACGATACAGCGGTTGCAGTGAACCAAGGTGGCAAGCGTAAGGGCGCAGTTTGTGCCTATTTAGAGACATGGCACTTAGATATTGAAGAGTTCCTGGAGTTGCGTAAGAACACCGGTGATGATCGTCGCCGTACGCATGATATGAATACTTCCAACTGGATCCCTGATTTGTTCATGAAGCGCGTAATGGAGGGTGGTGAGTGGACATTGTTCTCACCTTCAAATACACCTGATCTGCATGATAAATTCGGTAAGGCTTTTGAAGAGGCGTATGTTGCCTATGAGAAAAAAGCAGACGCTGGTGAATTGAAACCATTCCGACGCATTCCTGCGCAGCAATTGTGGCGCAAGATGTTGGGTATGTTGTTTGAAACTGGCCATCCATGGATCACATTTAAAGATCCTTGCAACATTCGTAGCCCGCAACAACATGTTGGCGTAGTGCACTCTTCTAATTTGTGTACTGAGATCACTCTGAACACAAACGAGAGCGAAATTGCGGTATGTAACTTAGGTTCTGTGAACTTGACAGCGCATATGACTACCGATGCATCTGGCAAGATGATTTTGGATCACGAGAAGCTCCAGAAAACAATTCGCACTGCGATGCGGATGTTGGATAACGTGATTGACATCAACTATTACGCTGTTGCTAAAGCGCGTAACTCTAACTTGAAACATCGTCCAGTTGGTATGGGCATCATGGGCTTCCAGGATTGCCTGCATATGCAACGCATTCCCTACGCAAGTGAAGAGGCAGTGAAGTTTGCAGATTCTTCAATGGAGGCGGTGTGCTACTACGCTTATCAAGCATCTAATGAGTTGGCTGAAGAGCGTGGTGTCTACACTACCTATGCAGGCTCTCTATGGGATCGTGGCATCCTCCCGCAAGACTCAGTGGCCTTATTGGCAGCAGAGCGTGGCGGTTATCTTGAAGTAGACAGCTCCTCCACCATGAATTGGGATGGCTTACGTGCACGTATCAAGCAATTTGGTATGCGTAATTCCAACTGCGTTGCGATTGCACCGACAGCGACGATTTCCAATATCATTGGTGTATCAGCTTGTATTGAGCCGACATTCCAAAACTTGTTTGTGAAATCTAACCTCTCAGGCGAGTTCACGGTAGTTAACGAGTACTTGGTTCGTGATTTGAAAGATCGCGGCCTCTGGGATGAAGTCATGATTGCGGATTTGAAGTACTTTGACGGTACCTTGTCCAAGATTGATCGTGTTCCACAAGATTTGCGTGATTTATATGCCACAGCATTTGAAGTGGAGCCAAGCTGGTTGGTTGAAGCTGCCTCACGTCGTCAGAAGTGGATTGACCAGGCGCAGTCACTCAATATTTACATGGGTGGTGCATCTGGCAAGAAATTGGATGACACGTATAAATTGGCATGGTTGCGTGGTTTAAAGACTACCTATTACCTCCGCACAATGGCTGCAACGCACGTTGAGAAGTCTACGGTTGCAAGTGGTCAGTTAAATGCGGTATCTAGCGGTGGTGGAGTAAACGGCACAGATGCGGCATCAGCACAAGAGTTAGATGGTCCAGCCTGCACAATGCGCCCTGGAGATGCTGGATTTGAAGAATGTGAAGCATGTCAGTAAGCCTTTTGCTAACTGATATAAAAATATAAGAATTAGGAGAAAGTTATGTTGAATTGGGAAGAAGAAGTCGCACCCGCATTGGCACCAGCCATGCTGACACCACAGCCAGTGGTAGCTGAGGTACAACGTCCGCAGCCAGACCAGGTTGCCATGACCCCACCCGCACAAGCTGTTTCTTCAGCTAGTGGCGCAGCTTTACGTGTCAATGCTGCTGATAAGCGTGTGATCAATGCCAAGACTGACGTGAATCAGCTGGTTCCATTTAAATATAAGTGGGCTTGGGAGAAATACTTAGCTGGTTGTGCAAACCATTGGATGCCACAAGAGATCAATATGAATCGCGATATCGCGCTTTGGAAGGATCCCAATGGCTTAACTGAAGATGAGCGTCGCATCATTAAGCGTAATCTTGGTTTCTTCACGACCGCGGATTCTTTAGCGGCAAACAACATTGTTTTAGGTACTTATCGCCACATTACTGCCCCAGAATGCCGTCAATATCTATTGCGTCAGGCTTTTGAGGAGGCAATTCATACTCACGCCTATCAATATATTGTGGAATCTTTGGGTTTAGATCAGAGCGAAATCTTTAATGCGTACAACGAAATCGAGTCTATTCGCGCCAAAGATCAGTTCTTAATTCCATTTATTAATGTGTTGACTGACCCTAATTTCAAAACCGGGACATTAGAAACTGATCAAATGCTGCTCAAATCATTGATCGTTTTTGCCTGCGTAATGGAAGGATTATTCTTTTATGTTGGTTTTACGCAAATACTTGCAATGGGTCGCCAAAACAAAATGACGGGTGCTGCTGAGCAGTATCAATACATCCTTCGTGATGAGTCAATGCACTGTAATTTTGGTATTGATTTAATTAATCAAATCAAGCTGGAGAACCCGCAGTTATGGACTTCTGCGTTCAAAGACGAGATCAAATCTATCTTCGAAAAAGCAGTGGAATTAGAGTACCGTTATGCAGAGGATACGATGCCTCGTGGAGTGCTCGGATTGAACGCGCCGATGTTCAAAGGTTACCTAAGATACATCTGTAATCGCAGATGTTTGCAAATAGGACTTGACGCGATGTTCCCAAATGAAGAGAATCCATTCCCATGGATGTCAGAAATGATTGATCTGAAAAAAGAGAGAAACTTTTTTGAGACACGCGTTATTGAGTATCAAACTGGTGGTGCGCTAAGTTGGGAATAGGTAGTTAATTAAAAAGCGCATTGCCGGCTAAATAGGAGATTAGACGGTTGGATAGTTTTAAAAGTCAGCAAAACCAGACTCAAATCCGAAAACCCTTGTCCAAGGGTGCCTGGTCTACTCTCTCTATTTTTTCCAGCATATTGAAGAAGCCGTTACCCTTTGGGGTCACGGCTTTTTTTCCAAGATTCATTAGCGTGCAGCACTTAGTATCAAGCCGCGCGCCGATGAATGGCTCGCTCGTCGGCTCCAATCGGTTGCAAAACCAGGCGGAAATGAATGGTCGGGTCTTCTTAATCGGTAGTTTGTACTAATCCTCACGTGAAGGAGCATTACTATGGCAATCGCCAAGAAGAAAGTTGCTGCAAAGAAACCAGCTGCAAAGAAAAAAGTAGCTGCTAAGAAGCCTGCTGCTAAAAAAGCTGCTGCTAAAAAGCCTGCTGCTAAAAAAGCTGCTGCTAAAAAGCGTCCTGCTGCTAAAAAAGCTGCTGCTAAGAAGCCTGCTGCTAAAAAAGCTGCTGCTAAGAAGCCTGCTGCTAAAAAAGCTGCTGCTAAGAAGCCTGCTGCTAAAAAAGCTGCTGCTAAGAAGCCTGCTGCTAAAAAGCGTCCTGCTGCTAAGAAGCGCGTAGCTGCAAAAAAAAAGTAAGTAAGCCTGCTGCGAAGAAAGCGGGCAAAGCTGTAAAAAAGCCCGTGGCTAAAAAAGCTGCAGTTTCAACTACGTTGAATCCAGCCGCTGCTTGGCCCTTCCCAACTGGCACACGCCCATAAGCCCTGCTTGTAGGCGGGTGAAGTTCAAAGGGATCTCTCACGAGATCCCTTTTTTATTGCTACTTCAGGTAATTATTGGCTTTAGAGGGCAAATCCAAACGCGGATTTGAATTGAGCAGCGATATCATCTTTGCTCATTTGGTGATTTTGTGGTCCCTGGTGGGTAATTTTGATTGAACCCATCAAACTAGCTAATCGGCCGGTGGTTTCCCAATCCATGCCATTTTCCAATCCAAACAGCAATCCACCCCGAAATGCATCACCGCACCCAGTGGGATCAACTACTTTTGCTGCTGGTACCGGCGGAATCGCAATACATTTACCCTCAAAGTAGATATCTGCACCTTCAGCACCCTTGGTAACAATCAAAGCTTTTACTCTTTCAGCTACTTTTGCCAGGCTCAGGCCAGTTCTTTGAGAAAGCATTTCACCTTCATAGTCATTTACGGCGAGATAGCTTGCAATATCTACCAGCTCAAGGAGTTCCGGACCATTAAACATCGGTAAACCTTGGCCCGGATCAAATACAAAAGGAATCCCTGCTTCAGCTAACTGGTGACAGTGTTCCCACATCCCTTGGCGGCCATCCGGAGCAACGATTCCGAATTTGGCGGCACCTTTAGCATTCTTACTGCGCTCAGCAATCACTGCAGAAACTTGGTTGAGATGAGATTCACCCATTGCACCCGGATGAAAAGCAGTAATTTGATTATTGGCTTGATCGGTGGTGATCATCGCTTGAGCGGTGAATGCTTGTTCAATTTGACGAATGTGCGTTGCATCAATCTTTAATTGTTTGAGGCGATCAAGATAGGGGGCTGCATCACCGCCTACGGTTGCCATGATGATGGGGTCGCCACCAAGAAGGCTCAGGTTGTAAGCAATATTGCCTGCGCAACCACCGAATTCACGACGCATTGTAGGAACGAGGAAGGCGACATTGAGGATATGAATCTGCTCTGGCAGGATTTGATCGGCAAATTTGCCTTCAAAGTTCATGATGGTGTCGTAAGCGATGGAACCGCAGATCAGGCTGGCCATAAATAATTACTTTCTAATGAAATTCAATTGGAATGAGTGTGAAATAGGATTTACTACCTATTTTTCAGGGTAAAAAATTCTGACACGATAGCCCGCAGCGTTTTGCAGAAGAGAAATCGGCAATGCAGAAGAAAAGATCTCACCAGAAGGGGCGCCTTGACGTAAAAAATCAGGATGCGATTCTTGCCAAGTGCTTGGTAACCATTCTTGCGGAGTAAATCGAATCGTTTTGATCTCAGATTCCTCTGCATCAGTGAGAGAAATTTCTAAATTCGGGAATAAAACAGGCAGTGCAAGACGATTTTGTATTTCAACTTGCAGCACAGATTGATTTGAGGCGTTTTTAAGGCCCTCTCGCGCGTTTTCAGGTGAAAGAGTAACCGAAGTTATTTTCCAAGCAGCAAAATCGCTTACAGAGCGATTTACACACCCTAGTGCGCGACACAATTGTTGATCCAACTTCTGCAAAAGAGAAAAACTCGTTGTTGCAATCGCAGAAGAGCTGCCATCAACACGCGTTGCTAATGTTGGTAGTAAAGAATTTCTAGAAAGGTGCTCGCCAACAATGATGAGCAAAAGGAAAAAAAGGCTGAGAAGGATTAACTTAAGACTTTTTTTTTGAGTCAGAGCTGAAGTAACTCTATTTTTGTCAACTGAACTCGCTTTAGCGCCCTGCTCTGGAAGTGTGCCGTGTAAGCAGACCCAACCTTCACTCTCTTTCCAGATAGATAGGGTTAACCATTGACTATAAGTTGCAATGACTTCCTCTGCTTGACGAGCCAGAACACCTGAGAGAACAATTTTTCCACCAGGGCGCATCTTGTTTACTAAGGCTGGCGCTAGAACTTGTAGCGGATTGGCCAAAATATTAGCCATCACGATGTCGTATTTGGTTTCTGATGCGAGTTCTGGTGCATTTTCGTTAGGCAGGACAAATCGAATGACTGTCTTGTTGATTTCCGCATTGCTACGTGCTGCAACCATCGCTTGTGGATCGATATCAGTGCCAACTACTGGCTTGCATCCCAGTTTCGCAGCGGCAATGGCCAAAATTCCAGATCCGCAACCGTAATCGAGCAAACTTTGGTTCGCAAGCATGGTGTTTTTTTCAAGCCAAAGTAAGCAAAGGTGCGTAGTAGGGTGACTGCCGGTACCAAATGCCAAGCCTGGGTCGACCGCCAAACAAATTGCGTTGGGGTCGGTGGGCGCTTCATGCCAAGAAGGTACTACCCAAATACGCTCACCAATCTGAATCGGAGCAAATTGACTTTGGGTTAAGCGAACCCAATCTTGTTCTTCAACAATCTTTTCTTGCGGGGTTGGGAGATTGAATCCTGCTTCCTGGAGGGATGCGAGAAGCTCGGGGATAAAGTTTGCTGCATCAGAGTCATCCATTTCTGGATTGAATAGTGCAGTTACAGAAGATCGATCCCAAGCTTGAACTTCTGGTGAGAGTCCTGGCTCGCCATAGAGTGGGTTTTCATCGTAACCACCTGCGGCATCATCTTCAACAGTGACTGAGAGTGCGCCCACTTCCAGCAAAGCATCGCCTAAAGGCTCTGCAATCTCTGCTGGGACCGTGAAAATCAGTTCACGATAGGACATGCTTACTCCAGATTGGCATCAGCTGATCTGCAACTCAGGGCTTACCGCGACTAGCGGCTTGCTCTTCGAGGCGATGCTCCAAATAGTGAATACTGGTTCCGCCTTCGATGAAGTTCGGATCGAGCATGAGTTCACGGTGCAGTGGCACATTGGTTGTTATGCCATCGATCACCATCTCAGAAAGCGCAATCTGCATACGGCGAATCGCTTGCTCGCGAGTATTGCCGTAAGCAATCAACTTGCCAATCATAGAGTCGTAATTGGACGGCACTACATAACCACTATAGGCATGTGAGTCGACACGAATCCCAGGACCACCTGGCATGTGGAATGAACCAATTTTTCCTGGGCTTGGTGTGAACTTGAATGGGTCTTCTGCATTCAGACGGCATTCGATGGCATGACCACGGAAAACAATGTCTTTTTGGCGATAGCTGAGTTTTAAGCCGGCAGCGATGCGAATTTGTTCTTGAACAATATCAACGCCTGTAATCATTTCGGTGACTGGATGCTCTACTTGAACACGGGTGTTCATCTCAATAAAGAAGAATTCGCCATCTTCATACAAAAACTCGAAAGTACCAGCACCACGGTAACCAATTTTTCTACAGGCTTCAGCACAGCGCTCACCAATTTTGGCGATGGCACGGCGATCAATGCCAGGTGCCGGAGCTTCCTCAATCACTTTTTGGTGGCGACGTTGCATGGAGCAATCACGTTCACCTAACCAAATGGCATTGCCATGGGTATCAGCCAAAATCTGGATCTCTACGTGGCGAGGCTTTTCTAAAAACTTCTCCATGTAGACTTCGGGATTACCAAAAGCACGACCCGCTTCTTCTTTAGTCATATTGACCGCATTGAGAAGGGCGGCTTCGGTATGCACAACACGCATGCCACGACCACCACCACCGCCAGCAGCCTTAATGATGACTGGATAACCTACTTTTTTGGCGGTAGCAATAATTTCTTTAGGATTGCTTGGTAAGGCGCCTTCAGAGCCTGGAACGCAAGGAACACCTGCTTTGATCATGGCGCGCTTGGCTGAAACCTTATCACCCATCAAGCGAATTGAAGTTGCAGTGGGACCAATAAATGCAAAGCCGGATTTCTCAACGCGTTCTGCAAAATCGGCGTTCTCAGAGAGAAAACCGTAGCCAGGATGAATTGCTTCAGCATCCGTTACTTCCGCCGCTGAAATGATGGCCGGCATATTGAGATAGCTCAGTGGTGATGGCGCAGGCCCAATACAGACTGCTTCATCTGCAAGCTTTACATATTTAGCTTCTTTGTCTGCGGTTGAGTAGACCACCACAGTTTTAATTCCCAACTCGCGACATGCGCGTTGGATGCGGAGAGCAATTTCTCCGCGATTGGCAATCAGAATCTTATCGAACATGTCGGCTCTGAGTTAAATAACGGTGGATTGGAATAGATCTAAGGGAGATCTATTAAGCGATGATGAACAGCGGTTGATCAAATTCAACGCCTTGACCGTTTTCACACAGAATTTGCTTAATAACGCCTGCTTGCTCAGACTCAATTTCATTGAGAAGTTTCATCGCTTCAATAATGCACAGCGTTTGACCCACTTTGACGGTGTCGCCAACTTTTACGAAATCCGGAGACTCGGGGTTTGGGGCGCGATAGAAAGTGCCCACCATTGGTGAGCGAGCAATAAAACCAGTTTCAGCAGGCGCTTCCTCGATATTTGGTGCAGCCGCAGGAGCGGCTTGCGTAGCTTGAGCAGGCGCTGGATTGGCGTAAACCAGTTGACCTGCAGGAGCGGGAGAGCCGGCATTCACAATGCGAACACGGTCTTCACCTTCATTGACTTCTAATTCAGAAATTCCTGATTCAGAAACAAGGTCGATTAGGGTTTTAAGTTTTCTTAGGTCCATGGAAAGGCTTCCTCTCGGGTAATTCTGAATAAATCTTTATTTTTGTAAACGTGCAATAGCTGCTTGGAGAGCCAATTCGTAACCAATGGCGCCCAAACCGCAGATAACGCCGGTAGCAATATCAGACAGGTAGGAGTGTTTGCGGAACTCCTCACGTTGATGAATATTAGACAGGTGTACTTCAGTAAAAGGGATGGCAACCCCAGCCAGTGCATCACGCAAGGCAACGCTGGTATGGGTAAAAGCGCCTGGATTGATGATGATGAAATCCACCCCATCTTGTTTGGCCTTTTGAACTCGGTCAATCAGCTCGCCTTCATGGTTACTTTGGAAGGTAGATAAATCAACTGAGTGGGATTTGGCGATCGCACCTAGCTTTGTATGAATATCTTCCATGGTAGTTTTGCCGTAAACCTCTGGCTCACGGGTTCCCAACAGATTGAGGTTGGGGCCTTGGATAACGAGAATTGAAGTATTTTTCGACATAGATCGATATTTTTAGAGGCAGTTAGGTTTTATTACGGAGATAAAGCTTTCCTCTGAAAACTGCTTATTCAATGATGAATCTTCTTCATCTTGCACTTAAAGTATACCTCCGGAGTGCTGTCCTAAGCCCAAAAATGACCCAATAAACTCACTATTTTTTATGCTTTGAAGTGTAAATACTGCAATATTCAGCTCAAAAACTGCTCATGTTGACCGCAATGGTGATTGCAAAGATCATTTAAAAAGTCTTATAAAGCTGATTTAATTACACTTCTGAGCTCTTCTTCGCTTATCTTTCCTAATTTGCTGCTAGTAGACTTGCCTTGAGAATTAATAATGACGGTGTAAGGAAGTGCACCTTGGGCATTCCCCATCTGCTTCGAGATATTACTGCCCTCAAGTCCGCCAATCACAACTGGGTAAGAAACTGGGGTCATTTCTAGGAATTGACGAATATTAGAGGGTGAATCGATGCCAATACCGACAAATAAGACATTTTGGCTCTTGAACTCTGCTTGTAATTTATCCAAAGTGGGCATTTCTTCAACGCAGGGAGGGCACCAGGATGCCCAGAAGTTCACCACGAGCACTTTTCCGCGCCATTGTTCGGTATCAACTGATTTTCCATCCGGTGTTTGCCATAGGTTGGCAAAAAAGGCCTTGATAGCAGGGTCATCTGCAAGCTCTGATCTGAAGATCCATTGCGAGGTCGCCACTCCTGCAGCAAGGGCTACGAGGCTAAATCCAATGATGCTCACCCACTGTCTTCGATTCATTGCTGCTCCTTAGCTAAAATTCCCCAATGCATATTCATATCTTGGGCATTTGCGGTACTTTCATGGGCGGCATTGCCGCAATCGCTCGGCAGGCCGGACACCGTGTAACTGGCTGTGATGCCAACGTATATCCACCGATGAGCACGCAGCTTGAAGCGCAGGGCATTGAGCTCATTGAGGGATTCTCACCGGATCAATTATTACAGTTTGAGACGATGCCGGATTTATTTGTGATTGGTAATGTCGTTTCTCGTGGCAATCCACTGATGGAAGCTATTCTGAATCAAGGTCTTCCTTACACATCAGGCCCTCAGTGGCTGGGTGAGCAAGTTCTTTTTGGTAGACATGTTTTGGCTGTTGCCGGTACGCATGGCAAAACCACCACCTCTGCCATGCTGGCCTGGATCTTAGAGTTCAATCATTACAAGCCCGGTTATTTGATTGGTGGAGTGCCATTGAATTTCACGGTATCGGCCCGCTTAGGCGAGAGTCAATATTTCGTAATCGAGGCCGATGAATACGATACGGCGTTTTTTGATAAGCGTAGTAAGTTTGTTCACTATCGCCCGCGTACCGCTTTATTAAATAATCTCGAGTTTGATCACGCCGATATTTTTGCTGATCTTGCTGCAATCGAAACCCAGTTTCATCATTTAGTGCGCACAGTACCGGGTAATGGTCTCGTGGTCGTCAACGGCGAAGAGCCCGCATTAGAAAGAGTCATAGCACGTGGCGCTTGGGCGCCTGTTGAAAAGTTTGGTCAAGATAAACACAATGCCTGGTCTTTGATTTCTCAAGATGCTGATGGTTTTATTGTTTTGCAAGAGGGTAAAGAAGTTGCAACGGTCGCGTGGGCCCCAGACTCTGGTGTCATGGGTCGACATAATCAGCTCAATGCATTGGCAGCTATTGCGTCAGCAAATCATATTGGTATTTCACCAGCCGATGCCGCACGCGCTTTAGCTGAGTTTAAAAATGTGAAGCGTCGTTTAGAGACGATTGGCGTAGCAAATGATGTAACCGTTTACGATGACTTTGCGCACCACCCAACCGCAATTATTACTACTGTAGATGGCTTACGTCGCCGCATAGGGCAGTCACGAATTTTGGCAGTATTAGAACCTCGTTCCAATACGATGAAGCTGGGTGTCATGAAAGCGCAACTACCTCATAGTCTAGAAGCTGCTGATAAGATTTTTGCTTACGGCGCAAGCGCTGGTAAGGATTCCTTAGGCTGGGACTTAAATGAAGTCTTAGCCCCATTAAATGCAAAAAGTGACAATCGTGCTGCAGCCTTTGATGATCTAGCTGCTTTAGTTAAGGCTGTTACAAATGAAGCCAAGCCTGGCGATCATATTCTGGTGATGAGCAATGGTGGCTTTGGTGGAGTGCACCAAAAAATATTGACTGCAATACAAGAGAAAGCAAAGTAATGAGTATGAGACTAAAAGATAAAGTAGCCATCATTACTGGTGCTGCGAAAGGCATTGGCCTTGCGACTGCAAAACGTTTTGCGCAAGAAGGCGCAAAGGTCATGATTGCGGATGTCAATCCCGAGGCGGTTAAAGCTGCATCAGATCTCATTCCTAACTCAGAAGCCTATGTCATGAACGTGACTGATCGTACGAGTATTGAAGCGGCTGTTGATCAAACTATGCAGCGCCACGGCCGTATTGATATTTTGATTAACAATGCTGGCATCACGCAAGATGCACGCTTAGTCAAAATGACCGAAGCACAGTTTGATACGGTGATTGATGTCAATTTGAAGGGTGTCTTCAATTGCACGCAGTTGGTCGTTCCACATATGCTGGAGGCTGGTAAGGGCGCTGTCGTCAACGCCTCTAGCGTTGTCGGCATTTATGGAAACTTCGGTCAGACAAATTATTCAGCTACGAAGTTTGGAGTGATTGGATTCACTAAAACCTGGGCGCGTGAATTAGGTCCAAAAGGTATTCGGGTAAATGCAGTATGCCCAGGGTTTATTGCCACTGAGATGGTCAAAGCTATGCCAGAAAATATTTTGAAAGATATTGAAAGGCGCAGTTGGTTGGGTCGCTTGGGCACTCCAGAAGAAATGGCGAACGTGTATTTATTCTTGGCGAGTGATGAAGCTAGTTATGTGAATGGTGTTGCACTTGAGGCCAGCGGCGGGATCTCACTCTAACAATGCATCTTTTATACGAAGAGGGTGGCGACATCAAGGTCGCCACAGTCCAGTCTGCCTCAGGCGCTGGCGATGCTGAATCTTGGCAGGCAACTAGTCTGTCTGGGAAAAAGATTAAGTTAAAGGCTAAAGAAGTTTGGCTCCGTTTTGAAAAGCCAGAACCTCAAGCCTTAATGGATGAGGCAAGCACTTTATCCAAAGAGATTGATCTGCAGTTTTTATGGGACTGTGCCCCTGATGAAGAATTTGGTTTAGTAGATGTTGCTCAAGAGTACTTCGGCGCACAAGCTAGCGTAGCGCAACAGACTGCATTAGCCATTGCATTGCAGGGCGCGCCAGTATTTTTCCGTCGCAAAGGGCGCGGACGTTTTCAAAGGGCGCCACTAGAGCAACTGCAGGCTGGTTTAGCTGCGCTCGAGCGCAAGCAAAAAGAATTAGAGCAGCAGACTGCATGGCAACAAGAACTGGTAGCTGGAGTCTTTCCAGAAACACTCAAGTCTCAAGCACATCAACTTTTATTTTCTCCGGATAAAAATACCTCTGCCTATAAAGCATTGATTGCAGCGTGTACTGAGTCAGGAGAGTCGCCTGCCCAGCTCATGATCCGTTGTGGTGCGATTGACTCACCCTTGCAATATCACCAGGGGATGTTCTTAAAAGCGCATTTCCCACAGGGCTCCGAGCATGACCCAAGTTTGGCGGTGGATCAAGCTGCGTTAGATGCTGCTATTTCAGAATTGCCTATCGCTGAAGTCACTGCGTTCTCAATAGATGACTCAGGTACTACTGAAATTGATGATGCTTTATCAGCCACTACGCTCGAGGGTGGCGGACATCGTATCGGTATTCATATTGCGGCACCTGGCTTGGTGATCGCTAAGGATGATGCTTTAGATAAAGTTGCACGTACTCGCATGTCTACCGTGTATTTCCCTGGCGACAAAATTACGATGTTGCCCGATACGGTGATTTCGCAGTTTTCATTAGATGAAGGCGCTGCTCGTCCGGCCTTATCAATCTATGTCGATATCGATTCGACCGGAGTGCTAGATAAAGACTCCTTGCAGTTGCGTGCCGAGATGGTTCCGATGGGGGCAAATCTTCGCCTTGAGAATTTAGAGCATCTGGTAACAGAAGAAAGTTTGGCAGATGAATCGGCTGACTATGCTTATCGTCAAGAGCTCAGTGTGTTGTGGGCCGCAGCAAAGTTATTGCATGCAGGGCGCCAGGAGCAGCGTGTAGTGAATGGTTTGCGTCCTGAGCAATTAGGGGTCTTGGATCCCAATGCCTTAGCGAGAGACTTTCATTTTCAAATTAAAGAAGTTGATGGTGTGCGGCGGGTAGACATTACTCCTCGTCAACGCGGCTCCATCCTCGATACCATCGTTGCTGAGTGGATGATTTATTGTAATAGTGCCTCAGGACGCTTGTTAGCAGATCATGGGATACCTGGTTTGTTCCGTACTCAAAAGGGTTGGGGCCCCTTACGCACGCGTATGCAGACAACTCCTGGTCCACATGAAGGATTGGGTTTGGAGTATTACGCCTGGTGCACGTCTCCATTGCGCCGCTATTCAGATTTGGTGAATCAATGGCAGTTAATCGCTATAGCTAAACATGGCATTACCGCTAAGATGGTGGCGCCGTTTCCTCCGCGAGATGCGGCATTAATGGGTATCGCTGCTGATTTTGAAGCTTGCTATTCAGCCTATGGTGAATATCAAGATCGCCTTGAGAAATATTGGTGCTTACGCTGGGCTACTCAAGACGAAGTTCCTAAGCAAGTTTTTGTGAGACATCTTAAGGAAGGCATGTCCCGAGTAGAGCCAGTCCCATTGCATCTTCCAGTTCCAGAGTTGGCGACCCATCCACGTATGACTCGAGCTGAAGTCAGTATTGCTGATATTGATCTTCTGCAGCTCACAGCAGGGGTTCGAGTGCTTCATATAGAAACTCCAGAGGTTCCTGAGAGTGATGCAAGTCCCACCTAAGCTGACTCAGCTAGTAGTGCGCTTAGATGCTGGTTGGCGCCGCTACCCATTTCGCTATGCCCTAGGCCTCTCGATTTTGGCCCACCTTATTTTTCTATCGTTCCGCTGGGGCATGGGAGAAATAGAAAATCGTCGTTTAAATACGCCACTCAGTGTTGTCTTAGTGAATGCTAGTAATCAAGTGGCACCTAAGCAGGCCAATAAATTAGCGCAAGCGGATTTGCATGGAGGCGGTAATACCCCCAATCAAGATGCTAGTGCGCTCCATCGAGCGAGGTTGGGCGCGGATGCGCGTCTCGAGGTTTTAGAAAAACAGCAGAAACAAATGCTAGCCAAGCTCGAAGCAGATCGAGCGTTGTCAGGTGGTCGTAAAAGTGGTGATGAGAAAAAAACTGCATCCCAATTGAACTCTTTGGAGGCTGAGCTAGCCAAGCGTTTACAGGTCAATGGTCGCGAGCCTCGACGTAAGGTCATGACTGGTGCTAGTACAAAGGCGGTCGTATTTGCACAGTATTACGATGCGATGCGTCAAAAGATAGAGGCTTATGGCAGCGCATTTTTCCCGCGGGCCAACGGTCGCCCCTTATATGGCAGTTTGGTGATTGTCCTTAGTGTGGATGCCCAAGGACGCATTGCCAATAATGCTCAGGGTAAGGATGGTTTGAGTATTGGACGAAGCTCTGGCAATCCTGAGTTAGATCGCCAGGCCTTAGCGATTGTTCGTGCTTCTGCCCCCTTCGGAGCTTTCCCTGCAGAAATGCGCAATCAGATTGATATCCTGGATTGGGTTTCTACATTTGACTTCACGCGGGATGGATCTGATCGCTTGGATTTGCGTCCTTAATTCAGAAGACATCATTCAACTTCGCTTATCCTGTAGTCACTATGAGTCAAGCCACTTCAGCTGAGTTGCATACAGACCCCACCCAATTTCCTGGTGTGGATGTTTATGCGGTCGCCGGTAATCCAATCTCACATAGCAAATCACCTGTTATTCATAAACGATTTGCTGAGCAGTCCAATCAGAAAATGCATTACGGGCGTTTACAGCCTGAACTTGGTGAATTCAAACCCGCTGTGCAAACTTTCTTTGCTGCTGGTGGCAAGGGTATGAATATCACCGTGCCATTTAAATTAGATGCCCAGGCTTTTGCAGATGTATTAACACCGCGCGCGCAGCTTGCTGGCGCTGTAAATACTTTACGCATTCAAGATGGAAAAATCTTTGGTGATAACACTGATGGTGCTGGCTTAGTCAGAGACCTATTGGCTCAAGGTATTCAGATTCAAGGCTCCCGAATTTTACTGCTGGGAGCGGGTGGTGCTTCTCGCGGAGTGCTTGGTCCTTTATTAGAGCAATCGCCGGCAGAGTTAATTATTGCCAATCGATCCAATGTCAAGGCCGAGGATTTAGTTCAATTATTTAGTGATTTGGCTCACTCCCTACAGGTTGTATTGACTGCAGTTACTTTAGGCGAGCTGGAAGATGTAAGTAAGACCGCATCTCCTTTTGATCTCATTATTAATGCTACTGCTGCTGGGTTGTCAAATGAATCTCCTATTAGCGATGCCGCAGCAAGCAATGTATTTACTCCTCAGTCTTTTGCCTACGACATGGTCTACGGCAAAGTCACTGCCTTGATGCAGCAAGCATTACATCGCGGTGCAAGGGTCAGTGATGGCTTAGGTATGTTGGTTGAGCAAGCCGCAGATGCTTTCTTAATTTGGCGTGGTGCCCAGCTTGCTGATGCGATTGATTCTCGCGCTGTATTGGCAGAGCTTCGTAATTCCTAGTTTCTAGCTGAGCTTCGATGCGCTGGCTTTCTTACTTTCTGAAGTGTTTGCTGGGTGGCTTTGTTGCTATGCAAATGTACTTTGTCATTCAGATTGGATTATGGGCAACGCTTGATCCAAGTAGTACTGCATTTCAGAGGGCTGAACGTTGGCGCCTTTGCGGCCTATCTTGGTCTTGCCCGGTGCAGTCATCTTGGGTGCCATACGACAAAATCTCTGCCAATCTCAAACGTGCTGTTTTAGTGAGTGAAGACGATATCTTCTTTCAGCATATGGGTGTCCGGGTTGAGGATATGAAAAAAGCTTGGACTAAAAACTCACAACTCAATCAACAGGGTAGTGGTAAATCTAAAAATGCTTTGCGTGGCGGTTCTACGATTACACAGCAGCTAGCAAAGAATCTATTTCTTTCATCCGAGCAGAATTATTTTCGCAAAGCGCAGGAGCTCATCATTACCGGTTTGTTGGAGGTAATACTTCCTAAGCAACGTCTTTATGAAATCTACTTAAATTCAGTGGAGTGGGGCGAGGGCATCTTTGGTATTGGCGTAGCTTCTCAGCATTATTACGGCATTAAGCCTGCATCGCTTGATCGCGAACAGGCTGCAGCTTTGGCTTCCGCTTTACCGGCGCCGAAGTGTTTCGATAAATCTCAATACTGTCGCAAGGCCAATATTCATTTCCCTACGCGGCAAGACTTTATTCTGGAAAATATGGACAGGGTTGCTTTAGCACCCACTCAGAAACCAAAAGCGCGCTAGTGTTACTTGGTGCTTGCGGTTCTTAGCGCATCTCTCGTTGCGATGGCGATTTCCCTAGCTGCCTTGGCAAAATCATTTCCTGAGCTTGCATACAAGATTGCTCTAGAGGAGTTGATCATCATGCCTACGCCAGGTTGATTGGGTATACCGCCAGCCTTAACAGTGGCATCGATATCGCCACCTTGAGCGCCAATGCCGGGGATGAGTAAAGGCATATCACCCACAATCGCTCGCACCTGAGCAATTTCCTCGGGGAAGGTTGCGCCAACCACGAGGCTGATTTGTCCTGAGGTATTCCATTGTTTTGCAGCGAGTTTGGCTACATGCAGGTAAAGGGGTTCACCATCAGGCGACACATTTAAGAACTGAAGGTCGGAGCCCCCAGGGTTTGAGGTGCGACATAAAACAATCACACCCTTACCGGCGTGCTTTAGGTAGGGCTCGATCGTGTCAAAGCCCATGTAAGGGTTCACGGTAACGGCATCCGCACCATAACGCTCAAAGGCTTCTAGGGCGTAGTGGTCAGCCGTACTACCGATGTCGCCACGCTTGGAGTCCAAGATGACGGGGATGTGGGGGTATTTATCTTTAAGGTAGCGAGTCAGCTTTTCGAGTTGAGCTTCGGCTCTTTGGGAGGCAAAGTAAGCGAACTGGGGCTTAAAGGAGCAGGCGGTATCCGCAGTGGCATCAGCGATCTCGCGGCAGAACTCAAAAATCCCCTCAGGCTTACCCTGAAATACAGCCGGCAAACGCTTGGGATCTGGATCAAAGCCCACACACAACATACTGCCTTGGGAAGCCCACGCGGACTGTAGTTGTTGGGTAAAGGTATTTGAGCTAGAGTTCATTGGGATTAAGCTTATTTTAGTCAAACTGTTATATCCATAGGATAAACTAGCGACCATTCCTTAGGAGTTCACCATGATCAATTTGTTCGTCCTGCAAAATGGCCGCCTCTCTCAAGAGCAAGTGGAAGATCGCAATGAATTGTTGCAATACTCCAACCCTATCTGGATCGACGTAGTTGACCCTGAAGAGGAAGAACTCCTGTGGATTAAAGAGGCTTTTGGCGTTCTTTTGCCTGAATTGGATGATTTGGGTGACTTAGAGGCTTCTGCGCGGTATTTCGAGGCAGATGACGGCCACCTCCATATTCGGACTGATTTCTTATTGGACGAAGAAGAAACTTCTCGCAACGTACGAGTTGCTTTTGTGATGACCAAGCAAGTCTTGTTCTCCATTCATGACGAAGATTTACCGGTATTCCGCTTGGTGCGTTTGCGTGCCCGTTTGCGTCCAGGTTCAGTCAGTAATGCGAAAGACGTTTTACTTGACCTGTACTCCACTGATGCTGAGTATTCTGCGGATGCTTTGGAAGAGGTTTATGAAAATCTCGAGCTAGCAGGTAAGCGCGTGTTGCAAGATGACATCACCGATAACGATGCGGAAGAGGTACTTGAAACTATTGCCAAGGAAGAGGATACGAACGGGCGTATTCGTCGTAATGTGATGGATACCCGCCGTGCATTGTCTTTCTTAATGCGCAGCAAATTATTGTCTGATGAGCAGCAGGAAGAGGCACGTCAGATTTTGCGAGATATTGATTCACTAGAAAACCATACTGCCTTCTTATTCGATAAGATTAACTTCTTGATGGATGCGACGGTTGGTTTTATTAATTTGAACCAAAGTAAGATCATCAAGATCTTCTCGGTGGTATCAGTTGCCTTAATGCCGCCAACTTTGTTAGCGAGTGTGTGGGGAATGAACTTCCGTTATATGCCCGAACTAGAGCAGACCTGGGGTTATCCAGTTGCCATTATTTCTATGGTGATTTCAGCGATGATTCCATTGGGCTACTTCCGCCACAAGGGCTGGCTGAGCTCACGCTAATTTTGTAGTGCTACCTTGTTAGGCGTTTTTTGGTTTAAGTAACTCCAAAAATTGAGAGAGTGCAAAATCACACGCTTGTTCTCTCACTACCTGACGATCACCGTTGAAGAGTTTGGTCAGGGTGACAGTATTAACAAGATCATGCCCAATATTTTCTTTAATCGCCCAGCCAAAGCAGATGGTACCAACTGGCTTTTCTATTGAACCACCTGTTGGACCAGCGATACCAGTAATGGAGATGGCTGCATTGACATTGGCATTGCGTAGCGCTCCCTCAGCCATCGCTTTGGCAACTGGTTCGCTGACTGCGCCAAAAGATTCAAGGATTTCCACTGGAACATCTAAACATTCAGATTTTGCGGCATTGCTATAGGTGATATAGCCGCGCTCAAGCCAATCACTTGAGCCTGCTAAGTCTGTCAGTGTCGCGCAGACAAGGCCGCCAGTGCAGGATTCGGCCAAAGCGATTCTCCAACCTCGGCTTATTAGAGCTAGGGCAACTGCTCTCGCCAGTTCATGCTGAGGATCGTTATTATTTTTCATGAGAGATAGCCCAACCCAATTTGTATAAGCGCTATTGTGAGAAGCGTAAAAAATGCTGCAGCAAGATCATCTGCAATGATTCCAAAACCACGCCACAACACCACGGTAAAGCTCGATGGAGAAGAAGGATCACTATCCTCTAAATGTTTAAAGTGCCGATCGATCATTCCGATCGGACCGGGTTTTACGGCATCAAAGAATCGAAATAGTGCAAATACCAAAATCTGTATCCATAAGTTTGCTGGCATGATAAATATCAATACAAGCCAGAAAGCGACCACTTCATCAAGCACAATGCCACCAAAATCTTTTTTCCCTAACTCTTCACTGACTTGCCCACAAATCCAACAACCCAGAACAATGCTTAGGCCAATGATCCACCACCACGTTACAGTTGATAGAAAGTAATCACCCAATAAGAAAATAGCCCAAGCCCACAGTGTTCCTGAAGTGCCAGGTGCAAATGGCGCTAAACCACTACCAAGTCCAAACGCTAGGGCGCGACTAGGCTTAGCAAACACCCACTTGAAGCTGGGGGTCAATGTGGAGGTGTCTGGTGAATTGGTTTGGGTATTCATGCGAAGTGATTAAAAGATTTCAGCAGTAAACCTGCTTGCTGAGAATTTACTTCTTTTCCATCGTTATCGATGATGTGTATCTCGGGTGCTGAGTGCTGCATGGATTTGACACTGCCAATTTGAGTGAGTGGAAGATGCAGCTCGTTACTGATTTTGATGATCGTATCTCTTGCACTGCTTGCCGCAGTAAAGCACAGATCGTAATCATCTCCGCCACTCGCTGCATATTGATTCTGAATAGTGGGCGACTGTTTGCGTAGCGTTGTAGATTTAGGTATACGCTCTAAAAAGATTTCTGCATCTTTATTTGATTGCCTGAGGATATGCCTCAGATCACCCAATAGACCATCGGAGACATCTAAAGCAGAATTGGCAATACCTCTTAAAGCAATGCCCAATTGGACTCTAGGAATGGGTTGATGCATGCGTACTGCAATCGCTTCCAAATCCCCGCTTTCTAATTCAAGTTCATGACGCAGTGCAGCAAGAGCAAGTCGGGCATCACCAAGGGCTCCTGAAACCCAAATGTCATCACCCTCTAATGCCCCAGACCTACGAATGGCTTTGTCTTTTGGAATACTGCCAAAAGCAGTGATGCAAATATTGAGTGGACCGGCGGTAGTATCGCCACCAATGAGGGGGCAAGAAAATTGATTGGCGATTGCAAATAAACCTTTACTAAAGGCTTCTAACCAAGCTGAATTCGCCTCCGGTAGTGCCAGTGCGAGTGTGAAACCGAGTGGCCTAGCACCCATTGCTGCTAGGTCTGAGAGGTTGACTGCTAACGCTTTCCAGCCTAGCCACTCTGGATTGGCATCTGCAAAAAAGTGTCGTCCAGATACCAACATGTCGCTGGTAATGGCAAGCTCCTCAGCAGGGTCGGTTTTTAGTAGGGCGCAATCATCACCAATTCCCAGCTTTACTGAGCCAGGCTTATTGGCAAGCATGAGTTCTGACTGCGTTTGAAAGAAACGCTGAATCAGATCAAATTCGCCAAGCGAGGGGGTTTGAGATTGCATGCCCTATTTTATGGCTCTTGGGACTCTTCCATCTGAGAGGAATAGAATTAGAGCTTAAATACGTCTGATTGATGAGTGAACTGATGAGCAAACCAAGCAATAGCAGTAAAGAACAGCAAATAGCAGATTTAAGGGCAGCAGCTCTTCACTACCATGAGTTCCCAACCCCAGGCAAGATTGAAATTGCCCCAACGAAGCAGTTAACCAATCAGCGTGACTTAGCCCTGGCCTACACGCCTGGCGTTGCTGCGCCGTGCGAGGAGATTGTTAAAGATCCCGCCAATGCTTTCAAATACACAGCTCGAGGTAATTTAGTCGGCGTGATCACCAACGGTACGGCAGTATTGGGCCTCGGAAATATTGGACCATTGGCTAGTAAGCCAGTGATGGAAGGTAAAGCAGTTCTCTTTAAGAAATTTGCTGGCATTGATGTTTTTGATATTGAAATTAATGAAAACGATCCAGATAAATTAGTTGAAATCATTGCAGCCCTCGAACCCACCTTTGGTGGTATTAATTTAGAAGACATCAAAGCACCAGATTGTTTTATCGTCGAGCGCAAGTTGCAAGCGCGTATGAAGATTCCGGTCTTTCATGATGACCAACATGGAACTGCGATTGTGGTTGCTGCTGCGATTCTGAATGGCTTAAAAGTAGTCGGTAAAGATGTTGCTAATGTGAAATTAGTCACCTCTGGTGCTGGCGCTGCTGCATTAGCTTGTTTGGATTTATTGGTTGACCTTGGAATCCCACGTAAGAATATTTGGGTTACTGACTTAGTTGGTGTTGCATACAAAGGTCGTCAAGAATTAATGGATCCTGAGAAGGAGCCGTTCTGCCAAGAAACTGATTTGCGTACCTTGGATCAGGTGATTGAAGGCGCTGATATTTTTCTAGGCCTCTCAGCTGGCGGTGTTCTGAAGCAATCGATGGTGAAGAAGATGGCTGATAAGCCATTGATCTATGCCCTGGCAAATCCAACTCCTGAGATTCTGCCTGAGGAGGTCAAGGAAGTTCGTCCTGATGCGGTAATGGCAACGGGTCGTACTGACTATCCAAACCAAGTGAATAACGTGTTGTGCTTTCCATTTATCTTCCGTGGTGCATTAGACGTTGGTGCTACGACCATCACACGTGGCATGGAAGTCGCAGCGGTAAAGGCTGTGGCGGAGTTGGCGCGAGCAGAGCAGAGCGAAATAGTGACCTCGGTATACGGCATTGAGAACTTGTCTTTTGGTCCGGAGTATCTAATTCCGAAACCGTTTGATCCGCGTTTGATTACCGTCATCGCGCCTGCTGTTGCTAAAGCAGCAATGGAGGACGGCGTGGCGCTACGTCCAATTAAAGACTTCGATGCTTACCGCAATCAGTTGCAACAATTTGTGTACCACTCCGGTACTTTGATGAAACCATTGTTTAGTATTGCCAAACGAGTACCGGCCGCACAAAAGCGCATCGTGTTTGCCGAAGGTGAAGATGAGCGTGTATTGCGTGCAGTACAAATCATTGTCGATGAGCATTTGGCTACACCAATTTTGATTGGTCGCCCTGCGGTAATCGAGCATCGCATTGACAAGTTCGGATTACGCATTAAAGCGGGTGAAGACTTTGATATCGTAAACCCAGAGAACGACCCACGCTTCCGTGATTTCTGGCAAACCTATTTAGATTTGACTGAGCGTAAAGGCGTCACTGAATCTTTTGCCAAGTTAGAAATGCGTCGCCGCAATAGCTTGATCGGATCCATCATGATTAGCAAAGGTATGGCTGATGGCATGATCTGCGGAACCGTTGGCAACTTAGCAACCCATTTGAAGTACATCGATGAGGTAGTGGGTCAAGAGCCGGGCGCTAATGTTTATGGCGCGATGTCTGGATTAATTTTGCCTGGTCGCCAAGTGTTCTTGGTAGATACCCATGTGAATATCGATCCAACAGCAGAGCAATTAGCTGAGCTCACACTGATGGCTGCAAACGAAATGCGTAAATTGGGTATAGCACCTAAGGTGGCACTCTTGTCTCATTCTAATTTCGGCTCTAGTAGCGCCCCATCCGCAGTCAAAATGCGTGACGTACTGGCTTTGATTCAAAAAGCAGATCCCGCTCTTGAGGTGGATGGTGAAATGCACGGTGATAGCGCTTTGGATGAAACCATTCGCGCTGGTGCGGTTACTTCATCACCATTAAAAGGCGATGCTAATTTGTTGGTTCTGCCAAATATTGATGCTGCCAACATTTCTTACAACTTATTGAAGACCGCTGCGGGTAACGGTATTGCAATCGGACCATTACTCTTGGGGGTTGCTAAGCCAATTCATATTTTGACGCCAGCAGCTACAGTGCGTCGTATCGTCAATGTGACGACTTTGGCGGTAGTTGAGGCAGCAAGCAACGCTAGGGGGAAAGCCTAAGCCCTAGGGTTAGGCTTTTATTTATGTTAGTTGGTATTAACTAACATAAATAATTTTTATATAAATCAATGGTTTATATAAAATGCACTGTAATTGGGCTTGATTTGATGGCGTGTTAAGGGTAACCTAGCATCCATCATGAATAATCGCTCTGAAAACGGCACTACAGTAGGCTTCGACGAACACAGTCGGGCTGAAAGTTGGGATAGCAACGATCGACTAGAAACCGAGTCATCTGCTGCCAATATCTATGCCGAGGGCGGTTTATCTCGTTTACAAACCTATGCAGCAAATCAAGTTTCGGGGAAAAAAGTGACAGCTTCTTGGCGTGCCGCTTTGGCCGTTCGCGATGCCGGACCGCCGGCAATGTTGCGCAGTGTGCGCCCTAATATCGTGCAATCTATTCGTGCTTTTCGTACTCCTGACCTTCAGGAGGCAGCCACTGAACTTGGCCAGCATTTCATTTACGCCAATTGTGCAAATGCGATGACTAAAGGTGAAGTTTTAGAGGCAATTGCGATTGCTTACACCTTCACTAAGCAACAAGCTAAGAATTTCGATCCTTTATTGGATGCTTTGACCACTACTGTTGATAAGTCAGGCCCCCAGCCAGGCTTCGTAGTGGTGCTCGAAGGCTTGCCTTGTACTCAGAAGTTTGACAAAGAAGCTCGCGAGACCCTGCTTGATGTGTTCCGTGATGCCGTGGACTTCTGGTCCGAGCGCCGCACACCGTATCGCGTGTTCTACTCTTTTGCCTAATCACTCGTTTTAACGAGAGAAGCAGTAAGACAGTAAAACAATAAAAATCGCCACTATTTGAGGCGATTTTGCATTTCTGGGTCCCAAATGCTGTGAACAGCAGTAATTGCCACAATTCCAGCAGTCTCGGTTCTCAATACACGATCTCCTAGAGAAACTAGTTGATAACCCGCTGCTTGAGCTTGCGCCTCCTCTTCTGGGGAGTGCCCACCTTCCGGCCCAATCATCAAAATAACATCCTGCGGCAAGCTATCAAGCAAAACGGAATACAGGCTTTTATCGGTATCAGGACTTAAAAGTAGTTTAAGTTTGGCTTTTTGTGGCTTCTGTAGATAACTTGCAAAACTTTGTACGGGTTCTACAGTAGCTAAGACAGTACGATCACATTGCTCGCAGGCCGCCTGAACAATACCCTCCCAGTGGAGAAGGCGTTTTTGAGCGCGTTCAGCGTCACTCGAGCGAGTTAATTTGATCACTGAGCGCTCGCATTGCAAGGGTGTAATGACCTGAGCGCCAGTCTCTATGGCCTTCTCAACCACCCAGTCCATCTTGTCGCCTCCAGCCAGACCTTGCGCCAAGGTAATGGCATAAGGGCTCTCACGATGCGTGTCTTGGCGAATATCACTTAGCTCGGCTTCCCCTGATTTATTGGTGAGTGAGATCAACTTGGCCTGGGCAACTTGGCCTTTTCCATCGAAGATGGGGAAAAATTCACCGACTTGGATGCGGCGCACGCGCAAGTGATGGGCGAGCTCAGGGGTGAGGGTATTTGGCTTTTGGTTTTCCCATGGGCCGGGAAGATAAAATTGAGGCATTACCGAAATATAGCTAATTAATTTTCTCGAGACCTAATTTACGATGTCAAACCTTCAAATTCGTATGGCAAATGCCATTCGCGCTTTATCCATGGATGCAGTTCAACAAGCCAATTCCGGACACCCTGGAATGCCAATGGGTATGGCTGATATTGCAGTCGGTCTGTGGAATGAACATTTGCAACACAATCCAACGGATCCGCATTGGATGAATCGTGATCGTTTTGTTTTATCCAATGGCCATGGCTCGATGCTGTTGTATTCCTTATTGCATCTCACTGGTTATGACTTGCCGATGAGCGAGTTAAAAAACTTCCGTCAGTTGCACAGCAAAACTGCTGGACATCCTGAGTATGGAATTACTCCTGGAGTAGAAACCACTACGGGTCCTTTGGGTCAGGGTATTTCAAACGCGGTTGGCATGGCGCTGGCAGAAAAATTATTAGCAGGGGAATTTAATCGCCCAGGTCACGATATTGTGGATCACTACACCTATGTGTTTTTAGGTGATGGTTGTTTGATGGAAGGCATCAGTCATGAAGTATGTTCATTGGCCGGCACGCTCAAACTCAATAAACTCATCGCACTCTGGGATGACAACGGCATCTCGATTGATGGCAAAGTAGTTTCTTGGTTTAACGAAGATACGCCAAAGCGTTTTGAGGCCTATGGCTGGAATGTGATTCGTGCGGTGGATGGTCACGATGTAGAAGCGGTATCGAGCGCGATTGCCAAGGCGAAGAAGAGTGATAAGCCAACCTTGATTTGTTGCAAGACTGCGATTGGTCAGGGCTCCCCCAATATGGCCGGTAGTGACAAGGTACATGGCTCACCATTGGGCGCAGCTGAAATCGCTGCAACCCGTGTTGCATTGAACTGGCCATATGCACCGTTTGAAATTCCAAACGATATTTACGAAGCTTGGGATTTCAAGAAGCGTGGTCAAGCTGCTGAGCATGAGTGGAATAAAGAATTCCAAGCCTACAAAAATAAATACCCAGAATTGGCTTCTGAATTACAGCGCCGTATGCAAGGCGATTTATCCAAAGACTTCTCTAAGACTTTAGATGCCTATTTAAAAACTTGTGAAACCAAAGCAGAAACAATTGCTACTCGTAAGGCAAGTCAAAATGCCATCGAGGCATTGGCGCCTGCATTGCCAGAGTTTATGGGCGGCTCTGCCGACCTAACAGGATCGAACTTAACGAACTGGTCTTCATGCAAGCCCGTACGTGGTGATCAGTGGGGTAATCACATTAATTACGGTGTTCGTGAATTTGGTATGAGTGCCATCATGAACGGCATCGCTTTGCATGGTGGATATATTCCATTTGGCGGAACGTTCTTAACTTTCTCCGATTACAGTCGCAATGCATTGCGCATGGCTGCATTGATGAAGTTACGTAGCATCTTTGTCTTTACGCATGACTCTATTGGCTTGGGTGAAGACGGCCCAACCCACCAGTCTGTTGAGCATGTAGCAAGCTTGCGCCTCATTCCGAATTTAATGGTGTGGCGTCCATGTGACACCACTGAGAGTGCAGTTGCGTGGGGCTCTGCAATTGAGCGTAAGCATGGCCCAAGCGCTTTGATCTTCAGTCGTCAAAATTGCCCATTTGTCTCTCGCAATAGCCAGCAAGTAAAGGATATTGCACGTGGTGGATATGTTTTGCGTGATCCCAAGAAATCCAAAATTGATGCGGTGATTATTGCTACGGGATCTGAGATTGCCTTGGCATTACAAACAGCAGAACGTTTAGAGGGTGAAGGCTTTGGTATTCGGGTTGTATCGATTCCGTCGACGACAGTCTTTGATCAACAAGATTCCGCATACAAAGCTAAAGTATTGCCGGCGGATATTCCGCGAATTGCTGTTGAAGCAGGCGTAAGTGATTTCTGGTGGAAGTATGGTTGTGCTGCTGTGCATGGTGTTGATACTTTCGGTGAGTCTGCGCCAGCGCCAGTGCTCTACGAATACTTTGGCCTGACTGTGGATCAGATCTCAAAAACTGTGAAGCAGTGTATTACAAAGAAATAGAAACGATCAGAAACACAGTATTTATTTAAGAATTCAAAATTAGCAAGGGAAATGGAATGACAATTCGTGTCGCAATTAACGGCTATGGTCGTATTGGTCGTATGGTCTTACGTGCATTGTATGAAGATCAAGTCAATGGCAAGCCAAGGCGCGATATCAAAATCGTCGCAATTAATGCGATGGGTGATATCGACATCAATGCGCACTTAACGCAATATGATTCTGCACATGGCCGCTTTCCTGCCGAAGTAAAAGTAGATGGCGATTGCATGGTAGTCAATGGCGATCGCATCAAGATGTTCTCTACTCGCAATCCTTTGGAAACTCCTTGGGGTGAGTTGGGTGTGGATTTAGTACTTGAGTGCTCAGGTAAATTCACCTCAAAAGAAAAAGCCATGGTGCATATTTCTCAGGGCGCGAAGAAGGTATTGATCTCTGCTCCAGGTGAAAAAGATGTAGATGCCACCATTGTTTATGGTGTGAACCAACAAGTTCTAAAGCCAAGCGATATCGTGGTCTCTAACGCAAGCTGTACGACTAACTGTTTGGCTCCATTGGTAAAGCCATTGCTAGAAAAAATTGGGATCGAATCTGGTTTGATGACCACGATTCATGCGTTTACTAATGATCAGGTTTTAACCGATGTGTATCACAAGGATATGCGCCGTGCGCGTTCTGCTGTGACCAGCATGATTCCAACCAAGACAGGTGCTGCAAAAGCAGTTGGCTTGGTATTGCCAGCTTTAGCAGGGCGCTTCGATGGTTTTGCAATGCGCGTACCCGTCATTAATGTTTCTGTTGTGGATTTAACGTTTGCTGCCAGCCGCGCTACTAGTGTGGATGAAGTGAACTCTATCCTCAAGGCAGCCAGTGAAGGCGAATTGAAGGGCATTTTGGGATTCAATACCTTGCCTTTGGTATCCATCGACTTCAACCACGACCCACGCCCGAGTATTTACGATGCTTCCCAGACTCGCGTGTCGGCAGATGGCAAGCTGGTCAAAGTCTTAGCTTGGTATGACAACGAGTGGGGTTATTCAGTCCAAATGCT
Source organism: Polynucleobacter corsicus (assembly GCF_018688255.1). Taxonomy (NCBI): domain Bacteria; kingdom Pseudomonadati; phylum Pseudomonadota; class Betaproteobacteria; order Burkholderiales; family Burkholderiaceae; genus Polynucleobacter; species Polynucleobacter corsicus. The sequence goes on from NZ_CP061314.1 coordinate 221,751, forward strand.
GAATGCTGCCCAAGCATTAATGGCTGTAAAGTAAGTAGATAGATGGGGTTTTAAAGTTAAAAGTTCTTAAAATCTTGCTTTATATGCAAAAAAGACCTCATTTGAGGTCTTTTTTCGTTATTTGCTCTTATTTTCCTGAATTAGGACTTTAGCTTATTGCGACAATTCTTCTTTTGGCAGTGACCATACATGGCTAAAGAGTGTTCCTGGAGCTTGAAACCGAGGTTTTTAGCAATATCGCGCTGTCTTTTCTCGATAGCTTCATCTACAAACTCCTCAACATGACCGCAATCGAGGCAGACCAAGTGGTCGTGATGCTGACCCTCGTTCAGTTCATAAATTGCCCTGCCATCACCTTTGCTGGACTCAAAATGACTACGGAGTAAGAGGCCTGCTTGCTCAAACTGGGTGAGCACTCGATAAACCGTGGCTAAACCAATTTCTTTGTCATCTTTGGCCAGGGCCATAAAGACGTCTTCGGCGCTAAAGTGCGTGCCACCATTTTGATGAAAAAAGTCCAAGATTTTCATGCGTGGACCGGTTGCCTTAAGGCCAATATCGCGTAAATCTGCTGGAGTCGGGTTTTGGTTCATATTCAGGGTTTGGGAGCTAAAATCAATGTCTTAATGATACGGCCTGCCATGCAAAATTGCCTTCAACTTTTTACCTGTCTATTGAACTCCATTTTTAGGGTTTTTGACCTTGCTCGGATCGGCTTGGTCATTACTGCAGTGAGTTCGGTAATGATTGCTACTGGCTGCACCAGCGCTGTTGATGACACACAACGCGCCTGGATGAATAAAGTCTTTAGACCGTATGTTCCAGATGTGGTGCAGGGCAACTTTATTTCGAGTGAGCAATACGCCAAGTTACAAGTGGGGCAGAGTCGTGAGCAAGTGCGTCAAATTCTAGGTACACCTTTGCTGGCAAGTTATTTCCATGCAAATCGCTGGGACTACGTTTTTGAATTTAAACGTGATAATCAGAAAATGAGTAAAGAGCGTCGCGTCACCGTATTTTTCGAAGGTGATAAGTTAGTTAAGTTCCAAGGCGATGCGTTGCCAACCGATATTGAGTTGGTTGCTGAAATTGATGGCTATGCAAAAACCAAACGCTCATTCTGGGATGTGATGACGGGATCGAACAAGCCTCCAGTAACTCCACCTTTGCAGCAGCCAGAGTTACTGGTTCCTAGCCCAACTAATAATTTGCCCGCCGGGGCTACAGTGCCCGCTGCTCCTGCTAGCAGTTCATTTTGGGACTTTTTTAGCTTTTCAAAAAAGTCGCCAGATGCTCAGCCGGTGCCTCAACAGTTAGGCCCTGGTGCACTCAATGTCCCGCAGGCTAGCGAAGTTAAATAAAGATAATTGTTGTGTTGATGTCGAGTGAAGTTTTTCGGCAACCTTGAATAAGAAATGAAGATACAAATGATGAAAATCGCAATTGCTGGTGCAACCGGCCGCATGGGAAAAATGTTGATCGAGGCTGTGCTCAATTGCACGGATGCTGAGCTTGTTGGTGCGCTGGAGCATGAGTCTTGCCCTTTGCTTGGTGAAGATACGGGCGCGTTCTTAGGTAAAAAAACTGGTGTAGCCATTACATCGGATATTACGAAGGCTTTAAGTGGTGCTGAGTTTTTGATTGACTTCACTCGTCCCGAGGGCACGATGGCGCACTTGGCTGTGGCACAAAAGACGAACACCAAAATGATTATCGGTACTACCGGCCTGAGCCCAGAACAAATTGACAGCCTGAAGAAAGCCGCTGCAAATTTAGCTATCGTATTTGCGCCAAACATGAGTGTGGGCGTGAATGCTACATTTAAGTTGCTAGAGATCGCTGCCAAGATGTTGAACGAGGGCTATGACATTGAAATTGTTGAAGCCCATCACCGTCACAAGGTAGATGCCCCATCAGGTACCGCCCTCAGAATGGGTGAAGTGATTGCGGATGCGCTTGGTGAGAAATTGGAAGATGTTGCGGTATATGCACGCGAAGGTCACACCGGAGAGCGCAAAGTGGGCTCGATTGGTTTTGCCACTATTCGAGGTGGAGATATTGTGGGTGATCACACTGTCTTATTTGCGGGCGAGGGTGAGCGCATTGAGATTAGCCATAAGTCTTCTAGTCGTCAGTCTTATGCACAAGGTTCGTTGCGCGCTGCACGCTTCTTGCAAGGTCAAAGCTCTGGCATGTATGACATGCAAGATGTGCTTGGACTGCGTAAGTGAATTTTCAGTAAAACAGAATAGAAGAAAAGAGTTGTATTGAATGAGTAAGGATTACGATCACCGCAGTATTGAAGCTGCAGCACGCGCTGATTGGGAAAGTGCGCAAGCTTATAAGGTGGCCGAGAACGCAGTAGATTCTTCCGGTAAGCCAAGGCCAAAATACTATGCCTGCTCTATGTTGCCTTACCCATCCGGTAAGTTGCATATGGGACATGTTCGCAACTACACCATTAATGATGTGATGGCCAGACAGTTGCGTATGCAGGGCTACAACGTACTCATGCCAATGGGTTGGGATGCGTTTGGTATGCCCGCTGAAAACGCGGCGATTCAGAATAAAGTGCCCCCGGCTAAATGGACCTACGACAACATTGCTTATATGAAAAAGCAAATGGCGGCGATGGGTCTTGCAATTGATTGGTCGCGCGAAGTGGCTACTTGTAGTCCCGATTACTATCGTTGGAACCAATGGCTCTTTTTAAAGATGCTTGAAAAAGGTATTGCTTATCGCAAGACCCAAGTTGTGAACTGGGATCCAATCGATCAAACGGTATTAGCAAACGAGCAAGTGATTGATGGGCGCGGTTGGCGCTCTGGTGCATTGGTCGAGAAACGTGAAATACCAGGCTACTACTTCAATATCACTGCTTATGCAGAACAATTACTGTCTGGCCTAGATAATTTAGGTTGGCCTGAGCGTGTGAAGACCATGCAGCAAAATTGGATTGGTAAGAGTCGTGGTGTGCGTTTTGCGTTTAAGCATGAGATTGCTGATGCGCACGGTAACTTTGTTCAAGATGGTCAGCTGTATGTATTTACAACGCGTGCTGACACCATTATGGGTGTTACTTTCTGCGCTGTTGCAGCCGAGCATCCACTGGCAACATTAGCGGCTACTAATAATCCAGAGTTAGCTGCATTTATTGAGAAATGCAAAACGGGTAGCGTGATTGAAGCTGATCTAGCTACTCAAGAAAAAGAAGGCATGTTCACAGGTTTATATGTGACGCATCCACTAACTAAAGAGCCGGTACCAGTTTGGGTTGGTAACTACGTCTTGATGTCTTATGGCGATGGCGCCGTGATGGGTGTGCCTGCGCATGATGAGCGGGACTTTGCATTTGCTCTCAAGTACGACTTGCCGATTAAGCAAGTGATTGCTTTGCGCACTCCATCAGAAATATTCAATACTAGCCATTGGCAAGATTGGTATGCCCAAAAGGATGATGTCGTTTGTCTTAATAGCGGTAAGTACGATGGCTTATCGCATGAAGAGGCCGTGGATGCAGTAGCCAAAGATTTAGAGAAAATGGATATTGGTGAAATCAAAACCACTTATCGTTTGCGTGATTGGGGCATTTCTCGTCAGCGCTATTGGGGAACGCCGATTCCGATTATTCATTGTGGCGATGAGCATAATCCTGGTTGCGGAGCGGTCCCAGTGCCTGAGGCAGATTTACCAGTAGTGCTGCCGGAAGATTGCGTGCCAGATGGTAGTGGTAACCCACTCAATAAACGTGCCGACTTCCTCAATGTCAAGTGTCCAAAATGCGGTAAGCCTGCGCGTCGTGAGACTGACACCATGGATACCTTTGTGGATTCTTCTTGGTATTTCATGCGTTACACCGGTCCAGACGCGAAGACGATGGTCGATGAGCGTAATGAATACTGGATGCCAATGGATCAATACATTGGCGGTATTGAGCATGCGATTTTGCATTTACTCTATGCGCGCTTCTGGACTAAGGTCATGCGTGATCTCAATCTCATTACTTTTGATGAGCCCTTCCAAAACTTATTGACGCAAGGGATGGTGCTCAATGAGACTTACTACTCTGAAGAAGCATCTGGTAAAAAAACTTGGTTGAATCCTTTAGATGTTGAGCTCGAGCTCGATGACAAAGGTCGTCCTCAAAGTGCCAAGCTGAAAGGCGATACTTCTGGCACGCCAGTCATTATTGGTGGCGTTGAGAAGATGTCTAAGAGTAAAAACAATGGCGTTGATCCTCAAGCCTTGATTGATCAATACGGCGCCGATACTGCGCGCCTCTTTGTGATGTTTGCAGCTCCTCCTGAGCAACAACTTGAGTGGTCCAGTGCAGGTGTAGAGGGTGCATCACGCTTCTTGCGCCGTGTCTGGATGTATTCCAGTAGTCAGGCGGATGCAATTCGTGCTGCTGGTGAAGTGTTGCCAGGCGATTTAAATGATGCAGAAAAAGAATTGCGTCGTGAAGTACATACCATTCTGAAGCAGGCAAACTTTGACTATCAGCGTCGCCAGTACAACACGGTAGTTTCTGCAGCAATGAAGATGCTCAATGTCTTAGAGCCCGTGAAATTAGGTGACAAGAGCTCTATCCGCCCAGCAGTATTGCGTGAGTGTTTAAGTATCTTAATTCGGGTGCTTTACCCAGTAGTGCCTCACTTGACCCATGCCCTCTGGAATGAGATTGGCTGCGATCAATCTTTTGGTACTCTTTTGGATGCGCCATGGCCTGTGGTGGACGAAGCTGCGTTGATTCAAACTGAGTTGACCATCATGTTGCAAATTAATGGCAAGTTGCGTGGCGATATAAGAGTGCCTGCCGATGCCACTAAAGAGCAAATTGAGGCTTTGGCATTACAAAGCGAGCCTGCTATAAAAGCATTAAACGGCGCTGCACCTAAAAAGGTGATTATGGTTCCAGGTCGCTTGATTAATATTGTTGCTTAGATCGCTAACACTTTATTTTGAATAGAAACTAAACACATGCGCGTAAATCACCTTCGACGTACTATGCTGGGGTTTCTAGCCTTGGTTCCAGTCAGTGGTTTGATTGCCTGCGGCTATCGTTTGCGTGGCATGGTCGATTTGCCATTTAAGGTTATTGCAATTACTGGTAATCCATCACCTCCTTTGCGCGCTGATTTGCAAACAGCTATCTTGACTGGTACTGATGCGAAGGTGGCGATTAACCCTAAAGATGCTGATCTTATCTTAGAGGTTACCAACGATCTAAATGGCCGTGAGATCTTGGCATATAACTCGAATGGTCAGGTTTCTGCTTACCGCTTAAATATTCGGGTTGGATTTAGGGCGTACGACAATTCTGGAGCAGATGTAGTGCCTGAAGCTGAAATCTATATGACTCGCGATATGGACTTCTCGGTATCGACCGTTTTAGCGACCGATGTCCAAATACAACAATTTTTATCTTTGATGCGCAGAGATCTGGCCGTTCAAATTCTGCGTCGTGTTTCTGCATCTGCCCGAGCACCACAGGCTCGAAGCTTTTAAAGAATGACGACCCAATCGCATGGTTAAGAGCGACGCCCTACAGGTTCATTTGAAGTCGCTTAACTCTGCGGCTTCATTAAATCCTTTGTATATTTTTAGTGGTGATGAGCCCCTTTTGATGATGGAGGCGATGGATCAGTTGCGTGCCACTGCCAAAAAAATGGGTTACACCGATCGTGAAGTTTTATTACAAGAGCGCGGGTTTGATTGGAGTGCTCTTTTAAGTGCTGGTCAGACCATGTCTTTATTTGGAGATAAGCGCTGGGTTGAGTTACGCATACCGACAGGTAAGCCGGGTCGTGATGGCGCAGATGCGCTCAAGCAATTCTCCGCTCAAATCGAGTCTCAGTCGCTAGGGTCTGATGGTCCAGATACGATTTTTTGCATCATCTTGCCTAAATTGGATGGCAAGACCAAAACCTCTGCTTGGTTTAGCGCTTTGGATGAGGCGGGTATGGCGATTCAATTGGATTCCTTGGATCGCACGCAATTGCCGCAGTGGATTGCGGGTCGCCTAAAGAAGCAGGGCCAAGAAGTGCAGTCGGGCCCAGACGGCCAACGCGCCTTAGCCTTTATTGCTGAGCAGGTGGAGGGAAACCTCATCGCCGCTCATCAAGAGATTCAGAAGTTGGGTTTGTTGCATCCTGCTGGCGTTCTTACTGAGGAACAAATTCGGTCAGCTATTTTGAAAGTGGCTCGTTATAACGTCTTTGAATTGACTGAAGCAATGCTAGCTGGTGATCTGTCTCGCCTCAATCGTATGTTAGATGGCCTTAAAGGTGAGGGTGAGCCCCTAGTTTTGATTCTATGGAGCGTGACGGAAGAGCTTCGGATACTATCGAAACTAAAAGCTGCAAGTGATGCTGGGGAGTCTGTACAGAACTTAATGCGCGCTAACCGCATCTGGGGCAATAAGGAGCGTTTATATCCTATGGCGCTAAAACGGGTACAGCCTTTAAAGTTGCGCAGAGCGATGCAGGTGGCTGCAGGTTTAGATCGTCAGGCCAAGGGATTGCATGCGGCAGAATTACCAGCAGACCCTTGGGATGGTTTGCGCTTAGTGGGTAATTTATTACGCTAGATAAAACAATATTAATTTTGACATAGTAAATATATGAGTAATTCAACAAATACCATTCAACACATAATGCAAGATATTGGCCGACGTGCTCGTCAGGCATCGCGTGCAATGGCGCGGGCATCAAGCGAGCAAAAAAATCAGGCGCTATTGCATATTGCTAAGTTAGTTCGTGAGCGCTCCGAAGAAATTGTTCGAGTGAATGCATTGGATGTTGCTCGCGCCAAAACCAATGGTCAGGATGCGGCATTTATTGATCGCCTCACCATGACGCCAAAGACTATTGAATCTATGGCATTGGGATTAGAGCAAATTGTTTCCTTAGAAGATCCGATTGGAAAAATTACCCCATTGCAAAAGCAGGCTTCTGGTATCGAACTTGGACAGATGCGAGTGCCACTAGGTGTGATCGGCATTATTTATGAATCTCGTCCGAATGTGACGATTGATGCTGCTGCACTATGTCTTAAGTCAGGTAATGCCGTTATTTTGCGCGGTGGCTCAGAGGCGATTGATTCAAATACCTTGTTGGCGCAATTGATTCAGGAAGGTTTGGATGCTGCCAATCTACCCAAGGATGCGGTGCAGGTTGTGAGCTCTACAGATCGCGCTGCTGTTGGCGAAATGATCACTATGACCCAATATATTGATGTGATCGTGCCACGCGGTGGCAAGAGTTTGATTGCCCGCTTGATGGCAGAAGCGCGCGTACCAATGATTAAGCATTTGGACGGCATTTGCCATACCTATATTGATGCAGATGCGGATGTCGCAATGGCAATCCAGGTTTGTGATAACGCCAAGACTCAGCGCTATGCGCCTTGTAATGCGATGGAAACACTTTTGGTCAACAAAACGATTGCACCTCAAGTGTTGCCAGCGCTTTGTAAGATATACCAAGACAAGGGTGTGGAGTTGCGCGTCGATGACCAAACCAGAAATACTCTTGAGGCAGCCGGTTTTAAAGACCTAGTCAACGCCACTGAAGAAGATTGGCAAACAGAATATTTGGCACCAATTTTGTCGATTAAGACTGTTGCCGATATGGATGAGGCAATGGGCCATATTGAGCAATATGGCAGTAAACATACCGATGCCATCATTACCAATAATCAAGCGCGGGCCAATCGTTTCTTGCGTGAGGTCGATAGTGCCAGCGTAATGGTCAATGCCAGCACCCGCTTTGCAGATGGCTTTGAGTATGGGCTCGGTGCCGAAATTGGCATCTCGAATGACAAGCTGCATGCTCGTGGCCCTGTTGGTCTAGATGGTCTGACTTCTCTCAAATACATCGTCATAGGTCATGGCGAAATTCGTACTTAAATGCGTACTTAATCTAGTCTCATAATAGAACGGAAATAATTGATCATGGGTAATGCATATTTGTGGACCAAGACTTTTCATATTGTCTTAATTGCTTCTTGGTTTGCCGGCTTGTTTTATCTTCCGCGTATTTTTGTGAACTTGGCTGATGAAAAAAACCCCGAGGTCTACGCGCGCCTTTTAGGAATGGCGAATCGCTTATTTCGATTTATGACCATATTGGCAGTACCGGCCGTATTGCTAGGTCTTGCTTTATGGTTGCACTTCAAAATAGGTTCAGGCGAAGTGTGGATGCATGCCAAGATGTTCTTTGTACTTCTAGTGATTGGCTATCACCATGCTTGCTGGGGTTTGCTCAAAAAGTTCCGTAATGGTGTTAATACCCATTCAGGAGTTTGGTATCGCTGGTTTAACGAAGCACCAGTCCTCCTCCTGTTGATCGTGACAGCTCTAGTTGTAATTAAGCCTTAATTTTTTATTTCATCCTTTTTAGATTGCTAGCCTCATGAGATTTTTTGTTGTTTGTCCAGGTGGACTGGAAGTACCTCTTGCACAAGAGCTAGCAAGTATTGCGCAGCGTCCCGACTGTAAAGCCTTGGGTGCTTGGGTGATTGATCCTACGCCTACGAGCCCTACAGGTGGAGTGGGTTTGGCGGCGCCAATATCGGCTGCTATGGCATTGAACTTACATTCACGGATTGCCAGTCGAGTATTGCTCCAGATGGCGGAATCGCCATACCGCCAGGAAGAAGACTTGTATAAGTTGGCTAGTGGTTTAGCTTGGGAAGAGTGGTTTTCTTCTAAACAAACTTTACGTGTTGATGTCACGGCGCATCGCTCCCCATTAAAGAGTTTGAATTTCGCGACCTTGAAGGTTAAGGATGCGATTGTTGATCGCCTCCGTGATGTGACTGGTGATCGTCCAAGTATTGATACCGCATTTCCAGATGTGCGGGTACAGGCTCATCTCACGGCAACTCATGCCACGATCTATTTGGATACTTCTGGTGAGGCTTTATTCAAACGTGGCTGGCGTGATGAAAAGGGTGACGCACCTTTAAAAGAAAATCTTGCAGCAGGTATTTTGTCCATTACTGGGTGGAAGCCTACGCAAACTTTATTTGATCCGATGTGCGGTAGTGGCACCTTTCTGGTTGAGGCCGCGCAAATGGCGCTGGCCATTCCGCCAGGGGCTATTCGAGCGGGGATGTATGGTGATGATGCTAAGCCGAGTCGTTTGGCCTATCGCCCATTAGTCACTTCTGCTCATGGCTTTGGATTTCAGCGACTCAAACCATTCAATGAGTCTACTGAACAAAAGCGCTGGGTCTCTCTAAAAGACGCTGCACATGCTGAAATGATGGAGAAGCGTAAACAGTTTCCAGATTCAGAGTCTTTGGGTATTAGTGGTGGCGATATTAATGAGCGCTTGGTAGCCATGTTTAAGGGTAACTGGCAGCGGGCTCAGTTGCCGGGGTTGCCAGTAACGCGTCAAATTGATGCTTTAGCAAGTAGGCCGCCAGCAAATGCTCAAAATGGGGTGATGCTATTGAACCCGCCTTATGGTGAACGCTTAGTCATCAAGGGTGGACGAGGTCAAGATCGCGCTACGGGTGGTGATATAGAGCGAGACGAGTATGAGCAAGCCGAGGAGCCGGAAGATCGCTATGCCTTTAATCTGGAAACAGGGCGTCAAAGCGCTAAACGCTCTAGCCGTGAGTCTCTCAAAAAGTTACAAGCTCAAGAAGAGCAAGATCCAAAATTTGTAGAGTTCTTAAGGCAATTTGGCCAGCATCTGAAGGATGCTTTTGGTGGCTGGAATGTCTTTGTATTAACCGCGGATATGGCCTTACCAGGACAGTTGCGTATCAAAGAGTCTAAGCGCACCCCTTTATTTAATGGCCCTCTAGAATGCAGGTTGTTTAAGTTCGAGATGCATCAAAAACGTGATGCTGCATCCGATTTAAAATAAATAATAGATAAGGAAGACGGTAATGGAATTTAAAACATATATGTGCTTAATTTGTGGCTGGGTCTATGACGAAGCTGCAGGTGTACCTGAAGAGGGTATTGCTCCAGGCACACTTTGGAAAGATGTGCCCATGAACTGGACCTGTCCTGAGTGTGGTGCACGCAAAGAAGACTTTGAAATGATGGCGATCTAATAGATCAATTTAATTAGACAATATTTAAATTCAATAGCTAAATCGGGAAAAGTATCGTGGGAAAAAATGACATCTTATTTGAGCGCGCACAAAAAACAATCCCTGGGGGTGTGAATTCTCCAGTACGCGCCTTTCGTCAGGTAGGTGGTACACCACGTTTTGTTGCTAAAGCTAAAGGACCTTATTTCTGGGACGCTGAAGGTACGCGCTATATTGATTTAATTATGTCTTGGGGTCCCATGATCGCCGGCCATGCGAATCCAGAGGTAGTGGAAGCAGTAAAGCAGGCTGCAGAAACTAGCTTTAGCTACGGCGCTCCTACCGAAGGTGAAATTGAATTAGCGGAACGCATCTGCCAGTTGGTTCCCAGTATTGAGCAAGTAAGAATGGTATCGAGTGGAACCGAAGCCACCATGAGCGCTCTGCGTCTTGCACGTGGCTTTACCGGTCGCGATCTCATTATTAAATTTGAAGGTTGCTATCACGGCCATGCCGACAGTCTTTTGGTGAAAGCGGGCTCTGGCCTCTTGACCTTTGCAGATTCAACTCAAAATGCACCATCATCTGGGGGTGTTCCTAATGATCTAGTGAAGCACACACTGGTATTGCCATATAACGATGTAGCAGCCCTGAAAGAAGTATTTACAAAGCAGGGTGATCAGGTTGCTGCGGTGATTATTGAGCCGTTTGCTGGCAATATGAATCTCATTAAGCCCTCAAAGGAATTTCTATCGACACTGCGTCAGCTAACAAGTCAGCACGGCAGTGTATTAATTTACGACGAGGTGATGACCGGTTTTAGAGTTGCTTTGGGTGGTGCGCAATCCCTACAAGGCATCACTCCTGACCTTACTTGTCTTGGCAAGGTTATGGGCGGCGGCATGCCGATGGCTGCTTTTGGCGGTAAAAAAGAAATCATGTCCAAACTTGCCCCCTTGGGTAACGTTTACCAAGCGGGTACCTTGTCCGGTAATCCAGTAGCCGTAGCAGCAGGATTAAAGACGCTGGAGATTATTTCTCGAGAAGGTTTCTTCGACTGTCTGACTGGGCAAACTGAAAAACTGATGGCTGGCTTAAAACTGGCTGCGGATGAAGCAGGCGTGCCATTTGCGGTTAGTAGCGTTGGCGGGATGTTCGGCTTCTATTTTGCGAATGAGGTTCCAACTTCTTTTGAGGCAGTGACTAAAACTGATATCGAAGCGTTTAAGAAATTCTTCCACTTGATGCTTGATCAGGGGGTATATTTAGCACCATCTGCGTATGAGGCTGGATTTACTTCGATTACTCACGACAATGCAGTTTTAGAAGAGATCATCACTGCAGCGAAAACTGCATTTAAGAAGCTATAAGAAACTATCAGAGGCAGGGTCAGAATTACATTCTGAGTGGATGGTCATAGCCATCCACTTGGATAATTTCCAGTCTCTTACTCGGTTTACCTGACTCCGGAATTTCCATAGCGGTGAGCTTGCCACCCCAGACGCAGCCTGTATCCAGCCCAATGACATTGTCATGTTGTAGTAGTCCCAAGGTCGACCAGTGTCCAAAATAAATCAAGGAGTCTTGAGTTTTTCTTTTGGGTGTTTTGAACCAAGGGATGTAGCCTTTTGGCCCATCCTCAAAACCTTCCTTGCTTTCAAACTCCATCATGCCTGCTGGAGTGCAAAAACGAATACGGGTTAGCGTGTTGGTGATAACGCGCAAGCGCTCGTAGCCCTTGAGGGAATTACTCCATTTATTTGGGGTATTGCCATACATATTGGCTAAAAAATCTTTATAGGTTTTTTTGCGCAGCGCTTTTTCTACTTCTTGCGCGCACTCAATTGTCTGTTGCAGATCCCATTGAGGTAGTACACCTGCATGTACCGTTAAGACCTTGCCATTACTCAAGGCCATTGGCCGATGGCGTAACCAATGAATTAATTCTGCTCTATCGGGTGCATCTAGGATGGGCTGAACGGTATCTAGACCCTTGGTTTTGCGGATACCCGCATCTATCGCAAGTAAATGGAGATCATGATTTCCAAGAATGCACTCGATGCGTTTGTCTTCTTGTAATTGTTTGAGGTAGCGTAAGGTACCCAAAGAGTCTGGGCCTCGATTAACGAGGTCGCCCAAGAAAATTATCTTGGACTGTTTGGGAAGTTTTTTGACGAGCGCCTTCAAGGAGGGCGCGCAGCCCTGAATATCACCTACGGCATAGATTTTGCTCATTCCCTATCTTAAAGCGGAAAGTATCAAAGTCGTGATTAAGTTAGTCAGTTGCCGATTCTGGATTAACTTTTTTAACCACGCTATAGCGCACCAAGGTCTTTTTGCGCGCCTCATCATGATTCACAACCGGTAGAGGGTAGTCACGCCCTAGAAGAACGCCGGCTGCTTCTAGTTCAATATGACCAGCTTCCCAAGGGGCATGAATGGATTTCTTGGAAAGCTTGTCTAGTTGAGGCAGGTAGCGACGGATAAATTTGCCTTCAGGATCAAACTTCTGAGATTGGGTAATGGGGTTGAAGATTCTGAAGTAGGGTTGTGCATCGCATCCTGAGGAAGAGGCCCATTGCCAGCCACCATTATTAGAAGACAACTCAAAATCATTGAGGTATTTTGCGAAATACATTTCACCCCAGCGCCAATCAATGCCTAAATCCTTAGTAAGAAAGCTAGCAACCACCATGCGCAGGCGATTGTGCATATAACCACTTTGATTGAGTTGGCACATAGCGGCATCTACCAATGGGTAACCTGTTTTGCCATCACACCAAGCTTTAAATAATTTCTTGGCAGTAGCACCACTTTCCCATTCGATATTGTCATAGTCTGGTTTGAAGGCTGCACCCTCAGCAAGACGTGGATGATTTGCCAGAATCATGAAATAAAAATCACGCCAAATCAGCTCACTTAACCAGATCGTTGCACCCATACTGCCAGCAAGCATGCGGCGGTGCGCTTCACGTACCAATCCTCGGATCGAGAGCATGCCAAAGCGGAGGTGTGTCGATAGATAGCTCACACCTTTGATGGCAGGGAAGTCTCGGCCGATTTGGTATTGATCGATGCGGTGGAGGAAGTCTTCTAGGAAGGTCTGGCCACCTTCAGATCCTGGTGGAAGATAGGCTTCAATCCCTGTCGGGCTAAAGCCCATGAATTCTAATGATGGGAGGGTTGCCTCTAATGATTTGGGGATAGCGGCTAGCTGACCTTTTTTAGGATCGCAGTCATAAGCGGCAATATCTTTTTCTTGAAGCGTCTTGAGCCAATTATTTTTATAAGGCGTGAAGATTGAGAAGACGGTATTGGAGTTAGTAAGAATCTCTTTTTTCTCAAAGATGACTTGATCTTTGAAGGTCTCCAATTCAATACCCAGTTTTTCTAGTGATCTGCCAACAGACGCATCGCGAGCAATGGCCGAGGGCTCATAGTCATGATTGGTGTAAACGGTGTTGACACCCAAAGTCTCTGCAATTCTCGGAATGCACGTATTGGGTTTACCGTATTGAGCAATGAGTCCACCACCTTGTTTGCGTAATTGCGCATCTATTTGTTGCAGACCTTGCCAAATAAAGTCTACGCGCCGATCATGTTTAAGACCGCTTGCATCTAGATCTTCAGCTTTTAGCGGATCCAGAATTTCGGTATCGAAGATAAACGCTAGCCAAACTTGATCATTATTTTTTAGGGCGTGATGAAGCGCGGCATTGTCATACAGGCGTAAATCACGGCGGAGCCAAACGAGAGCTTTTTTCATAGCCCTTATATTAGGGCTAATTAGGCGGACTTGCTTGGCTTGCGAGTAATATCCTGCTTATTAATAGATTACTAATTTATGGATACTTTATTTTTTGTTTTCTCTAAGATTGTGCAGTTTTGCATTGAGCCCCTCAACTGGGTAATCGTTTTTGTGGCCTTCAGTTTGTTATTTCTGGGTCTACGAAAACCTCATCTTTGTAAACGATTCTTGCTTTTAGCTTTGGCGGACTTACTGCTGGTTGGATGGTTGCCAACCTCCGAGGTCTTTTTAAGGGCTCTTGAAGATAGCGTCCCTAAAATTCAGCTCACTCAGATGTCAGAGGCGGACTTTGGTGGGATCATTATTTTGGGTGGTGCTATTGAGGGTGGTGATATCGCTCTAGATCGGGGCGAGGTATCCATTTACTCCTCAGCTGAGCGTGTCACTAAAGCCTTTGAGCTCATTCGGAAGTATCCCGATCTACCCTTTATCTTTAGCGGCTTCTCTGGTCGCCTGTCGCCTGTCGGAATGTCTGAAGCAGATGCCTTTAAGCAATTGGTAGCGGAGCAGGGCTTGCCAGACAAAAATGCCCATTATGAAAATCAATCCCGCAATACCTATGAAAATGCCATATTGATGAAGCCCATGATTTTGGAGTTGGGCGCTAGGGGCGCCAAAGATGCTGATGCACCCCCAAAACCTTGGCTATTGATTACCTCGGCATCGCACATGTACCGATCAGTAAAGATTTTCCAAAAACAGGGAATTGCTGTGATTCCGGTTCCTGTGGATTACCAAACAGGCAATCGATTGCGCTGGAGTAGGTTTGATTTGGAGGATGGCGTCCAAGATTGGCATAAGGTAATGCATGATGGGGTTGGGCTTTTGGTCTACTGGATCACCGGAAAGATCTAACTAGGGTAGAGAATTCGGTAAAATAAACTCACATGAACATGGCTAAAAAAGCCCCTGTGGGTCAAGCTGCAGAACCCACCCAGACTTCCCAAGCTTCTGCTGCTGGGTCCTCAATTGCTTATTCCGCTAATCATCTGGCAAATCAATTCCTGATTGCCATGCCCGGGATGGTCGATCCCAATTTTGCAGGTTCAGTCATCTATCTTTTTGAGCATACCGAACGGGGTGCGATGGGTTTGGTAATCAATCGCCCGACTGAGCTCGGTATGGGCGCCTTATTTGAGAAAATTGAGGTCAAGCTGGAGGCTGAGCCAGTATCAGATCAACCGGTCTATTTTGGCGGGCCAGTGCAAATTGAACGTGGATTTGTCTTGCACGAGCCCACCGAAGAAGTGGCTTATAGCTCTTCTTTGGCCGTTCCAGGGGGCTTGACCATGACGACGTCCAAGGATGTGCTTGAGGCAGTAGCTGTCGGTTCTGGGCCCAGTAAATTCTTAATGACCTTGGGTTATGCGGGTTGGAGTGCTGGGCAACTTGAGGAGGAGATTACCCTCAATGGCTGGATGAACGTCCCTCTTTCCCAGCAGCAAATGGTTGAAATTATTTTTGATACCCCTTCTAGCCAGCGCTATGAGCGGACGATAAGTCTATTGGGATTTGATCCATCCCATCTATCTGGTGAGGCAGGGCATGCCTGAGGGCATCAAGAGGGGCACAGAGTTGACGGTCATGGCTTTTGACTTCGGGACGCGACGTATTGGAGTTGCCGTTGGAAATACTCTGACCAAAGCTGGCCAGCCCTTAAAGGTTATTGAGGAGCCATCTGAGGATGTGCGATTTAGGGCTATTCAGGCTCTCATCAAAGAGTGGCAGCCAAATCAGTTGGTGGTGGGGCTGCCATGCCATCCTGACGGTACTGAGCATGAGATGAGTGCCAAAGCTCGCCGCTTTGGCAATCAGCTGCACGGACGCTTTCAGTTGCCTGTGGATTGGGTGGATGAGCGCTACAGCTCAGCTGTTTTGGAGGGTGATCCTGATATGCGAGACAATTTGGATGCGCAGTCTGCTGCCTTAATTTTGGAGCAGTATTTTCTTGAAAAGAATGGGATTAGTTGAGATGAATGCAGAGCAGTCCTATCTAAAATTACTAGAGACTTTGAGTCAGCGCCAAAAGGTAGGCGATGTATTTGAGTTGGCTGGTCTTGCAATGGGAGGGGCGTGGATTGCAGAACGTTTAGCTACCGATTTAAATCTTCCCCACTTTGGCGTAATTAATATGGCGTTTCATCGAGATGACTATGCTGAGAAGGGTATGACAGCGCTTCGTACTGCCAGCACGATGTCTACCTACCTTCCTTTTGAGGTCAATGGTGCAAACGTGATTTTGATTGATGACGTTTTGCTCACTGGCCGTACGGTTCGCGCAGCACTCAATGAGTTATTTGATTTTGGTCGACCTGCCCAAGTGGAGTTGATGGTTTTGGCGGATCGTGAGAATCGTGAGTTGCCGATCTCAGCAGATTTTGTAGGGGAGCAAGTGAGTGTTCCAGAGAATCAAATATTGGTTTTAGAAAAAGATGATGCTGGCAAGTTCAGCTTCCAATTAGAGGAGCGCGCAGCATGAGCGGAATGAATGATTTAGTCAACGCCCCGGTAAATCAATTTAATGCTGCCGGTGAGTTAACTCACTTGCTAACCTTAGAGGGTTTGCCAAAAGAGCAAATCCTCCACATCCTCGATACCGCACAACAATTTGTTAGCGTGACAGATCCTGCGCGAGAAGTAAAAAAAGTTCCACTACTTCGTGGCAAGAGTGTCTTCAATCTATTCTTTGAAAACTCCACGCGTACCCGCACTACTTTTGAGATCGCTGCTAAGCGTTTATCAGCAGATGTCATTAACTTGGATATCTCTACATCCTCTACTGCAAAAGGCGAAAGTCTTTTGGATACGATTGATAACTTAGTGGCTATGCAGGCGGATATTTTTGTAGTGCGTCACAGTGTTTCGAGGGCGCCCATTGAAATTGCACAACACGTTCCTGCGCACGTCCACGTAGTCAATGCCGGTGATGGTAGTCATCAGCATCCGACTCAAGGCTTGCTCGATATGTACACGATGCGCCACTTTAAGAAAGACTTTAGTGGTTTGAAGGTTGCTATCGTGGGTGACATTGTCCATAGTCGAGTTGCTAAATCGAATATCTGCGCCTTAAGAACATTGGGCTGTACGGATATTCGTGCGATTGGCCCTGAGAGTCTTTTGCCAAGTGATTTAGATATGCTGGGGGTCAAGGTATTCCACAGCATGGAAGAAGGACTTAAGGGTGTTGACGTGGTGATGACTCTGCGTATCCAGAAAGAGCGCATGGAAGCAGGACAAGTTCCAGAGGGCGATGCTTTCTTTAAGCAATATGGTTTAACGTCTACACGTCTTGCTTTGGCCAAGCCTGATACCATCGTAATGCACCCAGGCCCCATGAACCGTGGCGTTGAAATTGATTCTGTAGTAGCCGATGGTCCTCAGTCGGTCATTCTCAATCAGGTTACCTTTGGTATTGCGGTGCGGATGGCGGTCATGTCCATCGTTGCTGGTAATTAGCCCTCCTTACGAATCATTTGCTAATGCAAAAAAAGAACTGGTTGATTCTGTCGCATGGCTTCAATATGGATGGGCGCGCATCTAGCCTCACCATTACGGACAAGATTCCTTATCTGTTAGATGCTGGTATCAAGCCGCAGGTCTTTAGTGCAATTACTGGTATTAAAGATGTCCGCTTCCCGCACAAGCAATTTTTAGCTTGGGGTCCAGCAGCCTTTCGTTTTGATTTTCGCCATTGGATTGCAAATCAGTATGGTCGTGGGCCCTTCTATAAAGTTTCTACTGGCTTAGTCTCTTTGTTACTCGCGCCGTTCATCGCGCTGGAGAAATTCTTTCTTGGTTACTCTAGTCAGTGGTCTTGGGCCATGCCGGCCTACGTGCATGGCCTAAAGCTAATTAGAGATGGTAAGGTCGATTTAATTTATTCAACCGGAGGCGCTTGGTCTGCGCACTTAGCAGGTTTATGGCTCAAGAAAAAAACTGGATTACCTTGGATAGTGGAGATTCATGATCCACTGGTGATACGTCAGAGCCCGACCGATCCTGGTTTTGATAAGCCTAAAAATCGCGATGCACAATTTCGTCAATACTTAGAAAAACAAATTTGTAAATATGCGGATTTAGCCTGGTGGTTTACAGACGGCGCTTTGCATTACGCAAAAGTTCGCAATCCGAATCTCAATACACCAAACAACGCCCATGGTTTTATGGTTCTGCCAGGTGCAGAGCCTCCGGGAGGTCTAAGTGCATCGAAGATGCATCAATATTCTGAGCATCTCAATTTATGCCACTTTGGATCATTGGCTAATGATCGCTCGCTCTCAACAATCCTGAAGGCACTTGTCCCACTGTTTAAGAAGTTTCCTGAAGCTAGAGAGTGCATTCGGGTTCATGCTTATGGTGCGCCTTTAGATTCACTAACAACCGAGTCAATTAAGAGTCTTCAGTTCGAAGATGTATTGCTAGCTCATGGTCGATTAGAAAAAGATCCAGTAACTGGTAAATCAGGTAGAGAACGTGTAGCAGAAAAGATGCAATCGGCAGATGTGTTGATTCTCTTGCATGGTAATGATGAGTGGTGCGCTGAATATATTCCTTCAAAGTTATATGACTACCTTTGGACGGGTAGGCCTATTTGGGGTATTACCCATCGCAATCCTCAGCTCGATCAGATGTTATTGGACCGGTCCGCCTACTTGAGTCCGCAGAGTGATGTAGATGCTGTAGAGCTTGCTCTAGAAAGAATCTGGCTTGACTGGAAAAATCAACAATTAATAGAGCCTAAGTGGTTGCCAGTAGCTGTTGATCAAGCTGTTCAG
The DNA here is from genome assembly GCF_018688255.1 of Polynucleobacter corsicus. NCBI lineage: Bacteria > Pseudomonadati > Pseudomonadota > Betaproteobacteria > Burkholderiales > Burkholderiaceae > Polynucleobacter > Polynucleobacter corsicus. Next base: position 240,387 of record NZ_CP061314.1, read on the forward strand.
AAAATTCTGGCAACAGTGGATGGAAGTTTATCCGCTAGCACTCAAAAGAAAGATTGAAGACTATGTTGAATTTTGTTTTGTATTGCTGCACTTTCAGAAAAGACTTATTGCGAACTGTGAAGTTAGCTGAAAGCATTCGTAAGTATAATAAAAATAAGATTCCTTTCTATATATCCGTTCCAGCGGATGATGTTGAATTATTCAAAGAATATCTAAAAGAATTCGATGTCATCATTTTTGATGAAAAAGATATTTTTGTAGCCAATCCAAAATTAGATATTCACAAGTTATATTCCATTCGTGGCGGACTAAGACAACAGGTCATTAAGTCTGAGTTTTGGAGATTGGGTATCTCAAAAAACTATTTAGTTCTGGATTCCGACTGTATTTTTATTCGTGATTTTGACGAGAATGATTTCCTCTTTAAAGATGATGTGCCTTATTCCATCATTCATGAGGGTCGTGACCTTCTTCAGGCTACCGAGCGTTTTGGACCTAAGAAAATTCGCCAACATTTTTTAGCGGATCGCGAACCTATTAAGGCTGTCCTGGGGCGAACTGGCGTAACTTATGATTTTGGTTATGCGCCATTCCTATGGAGTGCTAAGGTTTGGGAGTCTTTGGATGCAAATTACCTCACTCCAAATGGCATGAACTTTTTAGATGCCGTTTTGCTTTGTGGTTCTGAATTTACTTGGTATGGCGAGTCGCTAATTAATTTTCATGCGATCCCAATTTACCCGCGTGAGCAGCTATTTAAACACTATCACTATGAGCATCAATTGTGGGCAGATCAAGTGTTGGGCTATCAGGAAAGACTCTTGGCCCATGACTACTTAGGTGTTGTCTATCAATCCAACTGGGAGAGTTGGGGAGATTTTGGCCCTTCCAGTAAGAGCATTGCATCTAGGGTGTGGAGAACAGTCAAGAGAGCCCTCAAGAAGTTGCAGTTCAAGCTTTCGCTTTTGCTTGGCTTCTTTTAGTTTGAATACCCATAACTAAACAATGCTGAATTTATCGAATGTCACCCTGCTTTGCGTTGAAACAAGGGATCCAGAATTAGCGCATTGGGCAATTGATCGATGCCTAGCGGGTACCCACTTTGCTAAGGTGGTGCTGATAACCAATCTGGATTTAGTTAAAAACAAACGAGCAGATATTGAATATGTCCAGGCCCCACCCATTGCTACTACTGAGGATTATTCCAATCTCCTACTAACAGGGATTGATCAGTATGTAGTGGGATCCCATGTGCTAGTTATTCAGTGGGACAGTTTTATTACGCACCCCAATCTTTGGTGTAATGAATTTCTGGATTACGACTATATTGGTCCGGTTTGGCCTCATCATCCAGAGACCCCCGTAGGCAATGGCGGTTTCTCCCTAAGATCTGTCAAGTTATTGCAAGCAATCAAGCGCCCAGGCTTTATCAAGAGGCATCCAGAGGACTATTGCATTTGTGCGGATAACAAAGACTTTCTTGAAAAAGAATGCGATATCCAGTTTGCGCCATCTGAGATTGCTGAACAGTTTGCAGTTGAGCGTTCAGAGTGGCATGACGCATTTGGATTTCATGGATTCTTTAACTTTGGCAGAGTGCTGAGCGACGAAGAATTGACTGCATTTTTGAAAATGATCCCCAACTCATATTTAAAAGGCGTTGATGCGTTCGATTTGGTGAATTATCTATTGCTTGAAAATAAGTTATGCCTAGCTTTATTGATTGGTTCACGTATCCAATTTACTTGGAAGTTTCGAATGCGCTATTTAAAAATGAAATATCGATTGCTTTTTAAGTCAATCCCAATTTGAGATCGACGTTCATTTTTTCTATAGCTTCTATTACTTCAGGTATGCCAAAGCCATGGATTGAATCAGGCTCAGTAGATATGATAATTTTTGAAGAGTCTGAGGTTGGCCCCCATATTATCGATTTTGAGTCACCCTTTTGATAAATTGCGATTATTGGTTTGTTGAGTGCTGACGCAATATGAACAATTGATGTGTCCGGCGAAATAATGACGCTACTTTGTCTACATAATTCAATCAGGCCATAAATGCCTGGGGTTGTAAGATTTAGAACTTCAACAGACTTATCTTTGGCTGATAAGCTAAGGGATATTTCTCGGGCTACATCCTCCGTGTGATCCTCGCAACATAAAATTATTTTAGATTTTGGAATCGATTTTCTTAATTCGCTAATCAACTTAATTGCTGAAATCTTGTTAATTGATCTTTTTGACTCCAAAACTCCACCAAATAGATTGAGGAGAATATGCGGATTTAATGCATTCGTCACTCGGAGTGCTGGTAAAGAGAGCTTAGGTTGAATATCTCGATGAAAAATTTGATTTAGCGCATTCTGTTCTCGCCATAACGCATGCTTATTTGGGTCAATTGCGCTAATTATTAGCTTGCATGGGTTAAGTAATTTAAGAATAACTCGAATTTTTTCAGATCTTGGCTTATTCCAGGAGATAACGTAATCGTATCTATTCTTCCTAAGTTGCCATCCGATCTTGATTACTTGCAGCCAGCTTGGTGAATCCAGTTCATATACAACATTAATCCGACTGTCTCTCTGCCAGAAATTTAGAGTGCCCTTACTTGCGGTGCAGTCAATTCTGGAATTGAGGTCTTGATTTTTTATACCTGACACTAATGCAGTATGAATAATTGCATCACCTAATTTTCCATCATGAGAAAAGAAAAGATAATTCAACAGCTGCTCCTGAGCATGAATCTGCCCTATATATTTTATAAAATTGGTAAAATAGGCTCTTGTTTATGGCTAATAAGAAAATGTATTAATCTCATTCTATATAATTTTAGGAATATTTATCGCTTTGATATTAAAGAACTCATGCCAGTCTAACCTATTATTAGATGGCGAATGTTTCGAGTTTATATAAAGCTTATCTTATGACAGTTTTGAAATTTTAAGTGGGGTGGTGTAATTGATTTTAGTTACTGGCGGCGCTGGCTTTATCGGGGCAAATTTTGTTTTGAATTGGTTGGCTGATCCAAAGGCTGAGGGCATCATCAATCTTGATAAGCTGACCTATGCTGGTAATTTAGCCACTCTCGAGTCCTTGAAGGATGATCCGCGCTATGTTTTTGTGCATGGTGATATTGGCGATAAAGAGCTGGTGACGAAGTTGTTGAAGGAGCATCAGCCGCGTGCGATTGTCAATTTTGCTGCTGAGAGCCATGTGGATCGTTCCATTCATGGTCCTGCTGAATTTGTTACTACCAATATTGTTGGCACATTTAATTTGCTTGAATGTGCTCTTGAATATTGGAATGGTTTAGATGGGTCCGCCAAGCAAGCCTTTCGCTTTCATCATGTATCGACTGACGAGGTTTATGGCTCGCTGTCTGCCACTGACTCTGCATTTACAGAAACCAATTCCTATGAGCCTAATAGCCCATACTCCGCATCGAAAGCAGCCTCCGATCATTTAGTGCGTGCCTGGTTCCATACCTATGGCTTTCCGGTAGTGACAACTAATTGCTCCAATAACTACGGTCCATACCACTTCCCAGAAAAGTTAATTCCTCTGGTGATTCTAAATGCACTTAACAGTAAGCCATTACCAATTTATGGTGATGGTCAGCAGATTCGTGATTGGCTCTATGTTGGGGATCATTGCTCGGCCATTCGTGAGGTATTGGCCAAAGGCGCATTAGGTGAAACTTACAATATTGGTGGCTGGAATGAAAAGGCCAACATTGATGTTGTAAAAACTATTTGCGCAATTTTGGATGAGCTCAAGCCTCGCGCTGACGGCAAGTCATATGTTGATCAAATTGCCTATGTTAAGGATCGCCCAGGTCATGATCGTCGCTATGCAATTGATGCTAGTAAGGTTGAGCGTGAGCTTGGTTGGCGGCCGGCGGAGACCTTTGATACTGGCATTCGTAAAACGGTGCAATGGTATTTGGATAATCCCGTTTGGATTGAAGGCGTAGTCAGCGGCTCTTACCGTGACTGGCTCTCCAAGCAGTACAGCTAAAGCGCAAATGAAGATCCTCGTATTTGGGAAGGATGGCCAATTAGGAAAAGCTTTCCAAGAAGTGCTAGGTGTGCGCACATCAGTATTGCTTGCAAAGCCAGTAGTCCAGTTTGTTGGGCGCACCGAATGTGATCTTGCTAACGGAGAAGCACTTACTCAACTGCTGAATCAATTTCAGCCTCAGTTGATTATTAATGCCTCTGCTTATACGGAAGTCGATAAGGCGGAGACAGAATCCGATTTAGCTTTTGCTATTAATGCAAGAGCGCCAGAAATCATGGCCCAATATGCTGCAGACCATGGCGCTACTTTTCTGCACTACTCCACTGACTACGTCTTTGATGGTGAGAAATACGGCTTTTACCTAGAAGACGATATACGCAACCCTCTAGGGGTATACGGAAAAAGCAAGGCTGCTGGCGAAGAGGCTATTGCCAGAATCTTTGCTAGCAATAACGATAGTAGTCAATATGCCATCTTCAGAACCAGTTGGGTTTATGGCGATGGCGGTAACTTCATTCGAACCATTTTGCGACTAGCTATGGATCGTGAAGAGTTGAAAATTATTCATGACCAATTTGGTGTCCCCACGAATGCTAATTGGTTGGCGCAAGTGAGTCTAGATTTAGCCCTGGATGAACATGCCTGCTTAAGAAAATTCATATCGGGCATCTATCATGCTGTTCCTGCTGGAGAAACTACTTGGCATGGTTTGGCATGTTTGGCTGTGCAAGCAGCTCTCGATGCTGGGGCAGCCCTGAAAGTTAATCCAGCTTCCATTCAGCCTATTCTTGCGGTGGAATACCCTTTACCAGCCCCAAGACCCATGAATTCAAGGATGTCCACGGATAAGCTCCATCAAGTCTTTGCTAGTTGGGGTGATATGTCAAAATTGGAACAATTAAATCAGCCTTGGGATGAGGCTGTCCGGTCTTATGTCGCTAATTTGGCCAAAGACGGACTTATCTAGAAAGAATGCTATGGCAGTAAATCAGATGAATCGTAAAGGCATTATTTTGGCGGGAGGCTCGGGTACTCGCTTGTACCCAGTAACTCAGGCTGTCTCTAAACAGTTAATGCCTGTCTATGACAAGCCCATGGTCTATTACCCTTTGACGACGCTGATGCTTGCAGGTATTCGGGATATTTTGTTGATTTCTACGCCACATGACACACCACGTTTTGCTGAATTGCTAGGCGATGGCTCCCAATGGGGGCTGAACATTGAGTATTGTGTTCAACCGTCTCCTGATGGATTGGCTCAAGCCTTTACTCTAGGTAAGAATTTCCTTGGTAATAATCCAAGCGCTTTGGTGTTGGGTGACAATATTTTCTATGGCCATGAATTGGTTGATCAGTTAGATAGCGCTCATGATCGTGCTAGTGGCGCAACTGTATTTGCTTATCACGTAAATGATCCAGAGCGATATGGTGTTGTCGAATTTGACAAAGATTACAAAGCACTCTCCATTGAAGAAAAGCCTTTAAAGCCGAGAAGCAGCTATGCGGTAACGGGTCTGTATTTTTATGACAATCAAGTGTGTGATATCGCCTCTTCGATAAAACCTAGTGCACGTGGTGAACTCGAGATTACCGATGTCAACCGCGTTTACCTTGAAAAGAATGAGCTCAATGTGGAAATTATGGGCCGTGGTTTTGCCTGGCTAGATACTGGAACACACGATTCATTATTGGATGCTGCTGGCTTTATTGCTACCCTGCAAAAGCGTCAGGGTCTGATGGTGGCTTGCCCGGAAGAGATTGCCTATCGCCAAGGTTGGATCAGCGCTGAAGATGTTCTTAAGGTTGCCGCTCAACTAAGTAAAAATAGCTATGGTCAATACCTCAGTAAGATTGTGAACGAGCTCAATACCTCCGGCCAAGCCGTTTCCTTATCGCATAAGAAGATGATTGGATGAGCACGCCGTTGAAGTTGCAAATCACTCCCACTGCCATTCATGATGTATTGGTAATCGAACCTAAAGTATTTGGCGATGAGCGCGGCTGGTTTACTGAATCCTTTAATGCTCAAGATTTTTCAGCGGCTACTGGCCTGAATGTGGAATTTGTTCAGGACAACCATTCTTTTTCTCGCCAATGGACATTGCGTGGTTTGCATTACCAGCTAGAGCAAACGCAGGGAAAGTTAGTTCGTGTTGTGGCTGGTAGCGTTTTTGATGTGGCTGTAGATATTCGAAAAGACTCACCAACTTATGGCAAGTGGGTCGGATTGGAATTAAGCGCTCAAAATCATAAGCAACTCTGGATTCCTGAAGGCTTAGCCCATGGCTTTCTCGTCTTATCAGAAGCCGCAGAGTTTTTATACAAAACGACCGACTACTATCATCCGCAAAGTGAAGCTTGCTTAGCCTGGAATGATTCGACCGTCGGCATTGAATGGCCGCTGCCTGCAGGTGTTGCCCCAAATATGAATGCCAAAGATTCTGCAGGTTTATCGTGGGATGCTGCTCCTAAGTTTTAATTAAATTTAGGAGCCTTCCTAAAAGATAAGATAATGCTCGCATGAGCGCTTCTCCCAGAATCCTGTTGGTAAAACTATCCTCCCTCGGGGATGTATTGCACAACTTGCCGATTGTGTGGGATCTGCGTTCGCGTCTACCGGATGCTCAAATTGATTGGGTTGTGGAAGAGGGGTATGTCCACCTACTCACCCCACTTTTATCCCGAGATAGTTTTAGAGGTATCGATCGCATTATTCCTTTTGGTTTACGCCGCTGGAAGAAAAATCTTTTTAGCTTGGCAACCTGGAAAGAGTTTTTTTCATTTAGAAAAACACTTCAATCCACCACCTATGACATTTTGATCGAAACACAGGGCCTACTTAAATCAGCGATCGTATGCTCCCTAGCTAAGAAAAGTTCTCATGCCGTGGTTGCAGGTCTTGCTGATGCAACGGAGTTTTCTGGATACGAGCCTTTGGCTAGATCTTTCTATAACCAGTCAGTGCAAGTTCCTACGCAGTGCCATGCGGTCGATCGTTCGCGTTGGGTCATGTGCTCAGCCTTGGATTGGTCTTTGATAGAACGAAGTGATGCACCGCAGTTTTATCCCTCAGAATTTATTTCCAGTATTCCAAAGAGCGCTGTTGAAGGATTGATTGCGCCATATGTCTTATGCTTTCATTCGACTGCTAGAGAGGCTAAGCGTTGGCCCAATAGTCATTGGATTGAGTTTGGTAATGCACTTTCTGCTCTTGGATATCAAGTCATCTTTCCATGGGGCAGCGCTGCAGAAAAGAATGTCAGTCAATTGCTTGCTGCTCAAATAGCCAATGCTTTTGTGCCACCTGCGTTTTCTATTGCAGATGCATTCTCCGTAATTTCGGGTGCTGCATTGACGGTAGGGGTGGATACTGGTCTGACGCATTTGGCGGCGGTGCTCGATAAATCTACAGTAGAGATTTATTGCGATTCACCGCGCTGGAAAACCGAAGGTTATTGGTCTCAGCGCATTGCTAATGTGGGTGACATTCAAGATCCACCAAGCGTTCAAGAAGTTCTTGACGCATCCTTGAAGCTTCTAAAGTAAGTTCTTAGCGCAGCAAGGCATTGATAGAAATCAGATCTTCATCTGATAGTGAGGCTGCATGGGCTTTAAGCCTCATCGCATTCAGAATGGTGTTGTAGCGCGCCTGTTGCAGTTGTGAGCGGGTAGTAATGAGCGTATCCAATGCAATGAGCACATCAATATTAATCAGCGTCCCCACTTGAAATCCTAACTTGCTGGACTCCAGCGCAGAGTTAGATGATCGCTCTGCTGCTTCATAGGCTTTAACACTAGCTAAGCCTCCATAAAACCCAGTAAAGGCAGTCCTCGTATTTTGGGCTGCAGTGCGCCGAGCATTATCGTAACTAGCTTTAGCGGCATCGAGTAAGGCTGCATTCTGACGAATAACGGAACTATTAAATCCTCCTGAAACCAGCGGGATTGTCATTTGCAGGGCAATAGTATTGTTGTAAATATTGGTGTTTGCAGGTGTGTAGCTATTAGCGCTTCCATTTGCGGTGTTGTAGCCGGCTGTTCCAACGAAGTTGACAGAGGGGTAATTGAGCGCTTGCGAGCCACGGTAAGTGCTCTCAGCAAGACTAACGGATAGTTGACCAGCTAATACATTAAAGTTTGCAGTTTCCGCCTGCTGGATCCAATCATCCAGAGTTTGGCCTTTTGGTAGTTGTGGGTTAACACTTTCCGCAATCGGAATGCCGCTACTATCTTTATTTTTGGAGCGAGGATCTTTTAGGACGCCATCAATCTTCGCTTCTTTAATTAGTGGACGTAGCGTACCTACCGGGCGCCCAGTGAGTTGTTCCAATACACCACGCTTAACCACCAAATCAGCTTGAGCGCCAATCTCTTGAGAGTTGGCAAGATCTAATGCTGCCTGTGCTGTATTGACATCAACAATGGTGGCTAAGCCAGCATCAAATTTCGCTTGTGCGATCTCCAGTTGTTGTTTGATGAGACTTTTCTTATTACGAAAAAGTTCTACGTTATCTTGGCTGGTGAGTGCATCAAAGTAAGCTTGTGAGACTCTCAATATGAGATCTTGTTGCGCTAAATAAAAACGCATATCTGCAATTTTGGTATTGAGGTCACCTTGTTTAGATGCCTCAAATGCTGCCATATTAAAAACGGGTTGCGTGAGGGTGACGGTATAACCCTTTTGATCAAAAACGCGAGAGTTACCTGAGAAGCTTGTTAAGGCTGATCCATTGGTTGCATGTTGGTAGTACCTAGTTCCAATTGGAGCTGCGCTTGCTTGAGGAAGCAAGAGGGATAGGCCTTGCCAATAGAGCTCTTTGCTTGCCTGGTAGTTAAAACGTGCCGCGTTGAGGACTGGGTCGCTAAATGCGGCCTCTTGATATAGGCGAATGAGGTCTGAAGCCTGCCCTGCAGGGTTGGCTGCACCATTTCCATTAATGTTTGAGGGTGCGGCAGAAGTCGGTATAGCCTGCTGAGGGGCGAGCACCATTTGTGGGGGTATATCTAGCCCAATTAAGGCTGGAGCGCTCATTGGGGTGGGTAGCGATGGCTTTGCCCCATTGGCAGCCTGCGCAAAGGTGTTGGTTGACGTCGCGCTGAGTCCTAGTACTTGGCACAGGATTAAGCTTAGGGTGCTGAGTTGCGAGAGACGAAAACGGGGTGGGGTCATCTGATTTAATTACTTTTTATATGCCATGAAGTTTAAGGCTTATTTCAGTAAAACGTCTTAATTGAACCTCATTTTGCCAAATCTTCTGCTTGGCTTCATCTATCTATAAAATTGAGACATGGATCTAATTTTGCTAGGTAAAGCAGTAATACTAGGAGTTGTCGAGGGCTTAACGGAGTTTTTGCCGATCTCTAGTACTGGACACCTGATTTTGGTGGGTGATTTACTCGACTTTAATGATGAGCGGGGGAAGGCCTTCGAGGTCATCATCCAGTTTGGCGCCATTTTGGCCGTGTGCTGGGAGTTCAGAGAAAAGCTCTGGAGGGTCGCCTCTACTCTCAAAACAAGTGCGATCTCTCGGCGTTTTGTAATGAATCTACTCATTGCATCGATTCCGGCGATGGGTCTGGCCTTCCTATTTGGTAAGTACATTAAGGCCGTGTTGTTTGCCCCCATTCCGGTTGCCAGTGCTTTTATCGTAGGAGCGCTTGTCATCTTTTGGGCTGAAAAACGTCAGAAAACTGTTGCTGCGAGCAAAAACTCCATTCAGTCGGTGGATGATCTCACTTCTTTGGATGCATTGAAGGTGGGCTTAGCCCAGTGCGCTGCTTTAATACCAGGAACCTCTCGCTCCGGAGCGACCATTATTGGAGGGATGTTATTTGGTTTACCGCGCGCAGTAGCTACGGAGTTCTCATTCTTCTTGGCTATTCCAGTCATTGGTGGGGCTACTGCCTACGAGTTGCTTAAGCTTTGGAAAAATCCAGTTTCTTTATCTGGAGACTTTACTTGGGCAATTGTTGTCGGCTTTATTGCTGCTTTTGTATCCGCTTTCATTTGCGTACGTTGGCTGATTCACTATGTTGCTGGACATAACTTCATCCCTTTTGCATGGTATCGAATCATCTTTGGTGTGCTGGTGTTATTGAGTGCATACAGCGGTTTAGTTGCTTGGTCACATTGAGATAGCTCTCATCAACATTAATAAAGATTGACTGGAAAACTGATGGATGCATCAATAGACGCAATTACGAACAATATTCAATTGGCTCTTGCCCCAGTGTTCCTCTTGACTGCGGTGGCTACATTAATTAACGCAATCTCCGCTCGCCTGGCGCGCTCTGTCGATCGTATGCGAGCTATTCAGCACCGTATTCAAGAAGGCGGAATTCAGGATCAAGTTTTACTGAGTCATATGATGAAAGAGGCTAATGAAGCAAAAGTGCGAGGCCGTCTTTGCACTGTTGCCATTTTCTTTGACGTACTCAGTGGTGTATTTATTTCACTTACCGTACTGGAGCTGTTCTTCTTTCAAGCAGGCGCGGTTCGATCATTGCAGGCAACTTATGTCATTTGGACTTTCGTACTCGGACTAGTCTCATTTATGACTTCGCTCTCTATCGTTTTGAGTGAAGTGGTGTATGCCTATCGTTCGGCTGGTTGGAATACGCCCTTTCCAAAATAAACCGTTAAAGATAAGTATTTGGTGATCATGACAAGAATAGATCGTATTCGGTCCTTTGTCCTACGTGCAGGCCGCACTACCGGGGGGCAGCAGCGTGCTATTGATGAGCTGGGCCCCCAGTTTTTAATTCCGTTTCAAGAGCATGTTTTAGATCTGCAGCAAACATTCGATGGCTCATCACACTCCAAGATCTTGGAAATTGGTTTTGGTATGGGTGAGACTACTGCCAAAATTGCTGCTTTGCGCTCTGAGGATGATTTCTTGGCGATTGAAGTGCATCCTCCAGGCGTTGGTGCTTTGCTGAAGTTGATTGGTGAGAATAATCTCACCAATTTGCGATTGATTCGCCATGATGCCGTTGAGGTTCTGGAGAAAATGATTGCCCCCAATTCTTTGGATGGCATCCACATTTATTTTGCAGATCCTTGGCACAAGAAGCGCCACCACAAACGCCGTTTGATTCAGACGCAGTTTGTAAGACTATTGATCTCTCGTTTGAAGCCCGGGGCTTATTTACACCTCGCAACTGATTGGCATAACTATGCTGAACAAATGTTGTTGGTCTTAAATGCGGAGTCTGATTTAGTGAATACCTCAACCGAGCAAATGAGCGTTGAAACTTTTTCTGCGGCTGATGTAGCGAGCGATCTTGAGCTTGCTAAAGAGTCTTTTAAGGAATTTAAACCCACCCTCGAACAGCTAGATGCCAAACATCCTGGATATGTGGAGAGGCCTGCGTATAGGCCGACCACGAAGTTCGAAAACCGCGGAATTAAGTTAGGCCACGGGGTGTGGGACTTGGTTTATAAAAAGAACTAAAACCAATCACCCAGAGCGAGACCTTCGCTATTTGCTTAACCCGCTTGAATTTCAGTGCTACGTAACTGTTGGGCGAGTAAGTCTAAGACACCGTTGACGTATTTATGGCCATCAGTGCCACCAAAGGTTTTAGCCAATTCCACCGCCTCATTAATAGCTACTTTATAGGGAACCGCTAAATCAATAGCCAGTTCGTATGTACCGATGAGTAGGGCAGCATGCTCTACAGGCGACAATTCATTAATAGGGCGATCGAGTGCTGGGGTAATGATGCCCTCTAGCTCATCAGTGCGCTCTAGTACGCCAGTAAAAATACCCTGAAACAAATCATGTTGGCAGCGACGAAAGCCAGGATCTTCGGCTAACTGCTTGGCAATTGCTGCAGCATTCGGCAGACTACCTGCACGACGCATGACTAGGCTTTGATAAACGCCTTGTAAAGCGTATTCACGGGCACGACGACGTGGTGTGAGTGAGCGCTTGGGTGCGCTAGGCGCACTCGGCGTACCAGGTGCTGCCTGTGGGCTAGGGACATTTTTATTCATCTTGGGAATTACTCTTCTGAAGGATTGATTTCAAAATCAATATCGGGAGTAAGGGCTAAGGCGAGGTTAGCCATTTCCACAACGGCTCTTGCGCAATCAGCACCTTTTACCTGAACACGAACCTGGGCTTGCTCATCCGTCTCACAGGTGAGAACACCATTGGCGATCGGCAATCCAGATTCAAGGCAAACACGGGTAATGCCAGCACCAGATTCATTCGAAACGAGTTCAAAGTGATAAGTCTCGCCACGGATGATGGCGCCTAGCGCAACCAAGCCATCAAACTCGCCTGTTTCAGCTAACTTTTGAAGTGCGAAAGGAATTTCTAGTGCGCCAGGCACAGTAACTAATTTGATGTCCGATTGCGATACACCTAACTTAATTAGCTCTTCAATGCAGGCGGTAGTCAGGGCAAGGCAATGCTCTTCATTGAAGCGTGCTTGCACAATACCTACGCGCAGATCTTGACCGTTGAGGTCGGTAGCGAGTACGCCTACTGCAGATTCATCATTGGATGTATTCATCATGTTTCCTGGAATTACTTATTTTGTAGGTTCAAATGGGGTGTAGCCGGTCACTTCAAGCTTGTATCCGGAAAGGCTAGGTACTGGGTTTGGATTAGCAAGTAAGCGCATTTTTCCAACGCCGATATCTTTGAGGATTTGAGCGCCGATGCCATAGCTGCGGAAATCCGTTTTTCGAGCCAATGGCTTTTCTGCTGTTTCAGCATAAGTGCCATTCAATTTATGAAACTGAGCCAACCAGTCTGCATCATTAGGCGCCGCAATGCCAGAAGCATTGAGTAAAACTGCCACACCAGAAGGTGCCGCTGCTAACTTTTGCAAAGCCTGTGCCAAAGGCCAAGAGTGCGTACTGACATTCGAGTCTAAGAAATCTAATACTGTGACGGGCTCATGAACGCGGACTAAGGTTTCTTCAGTCTCTATAGGCTTGCCATGCACTAGCGCCAGGTGAATACAAGAACTTGGTGTATCGCGATAAATGATTCCCTGAAACTTACCCCAAGGAGTAGTGAACTCACGCTCACCTTCGCGCACCACAATACTTTCGTGTTGGCTACGGTATTGAATCAGGTCAGCAATGCTGCCGATTTTTAGTTGATGTTCTTTTGCAAATTCAAGCAGGTCTGGTAATCGCGCCATGCTGCCATCATCTTTCATGATCTCGCAGATAACGGCGGTAGGAGAGCATCCAGCCATTGCAGCTAAATCACATCCAGCTTCAGTGTGACCAGAGCGTATCAATACGCCACCAGGTTGTGCCATCAAAGGAAAAATATGGCCGGGCTGAACTAGATCATTGGGTTTTGCATTTGCGGCAACTGCCGTCTTGATCGTGTGGGCACGATCCGCTGCTGAGATACCAGTAGTAACACCACTGGCTGCCTCAATCGAAACGGTGAAGTTGGTGCCCATTGAGGTGCCGTTGTCCCTGACCATCAAAGGCAGGTTGATTTGCTGGCAGCGCTCACGCGTTAAAGTCAAACAAATCAAGCCACGACCATGCTTGGCCATGAAATTGACAGCCTCTGGAGTGACGTGATCGGCGGCGAGCACTAGGTCGCCTTCATTCTCGCGATCTTCTTCATCGACCAGAATGACCATCCTGCCGGCTTTGAGCTCGGCAACAATTTCTTCTGTGGAGGCGAGGTTATTTTGCATAGCCCTCTATTTTAAGCTGAGGAGGGGTTTTCGGGCTTCGGGCTGGGATCTTAGGAGTGATATTGGAGCAATATCCAGTTTTTCTGACAATAAGCACCCATGCAAGGCCTATTTTTACCACTCTAGTCTCGAGAAAATGGCCTGTGCACACTCGAATTCAAAAATCCTCACTGCCTCAGTCAAATGCTAAGCCCAATGGATTCATCTTATTAGAGGTTCTGGTGGCAATGAGTCTAGTTGCAAGTAGTTGGGTAGGCCTGAGCAATATCTATCAAGGGATGATTTTGCGCTTGGGTCAACTAGAGGAGAAAAGGGTGGGACTTAGAAAAGAGATGGATCAGCATGAGCTCGCCATATTGACTGCTGCGCAATCAAATAACTCAAACCAAACTTCACGAAAGTTAGCAGATGAATCTATTGGAGTGTCTCGTCGGTCTCGCCCTATCCCTAGTCTTGGTCGCACCACTCATAAAAAATAGTGGTGAGTTCATCAGTAAGCAAATTCAGTATGAAAAATCACAGTCGCTGACTGCAGAAGCAGATCGTGCGCTGGAATTAATCGGGCGTGCTATTCGAATGGCTGGTTATCAAAATGCTACTTCAGCAATTGCATCTGCAAGAAAAAATACTGCTTCGATCGATTACCTTCAGGTTCAAAAAAATCATGGATATCAAGGATCGGATTCGCTAATGGTGAAACAGGAAATCTCTCAAGGGCTAGACTTTGATTGCATTGGCAATACTTTGTCAAAAGAGCGCACTAAAAATAATTTAGCGCATCAAGGATTTTTAGTAGATCGGCAAGCATCTGCACCTAAAGGTGCAAAGGTTAATGGTGGCTCATTAATCTGCCAATCACTGGATCGCCAAGGACAAATCCAAAATACCACCTTAATGAATGGCATTCATCATCTTTCCTTTGAAGCCCTTCCAGCTAGTGCCGGCAAGGCTTTTAAGGTCAAGCTAGAGATGACTGATGGCGCATATATTCACCAGAAGTTTGAGCGCATATTTACCACTCGTAATCTGCTGTGAATCTACTGTGATTATTGCTTGGGTCTTATCGCTGCTGACACTACTCTCTATGCTGGTCATGCAGTTGGAGCGCTTAGCTGCGCTTGAAGTTATAAGTGTCAATACTTATGCAGAAGCCCAGAAGGAATTTATTGCTGCAGAAAAAGCGCTTCTTGAATGTGAGCAACATCTTTCTAATATCGCCGTCTTAGAAAATGCTGCTTGCCATATACAGTCAGTCGGAAAAAATCTTTGGTTGATATCTAGTAAATCAAAACCTAGCTTAGAGATCCTTCTATTTCTGGATGAAAAGACCAATAGCGCTACACGAGTAAATTGGCGGCAAAACTTTGAATAAGCAGGATCAAGGTTATAGCTTGTTAGAGTTAATGGCCGTTGTGCTGATCATCGCCATCATTGCAATATCGACACTACCCCTTTTGCATGAGCAAATGGCCGTTCGAGAAATTGAGATCATTGCGAGACGTTTTATTGCGCATGCTCAATTTGCAAGAGCTCAAGCATTTCTATTGGGCGCGCCTGTGCGCATTACTCCAACGAATGGGGGTCTTTGGGAAGAGGGTTGGGCGGTTAAAAACGTTTGCGATGAACGCCGGCCAAAATCAACTTGTATTGAGAGGCTCTGGATTTCTCAAGGTGATCTTGGGCAGGTGTATTTCAAGGGCGGGGGTAAGCAGTTTATTGATCCTCATACATCCAAGAGGGGTATTTTGTTCAATGCTGCCGGTGCTGCCAAAACAGCCCAAGGCGGGTTTGTAGCAAACCGCTTGATCTTGGGTCATGACCGAGATTCAAGACTCGAGCGGCAGCTCATATTGGGCAGTGGGGGCCGCTGGAGAATTTGTGATCCGACCAAGGACTCCAAAGCCTGTAAGTAATGTGGGTAAATTTGCTGCTTCTGTCCACAATCGGTTTTAATAGACCCCATGTACACCGCAGTCGACCACCAATTTATGAGCCAGGCCTTAGCCGAGGCTGGGAATGCCCTTTACCTATCCAACCCCAACCCCCGGGTGGGATGCGTCATTGTGAAAGATGGAGAAGTAATTGGGCGTGGACATACCCAAAGGGTGGGTGGACCCCATGCGGAAGTTCAGGCTTTAGCTGATGTGAAAACAAAAGGACTGGATCCCGCTGGATCAACGATCTATGTCACCTTAGAGCCCTGTAACCACACTGGTAAAACGCCGCCTTGTGTCGACGCCTTAATTGCAGCCAAACCAGCCATGGTGATTGTGGCAATGTCTGACCCCAACCCCTTAGTTGGTGGCAAAGGACTTGAGCGATTAAAGGCTGCGGGTATTGATGTGCGTTGCGGCTTAATGGAATCTGATGCTCAAGCATTAAATCAGGGATTTATTTCTAGGATGACCCGAGGCTTACCTTGGGTGCGTATGAAGATCGCTGCCAGCTTAGACGGCAAGACGGCTTTAGCAAATGGCCAAAGCCAATGGATTACCGGCCCTTTAGCTCGGGCAGATGGCCATCATTGGCGTGCTCAAGCTTGCGCGATATTAACTGGTGTGGGAACCGTTAAAGAAGACGACCCAAGTCTCAACGTGAGAGATGTCAAAACCGAACGCCAGCCTTGGAGAATTATTGTGGATTCCAAACTAGAGACGTCACTGAACGCTAAGGTATTGAGTAAGCCCCAAGCATCTGGCGTCATCTTGGTTTGCGCTTCATTAGATTCTCAAGAGAGTCAAGCTAAGGCAAAAGCATTTGAGGCTCTTGGTGTTGAAGTTATTGCGATGGCTAACACAAATGGCAAGGTGGATTTGCCAAAACTATTTGCGTACTTAGCAAAAGAGCGCCACATGAATGAAATCCATGTCGAGTCTGGATTTAAGTTAAACGGATCTTTGCTGAGGGAGAATTGTGTTGATGAGCTCTTGCTCTATTACGCACCCTTCTTTATGGGTGAGGGCATTGGAATGGCCTATATCTCCCCATTAGCAACTTTAGACCAACGTCAAGATTGGCAAATCATGGATCAAAGTCTGTTTGGCTCCGATCTTCGTTTGCGACTGAATAAGAAATAACGATTCAAAAAAATACAAACCCCTATTGAAGATCTCACTATGTTTACTGGAATTATTACGGCAGTTGGTCAAATCAAAAGTGCTCAAGCCAAAGGCGACGGTCTGCATCTGGTTGTCGAAGTGCCTTCTGGGTATCTCGATGATGTTGCATTAGGTGACAGCATTGCGATTCAGGGCGCGTGCATGACTGCTACTGAATTAACTGACACCACTTTCGCTTTAGATATCTCACGCGAGTCTTTGAACAAGACGATTGGCCTAGATAAAGTAGGGCCAGTGAATCTAGAAAAAGCCCTACGACTCAATGATCGCTTAGGCGGTCATTTGGTTAGCGGCCATGTGGATGGTGTTGGCAAGGTAGCACACTTTGCAACTGTCGCTAACGACGCTTATGGTTCTTGGCTGCTGCAAATTGAAGCCCCTAAAGCATTGGCGCCATTCTTGGCATACAAGGGATCAATTGTTGTAAATGGTGTTTCGTTAACAGTCAATCAAACGCAAGACAGCAAAGACGCTTGCTTAGTGAATATCAACATCATTCCCCACACTCTAGAGAACACGACTTTGGGCAAATTAAAGCAGGGTGATGCAGTGAATTTGGAGGTAGATTTAATTGCGCGTTATGTTGAGCGGATGTTGAGCACGACTAAGTGACGAGAGGTTTATGAGAGATTTAGTACGTTTCTTAAATGAGAGCGAGTACCAGTCTGCATTGGTCGATATTTCAAGGTTTATAGACAATGAGCCGTATCCTCAAAGCGAGGATGGTAATAGATTTGAAATGCTATTAGTACTTGTTCAAGCTTACGAGAGCAGGCACTACCCTATAAGCTCTGTTGATAAAGGCGGGTGAATTACTTCTTCTGGTAGCGTGTCGGATCGCTCAGGTTGGCTTGTTTAAAACCTACCTGTCTTAGGCGACAAGACTCGCATTCACCACAAGCCTCACCCAGGTCATTCGCCTGATAGCAAGAAACAGTTTGCGAGTAATCGACACCTAAGGTAGTGCCCAGTTGAATGATTTCTGCCTTGCTCATGCTAATGATTGGCGCATGAACCCGAAAGCGATTTTCATTATTGAGCGCTTCAACACCAGCCTTAGTGGCTAAGTTCGCCATAGTCTCAAATGAGGCTACATATTCTGGGCGGCAGTCAGGATAGCCTGAGTAGTCCACAGCATTAGCGCCATAAAAAATATCTAAACCGCCTAAGGACTCCGCCCAACCCAGTGCGAGCGATAACAAAATCGTATTGCGAGCGGGCACATAAGTAACGGGAATTTCTAGATCTTTGCCTGGGGTAATTGGGATATCGATAGATGAGTCAGTCAGGGCTGAGCCACCAAAACGCGTCAGATCTAAATTCACTACCTCGTGACGAATGACGCCCATCTTTTTGGCAATATGTTTTGCTGCTGCTAACTCAGAAGAGTGGCGTTGGCCGTAACCGACTGATAGCGCATAGGGTGCATATCCAAGATCTTTTGCCAAAGCCAGAATGGTGCTGGAATCCAATCCACCAGAAAACAAAATGACGGCTGGGGCATTGGGTTTACGGGGGGCAATATTCTGAAATGCGGCAGACAGCTTAGACATAGTACAAATATATTTTTCTTAACTACTTACTTTGTTGCAGCGAGAAGCTGTTGTGCATCTTTTGCTGCTTCACTAGCAGGATACTTGCTGATAATCTCAGTAAAAGTTTTCTTGGCGGCCGCTTTGTTACCGCTTTCTAATTGCGCATTTCCGAGTGTCAACATAGCTGATGGAATGCGGGAGTGATTAGGAAAGCGCTTAATCAGACTCTGCAGCTGTGCAATTGCACCGGTGTAATCCTTGTTGGCGTATTTGCTATTGCCACTCCAAAAGAGTGCCAGCGGAACGTATGGACTCTTAGGGTAACGGTTCACAAAGGCTGAAAAACCCTCATCGGCTTTCTTAAGACTACCGGTCTGGAAGGCCTTTAAGGCATCGTCATAAGATTTTTTCTCGCCAGGTTGAACAGTGCCAGTGACGCCTTCAATCGTTTCTGTGCGGGGCTCAAAATTACCTAAGCGGTTATCTAGGTCTTGATAGTAAGTTTTCTGACTGGTGCTAATGTCCTCGCCTTGTTTCTCTAGATTTTCAATCTTGCCGCGAAGCTCTGCGTTATCCGTCTTAAGTTTCTCAATCTGATTTTGTAAATCTATCTGCGTAGTAGCAAATGATCTGCGCAAATCTAGGATGGCTTTGCGTGCATCATCATCGGCAAATAGAGCCCAAGCATTACCAGAGGCGCTTAAGCAAAGAGCAGCTGCACTTAAACAAAACGCTCGTGAGAGCGTTTGTTTAAAAGAGTGTGAGAGCTTAGGCATTAGTTTGTAATGTAAACAATGTCAGCACGGCGATTTTCTGCCCACGCTGCTTCGTTGTCACCTTCAGCTTTTGGTTTTTCTTTGCCAAAGCTCACTGCTTCCATTTGATTTTCAGAAACGCCCATCAAGTTGAGTGACTTACGGACAGCGTCTGAACGACGTTGACCTAAGGCCAAGTTGTACTCTGCGGTACCGCGTTCATCGGTGTTACCTTGAATAATGACCTTTTGCTGAGGATTGGCTTTTAAAAAGCTTGCATGCGCAGACAATTGTTTTTGATATTTAGTTTGAACGGTGTACTCATTTAAATCAAAGTACACGCTACGTTGGAAGAGTGGGCTACTAGGATCATTCCATGGCTGTGAGCCAAAGTTGCCGCTGCCGCCACCGTTAGCGCCATCAACATCATCTAGTTTGACGCTAGAGCAAGCTGCTAAAAATAGTGCTGTTATGCCAATAAGGCTGAGGGTTGCGGCACGGCGTGCGATAGAAATTTTCATGATCTGTCCTTTTTCCTACAAATTAAGTAACTAAATTAGCTAATAGCCAATATTATGCCCCTAAGATTGCTCTATTTGAATAGAAATTGCGTTGGGTAGTAGCCTAAATCGGGTGTGGATACTTTTATTTTTACTCAAATGAGTTAAAATAAAGCCTCATACGAGGATTTTAATATGCCCAGCGTAATCCCGAAAAAAGCTGCCACGAAAGTACTTCTTAAATCCCCGCCGGTAATAACCCAGCTGGACTTATCTTTTGCCACCATTTACAAAGTTGAGCCGATCGATCGCATTAAGTTGATCCGTGACGGAGTTCCTGCTAGATATATCAATGTTATTTCTGACTCCATGGGAATTACAAAGGAAACCTTATTTAAGTTCTTGAATTTACCGAAGTCGACCATTGATAAGAAATCCGTCGCAAACCAAATGCTACCGATTGAGCAAGGCGAGCGTTTAATCGGTATGGCGAAACTTGTAGGGCAGGTAGAGTCAATGATTACGGAGTCGGGAAATCCAGATGGATTTGACGCTGCTAAGTGGGTCGCAAGCTGGCTTGAAAAACCTTCCCCAGCATTGGGTGGCGAGAAGCCATCAGCCTACTTAGATACAGTTTCTGGTCAAGAGATGATTTCTGATCTCCTTGCCAAAATTCAAACTGGAGCATATGCATGAGCGTCCAGGCAGTTTGGAGAATTGCGCTTGATGCCCCCCTATTTAAGGCGGATGATCTTAGTGGGGAAGGTGCAAAAAAATCTGGTGGAAGATGGAATAAAAAAGGGACATCCGTTCTATATACCTCGGAGTCCATCGCACTTGCTTGTCTGGAAACTATGGTGCACATCAATGCGCAAGGACTTCCCCTGACCCGCTATCTGGTGCGAATTGATATCCCAGTAAGGGTATGGAATTTAGCTAAGAGGCTAAATGCCAAAACAGCTGGTACTGGTTGGGATGCATTGCCAGCGGGAACTGCCAGTATTGAGAAGGGTCAGAAATGGCTTCAGTCGAATACAAGTGCTTTGTTGTTGGTGCCTTCAGTTGTTATTCCTCAAGCAAGCAATGTATTAATTAACCCTATGCATCCAGACATCAAGCTGATTAAAGCTAAGAAAATTGAACAATTTTCTTATGACCCAAGTTGAGTGGGTCAGCCTTAATCCATAAATGGTCCCCACGATGGCTGACGTACGTCAGATCCTGGAATGCTTAATATCTGCTTAGAGTTTCCGTCTACTGATACCGCAGCCAAGACCCGTTTGCCACCCACCTTTGTGGAATACAAGACATAACGACCATTTGCGGCAAACGATGGAGACTCATCACTGGTTCCGTCGGTGAGCGCTTGGGCATCGCCTGTTGCTAGATTCAGAATATGCAAACGGAAAGCCCCGCCAATGTTGGCGATATAGGCTAAATACTTGCCATCCGGGGAAATGCGCGGTGAGGTCACAAAACCTTGCTTATAAGTAGTGCGTTTTGTACCTTCGGCCTGCTCGCCCTCAGAGCTCATGCGATAAATCTGTGGATTGCCACCACGATCGCTCGTGAAGTAGATGAAGCGACCATCAGCTGAATATTGAGGTTCAGTGTCAATGGTGTATCCACGAGTAAGGCGCTGCAAGCCGGTTCCATCCGCATTAATACTGTAGATCTGGGTGTTGCCATCTTTTGAAAGGGAGATCGCTAGCTTTTTGCCGTCGGGTGACCAGGCTGGCGCACTGTTATTTCCTTTTTGATTTGAGAGGGCAATGCGGCGACCAGTAGCGAGTTCGTGAACATAGATGACTGGCTTGCGATCTTCAAAAGAAACATAGGCCACTTTCTTGCCATCAGGGGACCATGATGGAGAGATGATTGGCTCACCACTACTCATAGCATTACGAATATTTTGACCATCCGCATCGGAGATGACTAAGCGGTAGCGTTTACCTTCTTTAATTACATAAGAAAGTCGTGTAGAAAAGATGCCGCGCTCACCTAGTAATTTCAAGATGATGTCGTCAGCAATTTTGTGACCAACAGCACGCAAATTATCTGTACTGGAATTGAGATTGAGGCCGCCTAAGCTTTGGGACTTGCGCACATCAAATAATTTGTAACGAATCTCAAACTGACCTGCGCTCGACTGCACTATAGAGCCCACCACTAAGGCATCTGCACCGCGTGCCGCCCAAGACTTGTAGTTTGGTGTCCCCTCATCACTCTCGCTCGCATTACCGTTCTCGGTATTTTTAAAATAACCACTACGTGCTAAGTCTTGGCGAATAATGTCAGTCACACTAGTTGGCAGCTTGTTCTCGTCTTTAAAACGCATCACTGCGATGGGATAGAGAGACTGTCCTACGCCAGTGATTTCAATATTCATTTGCGCTAGCGCTGAAGAGCTCATGCCAGTCATCGATAGCATCACTACCAATACTGACACTACTAATGAAAAATTCTTTTTAGCAAATTGCAACATGCTTTAGTCCTTGGGTTTAAAGGTCAGCTTAACTTCTCTTTGAGGAATTTTGCCATTGTCGTCTTTTGGCAGACTTTCTGCGCGAGTCAGTGCAAGAAGAACTGCGCGATCCCAGCCGGCATTACCGCTAGAAGTGACGAGATCTGTATTTAAGATTGCGCCATCTGGCGCCAGGTTTACTTTAACAACTGCTGCAGGATTGCCGCTAATGGATTCTGGGTTAAACACGATGAGCGGTTTGACTTTCTTCACCACTTTATCTGTCCAGCCAGGAGGCGCATTGCCACCACCGCCAACACCGCTACCACTGGTGCCACCACTACCGCCTTCAGCACCAGCCGCTGCGCGTAAGCGTGCCAGCTGATCTGCGCGCACCTTTTCTGCCGCAGCATTAGCTTTGGTTTCTGTAGGTGTAGCAGCTTTTGGTGCTTCAGCCTTTTTAGGTTTCTCTTTTTCCTTCTCCTTGGGTGGAGTTGGCTTAGTTGGAGTAACTGGTTTAGGGGTCTCTTTTACTTCTTTCTTGGGGGGCTCTTTCTCAACCTGCTTTTTCTTGATCGCGATGTCAGCCGCTTCTTCCTTTATCTCGGTTTTGATTTCAGGAACGACAGGCGCTTCGACTTGTTGGCTTGCATCCCAAAGTTCAACTTCAACGCCTGAAGGAGTTGAGTTGTTCCAGCTAATGCCGATGACTAAGAAGGCCAATAGACCTACGTGCACAGCCAGAGAAAAACTAAAAGCACGTTTTGTGCTTTCGTTTTTAGTGGGGCGGCCTCGTTTAAAGTTTAACGGGCTTGAGCGAAAAGTTTGCGCGCTATTCATGTATGCAATGCAAAGAGGCTTATTGACTTTTCACGGCAAGGCCGATACGTTTCACGCCATTTTCTTTGAGCTTGGACATCACTTCCATTACCACTTCATACTTAATGGATTTGTCAGCAGCAAGCACAACAGGTTGCTCAGCAGACTTTTCTGCTTGTGAGCGCGCAAATGCACCAAGTTCAAATTTATTTAATGTTTGAACGGGATCACCATCTTTACGAACGATGACATTTTCATTGGCATCGATGGTTAAAAAGACGGGCGGCAAAGATTGCACTTTTGCACCACCTACGGTTGGCAAATTGACGACGCCAGGATTGACCATCGGAGCGGTCACCATAAAGATCACGAGCAGCACCAACATCACATCAATGTAAGGAACCACATTGATGTCGGCCATTGCCCGACGTTTGGAAGATTTTCTGAGTGAGCCGGCCATGCTCATCTGCCTGAAGCTTGACGTTGCAAGATGTTGGTAAATTCTTCGATGAAGGTTTCAAAACGAATCGCTAGGCGATCCACATCTGTGGCTGCGCGGTTGTAGGCAACTACGGCAGGAATAGCGGCAAACAGGCCAATAGCAGTAGCCACTAGCGCTTCAGCAATGCCTGGGGCAACTGCCGCTAAGGTTGCGTTTTGTACGTTAGCTAGACCGCGGAAGGCATGCATGATGCCCCAAACAGTGCCAAAGAGGCCGATATAAGGTGAGACTGAGCCTACAGACGCCAAGAAGGGTAGGTTGGCTTCCAGTATGTCCATTTCGCGCTGGTAGGTGGCTTTCATGGCGCGGCGGGCAGCATCTATCTCTCGCCCCTTATTAAACTCCTGCATACCAGCCTCAAAGATATGCTCCAAGACGGCATCGCTTCGGGTATTACGCTGAGCGGCATCCAAAAGGGTATTGAGATCACCACCCGACCAAAAGTCCCGCTCAAAGCGCTCGGTATCGCGCCTTACCCCTCTTAGGGTGGCAGTTTTCTTAAAAATGATGGTCCAAGAGGCTATAGACATGCCCAGTAATAACAACATTACTAACTGGACTAATAGGCTGGCATTAAGGACGAGAGAGAGAAATGAGAGGTCTTGAGTAGGTGTCATGGTGGATTTTGTATGATGTAGGTTGATTTTACTAAGTTAATTCACTCAGCAATACAACTTCATCAGGATTATGACCATGTTCGACCGCCAAAATACCTTAGCCAAAACCGACCCAGAATTGTGGGCATCGATTCAGAATGAAAATAAGCGTCAAGAAGACCATATTGAGCTGATTGCTTCTGAGAACTATGCCTCACCAGCGGTGATGCAGGCACAGGGCTCCCAGTTAACTAATAAGTACGCTGAAGGCTACCCAGGTAAGCGTTATTACGGCGGTTGTGAGTTTGTCGACGTGGCTGAGCAGTTGGCGATTGATCGAGTAAAGGCTTTATACGGTGCTGAGGCGGCGAACGTGCAGCCCCATTGCGGCGCATCTGCAAACCAAGCAGTATTTTTGGCTTTCCTAAAACCTGGCGATACCTTCATGGGAATGAGTTTGGCTGAAGGTGGCCACTTGACCCACGGCATGGCTTTGAATATGAGTGGTAAGTGGTTCAATCCGATTTCCTATGGTCTTGATAAAAACGAAGCGATCGATTACGAACAAATGGAGCGTTTAGCTCGTGAGCACAAGCCTAAATTAATTATTGCTGGCGCATCTGCTTACTCTCTCGTGATCGATTGGGAGCGCATTGGTAAGTTAGCAAAAGAAGTCGGCGCCATTTTTATGGTCGACATGGCGCATTATTCTGGTTTGATAGCTGCTGGCGTGTATCCAAACCCAGTGCCTCATGCGGATATTGTTACCTCCACAACACACAAGAGTTTGCGTGGCCCTCGCGGCGGTATCATCTTAATGAAAGCTGAGCACGAGAAAGCAATTAACTCTGCAGTATTCCCTGGTCTACAAGGTGGTCCATTGATGCATGTGATCGCAGCTAAGGCGACAGCGTTTAAAGAAGCGCAAGAGCCTGGCTTTATCGAGTATCAAAAACAAGTGATTGCAAATGCAAAAGCTTTGGCAGAGACATTAATTGCTCGTGGCCTGCGGATTGTTTCTGGTGGCACAGATTCTCATGTGATGTTGGTGGATTTGCGCGCCAAGAAGATGACTGGTAAAGAAGCTGAGCGTGTACTGGGCGAGGCGCACATTACTTGCAATAAGAACGGCATTCCGAATGATCCAGAAAAGCCAATGGTGACGAGTGGTATTCGTTTGGGCTCACCAGCAATGACCACGCGCGGCTTTAAAGAAGCAGAGGCGCGTCAAGTTGGTAATTTCATTGCAGACGTTTTGGATAACCCAAACGATGCTGACAACATTGCTAAGGTTCGTGCGCAAGTTGCTGAGTTGACTAAGCGCTTCCCAGTCTACGGTTAAGCGAGTATCCATTGCGCTGCCCCTTTTGCCATAACGACGATACCCAGGTACTAGATACTCGGGTATCGGACGAAGGCGACACCATTCGCCGTCGCCGCCGTTGTGCCAAATGCGATAAACGATTTACGACTTACGAGCGTGTAGAACTGGCCTTGCCGGCTATCGTTAAAAAGAATGGCAGCCGTGTTGATTACAGTCATGACAAGCTAGCTAGCTCAATTAAGCTGGCATTACGCAAACGACCCGTCTCATCCGATTCTGTAGATGAAGCGATTGCTCGTATTGAAGAGAAGTTACTGAGCCTTGGTGAAAAAGAAATTCCGAGTGAGCGCGTTGGTGAACTTGTAATGCGTGAACTCAAGCGTCTGGATAAAGTGGCTTACATCCGCTTTGCCTCTGTCTACAGAAGCTTTGCAGATATTGAATCTTTTGAGAGTGCGCTCAAAGAGCTGAAATAGGCTTTCGATAGCCCCATTCTGCTGCGATTTTTCAAATTATAAGAATCTTATGCAAGGTTATGCTTCTTACATAACCTTGCATAAGATTCTTATATTTCGATTACAAAATAACTTCCAGACCCTTTCTTTCGATTAACGATAAAAGTTTTAAAGAGGTCCCGCTTGGCTTTTTATCTCCAGCCTCCCACTTTTGGATTGTTGATAGGCTGGTATTAATTGCTAACGCAAAAACAGCCTGACTCAAATGAGTCTTGCTGCGAAGTTGTTTGATTCGCTTAGCAGTCATTGGTTTAACCTCTAGATGCCGCAAAGCCTCAAATTCATCCATACTTCTCTTAGTAATGACGCCGGCTTTATGAAGGCCCCTTACGGTGTCTGTCATCTCCTCAATAATTCGACTTTTCGTTTTATTTAGCATTGTTTATTAACTCCTTTAGTTCTCCTACGAGAATTACCTCTTCGATATCTTCATCAGTCAGACATAAAAGTCTACTTGCTGCTCCTTGTAGATGAACTAATTCATCATCATTAATGTTATCTTTCTCATTCTTGGCAAAGCCAAAAAGAAAAAACCATTTTCTAGAAAACTTTCCCGCCACTAATGTTCTGGCCCCAGCACTTTTACCCATGCCTGCCAAAGCAATTCTTTTTTATAAACATTCCCACCAAGATCTGCATCAATGAGGCCGGCCTCCATTTCAGTAATTGCGAAAAGTAGATCCTGATCTTTTAGGCTAGTTTTTCTCATCCACTTGGCAAAAATTTTTGTCTTGAAGGCACTTTTTTTGGTCATAAAAAACTATACCACTAAGTACGTTATTTAAATAATACCCCTTTTTCCGACAAAGAAAAAGGGGCTGCAAAAGCAGCCCCTTTAATCGGTGATGGTGTTGATTATTTCAATTGTGCAAAGATGGAAGCGGTAATGTCATCAACGTTACCAGTGCCACTGACCTTGCGATAGGCCGGAGCCTTTACCTTGTCAGCTGCATTACTTTGCGTTGCCCAAGTAGAGTAGTACTCCACTAGCGGACGAGTCTGGTCGTTATAAACCTGCAAGCGCTTGCGAACCGTTTCTTCTTTATCGTCATCGCGCTGAATCAAGGCTTCACCAGTCACATCGTCTTTACCTTCGACTTTCGGCGGGTTGAATGTCACGTGATAAGTGCGACCGGAGGCTGGGTGAACACGACGACCGCTCATGCGATCAATGATGGCATCAAATGGAACGTCAATTTCGAGAACGTAATCGATTGGCACGCCAGCATCTTTCATGGCTTGTGCTTGGGGGATCGTTCTTGGGAAACCGTCAAACAAATAGCCCTTACTACAATCGGGTTGAGTTAAGCGATCTTTGACTAAGCCGATGATGATGTCGTCGGAAACAAGGCCGCCGGCATCCATAATTTTTTTAGCGGCAATGCCAAGTTCAGTTCCAGCTTTAACGGCAGCGCGCAACATGTCGCCTGTCGAGATTTGTGGAATCGCAAATTTTTCGCAAATGAACTGAGCTTGTGTTCCCTTGCCAGCACCTGGTGCACCGAGCAGAATTAAGCGCATTGTTTTCCCCTTAGAAGACACTTATTGTCCCGTATTTTTTCGGGATACTTTGTTATCAATTCCTAGGATTATCCCCGAGAACCCCCGAATAACCAGATTCTGGGTTAGCCGGCCAATATGCGGCGTACCCGCTCGAGGTCTTCGGCTGTATCAACCCCTGCTGGTGGGGCTTCGCTAGCTGTGTGGACGGCAATACGATAGCCATTCCAGAGGGCGCGGAGCTGTTCTAGAGCTTCTGCTTGCTCCGGTGGTGCCGGCTCAAGACGGGTGTAGGCCTGCAGAAAATCAGCTCGATAGGCGTAGATGCCCAAATGACGTAAACGAGTGATTGCTTGCTCAGAGTCCGGATCTCGCACAAACGGAATGGTGGATCTAGAGAAGTAGAGCGCCTCATTAGAGCGGTTGAGGACTACTTTGACTACATTGGGGTTATTAATTTCTGTGGCGTCAGTAATGGGTACCGCCACAGTTGAAATCGCACACGCGGTATTGTCGGCCAAAGTTTGAGCAACCTGATTGATCAACTCTGGAGGAATCAGTGGTTCATCGCCTTGCACATTCACAATCAAAGTATCTGCTGGAAGTTTCAACAGTTGAGCTACTTCTGCAATACGGTCTGTGCCAGTAGGGTGATCTGCACTAGTTAATAAACATTCAATCCGATGTTCATCACACGCAGCCTGAATTTCTGGCGAGTCTGTAGCAACTACAACGCTTTGGGCATTGGATTGCTGCGCACGCTCAGCCACACGAATCACCATGGGCTTACCGCCAATGTCAGCAAGTGGCTTACGAGGCAAGCGAGTAGAGCCAAGCCTTGCAGGGATAACAACTAAGAACTCTGGAGTGTTAATGCTCATGCGTTTGATTGTGCACAATCAGTTCTTAATGGGTTTCATCAGCAGAAAGACTGCGGGCTTCATCGACGAGCATGACAGGAATGTCATTTCGAATGGGGTAAGCCAAGCGATCCGCTTTGCAGATGAGCTCGTGTTTTTCTGCATCCAAATGCAAAGTACTTTTGCACAAAGGGCAGACCAAAATCTCTAATAAGCGCTTATCCATATTTGATCTTTGCTATCTTTTATAAAGTGTATTGATTTGGATCAGGTCTTTGCAAAATGGATTGCAACCAATCTGACAATGTATTGGGAATCTCTAAACTCATCGGAACCACCCAAATGCGTTCATCCTGTATTGAGGTGCATTTTACGGCATCCTTTTCGGTAATGAGAATGCACTCTGCATTGATGGCAGAGAAAAATTCTGGGGTGTAGCTAGCATGATCAGCCAAACCAATGCATTTGCCTGCTATGCCGTGTCTGAGTAAGTCATCAAAAAAGCGCTGTGGATTACCAATTGCGGCAATAGCAGCAATTTTGTTTGGAAGGTACTTATCGGCAATAGTCGCTAGTGACTGCGTGTTGCTTGGATTATTCAGTTGATAGGGCGTACCTAGTTGACTACCCAATGTGAAAGCACGTCGCCCTAAAAAATATTCATCAATGTGATTGGAGGGTGCGGTTGCCCCAGTCATTAAAGTGGCGTCGCGCTCGCGGGATGCAGGCTCACGTAAAGGACCGGCAGGTAGCAAGAAGCCATTACCTTCGCCACGTTGATCACGCACTACAAATTCAATATCACGACCGCCTTCTCTTGCAGGCCAGCGCAGCAGACTTCGATGCTGCAAGCCATCATCGCTGATGATGACGTTCACCGAGGGATCCTGTTTCAACAGAGACTGAATGCTGAGGGTTCGTTTGGGATGAACCCAAATCGGAAACTGATTGTCTGTGCGCTTGGCAATTAAGACTGGTTCATCGCCAACTTCTGCAGGATTGGAATCACTGTGTACTTGGCGGGGTGCGCTTAATGTAGATGCACCATAACCTCTACTAATAATTCCGGGTTTCCAGCCCATGCGTGCGATTCGCTCTGCTAATGCAATGACAATGGGCGTTTTACCGGTGCCGCCTACGCGGATGTTGCCAACAATAATGATGGGTACAACTTGTGGTTTGCGTCTACCTAAATTCAACTCGTTTAACAGATCTAAGGCTTGGTTTATCCAACCGTACACTTTGGACAAAGGCCAAAGCACAAGACTGGTTGGCCCGCGTCTTTCCCAAAACCGGGGAGCCTGATTAAAGAAAGAAGATTTTTTTGGCAATGACATTAAAGGCGATTTGCTGAGCTCAATGTTTCTGGTGTATTTGATTATTTTTTAGTAGTTTGACTGCTAAATACGATATTGGATAGGTTGGCATCACGCGCTGCCTCTAAAGCGCTCATGACTGCCTGATGAGGGGCTTTAGCATCGGCATCGATGTTGACTTGGATGGCGTTGTCTTTGTTGATTGTATTCAGGCTATTGCTCAGTTGGCTGCGGTCAGTTACCTTGCCGTTAATGGCAAAGCGCCCATCACGACTTACTGCAATATGAATTTGTTTCACCTCCGACTGGCTTGCTGCGCCATTGGCAGTAGGCAAGGTGATGGCTAACTCTTGGTAGCGGGTAAAGGTGGTGGAGATCATCAGAAAGATCAGCACTACTAACAGCACATCAATAAAAGGAATGAGATTGATCTCAGGCTCTACCGAAGATGGCTGCATCCCTAATGAAAATTGACCTCGACGCTGAAGCTTATTTTCTAACCAACTCATTTGGTATCTGCAGAATGTGGATAGAGTTTTTTAAACAATTGACGAGTAAATTCTTCGCACTCATGTTGGCGTTGATTTGCCATTGCACGCAGACCGCGCCATGCAGCTAAAGCAGGAATAGCAATCAGCAAGCCAAATGCGGTGTTGTATAGGGCAATAGAGATGCCATGCGCTAGCTGCTGGGGGCTGCCGACGCCCTGGCTACCAAAGATTTCAATCATGCCGACAACGGTCCCGAAGAGTCCTAATAGGGGCGCAACAGTCGCTATGGTGGCCAAGACGCCAAGATAACGCTCTAGCTTTAACCAAGTGGATTGAGCGCTGGCTTGTAATTCTTCTAGGGCAGAGTCTGCGGAGCTGCCAGAGGCTTTTTCCCGAAGGATGCAGGCAAAGAGGCTACCTACAGGGGAAAGTTGGCTAATGGCACTGATTTCAGGCTCTGAGACTGTTTTTTGCTGGGAAATAGCATTGGCTAAGCCAAATACCGTCTCCAGACTATCTTTCGGAAATAGGTGAATTTGGCGCAAATACCAGGCGCGCTCAATGACAATAGCCAGCCCGATAATGGAGATGAGAAGAAGGGGCCATATAGGCCAGCCAGCAGACAGTAAGATTGAGTACATAAGCTCAGTACTTTAGCTGAATTAAAAACCCGTTTTCACAAAGGCATCCTGTGGATAACTCTGTGCAAAACTTTTTAGAAAATGTGTTGTAAGTCCTTGATTGATGGTGATGGCTCCCTATTCCTTAGGATTCAGTCTAAGATAGAGATTAACAATTCATGATATAAATCAATAGGATAGAGATAATCTGTTGGTTTTATGAGACGTTTTGGGTCAGTAATTACTCACTTCTAGACACTAGACCAAGAGCGAATAAGCTTCTGTGGATATTTATTGGCCGCAACACCTGATACTTGCGTAGAAAAAGAGAAAAAATGTCGGAAATATCAAGAGAAATCCTCAGTGTTGGCGATCTAAACCGCGCCATTGCAAGCTCTTTAGAGGAGCGCTTTGATACCGTCTGGGTTAGCGGTGAGATTTCCAATTTCAAGGCCTATGACAGTGGGCATTGGTACTTTTCCCTTAAGGATGAGGAAGGGCAGATCCGTTGCGTGATGTTCCGGGGTCGCAATGGACAAGTCGGATTTATGCCTCAATCAGGGGATTTGGTAGAAGTTGCTGCCAATCTCGGTTTTTATGTTCCGCGTGGGGACATTCAGCTAACGGTACAAAGCATGCGACGTGCTGGCATGGGCGGTCTTTATGAAGCCTTTTTAAAGCTCAAGGCTAAGCTCGCCAAAGAAGGCTTATTTGATCTTGAGAATAAGCGCCCCATTCCAACCCATCCGAGATCGATCGGCATCATTACTTCGCCGCAGGCGGCAGCTCTAAAAGATGTTTTAAGCACGCTTGCAAGAAGAGCGCCGCATATACCGATTGTGATTTACCCAACCCTGGTCCAAGGACCAGATGCACCAGCTGGAATTATTTCTGCACTGAAGGCTGCCGAAAAAGAAAATGCAGTCGATGTGATTTTGTTGGTTAGGGGTGGCGGCAGCATTGAAGATCTCTGGGCATTTAATGATGAGAAGTTGGCTTACGCAATTGCGCAGTCTCCCATTCCAATAGTCAGTGGCGTTGGTCATGAAACCGATGTCACGATTGCTGACTTTGTTGCTGACTTACGTGCACCCACTCCTACAGGCGCGGCAGAATTGGCAGCGCCACGACGCGATCAAATGCTTCAAGAGTTAGACGCCATCATGCAAGCGTTGCTGCAAAGAGTGAGTC
The DNA here is from genome assembly GCF_018688255.1 of Polynucleobacter corsicus. Classification (NCBI taxonomy): domain Bacteria; kingdom Pseudomonadati; phylum Pseudomonadota; class Betaproteobacteria; order Burkholderiales; family Burkholderiaceae; genus Polynucleobacter; species Polynucleobacter corsicus. The sequence goes on from NZ_CP061314.1 coordinate 272,194, forward strand.
AGCGAGTAGAGCGTGAAGCGCAAACCTTAGATCAATTAGCCTTACGTCTCAGTCATACCTTGCCTAATCCCGATCGGATGCGTGAGCAAATTAGTGGTTGGCAAAAACGACTCAATCAAGCTTGGTTAGTCAGGGTTGAGAATTGGAAGCGAGATCAAAGCCACTTCCAATCTCAACTTGAAATGCTCAACCCGCAAAGAACTCTAGAGCGCGGTTATGCAGTCATCTTGAGTAAGGAAGAACAAGCAATGCATGCGGTGCGTAGCCCCAACGAGCTCAATACCCAAAGCGTATTTGAGGTGCGACTGGCAGAGGGGCGGGTAGAGGTGGAGTTTTCAAAAATTAGTCAGGCCAATTAAAAGCCTTAATGTGTTTGCGTGTATGTATAGCTATGCTATACAATATACAATGAGGGATGATTAAATCTTTTAGGCATAAAGGTTTGGAGTTGTTTTTTCAAACCGGAAAAAAGACTGGGATACAGTCTTCCCATTCAAATAAATTGAGTAGACAGTTGGCTAGATTGGATGAGGCCACATGTTGGGAGGATGTCAATATTCCTGGGTAGAGGCTACACCTACTCTCAGGAAAACTAAATAATCATTACTCATTAGCCGTGAGTGGCAATTGGAGAATTACTTTTAAATTTGATGATAAAGATGTCATATTGCTTGATTATCAGGATTACCATTAAGTGACAAGTTTAGGAATACAAAACATGAGAAAAATGCATAATCCACCTTACCCTGGCTTGATCATCAAAGAGGATATTCTCCCTGCATTGGGTATGAGCGTAACTGAGGCTGCAGACCAGTTGGGCATTACACGCGTTGCACTTTCCCGTGTAATTAATGGGAAGGCTGCTATTTCACCGAACATGGCCTTACGCATTGAGAAATGGCTGGGGATTAAAAACGGTGGTAGCGCAGATATTTGGCTAAGTCAGCAGGCGACATACGATTTATGGAAAGCGAGAAAGTTGGGTGTGCCAAAGGTAAAGTCAGTTGGCGTTGTTCTTGATCTTGTTCTGACCTAATCCGATTTCATTGGAAAGCTATGGGTGACTTGCGTCGGGAACTTCAGAGTGCACTAGATCATAAGCTCGAATGTAGTCACATGTAAGTTCAAAAAAATCAAGAAGCGGGTGTGTCTCTGATAATCCAATGATCTCACTTAGCGTGTCTGCGATATGAACCATATCCCAATATTGTTTTTCAGAATATATGGTGTGAGGTTTTAGTTGCGCGTCCATACTAATTTTTTGAAATTATTTAAAGGAATTTTTGATCGTGGTTAGGCTAAGCAAATCTTGAGTCCAATCCTTCTGATACCTTGTCCGTCATTATTTGATAGAGGCGTAGCCGTGCCAATTCAAGCGGGGGTAGAGAAATTATTTTTTGCCCGCGCTTTACCCTACTCGGCTTAGGTAATGCTTTGCCCGCATCGACATAAAGGGACAGCCCAGTAACAAGGGCATCAACCGCATTTTCGAGCGCCTCTTTTTCATTGGCTCCAAACGTAATTGCTTCTGGCACATCCCTAAATGTGACTAAGATATTGGAGCCGTCTTTTGTAAGTTTTGCAGGGTATTGGGGCATCACGTTATCGTACAGCCAGTAATTAAGCTGGACATAAACGTGGTTATTCGATATTTTTCTAAAAAATATTTGGCTCAATCTCGAGTTCCACTCCGAATTTCCCCAGCACTGCTTCCTGAATACTTTTTGCTAGATTGAGGATATCAGTTGATGTCCCGCTGCCATGATTTACGAGTACTAGTGCTTGGTTTTCATAGACACCAACAGGGCCAACACGTTTGCCTTTAAAGCCGCATTGGTCAATCAGCCATCCGGCTGCCAATTTTCGTTTGCCATTGTCATCTGGATAAGAAACCAGATTCGGAAATTGCTTGCTCAGTTGCTCGCATTGTTCAGTGTTAACAATTGGGTTTTGGAAGAAACTCCCAGCATTGCCTATGACCTTGGGGTCTGGCAATTTCTTAGATCTGATGGCGCATACGGCATCAAAAATTTGCTTTGCACTTGGGTTCAAGTTTGACTCAGAAAATTGCTTTGCTAGATCGGCGTACTGTAATCGCGCCTGCCAAGCCTTGGGGATTTTAAAAACAACCTTTGTCACGATCAATCGGTTTGGATTTTGCTTGAAGTAGCTATCGCGATAGGAAAACTGGCAGGCCTCTTGCGGGAGAGTGACAAAGGCATGAGCCGCAGAATCAAATGCCTCGATGCTGTCGATGTATTCCCCGATCTCAACACCGTATGCCCCAATGTTCTGAATGGGCGCGGCGCCGACAGTTCCTGGAATCAGTGCGAGGTTCTCAAATCCCGGGATATTGTGCTCTAGTGTCCAAGCAACTAATTCGTGCCAGTTAACACCGGCGCCCACCTCAAGCCATGAGTTGGCGTCATCCGATTTAACAAGATCTTGACCGAGAATATTAATAAGTAGGGTCGCTCCAGGCAAAGACTCTGGAAGAATCACATTGCTTCCGCCGCCTAATGTACGCCAGGCCAGTTTTTTATCCCCAAGCTCTTTCATGAGGGCTGGTAACTGATCCGCGGATGTGATCTCGTATGCCAATTCCGCAGTGGAGTCTAGGCCAAAGCTATTCCGGTGCTTGAGCCCTAGATTGGGAGTCAATTTTGCTTGATTGGGCGCATTTTTCGCGGAGTTCATGCCACAATCTTATTCGTGTTCGAGTTTCTGTTCGTAATTTATGAAAAAACTTGAAAAGTAACAATGCAATGATTGAATTTGCAGAATTCATTACCCAGATTAATTAAGGAGTTTGAGATGCCCTCATTTGACGTAGTGTGTGAGCCTGACATGATTGAGTTGAAAAACGCAATCGAGCAATCCAATAAAGAGATTACCAATCGTTTTGACTTCAAAGGCTCCGATAGCCGAGTAGAGCAAAAGGACGAGACTTTGATCTTGTTTGGTGATGACGACTTTAAATTGGGTCAAGTTCGTGACGTGCTTTATAGCAAGATGGCTAAACGCAATGTCGATGTGCGTTATCTCAAAGACGACAAAAAAGAGACGATTGGTAGTGATAAGCGCAAGCAAACCATGAAGATCCAAAAAGGCATTACTTCAGAGTTGGCTAAAAAAGTAGTGCGCATCATCAAAGACAGCAAGATCAAAGTGCAGGCGAGTATTCAGGGGGATGCAGTGCGTGTAACGGGTACTAAGCGCGATGACTTGCAAGAAACGATGGCTATGCTTAAGAAAGGAGTCAGCGAGGCTCCATTAGGCTTTAATAACTTCCGTGACTAATTGACTGTATGACCACAAAATCGCCCAGAAAAGCCAAGGCTATTCCCGTCTTTTGTAGGGAAAGCGAGGAACGTGCTCTTTGGAAGACGCAAGATGCTTCTAAATACTTTGATTTTTCTAGGGCGATTCAACCCTCCCTTGTTAATTTAAAACCTAGCAATGGTCGGCACTCGAAACCAGCACCCTGATATTCCTCTATTGAGTGCCGAAGCCATCGAGCGCTTCTGTGATGCTTGTTGGTTGGAGGATGGCTTGGCAAAAAACAGTTTGTCCGCCTACCGCCGAGACCTATTGCTCTTGGCGCAGTGGCTTCAAAAAGACTCCGGCACTGATCTCTACGGGGTTGCTGAAAAAGATCTCACTGCATACATTGCGCATCGACGCGCAGATAAAGCAACCACTGCTAATCGTCGGTTGACGGTATTTAAGCGCTTTTATCGTCATGCTCTGCGTATGAACTTAGTTAAAAGTGATCCTTGCATTGGTTTACGTGCTGCAAAACAAGCACTGCGTTTCCCTAAGACCTTAAGTGAAGATCAGGTTATCGCCTTGCTGAATGCCCCCGATGTGGAGACTTCGCTAGGATTGCGTGATCGCACCATGTTGGAATTAATGTATGCCAGCGGCTTGCGTGTCTCAGAAATCGTTTCCTTAAAGACAGTTGCTCTAGGATTAAATGAAGGTGTTATCCGGGTGGTGAATGGTAAGGGCGGTAAAGAACGACTAGTTCCATTTGGTGGTGAGGCAGGGCAGTGGTTGCGCCGATACTTGGCTGAGGCCAGAACGCCATTGCTAGAAGGTAAAACTTCGGATGCGGTATTTGTGGGGCGTCATACCGGAACTGGCTTAACTCGTCAGGCTTTCTGGGCGCTGATCAAGCGCTACGCCACTATTGCTAATATTCCTGTTGCCTTATCTCCCCATACCTTACGCCATGCTTTTGCTACCCATTTACTGAACCATGGTGCAGATTTAAGGGTGGTACAGCTTCTGTTGGGTCATGCTGATATCTCTACTACACAGATCTATACCCATGTCGCTAGAGAGCGTCTGAAGTCGATTCATCACAAGCATCATCCGCGCGGTTGATGCTTGTGAATGATATCATTTTATGATATCATTAAGGTAATGAATAGCAAACACCAAAAAACTTTACAGGCAGTATTTGCAAAACCCACTTCTGCGACTATCGAGTGGAGAAAAATTGAATTATTGTTGATAGCAATTGGTAGTCAATGTGTTGAAGGTGAGGGGTCTAGAGTAAGTTTTCTAATGAATAACCACAGGCTGGATCTTCATAGACCGCACCCCGGCAAAGAGGCAAAGAGGTATCAAGTAAAAGATGTTCAAAGTTTTTTGGTCCTAATAGGAGTTAAGCCATGAACAAACCGCTAAGTTACAAAAATTATTCTGCCAACGTTGAGTTTGATGCCGATGACCGTATTTTTATCGGTCACTTGACGGGCATTACGGATATCGTCTCTTTTCATGGTGAGTCTGTTTCCGAGTTAATCAAAGCCTTCGAAGCAGCAGTGGATGGGTACATCACTATGTCTGAACTACATGGCGTCAAACCACAAAAACCCTACTCTGGAAAGTTGATGTTGCGTATTTCACCTGAAATACATGCCAAAGTAGCGAGAACTGCTGAGGCGTCAGGAAAAAGTATTAATGCCTGGGTCGCCGATATATTGCAGGCCGCGTAGTAGAGTCCTTGCATTATAGTTTTGGCTCCTCACGATCCTTCATAAAGTCATCGGATGCGGGTGATCCGTTTAGGAAAAAGTTATCCCAAGTATTTTCTAGCGGTGAAATGATTCGCTCATGACCGCGAATACAAAAAATGAATTTTTTTGCCTCATCCGGTAAATGGGCTTTAGAGGGCAATCTCACGGCCTGGGTGCGATCATCAGTAAAGACCGTCGTAATTACGATTGGCATAGCATCTCCTGATTTTTACAGCATTGGCAAACGGATTACCTTCAATTGTGGGTGATCAAAAGCCAGTTTTAAGGAAGTGGTTAAGATAGCACTATGAATTTAACTTTAGATCTATTGCTGATTCCGATTGCTTACCTGATTGGTTCCATCTCTTTTGCGGTAGTGGTGAGTAAGTGCATGCGTTTGCCTGACCCCCATTCTTATGGATCTGGCAATCCGGGCGCAACCAATGTTCTCAGAACAGGTAACAAGCTAGCAGCCGTGCTCACTTTGATTGGCGATGCCTTAAAGGGCTATCTTGCAGTCATGCTGGCGAGAGTATTGCTCGGCGATGAATCTTTAACATCAACACTCAGCTCTTGGTTGTTATGTGGTGTTGTGATTGCAGTGTTCTTGGGGCATCTGTTCCCGATCTTCCATAGCTTCAAAGGTGGTAAAGGTGTTGCTACTGCCTGCGGTATTTTGTTTGGGATTAATTGGATTTTGGGTTTAGCAACTCTAAGCACTTGGATCATTGTGGCGATGTTTATGCGCTACTCATCTTTAGCTGCTTTAGCAGCTGCAGTCTTTGGCCCAATCTATTTTGTATTTTTGTTTGGCTTTCAGCCGATGGGCATTGCGCTGCTGGTAGTTTGTCTTCTGTTGATCTGGCGTCATCGCAGCAATATTCACAATCTCATGAACGGTAAAGAAAGTCGAATTGGCTCCAAGAAAAAAGGACAGTCATGACGATTGCTTATTGGTGCGTTCTGTTTATGGGACTCTTTCCAATCGTGGCAGCGGGGATTGCCAAAAAAGGATTTGAGGGCTATGACAATGGCATGCCAAGACAATGGCTTGCTCAGCAGACAGGTTTTCGGGCGCGAGCCAATGCGGCGCAAGCCAACCTTTTTGAATCTCTTCCCCTCTTCTTTGCTGCGGTAATCATTGCATCTATAAGCAATGCACCACAAGCTAGGATTGATTTATTGGCAATCGGATTTGTACTGACGCGCATTGCCTATCTTATTTGCTATTTAGCTAATTGGCCAACTACTAGGTCAATCGTGTGGCTGATTGGATTAGCTTGTGTAGCGGCCATATTCTTCCAGATTTAGGGGTATTTCGGATTAGTTTGCCACCCCTTAAAATGTAATATATCATTGAGACATTACACTTTGATGTGCGAGGTAAGTTAAATGACTAGTATTGCTAAATTATTCATGAGTGGGCGGAGTCAAGCCATTCGCTTGCCTGCTAAGTTGCGCTTTCAAACAAGCCAAGTTCGCATTGAACAGGTTGGAAATGCTCTTTGGGTAACGCCCGATCAGCCGCAGGAACAAAATCTAGGGAAGTGGCTCACTTCTTTTTACGAACAAAACGAGCCCTTACCAAAAGACTTTTTGGAAAATCGAGAGGATCATCCAGCTCAAGAGCGGGATTGGACTTGATTTGATTAAGAGGCAAAAAACTTTTGACACCAATATCTGCAGTTATATTTTGCGTCGACATCCGCAGAATATGCTGGATCGTTTTGCGCAATTAGATCAACGTGATGTGTGGTTATCTGCAATCGTAGCAGCGGAGTTACGTTTTGGGGTGGCTAAGCTAGCATCTCCTCGATTTAGTGCTGCAGTAGAAGCATGGTTGGATAGTTTTGAAGTGCGTCCCTGGCCAGTAGAGGCAACGCATCACTATGCGCAAATACGGTCTGAGCTTGAAAAGATTGGTAGACCAATTGGCGGCATGGATCTCATGATTGCCGCTCACGCCATCTCTGAGCAAAGCACTTTGATAACTAACAATGCCAAAGAGTTTCATCGGGTTTCTAATCTTGCTGTTGAGGAGTGGACTCTTTGATAACGCTCTTGCATTTATTTTCTTATTCGTAGTACCCTTAAAAATATACCTATGCCCTTGAAAAAATCTACCCCAAAGTCTGTAAGCGCTAAAAAAGTTGCAGCGAAAAAAGGGAGTCCTAAGAATCCAGTAAAGCCACAGATACTTGCTGCTGAACACAAGAATAGCAAAGCAGCAGAAAAGAGTGATGCCGGCATCCCTCTCTCTGTAGTGATTCGTCGCCGTATTGAGGCCAAGAAGGCACGCTTTCATGCAAATGACAATATTGCTAAATTCATTCAGCCTGGAGAATTAGAGGGCTTAGTAGATGAAGTTGCTGAAAAGATGCAGGCTGTTTTAGAAAGCTTGGTGATTGATACTGAGAGTGATCACAATACTAAAAACACCAGCCAACGGGTGGCTAAGATGTTTGTGAAAGAAGTGTTTAATGGTCGTTATGTTGAGCAACCAACGCTCACTAAGTTTCCGAATGTCAGTCGCTTAAATGAGCTGATGATCATTGGCCCTATTACTGTTCGCAGTGCTTGCTCTCATCACCTCTGCCCAATCATGGGTCGTATTTGGATTGGGGTATTGCCAAGCAAAGAATCTGCTCTCATTGGTTTATCAAAGTACTCACGCTTAACTGAATGGGTCATGTGTCGTCCACAGATTCAGGAAGAGGCGGTAGTGGAGTTAGCCGATATGCTGGAGAAAAAAATCAAGCCTACTGGTGTTGCTGTTGTGATGGAGGCAGATCACTTCTGCATGCAATGGCGTGGTGTTAAAGATCGCGATTCTAAGATGGTGAACAGCGTGATGCGTGGCGCCTTCTTGAAAGACTCCAATTTGCGTAGAGAGTTTTTATCCCTCCTGGATAAAAGGTAGGTAAGCGCCACCGCATGACATTAACTAAACTAGGTAAGCATCTAACGAAAATCACCATGACTTTGCTGGTGGGATCTTTCTTGATGGGGTGTTCTTCATACCCCGACGTGAATACTGATCCAGCTAAAAACAATAAAGTCACGTTTCAGCGTGATGCCCTTGATTGCGCGCAATCCTATCCAGACTCAGGATCAGGTGTTCATGTAAAACAGCGTATTGCCTGCATGAATCTCAAGGGCTGGCATTAGAAATTCATAGTAAATTCAGTTTGAGAACAATTCTCAACAAAATAGTCATATAAAACAGATAGTTATAGTGCCTATAGTTGACTAATTTGATCTGCTCTATGATCTAATCATTGCAATTTTTGCTCTATTTCACTCTCTGGAGAACATATGAAAAATAGTCGTCGCCAATTTATGATCTTGTCCGCTGCTGGTGCTTGCACTTTGGCTTTGAACGGTCAAGTTCAAGCTCAAGCCATGGTTGCTGAAACGGATCCGCAAGCTTCTGCATTGGGTTACAAAGCTAACGCTACTACAGTAGATAAAGCAAAGTATCCTAAGTACGCTGCTGGTCAAGCGTGTACGAACTGTGCTTTATTCCAAGGCAAAGCTGATGCAGCAGCCGGTGGTTGCGCATTGTTTGCGGGTAAGCAAGTTGCTGGCAAAGGCTGGTGTTCTGCTTACGCTAAGAAGGCTTAATGCCCAATTCGTTGTGAGTGTGATTAAAAAAGCTGCTTCGGCAGCTTTTTTATTGGGCGCGCAGATTCAGTTTCATTGAACGCAGGTTTATGATGGTCTGGACATTTTGATAGAAAAAGCATGAGACCCCATTACAAGAATCTACTCAAGCACCACTCCTTTTACTTGGGCGGTGATCAGACGCAGGTGCCTTGGATTGAGAGAATTCGCTCCGTGATAGGGGCTTTTATTGGTCTAATGTTAGTACTCACTACTGCTAAGTACCTTCGTGAGCTTAGCGGCCTTGATGAATGGCTGATGGCTTCCTTGGGAGCAAGCGCTTTACTGGTTTTTGCCTTGCCGGGCAGTCCTATGGCTCAGCCCTGGGCTGTGATTGCTGGCAATACACTATCTGCCTTGGTCGGGATTGCCGTCATTCATCTAATCCATGAGCCCCTTTTGGCAATGCCGCTAGCTGCTAGCCTATCTATCTTGGGTATGTTTGTTTTGCGTTGCCTGCACCCACCCGCAGCAGCGGTTGCCCTGATTGTGGTCCTGGGGCATGTCATGCATTACCGATATGCCTTCTTCCCAGTCATGGTCGATTCAATATTGCTGGTGATGGCTGGGGCGGTTTACAGCAACTTAACTGGTAAACGCTACCCCAATAAACCCAATTAATCTATTAAAAACAATAACTTAAGATTAATTACGCTTAGTTGCTGCTATGGAAGCGATGCAGTCTTTGATACCGTAATTGTGATATTTGCCAGCATTTTCATTTTAAGGGATTGGGCGCACTCGATCACTGAGTTGCGAACATTGATTTTTGGGGTGTTTCCGGCCGACATATTGACTCCAGTAGTTTTAGTTATCAATCCAGCATGAGCAATGAGCATAGACTCTTTGATCCCAATGCTGGGTATTAGGCGTGATTTAAGGCCATCACTTTCCTTATTTGATTCTAATAAATTCCTGAAATCTGTGTAAACCCCAATAAAGCCAAAACGAGTAGATAAAACCTTTAAAATAATCAAGTACTTATAAAAATTCATACAAAATACATAAAGGTTTTACCCGCCCACACATGACCAAAGCCAGTCCTTCCATTTCGGTTATTCCTGTCATTCTGTGTGGTGGCTCCGGAACGCGTCTTTGGCCTTTGTCTCGCTCAGGCTTTCCCAAGCAGTTTTTAGTGCTTTCAGGTGATGACTCTAATCAGAGCTTGTTTCAACAGGCCATCCAAAGAATTAATGCTATTGGTGGACAGCATCAGGATCAAATTAAAGAAACCCCTATTGAATTAGGTTCCACGCTGATCGTCACCAATGAAGAACATCGGTTCTTGGCGCTAGACCAATTGCGAGAGTTAAAAGACATTCATGCAACTTTATTGCTAGAGCCTGAAGGCCGTAATACGGCGCCCGCTTTAACTTTGGCAGCTTTTCAGGCAAAAGATACCAAAGCAAACTCAGAGAACGTTGATCCTATTTTAGTGATCACTCCGGCTGATCAAACGATTCAAAATCAAACTGCTTTTGTTAAGGCGTTACAAGACTGTGTTGCCCTTGTGAATGCCGATGACAGTAAGCAAACGATTGCCATCTTAGGTATTACGCCCACAGCGCCAGAAACGGGTTATGGCTATATCAAGCGCAATGCCAAACAGGGTAGTCATAGTGAGTACGCTGTAGAGCGCTTTGTCGAAAAGCCAGACGCTCAAACAGCGCAAACGTATTTGGCAGATGGCAACTATTTGTGGAATAGCGGTATGTTCGTCATGCGCGCGAGCACTTGGCTATCTGCATTAAAAGAATTTCGTCCAGATATCTTTGGCGCTACAGAAACTGCCTGGGTTGCTAGAACGGCAGATGAGGCTGGACAAACGGCATTTATCCGACCCGATAAAGCAATCTTCCAAGCCATTCCGAGTGAATCCATTGACTACGCAGTGATCGAGAAGTGTCCCGACTCAAGCAAGTTCAATGTCAAGATGGTTGAGCTCAATGCAGGTTGGAATGATCTGGGTGCTTGGGATGCTGTTTGGCAAGTGGGCAAGCAAGATGAAAATGGTAATGTCACCACGGGTGATGCGATTATCAGTAATTCGAAAAATTCACTGATCCACTCTACCAATAGGTTAGTGAGCGCAGTGGGTGTGGACAATCTCATCATTGTTGAAACGGCTGATGCAGTCTTGGTTGCCGATAGAAAAAACAGTCAAGACGTTAAACATATCGTCAATCAGCTCGAAGTTCAAAAGCGCGAAGAAAAGAATCTCCACCGTAAAGTAGCAAGACCTTGGGGTTGGTACGACAGCGTAGATGAAGGTGAGCGCTTTAAAGTAAAGCGTATCCAAGTCAAACCAGGTGCGAGTCTTTCACTCCAGATGCATCACCATCGCGCAGAGCATTGGATCGTAGTTAAAGGGGTTGCCGAGATTACCAATGGTGATCAAGTGATTACTTTGACAGAAAATCAGAGTACTTACATTCCTCAGGGGCAAACACATCGTTTGGCAAATCCTGGCAATACCCCGCTAGAGATTATTGAAGTGCAGTCCGGTAGTTACCTAGGTGAAGACGATATTGTGCGATTTGAGGACAGTTATGGCAGGAGCTCTCAATGACATCCCCAAAAGCCTCAGTCATTCTCCTGACTTACAACCAAGAGCAGTTTGTTGAAGAAGCTTTACTAAGTCTTTTAAATCAAGATATGGACGATCTTGAGATTGTTGTGAGTGATGATTGCTCTAGTGACAGTACTTGGGGAAAGATTCAGGTAGTAGTAAATGCTTATAGCGGCCATAAGAAGGTAGTTACCTCTCGCAATGCTAGCAATTTGGGTATTGTTGCAAACTATGCTGCTGGCGTAAAAAAATCATCCGGTGATTTAATTTTCATGGCTGCCGGCGACGACATCTCACTGCCGAACCGCTGCTCTGGAACTATTCAATTCTGGCGTGACACTCAGCAGCAATATGACTTAGTTGCTGCCGATGCTTTTGATATGGCCTATGACGGAACTATCTTAGACTCCAAAAAGAATGATGATTTAGAAACTTGGACTGTCGAAAAATGGTTTGAGAGTCGCCCCTTCTTCTTTGGCGCAAGTCATATGGTTAGCAGAAGATTGCTCAATCTGGCGCCCTTAAATAGTGAGTTGCTTTATGAAGACCAGTGCCTAGTGTTTAGGGCAATATTGATGGGAGGTGCTATTCGTCTTCCGATCAACTTAGTTTGCCATCGTCGCGGTGGCATGAGTCAGACGATGGGCTTTAAGTTTGGCAACAGGCGGTCCGATATTCTTCGTCATGCAGCTAATGAACTTGCAGAAGTAAAGCAATTTATGAGTGATGCCACACTCCTCGGAAAGCAGTCATTGATAGAAACTTGGGTTACCCAGAAAGTGACCTATCTCACGCCTATTGTGAGGCTCTTTCAAGGGCCGGTATCACCCAAAGCGTTTGGGGAATTCTGGAGTAATGAGACGGTTTCTGTAGAAGATAAGCGTCGATACTCACGCTACTATTTTTTATACCCAGTACTTGCTATTGCGCACGCCGTTCGGGATTCATTGCGTATGCTGAGGAGGGATCGCCATACTGGCCATATCCAGCGCTCAAAAGTATGACCAAGTCTAAAAAAATGCAATCACCACAGACTCATTATCTAAACCACCAAGCTACTCCCAATGAAACATCGGGAGCGGTCAAGATTGCCTTAGTCACTTTATTTGCACTATTGTGGGCAATTTGGATTCAGCCGCATACGATTGCATTGCGTCAAATAGTGCTTACACTGGGCTCGCTTTTGGGGCTATATGTGATGAGCCAAAATCTTCACTTATTTAAAACGAGACGTGCAATACCGATTTATTTGATTGGGCTGCTATTTGCCTGGATTACATTTCATTTATTTTTTCTGAGCCATCAATATGAATTGCAATTAGCCGAGTACTTGACCATTTGGAAGCGGATCGCTTGGGGCGTGCCATTTGCAATTGGCTTGGGCATTGCGCTTAGTCAGTTGCCCAGTCAGAATGCCAAAAACCAAGATGGATCGATGGCTAAATACGAAGGTGTTTGGTGGATTTTTTATGCCGGCATAGTTGCTCCTACAGTTATTTATCTCATCAGAACGGTACTGATGTTATTAGCGGGTAAATTCAGCTGGCAGTTGCCCAATTTTGCAATGCACTGGCCTTCAACTTCTACTTGGCACATTACTAAAATGAGTACTGTGTTCTTTTGCCTTCCTGCTCTAGCCCTTGCCTGTAGTCAATGTATTCGCGTTGTAAATCAAAAAACTCAGAATGCCTTTGTCTTGATGATTCTGTATGTGGGAACCATAGCGGCGGTCCTGACAGTCTTTTATCTTGAGAATACTAAAAATGGTTTTGTATATTCGGCAATTTTAATAATGGCGATGTTGGTACAAATTATCGTTATTAGAAAATCTCAATGGAGTTGGCGTGATAGCGCCATTATTTTGCTTGCAGTGACTGGTATGACTATTTTAGGAGTGCGCCACATACAGCAAAATGATTCTTGGAAAACCCTAGCTTCTGATTTGAGGGTTGCCCAACAGCTGGAGAAGATTGATGCCTGGAAATATTATGGGACTAAAGGTTATCCAATTAACGATCTAGGTAAGACAGTTTCTATAACGAATTACGAGCGTGCAGCCTGGGGGCAGGTTGCCGTGGGAATGATAGGTGAGTTACCTCTAGGTTATGGCTTGGTATATAAGTCGTTTGGCTATTATGGAAAAGATAAGTGGCCCGACTCCATTTTATTTCAAGCGCATAGTGCTTGGCTTGACCTGATTTTGGGTATTGGTATCCCAGGAGTATTTTTACTGGTATTGGCGGCAGTCTTGGCTCTAAAAAATGCCCAGCAAGCCACTTCCCAATTTTGGAGTGTCATAGCCCTTTGGATACTCTCAAGCATAGTGCTTTTAATGGCTACGACTGAAGTGTCGCAGCAGATATACATAGATGCGCTTGTGTTTTTGATTTTAGGGGTAGCGGGTTTGGGCTTGCACCAGCGGCCACGGTCTAGGATATCCGGTGCTGCAGTCTACTAGACCCTTGGAGCTATAAAACAATGATTAGCTTTTTCTTTTTAATGAGATGTGAATGACAGACAAACAAAAAATAGCTCTGATTACTGGCATCACTGGCCAAGATGGCTCATACCTTGCTGAATTTCTATTGGAAAAAGGCTACATTGTTCACGGTATTAAGCGCCGAGCCTCTTCTTTTAATACTGAGCGTATTGATCATCTTTATCAGGATCCACACGTCAATCACCCAGATTTAATTCTGCATTACGGCGATCTCACGGACACCAGTAATTTGGTGCGCATTATTTAGGAGTGCCAGCCGGATGAGATTTATAACCTAGGTGCGCAGTCTCATGTCGCGGTATCTTTTGAGTCTCCCGAGTACACGGCTGATGTAGATGCAATGGGCCCCTTAAGAATGCTAGAGGCTATTCGTATTTTGGGTTTAGAGAAAAAGACCCGCTTCTATCAAGCCTCCACTTCAGAGCTCTACGGTTTAGTACAAGAGATTCCACAAAAAGAGACTACCCCGTTTTATCCACGTAGCCCTTATGCTGTGGCCAAGATGTATGCCTATTGGATTACCGTAAACTACCGCGAGGCTTATGGCATTTATGCCTGTAACGGCATTCTTTTTAATCATGAGTCCAAGCGCCGTGGGGAAACTTTTGTTACTCGCAAGGTGACTCGCGGCTTAGCTAACATTGCTCAGGGTCTAGAAAAATGCCTATATATGGGTAATATCGACGCTCTGCGGGACTGGGGTCATGCAAAAGACTATGTCCGCATGCAATGGCTTATGCTCCAACAAGATAAGCCGGAAGATTTTGTAATCGCCACAGGTGTTCAGTTCACGGTGCGTGAATTTATTATCCGAAGTGCTGAACAATTGGGTATCACTTTGAAGTTTGAAGGTGCCGCTGAAAACGAAAAGGCAATCGTAGTTGCCATTGAAGGTGATAAAGCTCCAGCACTCAAGGTAGGCGATGTGATTATGCAAATCGACCCACGCTATTACCGGCCTACTGAAGTTGAGACATTATTGGGCGACCCCACTAAAGCAAAAGAGAGGCTCGGTTGGATTCCAGAAATTACGCTTGATCAAATGATTGTCGAGATGGTGGCCAACGATTTAGATCGGGCTAAACAACATGCTTTGCTGAGTAAACATGGTTACTCGGTAGCCGTAGGTAAAGAAAATTAAATTCATGCAAGTTGATCTGAATCAAAAAATTTATGTTGCAGGCCATCGCGGCATGGTGGGATCTGCCATAGTGCGTAACTTGCAGTCTAAGGGTTACCAAAATATTGTCATGAGAGCTCATGCAGAGTTAGATCTAACAAATCAAGCACAGGTGCATGCTTTTTTTGAATCTGAAAAGCCTGCTCAAGTGTATTTGGCGGCTGCGAAAGTAGGGGGCATCCATGCAAATAACACTTACCCGGCGGAATTCATTTATCAAAACCTCATGATGGAGGCTAATGTTATTCATCAAGCATTTGAGGCAGGGGTGAAAAAACTCTTGTTTTTGGGATCCAGCTGTATCTACCCTAAGTTAGCTCCACAGCCAATGAGGGAAGATGTATTGCTCACTGGAAAATTGGAAGAAACGAATGAGCCTTATGCAATTGCTAAGATTACAGGAATTAAATGGTGCGAGAGTTATAACCGTCAGTATGGTCTGAGCCACGAAATTGATTACCGATCCGTAATGCCAACCAATTTATACGGCTCTGGGGATAACTACCACCCAGAAAATAGTCATGTGATACCAGCCCTTATTAGGAGGTTTCATGAGGCAAAGCTTGCTAATGCCCCCGAAGTCATTATCTGGGGTACAGGCACCCCAAGACGTGAGTTTTTATATGTGGATGATATGGCCGCTGCCTCAGTCTTTGTGATGGACCTAGAAAAAGCCACCTATGATCAACACACAGAGCCCATGCAAAGCCACATTAATGTGGGGTTTGGATCAGATGTCACGATTGCAGAGCTGGCACGCTCCATAGCTAAGGCTACTGGCTACCAAGGTCAAATTGTGTTTGACCCCTCAAAACCAGATGGCGCACCCAGAAAGTGGATGGATTCTTCCAGATTAAATAAATTAGGCTGGAGGGCTACCATTGGCCTAGAGCATGGCCTGAAGTTGGCTTACCAGGATTGCGTATGGCGACACAATGTAGCCCCTTATTAATTCTGGGTTTTGTACCTAAAAGGACAAAAGTGCTAATTTTTAGCATTTGATAATACAATGTCAAAATCAATTGTAGAGACTAAAGGTTTGAAAAGTAAGTATGAGCCAAAACCAATCCGCAAATAAACAAAGCGGTCAAGATTCTGATGTTGAGGCAGAGATCTCTCTGCTGGACATCCTACACTTTCTTAAAAGCGCCTACAAAACCATCTTCATTTTTGGCGCATTCGGAATTGCCTTGGCAATAGCCTATTTAGCCATTACCCCCAAGCAGTATGAGGCGACGGCTCAAATCGTCATGGCGCAAATTGGTGCTGCTAGTAACAATAACAACAATATTAATCCAATGGGCGTCAATATCGAGGAGCCATCACTTCTGATTGCCCGCATGTCCTCGCCAACCAGCTTCACAGCAGAAGTCACAAGTATTTGCGGTATGGAGGGTCAAGAAAATGCCCCGCTGGCGCTCAGTAAGTCGATTAAGTTAACGGTCCCCAAGTTAGTGGCTAACGTGGTCGAGCTCAAAACCTTTGGTGAAACTCCCCAATCAGCCCAAGAATGCAATGTAGCGGTGTTTGAGCTCATCAAAGCCAGTCAGACTCAAATTGTGGCCCCCTATGTTGCTGACGCAAAAGTGAAATTAGATGATGACATTGAGCGCCTAGCCAAGGCTAGGGATCTAGTCAATAAGGCCAATAAGTCAGGCTCTGATATGAGCGCAGCCTACCTCTCAACCCGAGATGAAATCAACTACTTGCTAGATGAGATCACGGCGCTGAAAACGGTGGTTGTATTCAATAAAAGTAAAGGTACCCGCCTGATTGCTCCCATCTATGCCAGTGATGTGCCAGTTGCACCTAAAAAAAGGATGGTTCTTACTGCTGGTTTCTTTGGCGGACTCTTCTTGGGTCTACTAATTGCGCTGGGTCGCCAACTGAATCTCAAGATTAAGGGCGAAGAGGGTAGAGCATGATAACGAGAGGCTTGATGAGAATAAGCGATCGAGATCGGGCATTAGCGGGCTTGAGTATTTAGTGAATAATATTAAGCAGCTTTCAATCTAATAACCAAAAGTATCTTTGTGAATATTTTGTTAACCGGTGGTGCTGGGTATATTGGTAGTCATACCGCAGTGGTGCTATCGCAGGCCGGTCACGAGGTGGTGCTTTTGGATAACTTTTGCAATAGTAGTCCGAGTGTTCTGGAGCGTCTTCAAAAAATTTTAGGCAAAGCACTTCCTTGTGTTGAGGCCGATGTTCGTAATACGGATGCGGTTGAAAGAGTTTTACGTGAATACAAGATCGATGCCGTGATCCACTTTGCGGGATTAAAGGCGGTAGGCGAATCTGTGGCTAACCCTGTTTTGTATTACGCCAATAATGTTCAAGGTTCAATTAGTCTTCTACAGGCCATGCAAAAGGTTGGCGTAAAAACCTTGGTATTTAGCTCAAGTGCTACTGTTTATGGTGAGCCCCAGTACTTACCATACGATGAAGACCACCCAACAAAACCCATGAATCCCTATGGGCAATCAAAGTTGCAGACTGAGAAAATTCTTCGGGATTTAGCTATCTCGGATGCTGATTGGAAGATTACAAGTTTGCGGTATTTCAATCCAGTGGGGGCGCATGAATCTGGCCTCATTGGTGAGGATCCCAATGGTATTCCAAATAACTTGATGCCATATATTGCAAAGGTGGCGTCTGGTGAGCTTCCCCATTTAAATATATTTGGGGATGATTATGAAACTCGCGATGGCACTGGGGAGCGAGACTATATACATGTGATGGATTTAGCTGAGGGTCATGAGGCAGCGATATCCTATTTAGAAAATTGCTGCCGAGGATTTGAGGTAATAAATTTAGGCACAGGAAAATCGGTTAGCGTCTTAGAGCTAATCTCGGCCTATGAGGAGGTGATTGGATGCAAAATTAAAAAATTTATAACTAAAAAGCGTCCAGGAGATTTGCCCGTTTACTATGCTCAGGCTAATAAAGCTAAAAAATTATTAAATTGGATAGCAATTCGTTCGGTTGGGGATATCTGCGAAACAACGCAGAGATTTAGCGCTGCCAAAATCATTGCATGAAATTATGCTTAGTCTGCTTGGCGTCGACCCAAAGTGGTTGGACTGACCATTTTGCCACCATCTGCTCTGGTCTCGCGGAGCGAGGGCACCAACTCCGAGTATATGTTTCCCAGGCAACAATGAGGTCAATGGAATTGGCAGCAATAGGTAATATTCAGATCGTTGAATATGATAAAAATAGATTTATAAATAGTTTAAAGGAAATTTTTAAATTAATTATTAAGATAAACTCTAGTGATGACCAAATATTATGCGTTTATGGTGAAGGGCCACAACACGCATTGGTTTGCCTTTTTTCTAGAATTCCACTCGTATCCCATATTGCGGATCCTATATCCCATTTAGGTGTCAAGTGGCGCGAGAGAGTAGTATTCCATATTACAAAAGTATTGATGATCATATCTGCCAAAAAAGTTTTTTTTGCTAGCAGTGAGGTGGTTGAATCTGCAATTAAGGCTTTTCCTTTGCTAAATTTTTTTGGCGGCTTAAGGAGTAAGTTTGATATTGTGAAGTTTGCAAATTTAATACAATTTGAACCGGCAGCCGAGTTAATTCAAAGTAGAGCAAACGGTATTAAAAATTGGGATTTTATTTATTTCGGAAGAATGGAGGTGTATAAAGGCCTGCCCATTTTTTTTGAGAGTATTAATATTCTTCTCAATGATGGATATAGCCCACGCATACTTCTTATCTCTAAGGATTTAGAGGGATCTAAGGTGCCGTATATCTGTCAACAAATAAGCTCTTACCTATCTCACGAAGAGCTCGGTAGTTATTTGGCTCAGAGTATTTGCGCAGTATTTCCATATTTAGATGCAAACGGCAGTCATACAGTTCAAATATCAAATTCTTTTGGGGCACCAGTGATTGCTTCTTGCGTCGGTAGCTTTGCAAGTTATGTCCAAGATGGAGTCAATGGAGTTTTGGTGGAACCAGGAAATCCATCTGATTTGGCTGAAGCGCTAAAAAATGTAATTGATAATAATAATTATTTTCTAAGAGACTTTGCATTAAAAAAATGGGCTGAAGATTTCTTTTCGAACAAAAAAAGTACCCTCCAGTTAGAAAATATTTTTCAAAAAGTTCTTGATTAGTTTAAATAGGCTTAAACATAAGATGCACAAAAATAAATTAGGGTTTCAAAATGGCCAAATTTAGTAAATCTAAGGGTGGTGGGTATGGAAATATTTTGCAGAATTTATTTAAAAATAAGTATTTAAATCGTTTTGTAGAATATATTTATCCTCCCGCCCCAATAGTCAATTGCATACCAAAAAAAAAAATAAATAAAATTAGAGAATCTATATTTAAGTCTGAAAATAAAATTTTAGATATTGGTAGTGGAATAAGGAGGGGTGTTGGCGCACGAATCTGGAGGGGTGGTGCAAGTGAAAATTGTCAAGTAGTCACACTTGATATAGTGGAGGGTGAGTCGGTTGATATTGTTGCAGATGCTACAGATATACCATCTGGCATTGGTCCTTTCGATGTAGTTATCATGCAAGCAGTACCAGAGCATGTAGCGAACTACCAAGCATTATTTTCAGAGGCAAAGAGAATGCTAGTTGAGGGCGGATATCTCTATGTTGAGATGCCGTTTTTGCAAGGATTTCATGCTGATCCTGATGATTATTGGAGAATGACATTGCCAGGATTAAAGCATCAAGTAAAAGACATGAGGATAATCGAAAGCGGTGTAAGTAGTGGCCCAATTAGTGCTTTGGTTTGGATTATTACCGATTTATTTAGCTCATTAACCGGCTACAAAAAACTGAATATGTGCATACGATTTTTACTTAGATGGATTTTTTCACCATTTAGATATATTGATTTATTAATTTCTGAAACAAATGCATCTAGTCGGTTAGCTGCAGAATATTATATTTTGGCTCAAAAAATAACACCATATAAATAATGAATAAAAATCAAAAAAAATTTGCAATCGTTGGAGCTGGATTTAGTGGTTCGATTATGGCTCATGAGCTTGCAAGGGATGGTCATTCGGTAGAAGTATTTGAAAGCAGGGATCATTTAGGTGGAAATTGCTACACAGAAAAAGATTCTGAAACGGGTATAACAATACACAAATACGGTCCCCATATATTTCATACAGACAATGAAAAAGTATGGAAGTACATCAACTCATTATGTGAAATGTTGCCATATACCAATAGGGTAAAAATAAATAGAAAAAACAAGATTTATTCTTTACCAATAAATCTACATACGATTAATCAGTATTTTGAACAGTCATTGAATCCTAAAGAAGCAAAAAAATTTATAGAAGAAAAGTCAGATGAAAGCATAACAAATCCTCAAAGTTTTGAAGAGCAGGCTTTAGCTTTTCTAGGAAGAGATTTATACGAAGCTTTTTTTGAAGGGTATACATTGAAGCAATGGGGAGTAGATCCTAAAAATTTACCTGCTAGCATATTAAAACGACTTCCAGTGAGATTTAATTATGATGATAATTACTTCAATCATAAGTTTCAAGGGATGCCAAAGGATGGGTATACAGATATTTTTGGGAAGCTCTTAAACCATAAAAATATAAAAATTAATTTAAATAGTAGATTTAATGTTCGAGATAATATTGACAAATTCGATCATATTTTCTATACCGGCCCTCTGGATGCATACTTTAATTATGAGCTTGGAAGGCTTGGTTATAGAACCCTAGATTTCAAAGAGGAAAGGGTGGATGGTGATTATCAAGGCTGCGCAGTTATGAATTATGCAGATAAGGAAGTTCCTTACACTAGGATATCAGAGCATAAATATTTTACTCCCTGGGAAAGTCATAGTAAAAGCATAGTTTACAAAGAGTACTCTAGACAATGTGAAGAAGAGGATATTCCATACTATCCAATAAGGCTTTTGAAGGACAAGGATCTGCTTGATGCTTACATTAAAAAAGCTAGACTGAGTCAGAAAGTAAGTTTTTTAGGAAGACTTGGTACATATAGATATCTAGATATGGATAAAACAATAGAGGAAGCTCTTGATGCTGCCGAAAAAACAAAAGCAATGTTGAAAGAAGATTTAAAGTTGCCTATTTTTTTCATCAGTATTGAATAGAGGTCTTGCACTTTTTATGCGAAGGTTGATTACATATAAAACATGCCTATTGATGCTTGGGCTTTTATGTACATCAATTTTTATTATCGCTACAAATCATCATGCTGACCTAGAGTACTATCTCTACGATTCTGGGGAGTCCGCTAGAACTGGGCTAATGAAGATTGCAGTCTACCCATTTTTTTATGTAACTGAAAATTTAGACGCTATATGTATTTTATGGGGGGCATTTTTTATTGGGGTCGCAATAAAATTACAGCGTAATTTAAGTGTAATAAGTTGTTATTTATTGATAATTCTAGGGCCATTTCTACTGATACCATCAAAAGAGAGCTTGGTATTTTTATCGTTTTTGGTGTTTATCTCGCTTTTAATGGGGGGATTTAAGTACCGTGCTACGTTAGTGATATCAATTTTATTTTTAGTGAGACCTTTTTTTGCGCCAATATTCTTGGTATTGATGATGATAAGAAGAAGCAAAAAACCTATTAAATTAATATATATATATTTATCCTTCATCCTCATAGCCCTAGTTTATTTATTATTCAATACACAGGCTATAGAGTATATAAATGGTTATTCAATTGGCTACTATGAGGGAGCGTTGAATGCAGGGTCAACTGATTGGGGATTCATAGAGGATGCTAGAAATCAGACAAGCATAGCTTTGCTTGTGGCTACAATCTTCTTCCGTTGTTTAATGCCTATTTGGATGTTATTTTTAGGTGGTACAAGTTCAATATATTTTATATGGTATGTATTTATTGAATTTATATCTATAATGACTATATATCTATTTATAAAAAATTTCCATTATAGATATCTTAAAATTAATACAATTGCACTTTTTTTAATAGCAATTACTCCTTTAAGTATATTACTGGTCACAAATGCTGGAAGTGCTGTTAGATATATATCTATATTACCATTAATATTGGAAACTATGGCATATAACTTTAAAAGAAAAATTTAAACTTTGAAAGAATATTATATTAGATTGATTTCATATTCAATCTTGAAGTATTTTTCAGTAATCGGCTCAATGGCAGCATTTATGTTGTCATCAATACTGGTGGAGCAAAATAACAGCGCTTCAGATAATATATTTTTATGTGTTATTTCATACACACTCGGATTGTATTGTGGAGACCCAAACTCATTAATTTTTTTTCAAAGAAAATTTAGAGAAAATATAGATAATGTGAATAATGGATACTGGATTCCACGTTTAGCTTTAACATTAATTATTAGCGCTGTATCAATTTTTTTCGTAGAAAAATTAGAGGTTAGTCACTTCTTATTGGGATCAATATTTGCTTATTTTCTCCCACAGGGGCGTATATCCAATGCTAATAAATTTCAAATAGTAATTTTTCTTGGCGGATTAATTAAAATAACCATTAGTATTTTTATTATTGTTAATAGTAGAAGTGCATTTTCGAATTTGCCAATATTAATATGTTTGGCAACTTCTTCAAATTATTTGGCTTCGATAATATACCATCTAATTTATATTAAGAATGACATTATTAATAATAAATCTACTAATAATATAAATGTATTGCACGAATTTTTAGAGTGCTGCAAATCATTTTCCATAACTTTACCAATTCATTTTTACACCTCATTAGGTGGGTTTGCATACATTAATATTAAAGGTGAAGAGGGAATTTCGTTATATTTTTTGTATGACAGAATCATAAGAGGTCTTGGGGCTACAGTTAATGTATTTCAATCAAAGACGATGGATGCTATCTCAAAGATTTCTTTAAAAATTGAAACAATCAAAATAAGTAATTTAATAAAATATTTTATAATTTACTTAGCCGGAGGGTTTATTATAGGTATTTTATTTGTGATACTTGGAAAATTAATATTTAATTATATTGGAATAAATTCAAATATATTTGATAATAATCTTATTGAAATAATTCCTGTTGCAGTTTCTTCAATGTATATATCGAATTTAATTGGTGTTCAAATATTTATGGTTAATAATAACTATAGGATAATGTTTTTCGCATCTATTATAGCAATAATATCATTTTATATATCCCTATTATATTCTAACAACATATTATTAATGATTTCAGTTCCAGAAATTTCAATTGCAGTTTTTTTATTCTATTGTTTAAAATTTAAATTAAAGCATTAAAAAATTGAGGAAATAATGATGAATATCGAAGAAGGTATGCGGTTGGCTGAGAAAGATGCAATTTCTTATGGTAATGAGCATAGCTTAAAATATAAAAGTGCCCCATATTTTGGACATATAGTCATAGATAATTTTTTGCCATTTCATGTTGCAGAAAAGATCCTCGATAACTTCCCACTTGAACCATTAACAAATGATTTGTTATTTAAAGAAAATAGCTTTGAAAGAAATAAAAGGCAAATCTCCCCTTATGACTGTAGTACCGAAGCTTTAATTTTTTTTCTGTTCTTTAACTCAAAACCTTTCATACAGTTTCTAGAATCGCTCACTGGAATTAATGGCCTTTTTGGTGACCATTCGTTTGGCGGCGGTGGCTTTCATGAAACCAAAAAGGGGGGTAAATTAGGTATACATGCTGATTTTAGAATACATCCTAAGTTGCGAGCCCATCGTAGAGTTAATGTGCTGATTTATCTCAATAAAGAGTGGGAAAGTAGTTGGAGCGGAAATCTAGAGTTATGGAGTCCGGATATGAGTGAGATGATTGACTCCATAGAGCCAATATTCAATCGATGCGTGATTTTTAATACTGAAGAAGATGCTTATCATGGTCATCCAAATGAGCTCTTGGTGCCAGATGGTGTAACTAGAAAATCTATTGCTTTGTATTATTATACAGGCTCTCCATCCATCTATGGAGAGGCGCATAATGTCTCAACTATATTTAAAGCGAAACCTGATGATAATGCATTAATAAAGATTAAATCACTGAAGCAAAATTTAAAAGAAAGGTATTTTTCCTTAAATCAGTGGATGCCGCCAATCCTTTATTATTTTGCAAAATCAATAAAAAATAAGAGAAATAAATAGGCAAAAAATGTACGAAAATAATTTTATTTTAAGATGTAATGGGATGAAAAAAACTGGTGGGCCTATGGCCACTCTCCAGCTTGCGGAATGTCTTTTGGCCTGTGGCAATAATATAATAATATGGTACGACAGTATTGACGCATATAAATATTTTGAGGACTGGCATAAAAAATATCTAAGCGAAAAATCAAAATATATAGTTACTGATGACATTTCTCAATTAAAAAATAAAATTTTTATCTTAACTGAATCATCATTTAATGATATAAAAAATATATCTAAAGATAATAAAATATGGGTATATATGCAGTCAGTTGACAATTGCATTATCTTTGGAACATCTGCATCAAGACTTGAGGGGACATTTAGAATTTTAAAGAACTGCATTAAGAATTTTAACAATTCATATGCTAATAGATGGACAATAGTTCGTGACAGGATTGAGTTTATTTTCTCCCAAAGTGCTTATTCTAATAATTTTTTATCAAACCTAGATGCTAATATTCCTTATCTGTACATTGGAGATTTTATAGATAAAGAAAAATATAACAAACCTTTGAATAGACTTAGAAAGTATAGTAATTTAGATAGTGTAAATCTAAGGGTAGCGTTTAATCCTTCAAAAGGGAAAATATTGCATAAACTTGCAAAATTTTTCTCAAAAAATATTACCTTTATTCCTATTATAAATGTAAATCCAGAAAATATTCTTGATTTTTTATCTTCGGCTGATTGTTATGTTGATTTTGGAGGCCAGCCCGGTAAGGACAGATTGCCCCGTGAAGCTATATTATCTGGTATACCGTCATTTCAATTTTTACGGGGGGCTGCTGTGAATGGAAGTGATTTCCCGTGCCCAATAATTTTTAGATTAAATTTTTATAATGTAATTAATTTTGAGTCAAGAATAAAGAAGGGATTGAAATTAAATAACAAAACAATCCATTCAGCCAGGATTGCTGATATTTTATCTGAAAAAGATAATTTTTATAGTAGAATCAATCACTATTTAAATACGTATTATAGTATGAATAAAATGTAATTTTTATATGAAAAAAAATATATTATTTATCATTAATTATAATTCTAACAAGCAAATATCATCACTTTTACAATCTTCAGACTTAAATATAATTAATGTAACTCATTGCGTAATCTACAATAATGGAGATATACCTACTAGTCAAGATATTGAAAATTGGAAAATAAATTTTTCTAAAGTAAATATTACTTTTGAGGTTCTCTGCAAAAAAAATGAGGGATTTGGTGCGGCAATAAATTCATGCATAAGCTTGATGAAATCCGATTATCTTGGTTATGATTATGCTTTTTTTTCAAATGCAGATATAGTTGTTAAAAAGAATGCGTCAACATTTGCTTACAATATGTATGATGCTGTAGGTTTTCCTATGTATCAAAATGGAAATTTTATAGTTTCTAAGATAACAGTATTTACGCCGCTAATTCCATTTAGGTTCAGAAAAATTTTCGGTTTGAAGCCAAAATATGGGCCGACTGAAATAGTTCACGGATGTTTTTTTGGTTTTCGTATTGAGTATTTGCTAAGAATGAATACTAAATTTTTCGAAGAATATTTTTTATATTGGGAAGAAACTCAATTTTTCTATGAAATCAATAAACTTGGTTGTAAGATCGGTGTATCGGATTCAGTCCGTATAAATCATGACGGTGAAAAATCTGTGTTCCTTGATAATGCTAGATACTATATGTTAAGAAATGGCTTATTTTTTTATCGCCATGTTTATAAATCTTTTTCCTTATTTCTAATATGGTATATTATAAATACTATATATGCCATTATATCTAGTATTGGATTCCCATTTAAATTACCACTTTGGTATACACAAGGAAAAATTGATTATTATAATAATCTTCTAGGTAAAAGAATTTGTTAGATATATGAATATATCAATGACTGGTATTAATGGATTTATTGGGAAAAGGCTCGCTGAACATCTAGTAAAACATGGCGTAAAAATAAAGGCCTTAGTTCGAAATAAACAATTAAAATCCTTAGACCCGAATATAGAATATATATATGGGGATTTACTTCATAAAGGAACCCTTCCTCCTTTGTTAAATAATTGTGATATTTTTATTAACTGTGCCGCTGAAATAAAAAATCAAGAACTCATGTTTGATATTAATGTAGAGTCAACAAGAAAATTATTAAATTTAGCTAGGAAGCATTTTATTTGTTATGGAACCAAAATACACTGGATTCAACTAAGCAGCGTGGGCGCTTATGGGATGGGTAATGAGGGTGACAATTCGATTAGGAGAATAACTGAGTCCTCTCCGCATTCACCAGATAATATGTATGAAAGGACAAAGACTTTGGCGGATGAACTTATAATGGAAGCTGGATTATCTAGTTATATTACATATACATTATTAAGACCTTCCGCTGTATTTGGTACAAGTATGCCCAATAACTCCTTAAGGCAATTAATTAAAGTTGTTAAGTCTAAATATTTTTTTTATATTGGTGATGGAAATGGGATACTTAATTACATTCATGTTGATGACGTTTGTAATGCAATAATTAAATGCTTATTTAATGAGGCGGCCAAGAATCAAATATTTAATTTATCTAATGACTGCTCTCAACAAGATTTAATTACCTCAATTGCTAGATTGAGTGGGATTCGAAGTCCTAGTCTTCATATTAATCGCACCATTTTATTGTTGGCAACAAAGATTATAGAGCCCTTCTTAAGGTTACCATTGACTAGATCTAGAATTCGATCATTGACTTCAAAAAATTTTTATAGCACTGATAAGATTGAAAAAATTTTAAATTTTAAGCCTGAGTATAAACTGACCGATAGAATTTCAGATTTATTTTAATCTGGATAATTACCGTTATATATTATTTTTAGACCAGCATATATTGATTCTGAGGAATAGAATTCATTTACTCTTGCTAAGGCATTTTTGCCAAATTGTTCCCTTAAATTATTGTCTAAATATAGCTTCTCCATTGCGCTTGAGAATAAATTAGTATGTTTCTCTGAAACGAGAATTCCGGTTTTATTATGAACAATAGAGTCAATTAACCCAGGTATTTTGTATCCGATAGCAGGTTTTCCTAGTGCAGCAGCATCAATTACTATTGTCCCAAATCCCTCTCTGTAGCTCGGTAAACATAATACATCTGAAATATTTAAATATTCGAAATGATTAGAGACTGCTTCTAAGGTAATTACATTTATTAATAATGATTTATTGCTATCCAAATAATCTATTACTGCCTTATCTTCGCTTGGACCCACGAATAATAGCTTTAATTTAGGATGTTTTTTCCTTAATTGTTGAAAGGAATCTATCATGTCAATAGCGCCCTTATCTATTGTTTTTCTTGCTATATAAGCAAAAATAAAATCGTCTTCATCTATGGCAAGTTTCTCTTTAAGCTTGAGGGAATTATTTGATAGTGATTTAATATTATATTTTTTTACATCAACTCCTGACAGTGACCCTTTTCCTATAACTGGTAAAGGCCCTTTTTTATATCCAATATTATTTAAAAAGAGATAGTTTGACTGCGAGGGGCTATCAGTTAAGCATAATGTATTTAATTTAATTATTATTAAATCAATTAGTTTATAAAATTTCCTCTTGTTGCCATCATAATTCGACCATACCTGACCTGTAAAGGTATGCAATCTAATTGGAGTCAGTGTCAGTCTTGCTGCTATTGAAGCCAGCAGCCCTGACTTTGGCATAATTGAATGAGATATGTCAGGCTTTATTTTTAAAAAATAAACTATTAGTTTAAAGAGCGCTTTAAAATCTGAGAATATCTTTGGCTTTCTTTCTATTTTTAAGTTAATCATTTTAATACGTGGAAATAAAAGGCTATATTTTTTTACATCATCACCAATAACGTAAATTTCAAAGTCTTTTACAGCATTTTCAATAATATTTTTAAGATGCCAAGGTAACGTATTTGATATTGTTGTTATGTATATAATTTTTTTCATTTTATGAAGTTAAGCTCTCAGCCATAAATTGATACTTTGATGATTCTATTCTTGTAAAGTCGACTTTCTTCAATTCTTTCTTAATTCTACTAAATTAAAATATATGAATCAGTTTCTTCTGCTCAAAAGTAAAATCAAGCGTTTTTTACATATGTTTCATCATTCGTTTGGCTGGGTAAGATGCTATGGCTCAGCCCTGCCACCATTTATTTTTGGCTCGATTGGTGAAGATGCTGTAATCGAACACCACATTTATTATTTGGGACTTGATAATAAGGCTCCTGGGGCGTACCTTGATATCGGGTGCCATCACCCGATTGCTCTCAGCAACACCTATAGATTCTATGGTCGCGCCTTGGGTTATGTGGTCGATGTTGGTAATGCTAAGGCTAAACTTTGGAAGAGAATTAGACCAAAGGATATTTTTCTTAATACTGCAGTAGTGCCTAACGATTATCAGGGTGAAGATGTTGAATTTGTTATTGCGGGTAAATATGGCACAGGAATGGATCATGTTAGCGGCTATGGAGTTGAGCCCACAAAGGACAGCTCTCACCTTTTGAAAAATCAACGAATTATCAAGGTCAGCGCACTTAAGGCGCGCGACTTAGGGGGGCTTGTTTCAAGTGATGGCGGATGGTTTAAGGCGGCTTGGAGAGTTCTCAGTATTGATATTGAGGGTGCAGATTTTAAAATTCTCGAAGACATTAACCTTCAGTTATTAAGGCCAGACATAGTGGCAGCCGAAGATCATGTTCCTAATGAAGTTTCTCAATGGGATCGCATTTCTTATTACCGAGATAATTCACCGCTAGTGAATCTTATGACCAATCTAGGATATTCGCTCCAGTCAGTAGTGGGTCCTACACTGATTTTTGTAAGAATTGCTTCTTACAAAGGCTCATAAAGTTTACTTGTTAGATTTGTTTGTAAAATAAAATGAGTAGAGTTTTTAAGTGCTTTAGCTTAAATACATAAAAAATAGTGCATTGATGGTAATAATGCGCAGTAGTAGGTAGGATCTCTCGCCTCAAGGTTTAAGGATTTGAATGGGGTGAATGATTTTTCACAGTCTTTGATGCATCCATTATTTGGGATAGATTAAATTAATAAATTACTTAAAAAGAGCGCTATTGATAGTGTGAATACCAAAAAGTCTAAAGCCTTTGTTGTTGGCGCTTCAGGGTACATTGGAAGTCAACTGCTCGATAAGTCGTCTAATTTTTTTTCCTCCTTTGGAACAACTTCATCTATAAATTCAATGGGATTATTGTATCTAAAGATTAATGATCCATTGGGTTTTGATTATGAAAAAATTTCATCGGACGATACAATTTTTTTAGCGGCCGCAATTTCTTCTCCGGATATATGCGAACATAAGAGCGAATATGCTTGGAGCGTTAATGTTTCTGGGACTATCAGGTTTATTTCGAAAGTCATTGAGCGCGGCGCGAGAGTGATATTTTTTTCGAGTGATACCGTTTATGGTGAGCGCCAATGTATTTTTAATGAGACTGCAAGTATTAATCCGTCAGGTGGATATGCGCAAATGAAGGCTGAAGTTGAAAATCAGTTTCAAGATGAGCCGCTTTTTAAAGCCATTAGACTTTCTTATGTCTTCTCTCGAGATGATAAATTTACAAAATATTTAACAGGTTGCCATCAACAGGGTGTTGTGGCGGAAATTTTCCATCCATTTTATCGTTCAATTATTCATCGCGATGATGTTGTGGATGGCGCAATTGCTCTCGCTCGATTTTGGGGTGATTACCCGCAACGCATTATTAATTTTGGGGGTCCTGAGGTACTTTCAAGGGTTGATTTTGCCCAACAAATTAAGAATGGTGCGCTCGCTAATTTGCTTTATGAGGTGATCGAACCAGCCCCAGAATTTTTTAAAAATAGGCCTCGAACTATTGCTATGTCCTCAGACTACTTGCCCTTGCTTTTAGGTAGACCCCCTCACACATTAACGGATGCCGTGCGTGTTGAATTTAATGAACAAAGTTTTAAATCTAAGTTGGATGCATGATGCTTAATAAAATATTAATTACCGGAATAACAGGTCAAGTGGGCTCTCAATTGGCAGATTATGTTTTGCAGCATACTGCGCTTGAGGTGGTGGGTGTTATGCGTTGGCAGGAGCCAATCGACAACCTATATCATTTGACGGCTCGGATTAATAGTAAAGACAGAATAAGTCTTCAGTACGGAGATTTGAATGACTATGCATCTATATCCCGAATCTTGCAGGAAGTGAGACCTCGTTATATTTCTCATTTGGCTGCTCAATCGTACCCCAAGACATCATTCAATATACCGATTGAGACATTGCAAACTAACATCATTGGCACTGCTAATCTTCTTGAGAGTATTCGGCAGTTAAAAGAGTCGGATGGCTTTGATCCGGTGGTGCATATTTGCTCTTCAAGTGAGGTTTATGGCAGAGCAAAGCCAGGCACCCCATTGGCCGAGAATACGGCTTTCCACGGGGCAAGTCCATACAGCATTAGCAAGATTGGAACTGATTATTTAGGACAGTTTTACGGTGAGGCTTATGGAATAAAAACTTTTGTAACGAGAATGGGAACTCATTCTGGGCCTCGCCGCAGCGATGTTTTTTTTGAGAGCACCGTTGCTAAGCAAATTGCATTAATTGAAGCTGGACACCAAGAGCCGGTAATTAGGGTTGGCAATTTATCAAGTACACGAACCTTTCAGGACGCAAGGGATGCAGTAAGGGCATATTTTTTATTGCTTGAGGCAAGCGAGGCCGGGACAATTAAGTGCGGCGACTATTTCAATATTGCCGGTGAGGAAGTCTTTAAGTTACCAGAGGTTATTGAGTTACTTATTAGCATGAGTACTCGAAAAGATATAAAAGTTGTCACTGATGAAGAGAGGCTGCGCCCTATTGATGCGGACTATCAAATGTTTGATAATTCAAAAATTAAGTCAGCTATTAATTGGAAGCCTGAGATAGCTGCTAGAGATATGTTTAGCGACCTTTTAAATCATTGGAGGAGTGAAATTTCTAAAGGAAAAATTCCACTTAATAGATAAATCCTTTTTATATTTTTTGGAATTGAAGACTATATGACGTTAATTCGAGCTCGTGCACCCCTTCGTCTTGGTTTGGCGGGTGGGGGCACGGATGTATCTCCTTATTGTGATGCATATGGGGGGTATGTACTGAATGCTACGATAGATCGCTATGCCTATGCTGTTATTGAGACTTTGGACGAGCCCATCGTTCGTTTTGTGGCAACAGATCAACAGGCCGAGGAGGTGATGCCTATTGCATGTACTATCGCCTTAAATGGTAAGCTTGATTTGCACAAGGCAGTTTACAAATATATGGTGAAGCACTTCAATGGTGACAAGCCCATTCAAATGGAGTTAAGTACTTTTTGCGATGCTCCTGTTGGATCGGGTTTGGGTTCATCCTCGACTCTAGTTGTGGTGATGATTCGTGCTTTTGCTGAACTGCTCAATGTGCCGCTAGACGATTATGCGATTGCCCATTTGGCCTACAAAATTGAGCGATTAGATTGTGGTTTGCAGGGTGGTCGACAAGACCAGTATTCAGCTACTTTTGGAGGCTTCAACTTCATGGAGTTTTATGCTGATGAGCGCGCTGTAATAAATCCGTTACGAATTAAGAATTGGATTATCTGTGAACTCGAAGCTTCATTGGTGCTGTTTTTTACTGGTATATCTCGTGAGTCTGCCAGAATTATTGCGGATCAAAGTGGCAACCTAAAAGGGGGTTCTGTTGATGCTCTAGAAGCCATGCATGGGATAAAGCGCGAGGCATTGGTTATGAAGGAGTGCTTACTACGCGGGGACTTTTATGGTCTAGTGGAATCAATGCGCTCAGGGTGGGATAGTAAAAAGCGTTCTGCTAAGACGGTATCAAACTCACACATTGATAAAATTTATGACACTGCTATCGTTTCGGGGGCCTTGGCTGGAAAAGTTTCTGGCGCTGGTGGTGGAGGATTTATGCTCTTTTTTGTACCAACAGAAAAGCGGATGAGTGTTGTTCGTGCCTTAAAGCATTTCGAGGGTGAAGTGAGTAATTGCCACTTTACTCCGTATGGGACTCAAGCATGGCGAATTTAAACAATCGAATATATATCTATGACGTAATGATGAAGGGCTAATGATGTACGGCTATGTTAACGAGCAAATTAATGAAACGCAACGCATTATGGGCGCAATGTTAATGGATAAGTCCTTGCTGAATACAGTGGAGCAAGTTGCTTTTGCTTGCATAAGATGTATTCGCGAGAAGGGCAAAATTTTGCTTGCAGGTAATGGAGGCAGTGCCGCAGATGCTCAGCATATTGCTGGAGAATTTGTTAGTCGATTTGCCTTTGATCGCCCAGGGCTACCGGCGATTGCTTTAACAACGGATACTTCTATTTTGACTGCAATTGGTAATGATTATGGCTATGAAAAGCTATTTGCTCGTCAAATTCAGGCTCTAGGTCAAAGAGGTGATGTGTTTATTGGTTACTCAACTTCTGGAAAATCCCCGAATGTACTTCTGGCATTTGAGGAGGCCCGCGAGAAGGGCATGCTCTGTATTGGATTTAGCGGCAATCGTGGCGGGCCGATGAAAAGTTTATGCGACTTTTTACTGGAGGTTCCGAGCGCTGATACACCTAAGATTCAGGAAGGTCACTTAGTCTTAGGCCATATTTTATGTGGCCTGGTTGAGAGTACCATT
Organism: Polynucleobacter corsicus; assembly: GCF_018688255.1. Lineage (NCBI taxonomy): Bacteria > Pseudomonadati > Pseudomonadota > Betaproteobacteria > Burkholderiales > Burkholderiaceae > Polynucleobacter > Polynucleobacter corsicus. The sequence continues at coordinate 305,019 of NZ_CP061314.1, forward strand.
TTTAACGCGCACTCCTGATGGAGGCAATCATTCTCGCAGGAGGCTTTGGAACGCGCTTGCGCGAGATGGTGCCTGATCTGCCGAAACCTATGGCCCCCATTGCAGGCAGGCCATTTCTTGAGATTTTGTTGCAGTCCCTTTCGCACAAAGGATTCACCCGCGTAATTCTATCTTTGGGCTTTATGGCAACTAAGATTTCTGATTATTTTGGCGATAGATTTGCGGGGATGGATTTGGCTTATGTTGTTGAAGATACCCCACTGGGCACCGGTGGAGCTGTTCGGTTAGGTCTCTCAATCTGTGAAGAGAGTCACGTGTTTACATTCAATGGGGACACCTTTCTTGATTTGGAGGTGGGAGAAATTGAACGGCTTTGGCAAAATAATGGTCACCCCATCATTGTTGGTCGTCAAGTCTCAGACACAGCACGTTATGGGCGTCTACTGACTCAAGATAATTATGTTGCAGGCTTTACTGAAAAAGGTGTGGGCGGTCCCGGATTGATCAATGCGGGGTGTTATGTTTTTGATCGGAGGCAATTGGATTGTTTTCGCTTGAATGAGATGTTCTCACTAGAGTCTGAGTTCCTGTCTAATCTAGTTGTCCAAACCGAAGTGGATGTCTTTGTAACTGAGGGCTTATTTATCGATATTGGCATTCCTAGTGATTACACTCTTGCGCAGACCCTGCTGGCAGACTTGTAACTTACGGGTTGCCAAAATAATTTAATCAAGATGACCTGTCCTGGGATTTTCAGACCAAAAGCTTTTAGAGATAATGACTCCTTCAACCTAAGGAGCAGGTATGAAGAGAGCACGGTTTTCAGACGAACAGATTGTTCGGATATTGCAAGAGGCAGATCGTTCGCCAATAGCAGAGGTTGCCAAGCGCCACGGGGTCAGCGAACCCTCGATTTACAGCTGGCGTAAGAAGTTTGGCGATCTAGGTACAGACGATGTCAAACGCTTAAAGCAACTCGAGCAAGAGAACGGCCGTTTAAAGAAGATCTTGGCAGAGCGCGATCTCGAGATTGAAGTGATGAAGGAGATTGCCGTAAAAAAGTGGTGAGCGTGCAAGATCGACTGGAGCAGGCCCGCTATGCAGTTGGGCGAGGCATCTCCCAAAGACGTGCTTGTACGCTGCTAAGTGTTGCTAGATCTGGCTTAGATTACCAATGCAAGATGCCGGTTAAAGATCGGCCGATAATAGTTGCCATGCGCCAGTATTCCGAGCAATATCCTCGCTATGGCGCCAGACGGATTCGGATCTTTTTAAGACGGGATGGTCTTGTTCTAGGTCGCGATCGGACGGCGCGCATCTGGGCTGGAGCTGGCCTACAGGTGCCCGCCAAAAGGACGCGCAAGCGTTACCGTAGTCAAAATCGACAACCGTATGTAGCAACTGGGCCTAATGAAGTTTGGGCTTACGACTTTGTCTTTGATGCTTGTGCCAACGGGCAAAAGCTCAAGTGCTTAACCTTAATTGACGAGTTCACCAAAGAGAGCCTGCACATTGATGTGGCCGGCTCAATTAAAGGCAAACGAGTGGTGCAGGTTTTAGAGGAAGTCATTGCAGAGCGTGGTTACCCCAAGGTTCTACGCAGTGACAACAGTCCAGAGTTTGTGAGTACCATCTTATTGGAATGGGCGGTAGAGCGAGGTTTGCACAACTTACATATCGAGCCAGGTAAACCTTGGCAAAATGGCACTAATGAGAGCTTTAATGGTAAGTTTAGAGACGAGTGCTTAGCCATGAACTGGTTTCATAGTAGAGTGCATGCCAAGGTAATTATTGAGCAATGGCGTAGGCACTACAATTTAATCAGGCCACACTCAAGTTTGGATTATCAAACCCCAACAGAGTTTGTCGCTGGATGGCAAAAGGAATTAATAACGGGAGCCAGAGTTTCTAGATGAAATTGGTCCGATAAAACCAGACAGGTCAGGATATTGGATATAGAACAATTGTCATATGAGCTTATGCAATGTAGCTTTGTGAAGGGGTCTATGCGCGATTAAGGGCGACGTATTTTATAGTTAGTACTCCGTCCCCCGGAATCTGATTTCACCAAAGCGCCACGTTCTACTAAATCGGTGATATCTCGTAAAGCAGTATCTGGGGAGCACTTAGCAATGATGGCCCATTTACTGCTGGTGAGTTTTCCATCAAACCCATCAAGCAATTTATTAAGTAACTTGATTTGTCGCTCGTTCATCGGCGTTCCAGACCAGTGTTGCCAAAAATTAGTTTTGACTAGAGTGGTTGAGAGCGCCGCTTCCGCAACTTGGATAGCAGATAGCAAGCTACTTAAAAACCAGCTAAGCCACTGCGTCACATCCAGCGTCCCCTTCTGGGTTTTCTCAAGAAGATCATAGTAATTTTTACGATCGCGTCCAATTTGCGCTGATAGACTATAAAAACGCTGCGATGATCCATCTGCTCGAGCTAATGCCATGTCGCCAATTGCCCTTGCTATCCGACCATTGCCATCGTCAAAAGGGTGTAGCGTTACAAACCAGAGGTGAGCTAAGCCTGCCTTAATAATTGGATCATCTTGCTGATCTACATTGAACCAGAGTAAAAACTGCGCCATTTCTGGTGGCAAGAATGGTGCTGGCGGCGCCTCAAAGTGATCCTTTTGGCGACTCACGGGGCCCGAAACAACCTGCATGGGTCCTAGGGCATCATCGCGCCAAGTGCCAACCAATATTTTGGATAAGCCGCTATAGCCCGTAGGAAAGAGGGCGGCATGCCAGGCGAAGAGTCGTTCTTGCGTTAAATTGTTCTGATGGTGTTGGGTAGCGTCGAGCACCATATCAACCACACCATCGATATGACGATCTGCCGGAGCTAAGGCTCCGATTTCGATACCCAGCCGTTTTGCAATGGATGAGCGGACCGAGTTTGGATCGAGCTTTTCACCTTCAATCTCGCTGGTTTTGAGTACATCTTCGGTGAGTACGCGCAAGGACTCTTGATCGCGCAGGTGAATGCCCACATGATGTAAGCGCCCCAATAGGCGTCCTTGAGCTTGGTACACCTGAGTCAACAAACCAGTGAGATGCTTGAGGTCGTATTCCCAATGAGGCCATTGAGAATCTTGCCAAATGTAGTTCTTATCTCCGCTATCCATGCGGAGATTATAGGGTGTATTCACCGCAAAGTCTATTATTCTCCGCATTTATTGCGGATTAAATGGGGCTAATCACCGCATTGTTACGGATATTTATAATAAATACCAATAAAATCAATTAGTTAATATGATTAATATCACGCTAACATCGACAATGTTAGCGTGCAAATTCAGCGTTACTAAGCTAGTTACTGTTGCAATTGCAATAGGGCCTGAGCGAACCCCCTGAACACTTCTTTAATCTTGCCCCTATGAGTTCATATCAGCGCCACATTAAGATGCGTCCTAAGGACGCATCTTAATGTGGCGCTTGTCTGATGTCTTGATGATTTCGAGTTCAATAGACTGGTGGCGAGAGCTGCATGTTGGGTTTTTTTGGCAGCGTATCCATACTCTTTTCGATTGAGTTCACAAAGCTTCTCCAAAAGCAAAGAGAGCGTGTCCACACTCTCTTTAAAAATTGACGTGATCTCGATTTGCTTCTGAATTCAGAAAATACATTCAAAACTTTTCAATTTTTTAAAAAAAGCAAAAATGATTTTTGAAACGCATGTTTTGTTCTGAAATCGCAAAATTGACCCAAATCATTTCTTGATCCTGGGCGCTCTAAAGCAAATTCTCGGAAATTCACTTTGCCATGGCTCTATATGATATATAGCTCAGAAGGCGATAAGCCTGCTAACACCATGTATCACCCTTCATAAATTCAGGTATGCAATTGCAAGGCATATCTGATAAACTGTTTGTAATGACTAAAAAATCCAAGCCCAAGATCGAATCCCAGTTGGAGAGGGAGACGTTTAAGTTAAAGGCAAACAAGGGCGGTGGCATTTTAAGTTTTGAAGTTTGGGGTTTCGTTCAAAATGGCAAAACGGTAGTAACACGATACAACTTGGCTTACATCAATCCACTGATTTGTCAAAAAGATAACGGGCGGGTGTTGGGGTTTGATAATGCACATGACTATCACCACAGGCACTATATGGGGAAAGTAGCCCCTGTCGAGTTTGTGAGCTATGAGCAAACGCTAGAGCAGTTTCAAGAAGAGTGGCAGGAAATCGTTAAAGGATTAAAAAAGGTGAAAAAATGACTAAAGTAATTATTCGCACCGATAAGGTCGAGGGCTTTTTCGATCGAGCGCGCAAAGCAGCGCAAAAAGGAGATCGTGGTGAATCATTTAAGAAGTCAGCCACTTTCTCATTTGAAGATCCTCAAGAGATGTTTATGGTCCTCTCAGAAGCGCGTAGGCGTCTGATGTTGGAGGTAATGGATGAGCCTAAAACGATTACCCAACTAACGGTCAAGTTGCATCGTGAACGCTCTGCCATTACCAAAGATATTGGGCTCTTGGAGAAGTTAGGTTTGCTTGTTTCGCAAAAGAGGTCTAATCCTGGCCATGGTGTAGAGAAGTTGGTTAGGACAGTTGCGCCAAAAATAGAGATGATTGCGACTTTAGGCTAATTTCTTCTGAAATGGCTTAGTAATTTGCACTCATGTTTTTATTGATAATTTGGAAAGAAAATTATGGATTGGTTGCAAGTTATAGAGAGTCTAAAGTTAGCGTTAGATTTGACTGACCTAGGAATTAAGGTGAGAGATTACTTTCTGACAAATCAAGCGGAATTTAAGAGTCCTGATGTGCAGGCAGTCATTCAAAATCTTCCTTTTAATGCCTCTCCTGATGAGATCATCAGCGCACTAGCCCCTTTATATGAAGAAAAAGCTCATTTGCATTTTAAGGCTGGCGATAACAACGGAGGCGACTTGTATCTTCATAATGTGCAGGTTGAAGCTGGTCCAGGACATGACATTCGAGTAAGTGGGGGTGATGGCGGTCCATTAGGAAGAGGTGGGAATACAGTTATATCCAACTCTACCTTTACTGGTGGGAAGAAAGAATAGTTAAGAAACTCATTCAGGCCCGCTACGGTGCACTAGCAAACTCTTTCCTACGTCAAATTACTTCAATGAGCTTGATGTAATCAGTAATTTCAGACCCCACTCTTTTTTGTAATGCAAGCTAGCATTTGCCAATTCATCATCTGGAGATTGCATGCTGCACATCGAATACATTCACAAAAGAGCTCGACTCTTTCGTATCGAATTGAATTGAGTTTAAGAGTGCTTGCCGTAATGATTGTGTTGCTATTGATTTGGCAAATACTGAGCGTCTTGCGCTTCTTTAAGTAGGGCTTTACCGCTAGGTGTTTTAGTTCATTGCTCCAGACGCAACCACTTCGGCGTTCTGAATTTGACAATGCTGGTGTAAATCCAGACATAAGAAATGATGAAGATGAGGCATGCTGTGATGAGGATGAGGGTAGATTTCCACCATAGAATCGCAGGAGCAACACTCATACCAGCCAAAATCCATAAATAAGGAGCTGTTTTCGAATTGGCTGAAAACCAGTTTTTATCTTGATGGTTATTCATCAGAATGCGACGGTAAATCAGGGTATGGAAATGAATGCCATCCGGTTGCCCTGGACTTTTCCCTTGGTGTATCCTACGTCTGTAGATAGTAAAAAGCGTTTCCATAATGGGGTAAGCATTGATGAGTAGGGCAAACCAAGGCGAGACCTCTTGATGTCTAAAGACAAGAAGAATGCTCAGGGCTGCAATCCAAAAGCCAATAAGATAAGCTCCGCCATCACCTAAGAAGATCAATCCACGAGGATAGTTCCAGATAAAAAATCCTAAGATTGCACCCGCCATCACTAAGGATGGGTAAATAATTGTGGGGTCTGCAAACAAGAATCCTACATATGCAATGCCTAGTAAGGTGATGATGCCAACCATACTAGCCAGGCCATTAAAGCCATCAATAATGTTGTATGCGTTAGCTAGCCCCATCATGGCAAAGATTGTAAAAATTGCACCCACCAGTGGAATGGTGAGTATGAAATCAACTCCTGGAATATCAAGCCTAACAATCTGAGCTTGCAGTAAATAAACAAAAAGTGCTGCTGAGATCATCGTAAAAAATAAACGCTTGCGAACACTGATCTTTTTGGTGAGATCCTCAATGAGGCCAATGGCAAAAGTAGGAATAGCGCAGATCAGCAGCGTAACTTCAATGGTGGAATTGGGGACATTTTTCAGCCTTAAAAGAATGGCTAGAAGCAATCCTGCCGCAATTGCAATGCCACCAATTCGAGGAACAATCTTGGTATGAAATTTTTGCGGACCCGTTAAATCAGAATCGGCAGATAAATGGCTATGTAAATGCTTAAACCGAATGATGAGTAGGGTTGTAATAAATGAGGAGAAAAAGGCTGCTAGTAAACCGGACATCTTTTGATTATAAATTCTAAAAATACTATTTCACAAGATTTGGTGCTGAGATCTCCATTTTTAATCTTTTCATGTGGTCTTTTGGGTCTCTAGGGCACCAAACTCAAAAACAAGAACTCAAAGAAGATAATCAGGTGAACAACGCCTTGCAATAGCGTAGTTCTCCCAATAGCTAATGTTAGTGCCCCAATAAACAAGGATAGGTACATTAGGGTCATATTGAGTGAGCTGATGCCTAAGCTGAGTGGCAGATTAAAGAAAATAGCGATTGCTGCTACGGTTGGAATGGTGAGTCCAATACTAGCTAGAGCGGATCCCAGTGCCAAATTCAAGCTGCTTTGTAATCGATTGGCTCTTGCGGCTCTCACTGCTGCATACGCTTCTGGCAAGAGTACCAACATCGCAATGGCGATACCGACCACTGTTTTGGGAGCGCCTGCTGCTTTTACTCCGGCTTCAATTGCTGGATTGAGTGCTTCAGCTAGTCCTACAACCACTGCAAGAGAGATTATTAATAGTAGTGCGCTAATCCCTGTCTTGAGATTAGTTGGTTTCTCAGCATGAGTACTGCTGTCTACTTTCTTATTCTCTGCCTGAGGTAGGTAATAGTCGCGATGACTAACTGTTTGGAAGAATAAAAAAGCGCCATACAGGGCAAAGCATGCTATCCCTGCAAAAGCCAGTTGGCTCTTTGTAAAGTCAGGTCCGGGGGTGCTGGTAGTGACTATCGGCATCACCAAAATAAAGGTGGCCATTGCCGTGAGTACCCCTAATGCTGAATTCGTACCCTCATTACGAAAAGACATCTCGTGATGTTTTAGGCCGCCCATAAAAATACATAAACCCACCACACCATTGATGACGATCATGACGGTGGCAAATACTGCATCGCGAGCAATGTATTCTGATCCCTCATGGCCAGCAAGCATCATGGCGATGATCAGTGATACTTCAATCACGGTAACGCTGATCGACAATACTAATGTGCCGTAAGGCTCACCCGTTTTATGTGCAATTACCTCGGCATGATGAACAGCAGAAAGGACTGCTCCAATCAGGATGATGCTCATCAGAGCGATGAACCAAGTTTGGCTAAGAAGATGTGTCATATGGACCGATAGGTAGATCTCAGCAAGGTACCTCTCAGTAAGGCACTGCAATTCAGGCTAAGATTATGTAATTAATAATCCTAGTTTAAAAGGTTTACATAGATATGATTATGAATGCGAAAGCGAAGGCAATCGTTTTATTTGGCCATGGCGCTCGTGATGTCCGTTGGCGTGAGCCCTTTGATCGCCTAGCCTCTCTTTGGAAAGCTCAGCATCCCAATGTGTTGGTGGAATTGGCCTTTTTGGAATTGATGCAGCCAAGTCTGGAGGAGGCGATTGGTTCTCATATAACTGCTGGCGCTATGGAGGTAGTCGTAGTGCCCGTCTTTTTTGGGCAAGGCGGTCATTTGCGTAATGACTTCCCCGTTCTGCTGTCAGCTTGTCGGGAAAAATTTCCCAATATTCAATTAAGCGCTACGCCGGCTGTCGGAGAGGATGAAGTTGTTTTGCAAGCTATCATCGAATTTAGCGCTAGGGCTCTGTAAGTCGACCATTGGAGAAGCCTGTTTTTCTCTTAAGGCTTCGCCAACCATAATCAGTGCTGGTGATTTACTATCAAACCAGTCATTTGCCTTGCCAGCTGCTAATTCACCAAGCGTGCTTGACCAGTGGCGCTCATTCTTAGTGCTCACTGCCTCCAGAATATGTACTGGAGTATCTGCAGTCTGTTGCGAGTTACTGGCAATAAGTTGTTTGGCGATATTGCTAGCATCTTTGCGTCCCATGTAATACACGAGCGTATCTGCATTGGGGTTTTGTAGGGGCTTACTCATATTGTCTTGTGTTGGACTTTCTGTTTCATTGGCTTGCGCCAAAGTCACAAAAGCCACACTTCTGCTCACGCCCCGCAATGTCAGGGATTGCTGAATGGCTGCAGCACCAGCTAAGGCAGCAGTAATACCCGGTACAACTTCAACTTCAATATTGTGCTTTTTGAGTGCTTGAATTTCTTCATCGGCGCGACCAAACATCATGGGATCACCGCCTTTAAGTCGAACGATGATTTGATGTTTCTGCGCTGCGTCAACTAATCGTTTGTTAATAAAGTGCTGTGCGGAAGATAATTTTCCGCAACGCTTACCAACAGGCTCTTTAATGGCTTGCGGGCAGAGCTCCAGCATGGCTGGATCAACCAAAGCATCATGAAAAACAATGTCTGCCTTTGCCAATAGATTTGCTCCGCGTACGGTAATGAGATCAGCGGCACCGGGACCTGCGCCAACTAAATACACTTTACCGAGGGTGGTAGATGTCATGATCAATATCTGCTTAGTGTGGTTAGGCTGCAGTAGTGGCGCGTTGATCGCGCCAACTGTTTTGTGTAACTACTGAAAAGAGATCAAATTGCTTTAGAGCGACATCAAGGTTTTGATCGGGACGTAGTTCAAAAGCATCAAAGCCGACTCGTGCGCCTTGTAAGAGTTGATCAATTAAGACATCGCCAATCGCACGAACTTCGCCTTGCCACTCAAAGCGATCTCTGAGAAGGGTTGCAGTACTAAAACTTCTACCATCTCTAAAGATGGGAAAGTGCGCGCCAACTACTGGCCAGAGTTTTTTACCTTCTTCAATGAGGTCTGCATGTTTGAGGATGTCATCATCAGCAGCAAACCAAACCCCAATCTCACCTCTATTAGCGCGTTCAATAATGTCAGCATTTTTATAGTGCGTAATCCACCAATGAAATGGCACCAACACCTTGTGCAATCCGTGCTCTAGATCTGGAATGCCACCTTCATCACGCTCCCCATCCCAGACCTGCCATTCATTGGCGATGATGGTGGGCTGACCATCTTTCGGGAAATAAATGATTTTCTGGTTCATAGTTTTTCCATGATTAAGCTAACGCTCCTTTGGAGTGCTTCCCATTGTTCTTGTAGGCCACTTCTTTAAAGGGTGTTACACCAAGGCGTCGGTAGGTCTCAATGAAAGGTTCATCGCCTGTGCGTTGTTCAACATAGGTATTAATCAAGCTGGTCATGACATCGGGAATTTCATTGGCGTAGAAAGAGGGCCCAATCACTTTGCCAATGGAGGCATCATTGCCTTGCTCGCCACCTAAGGTAATTTGATACCACTCTTCACCATCCTTATCGACCCCCAGTACACCAATGTTGCCAACGTGATGATGACCACAGGAATTAATACATCCTGATATGTTCAGACTGATATCACCCAAATCAAATAAGTAATCTAGATCATCAAATCGTTCTTGAATTGCTTTGGCAATTGGTAGTGACTTGGCGTTTGCCAGTGAGCAGAAATCGCCACCAGGACAAGCAATGATATCGGTAAGCAATCCGATATTGGGTAGGGCTAGATTGTTATTCTTTGCCGCGCGCCAAAGATGAAGTAATTGTGTTTGTTCAACATCGGCCAACACTAAATTTTGTTCATGCGTAACGCGTAATTCACCAAAGCTGTATTGGTCTGCCAAGTCGGCTATGGCATTCATCTGCGCACTGGTTGCATCGCCAGGAGCGACAGTGCCATGGGGCTTGAGCGACAGGATTACGCTGGCATAGCCTGGTATTTGATGTGATTTGACATTGCGATCTAGCCAGCGAGCAAAGGCAGCTCTTTCCGTTTCAGGTGTGGCAGCCAGAATGACTTCATTACTTACTGTATTGAGCTTTTGATATGCGGGTTTAGTAAAGTGCTTTGCAACACGTTCCCACTCAGCCTGTGTAAAGTTATCTTTACTTTGCTTTGCCTCGTTATGAAGCTGTGCCCACTCACCTTCAACTTGGCGCGCAAACTCTTCTGGCCCCAAAGCCTTTACTAAAATCTTAATACGGGCTTTGTAGAGATTGTCTCTTCTGCCAAAGCGGTTATATACACGTAATAGGGCAGTTAAATAGCTTGGTAGAACTTGCCAAGGCAAGCCTTGCTTAATCAATGATCCCAGTATGGGTGTGCGGCCCATACCCCCGCCGGCATAGATATCTGCAGTCAATTCGCCATTATTTATAGCCGGGTTTTTCTTGAGCTCAATGCCGACGTCATGGCAGAGCAAGACAGTGCGATCTTCTTTGGCGCCATTAATTGCAAACTTAAATTTGCGCGGTAGATGAGCAAACTCAGGATGTAAGGTTGACCACTGACGGAGTAATTCGCAAACGGGGCGTGGGTCAATGTATTCATCTGCGGCAACACCAGCAAAGGCATCGCTTGTGATATTCCGAATACAGTTGCCTGATGTCTGAATCGCATGCATCTCTACTTTGGCTAATTCTGCCAAGATGTCTGGAGTCTGCTCTAGCTCTACCCAGTTAAATTGAATATTTTGACGAGTCGTAAAGTGACCATACCCGCGGTCATATTTATCCGCAATTAAAGCGAGGGTGCGTAATTGCTCAGCACTTAACAAGCCATAAGGAATGGCAACACGCAGCATATAAGCATGGCGCTGATGGTAGAGACCATTCTGAAGGCGGAGAGGACGGAATTCTTCTTCGGCTAGAGTGCCGTTCAGGCGTCGCTCAACCTGGTCACGGAATTGGATAACCCGTTGATCTACAAGGGTTTGGTCAATATGGTCATATTTGTACATAGCCCTGTATTGTCTGGGGCTATCTCCATAACTACAAATACTTAAATATTGACTCTATATAACTAAAAAGATATATAAAGCCGGAGAAATCAGATCTCCTTTATCGGTTGAGCTCTATGGCTGTGTGGGTACCCATAACCTGCAAGTTGGTCAGTTTCTTCCTTGACTAAGCATATTTTTTATAGATCGATTTTTTTAAATCTAGCGTCTTCACTAAGGAATGGCTGCGCTTAGTATTCCGTGCAGTGGCTTGATTGCCGATGTTGGGACTGCGTAACCTATTCCCAGGTTTAGGTTCTTCTGCATTTCACTGATTAAAATTTGAATGGTTTGCACTGGGTCTATCCCCGAAATGCTTATTGATGCTCCCGGACGAGCATTCATAAGCTGGGATAAGTATGCCGATAGCGACCCATGCTTAGCATTTATAACTCCTATTTGCTCTGCGGAAGAATTAAAGAGTGGTCCTCCACTGTTGCCGTGATTTACGGAAGCATCAACCCTTAGTTGATTAAGGGTTAAGCTAGTTATATGAGCGGAGAACAAAACTGGCTCCATGATGTTCATTGGAAACCCTACGATAAAAACGCTATTTCCTATTGAGCACGTTTTGCTGTTCGCAAAAATCACCGGTGAGCCAATAAAGTGAGGAAATTCAAGTAGAGCAATATCATTTGACTGGTCTATAAAAACAGCCTTACCGTGCAGGGCTATGCCGGGGTTTTTGGGATCGGCAATAGCCATTTGTGCCCCATTAATTACGCAGTGAGCGCAGGTAAGGACATGGCAGCCTTTACCTATGATTGAGCCAGATCCAGAGCTTATGATGTCATTACCATTAAGGGCTAAAACTTGAACCACACTATCTTTTACTTTTTGGTACTGCTGTGTGAGCGACATCTTTTTTGGTTTCCAAGTGTGTTTGGGACTGGTATATGGCGATGGGCTCAAGAATTAATGCTTAGGAATTTTCAAAACCAGAGATTTTCCATCCAACCTTACCAAAATGGAGTCATCAGCTATTTCATAAGAGTAAAAGGCTGCATGACGGGGGGCTGAAAGTACCTGAGATTTTAAGATTGCAAAAGTGTCCCCACTTAGATTTCTAGTGGACCTTGTCAAAAGTCCTGGATGCCCCTCATGATGCAATCTAGCCCCAACAGTTTGCGTGTAGCTATAGTCATTTTGATCGACTAGCTGAGGGTGAGATAGAGCCTTCTCTTTGAGATTAATTAATACGGCATCACACCTAACCCAGTAGGCCTTGCGTTCAACATATGCGCCTGGTCGATTAAATCCGGCATCACTTAGGAGTCCCGTATACCAATGATGTGCTGATTCATAAATACTGGTTTCAAGTGTATCCGCTCCATACCAAACTCCAAAAGAACCATCTGAAAAACGGCTACGCATCCAGTTTTTGAATGGATATGTAATGACGTTATCCCACATAGCATCCTCAAATGGGCGATGTATTGCAGGCACAGGCGACTCAAATGGAGATGGCTTGTGGTCAAGCTCAACCATCTGAGCGATTTCCCAGTCTATTGGGGAATCACTCAGATCATCGAAAAGGTTTTCACTCTCCATAAGGAAGATGATGTTTCGAGCCAAATCTTGATGAGTGTCAACCAGTGTTAAATTATCAAATAGGCTGTCCATTAGACGCCTCTTGCTCTATCTAGGTAAGACCGCACCATCAGCAGACCCATAAACCCAAGTTCTTTAACAACTTCAACTGGGGTTCTATTTTCAAAGGCCTTATTTTTGGTTTTCATCCAGCTATATAGAAACTCTTTGTTGCGAGGAAATAGAAGTCGAAGGTTTTTATGAATTCCTAGCAGGTGACCTACACGCGCATATTGGTCCACGTTTTGGCTAATGGGTTCGCCTTGACGATAGCGTCCAAGGGCAGAGCGGTTGCTAGAAGCTAAGCCCAGTAATGCAAGTTGATCTTCGGTAGGCAGATCCCAGTGATCCATTAGCTGCATGACCATTTTGGCCAAGGCCCCACGATCGATGGTTTGAGGGATTTCGGCGTGTATGTGCATATTGTGAGGTGTATGTGTTATATAAAACTTAATTTGTTTTAATTATAACAAATATTTCTCAAAGGCGATATCAAATGGATTGCCATGCAGAAAGCCTGGTAATTTTTTAAGAAATTTATATGTAATAATATTTCTAATGAAATTATTTACACAAATATCATGAAAGCGGCTCATCAAGTAAGGTCGGTTGCGAGCTCATCAGACGTGCTGGGTAAGGCGGTGATTCGTGTGGCTGATAGATTGCAAATTTCTCAAGCCTCGTTATCAAAGATCTTGGGGCTAAGTCCCGCAACAATTACCCGTCTAAGCCAGGGTGTCTATGAATTAAAGGAAGGGACAAAGGGGTGGGATTTTTCACTTCTGTTTGTGCGCTTATATCGATCGCTTGATTCCATTGTGAGTGATGACCAGATAGCGCAGCAATGGCTAAAAAGTGAAAACCTAGGTTTGCATGCAAAGCCCATTAACTTAATACAGACAACGGAGGGATTGGTACGTGTCGTTCAATACTTGGACTCCTCACGCGGTATCGTGTGAAGCATTTCCTTGGCGGGAAAAAGTTTGGAGAATTGTTGAGGCTCAACACATTGCCTCGACCATGAAGTTAGTCGATGATCTGGAAGAGCAGCAGACTTTAGAGTCGCTGCTTGAGGGCAACAAGCCTTTACTAAGGTCCGGAACATCTAATCTAGACTATTTGCTCTCAACCCCATTTCGATACCATCCTAAACGAGGGGGATCACGATTTCGATCTGAAATTGATCCAGGCGTTTTTTATGGAGCAGAATCCATTCGAACGGCAGGTGCAGAACTCGGATATTGGCGTTGGCGATTTTTAAAAGAAGCTGTGGATTTACATTCATTGAGCCCGGTTGCACATACTATTTTTTCCTGTGAACCAACATGTCAAGCAATTGATCTGAGACAGCCGCCCTTTGACAGGGATGTAACTCTTTGGGGTGACTCAAGTCAATATGTTAATACCCAAGAAATCGCTCGTGTGGCGCGGAAAGCGGATGTGCAAGCAATCGTGTATCAGTCGGCTCGGGATGCAATCCCAGCATGGTGTATTGCTATATTGGATCCTAAAGTCTTTGGGGGCATCAAACCAAAAATAGATAAGCAATCCTGGTTCCTATCGGTTGGTCAGCTTGGCGTCACATTAAGGAGTCAAGGTGAGGCGCATACCTTTCCCGCATCGGGTTGGGGTCGATAGAAATAGGGTGCAAAAGAGGGGTATATTTACATCAGCAGTTATAAAAAATATATTGGAGAATAAATGAAAAAATTACTCTTAGCTAGCGCTGTCATTGGAGTGCTGGCTACCCCATCTTTTGTTAGTGCACAAGTTGGCAAATCCCCATTACCACCTGCATCGGGTCAAGGCTTTACGCAGGAAGGTCTCAAGCGTATTGATACTTTCTTTGCAGACCAGATTGCTAGCAATCAGATGCCGGGCGCTGTATTGGCAGTTTCCAAAAATGGCAAGTTGAGTATTTTTAAGCCCTATGGCTATCTCGATAAAGATGCCCAAAAACCTATGACAACCGATGCCATCTTTAATTTGGCATCGATGACTAAGGTAATGGCAACGGTAGGCGCCTTAACTTTTTATGAAGAAGGCAAGTTGCCATTAAATGCGCCAATTTCAGATTGGCTACCCCAGTTTAAGAATATGAAAGTCGGTCAGGTAGATGCTGATGGCAAGCTCACTACAAGTCCTGCAAAAAATCCCATCACCGTACAAGACTTGATGCGCCACACTAACGGCCTTACTTACGGCGGTCGTGGCGCAACCCCAATTCATCAGTTTTATCCTGCAGGCTCCGCTCCCGCAGCAATCAATCTGTCGACTGAAGAATTCATTGATAAGTTGGCTACTGCGCCATTGCTGTATGAGCCTGGCACTGTGTGGGACTATGGCTTTGGCCTTGATATACTGGGCATCATCGAGGAGAAAATTGCAGGTAAGTCTCTTGGCGGTGTTTTGCAAGAGCGTGTTTGGAGCAAAGTAGGCATGCCAAATACCTCATTTCAGTTAGCTGAAAAAGATCGCCCGCGTTTAGCCCAACCATTGCCGTTAGATCCCTTAACTGGAAAGCCACAAAAGGTCGATATTCATACCAAGCAAGTGAAGTTTGATTGCGGCGGTTCATGCGCTTACTCAACAGCAGGTGATTATTTGCGCTTTGGTCAAATGTTACTTAATGGCGGCAGTATTGATGGCAAGCGTGTCTTAGGCCCCCAAACCGTGGCATTCATGACAGCCAATCATTTAAACAAAGATATTAAAAATAATGTGAGCGGTACTGAGCCTGCCCGCCTTGGTTACGGCTTTGGCTTGGGAGTGGCCGTGAGAACAGAGCGAGGACTATCGGCAAATAACGGTAACGTTGGGGACTACTCTTGGAACGGCGCTTACGGCACCATCTTTTTTGTTGATCCAAAAGAGCAGATGGTCGTTGTCATGATGGGTGTTGCTCCAGGTGAGATCCGTAAGGTGCATCGTGAGAAGCTCAATGCATTAATTTATGGGGCGCTTGAGAAATAAATTAAAGCAAGTTAGCTCAAGTGATCGCTGATTAACAATAAAAAAGCCCCTCTTTGGACATCATGTCTCACTGAGGGGCTTTTGACTTGCTTGGTTTGTATTGCTGCAACATCTCAGGATGAGTTGCCGATGAAGTCGCCGACTAAGCTAAGCTCAGGTTCTCCTTGGACAGTGGGAAGTTACGCACTGGCCTTCCGATTGCTGCAGAAATCGCATTTGCTACAGCAGGACCCACTACGCAAATGGTCGGTTCGCCAACACCACCCCAAAAGTCATAGGTCGACACCAGTACTGTTTCAATTTTGGGTGTGGAGCTCAACTTGAGTAGTGGATAGGTGTCTAAATTCTGTTCCTTGATACGACCTTTTTCAACGGTAATTTCTGGAAGAAAGATCGCGCCGAGCGCCATCGGTACAGAACCTTCAATTTGCTCACGGGTGAGATACGGATTCACGATATGACCAGCATCTAATGCAAACACTAAACGATTGACCTTAACAATATTATTTTGGACTGTGACTTCAGCTACGCAAGCAGAGTAGCTGGCATATCCCATAAATTGCGCCACGCCACGATAGGTTCCCGCTGGCAGCGGCTTATCCCACTCCGCTTTTTTGGCTACTGCATTTAAAACGCCAAGATGTTTAGGATGGTTCTGCATTAATGCGCGCCTAAATTCCACTGGATCTTTGCCTGCAGCCTTGGCGCATTCATCCATAAAGCATTCCATAAAAATACCATTTTGATTGGTATTCACGCCGCGCCAGGGACCGACTGGTACATGCGTATTTTTCATGACATATTCAGTCAGTAGGCTTGGGAAGGTATAGCCTAATTGCGCATCCGGCCCCTTCTCATAAAAACCTTGTAACTGACGCTCATCTTTACCATTTTTAATATTTTGCGGCGCAGCTGTAGCATTGATAGATTGACCTGCAACCTTGATATGCATGCCGGTCACATTGCCAGTGGCATCTAAGCCTGCAGTCATCTTTGCCATAGCAATGGGGTGATAAAAATCATGAGTCATATCTTCTTCACGACTCCAAATCACCTTCACCGGCACTCCAGGAAACTGCTGTGCCACTTTTGCTGCATAAGTCGTAAAGTCTTGCGTCGATCCACGGCGACCTAAGCCGCAACCAGAATCTAGCTTGTAGACTTCGCAATTAGTAAGCGGTAAACCAGTGGCTTCGGACAGAGCCGCATGAGAGCCTTCACCATTTTGTGTCGGTACCCAAGCCTCTGCACGGTCACCAGAAATCTTGACGGTGGCATTCATGGGCTCCATCGTGACGTGAGCTCTAAATGGCGTGAAATAAATTGCCTCTACTTTTTTAGCGGAAGACTGAATGACTTCAGGAGCATCACCAACCTGACGTTGCCAGAAATCACCTTGTTCGTCTAATCCATCTCTGAGCATCTGATTAATGCCAGCTTGTGAGGTGTTCGCTCCCTTGCCTTCATCCCAAACAATCGGTAATGCCTTGAGCGCAGTATTGGCATGCCACCAGGTATCAGCTACTACCGCTAGAGTGCTGTCGTTAATTTTGACAACGCCCTTCACTCCACGCAGATTGCTGATCTTGGCTTCGTCATAACTGACCAGCTTGCCTCCAAATACGGGGCAAGACTTGACCGATGCGCAAAGCATTCCAGGGAGTTGCAGGTCGATACCATATACCTTGCTGCCGTTGACTTTATTGGTCGTATCTAACCGGGCATAAGGTTGGCCGGCAACCTTCCAAGTTCTGGGATCTTTTAAGGTAATTGACTTTGGATCGGGCGGGGTGAGAGTAGATGCTAGCTCCGCAACTTTGCCGTAGGTAGTCTTACGTCCTGTTGGAAGATGGGTAATGATACCTTTATCTACTTTTAATTCGCTAACGGGAACGTTCCACTGATTGGCGGCAGCTTGTACGAGCATGATGCGAGCTGCTGCTGCGCCTCGGCGCACATAATCTTCCGATATCCGAATACCACGACTACCGCCAGTGCCATGCTCCCCCCACACACGTTTGCGAGCCAAGCTCTGCCCCGGGGTTGCGGATTGCGTTTTTACTTTTCTCCAATTGCACTCCAGCTCCTCTGTCACTAGTTGAGCTAAGCCAGTGCGCGTGCCTTGCCCCATCTCAGAGCGAGCAACCCGAATGAACACAGTGTCATCGGGTTTAATGCTGACCCAGGCATTGACCTCTGCATCGCCAAATTGGGTAGGAGTATTGGGATCATAGCTAGCGCCAGCTTGAGCAAATGCCTCAGGTAGGACGCCTACGCCTAGCATTAAGCCTCCACCTACTAGGGTGCCTTTAATAATGAAGTCGCGACGTGAGCTATTAACTAATGGAGTGTCTAATGTATTGAGCGTCATATCGATTCCCTTAGCCGCGTGTTGCAGGAGATGCGTCGTACTGAGCCAGTACTTCTGCTAGTTTCTTCTGACCAGAAGCAACATGAATCCCGTCACGAATCTTTTGATAGGTACCACAGCGACAGAGATTGCTCATGGCACTATCTATATCAGCATCAGTAGGCTTCGGAATTCTCTTCAGTAGAGCGGCAGCAGCCATCACCTGTCCAGATTGGCAATAACCGCACTGGGGTACATCAAGAGCAATCCAGGCTTGTTGCACTGGATGCGTATTATTTTTAGAGAGCGCCTCAATGGTCGTAACCTTAGCTGTACCCACTGCAGATACTGGTAATGAGCAAGAGCGCACGGGTTCACCATTGAGGTAAACCGTACAAGCACCACACTGAGCCACACCACATCCATACTTCGTTCCGGTAAGGCCTACTTCTTCACGAATAGCCCATAGTAAGGGCATGGTTGGCTCGACATCAATATTGTGAATCTTGCCATTAACTGATAGCTGCATAAGGATCTCCTCTACTGTTTTGAATTACTTTAAATGATTGTGGAGGATTTGGCACATCTGTAATTGGATATGGCGCAATAAATCCTTTGGTAGCATCATCTTTTTAGTGTTGATGGGTAGATACCCTAATTAATATTTACTTTTTATGACAATAGCCATCTTCAGGATTGCTGGCTCGCTACCAACCTTTTTTATTTCATGGTTTTTTCTAAGAATTAAAATTTCGCTATCAGTATTTTGTGCTGCATTTAATGAAGGAGATCGACATGACGTAACTATTAAAAAGGAGTTTGTTATGTCACGTACATTGAGAAGAAAAAATCAGCAGCATGATTACGATTGAGTTACCAATGTCTAAAATTGATAAGGATGTAGGCGAATTCAATATTGATGGAGCACATATTAGGATTCGAGACTATCTACAGTTAAGAAGCTTGTCATGGCAGCTTGATCACAACATACTTTTAACTGATAAAGAAGCGATAGGGATTTATGAGCGAAACAAGCGCTTCCTCGAGATCCACGAGATTGATGAGCGGGAAAGATTATTAATGCAACGACTCATTGATGAGCATGGAATGGAGCAGTTGCTTTAAAAATTCGTTTATTTGCAGATAGTTCGGAGCCATGCATCAATTTGGTCGAACTTGAGCTCCTGCACTTTGAACATGTGCATTATTTGACGGTAGGCTTCCATCGAATCTGTATTGAGTCTTTTATTATTGATGCGCAAAAAAGTATCCATTGCGGCAAAGGCAATTCTTTTATTGCCATCAATGAAAGGGTGATTAATGATGAGGCTCTCAAACAATGCTGCTGCTTGAGAAATAACATCTGGGTAGTAGCCTGATTGAGGGCGCATTAGCGCCGCCTCAAGACCCGCTTTGTCTCTTAAGCCTGGTGATCCACCAAATCTATTAATCAAGACACCGTGCATCAGCATGATGTCTTGCATGGTAATAAAGAGCATTACTTAGCAAGCTCTTTATATAGATCCTCAAACTCATGCAGGCTTTGTGCAAAGCTTGCCATTACTTGGCGATCGGGGGTTGATACCCCCTTTTTGTTTAAGAAGTCACGAAAGGCCTCATCCAAAACCGCATGAAACTTTTTACCTTCGATATCGGCAATTTGACGCAAGGTATTGAGTATCTCGGGGTTTGCCTGAGAGGAGAATTTGCTTAAGTGAATAGCGCCCATAGATGTATTCCAGTATTTTCATTATTTTTCTTGAAATTTCATGAAAAATCAAGAAATTAGTGAAAATAGCCTAAATTTGGGCTTAAAACTGAACTTCTCTGTAATGTCGATACAGATTGGCGATCGATGCGAAGCCTAGGACCACGATCAGAACAGCAAAAAGGTATTCAATCGTCAGGTAGGTAAAAATACCTGTTTGAATGGCTACTGCTGCCGCAACAAAGGCGGCAATAGCTCCGAAGACTACGAGTTTGAAGTTGGGAATAAAGGCGCCAAGAGTAATGGCAACAAATAGTAGGATGAGTTCAGAAACCAGTTGATCTGCAGTCTGAAAAATTTGATTGGTGAGCTCAGGATTGGTCATCTTTCCTAAGACGGCCAACATCAATATGCTGGCAAGCACTGCAAAGTTCAGCTTCGCTTTATTGAAAAGCGTTTTGAATTGATCATTCACGGCAGGCAGTCTTTATTGGTGAGTTATTTAGGTGTTAGCGCTACCGGTAAACACAAGGCTGATACCAATCCACAAGAGTACGAAGGCAACCAAAATAGTGAAGCCAATCTTTTTAAGGAAATGCTCAAGGGTATCCATGTAAGCTTCATCATTACGACCAAAGTATTGATCAAAGCGTTTCCATACCAAACGACCTACCATCAGCGGAAGTAGCATGGCAACAATGCCGAGAATAATAGTAAGCGTGTTATCCATGGGGTTTGTATTCTTTCTTGCTAATGTCTATTGGGTGCCGATGAAGGCTGGATAGTCATATAGCATACAGGGATTGTCCGAGAGAATCGCTTTTCTAAGCTCTTGATCGGATACCCAAGACCCCAATAGATCACAGAGATCGGCATCATGCGGCATTTGCTTTTTGACCATCACGTGAGGCCAATCACTACCCCAGACTAGTCTCTTACTATTGGCTTTAATTACTTCGTCATTAAATACTCGCATATCTGTATAGGGAAAGTCCCCATCACAAATACGGTAAGGTCCCGTCATTTTGACCCAGGCTTTGTTATTTTTCAGAAGTTCTAGCAGACCCTGAAATCCTTTGTCATGCACACCATACTTTGCATGGGAGTAACCAAAGTGACCAAATACCAAGTCCACCGGAAAGTTGGCAAATGTTCTGGCGAGATCGGGATATTCATTCACGTGGGCGAGTAGTTCTAAATGCCAGCCAAAAGGTTGGATGCGTTTGGCGATTGCGGTTAATTCGTCAATCGGTAAACCCTTGGATTTATCGGCAACATCCACAACATTGCAACGAATGCCTCTCACACCAGCTTGATGAAGTCTCTCCAGTTCGGAATCTGCAATATTGCTATCGATGACTGCAACTCCACGAAACTTGTTGGGATTCGTGGCAAGTGCTGCGAGCATAGCTCGATTGTCAGTGCCGTAGACGCTGGGCTGAACTAAGACAGCACGATCAACACCCAGCATGCTCAATAAAGATTGATATTGGCTCAGTGTGGCATCAGGCGGAGTGTAGATGCGCTCATCAGCATAAGGAAACTCCAGAGCAGGCCCACATACATGGGCATGACAATCTACCGCCCCAGCAGGAAAGACAATCTGTGGTGATCGAATTTCTGGATCTGGGGCTTTACAGAGGGGGGCAGCGTGAGTGGAGTTCAACTTACTTTAGCTAGTTACTGAGGTTCGATGTTGGCGTCTTTAGCGATCTTCTGATACTTCGCCATTTCTTCGCGCACAAACTTACCGAACTCTTGTGGGCTCATGGGAGTTGCTTTAATACCTTTGGTTTCGTATGCAGTCTTCACCTCAGGACTTTGCATCGCCAAATTAATATCTTGATTAATCTTTTTCACAATTGCTGCTGGTGTGCCAGCCGGTGCCCACACACCAAACCACAGACCAATTTCAAAGTTGGCATAACCTAACTCAGCAATACTTGGGATATCTGGCACGGCAGCATTGCGCGCTTTGCTAGTAACCCCAAGCGCTCTCACTTTGCCACCCTTGAGTTGCCCGATGGCGGTATCTAGTGGCGCCATATAAAAAGCGGTGCGTCCAGCCATCGTATCTTGAATGGCTTCTGGTGATCCTTTGTAAGGAACATGAATAAGCTTGATGCCCATCATTTGATTGAAGTACTCAGCAGCAAGGTGAGTCGAGCTGCCAACACCTGCAGATGCAAAAGTCACCTCACCAGGTTTAGACTTGGCCGCAATGACTAAATCACGAACAGACTGATAAGGACCGTCTGCGGCAGTAATTAAGACATAAGGTGTTTGCCCAAGAATGTCGACATCAACCAAGCTCTTGAGTGGATCGTAAGGCAGCTTTTTATAAATGGCTGGATTGGCCGCGTATGAAGCGGATTGCACCAGCAAGGTGTAGCCATCCGGCTCAGCACTGACCACTGCACCAGTACCGATTAAGCCACCAGCACCAGGACGATTTTCAATAATGACGGATTGTTTCCAGGTTTCCGGAAGGTTTTTGGCAACAATTCTGCCGGCAATGTCAGCACCAGACCCAGTAGTGAGGGGCACAATCATCCTTACTGTTCGATTGGGATAGCTTTGCGCGCTCGCAGCTGTAGAAATCAGGTTGAGGCTAAGCCCCAAGCCAATCAATAAGCTCAACATCCAGTTGCGCTTGAGCAAACGAGGGGATTGCAATACCTTTTGCATCATGTCTCCTAAGTATTTTTATAGTTTCATTGGATAATCTACCATGCTCCTTTTAAGATCGCCATGATCAAGATGGGGTATATACAAATAGCTAAATCAGCCAGAAAGCAGAGATACATGAGCCAAAAACTCGAAAAACAGATCATCAAGGTCAATGGGGTCGATATGGCCTATCGTTTTGATGGCCCTAGTGATGGCCATGTGGTGATGATGGCCAATAGCCTGATGTCGGATTGCAGTATGTGGGATTGGAACGTGCCTGCATTAAGTGATCGTTATCGAGTCCTCCGTTTTGATAAGCGTGGGCACGGCGATTCTGAAACAACGCCAGCGCCCTACAGCATTCCTCAATTGGCGGATGATGCGGTTGCCTTATTGGATGCCTTAAAGATTGATAAAGTACATTTCATCGGGCTGTCGATGGGCGGCATGATTGGTCAGCAGCTTGGTGCTCGCTTTCCGGAGCGTGTTTATTCCCTATCCCTCTGCGACACTGCCAGTGAAATGCCTCCACGGAGTTTGTGGGAGGAGCGTTTTGAACTTGCGCGCAAAGAAGGTATTGCCGGCTTGGTAGATGGCACTATTCAGCGTTGGTTTACTGCCCCATTTATTGCTCGAGCGCCTCAAGATATTGCCAAAGTGCGCGAGATGATTTTGGGTACTGGGGTTGAGGGTTATCTAGGTTGCGCAAGTGCGGTGAGAGATATGGCGCAAACCACCATGCTCTTAAAAATCAAGGCTCCAACACTGATTCTGACAGGGCGTCAGGATCCGGCCTGTACCGTGGACCAAGCCATTGTGCTCAATCGCATGATTGATGGATCTAAGTTGGTCATATTGGAAGATGCTGCACACTTATCTAATATCGAGCAGCCAGAGGTGTTTAATCGCACTGTCCGTGAATTTATTGATACAGTAGATAACACTTTGTAGGAATCCATATGACTGAATTATCTGTAGCTCAAATAAAAGAAATCCGCGCTGCTGTTTTAGGCGCTGCTGCAAAAGTTCCTGGTGCACTCATTGGCATGGGGATACTGTTTATCGCCTTAGGAATGATTGGTGTTGCTGGGCAAACATTATTTTCATTTGTAACAGTAAATATATTGGGTGCATTCTTGATTTTTGGTGGTGTAGTGCAATTTGCTCATGCTCTTAAATCTACTGGCTGGAAGAGTGTTGGCATTCAAATGGTTCTGGCGGTTTTGTATATTGCAGCTGGCGTCTACACCTGGGCCTTTCCGATTCCCGCTCTGGAAGTAATCACCCTCTGGCTTGCCGCAATCTTTTTTGTGACCGGCTTTCTGCGCCTGATCTCCGCCTTTCAGCATCGTCATTTCCGTGAATGGTTCTGGTTGGTGTTGTCTTCTACAATATCTATCTTGATGGGTGTACTTATCATGAATGGCTATCCAGAAAGCAGCCTGTGGTTGCCCGGCTTACTCATTGCAATTGAATTACTTTTGCAAGGTTGGTCATTGCTGTTCTTGGGCTTAGCTGCTCGCTCATTGACGAAGTAATCGCAATATCTATTAAAAAATCTAATTACTATGTCAATGAAAAAAACGGATCTCTATAAAAACCTAGCCCTAACGACTGCGCAGCGCATGAAAAATGCTGCTAAGACGCCCAAGCCGGGTGCTGCAGAGAGTATTGCTAAAACCAAAAAAGAGCTTGCTAGTAGCAATCCTATGCTCGCTTCTTTGATGGGTAATGCTAAGTCAAAGCCGAAATCGAAGTAGTACATCGCTTTATGGACAAGGGGATGTTGCTTTGAGGATAGGGCTATGCCAAAGCGCATTGGTCCTGAGCTTTATTGCGCCAACAGCCCTGGCTCAAATTGCTCCTCCACCTAATTACGATCAACAGTTAGGTGATGTGGTGGTCAACGCCACTCGCTCTGGTACACCTTTGAATCAGATGTCGCTGAACACAACTATTTTGACCAAAGAGGTATTAGAGAGCTCCCCAGATCAAACCATCGATCAGGTGCTAAAAAATGTACCGGGTGTATTTCTGAATGATGTGCCGTACTATCAAAAAGATCCTACGGGCCAGAGTATTAATGTGCGCGGCTTAGGTTATGGGCGCACATTGGTATTGATTGATGGCCTGCCTGCAAACGATGCTTTTTATGGGACTGTTCAGTGGAACTTAGTCCCCATGTCCTCCATTGAGTCGGTTGAATTTGTACGCGGCGGAGTATCGAGTCTGTGGGGTAATTACGGTATGGGTGGTGTTATTAATATCAACACCAAGACGCCCAAGAATAGCTCCCAGGATGTATCTGCTAGTTATGGATCCTTTGGTACTGGAAATATTGCTGCCTCTAAGGACTTAATTGTTTCAGATGCAATGCAGATGCGCTTCTCGGCAGATTATTTCTCGAGTGAGGGTTTTCAAAACTACGCTACGATTTCTCCGGGCTCACCGAGCAATATTAAAAATGGCATGGGTACAGACGCAGTTAAGAATTCTAATGTCCGCCTGCAGAACTATTTCAAGCCAACGCAAGATACCAATGCCTTTTTACGCATGGGCTACAGCACGATGTCTGATTTAAGTAATAACTATGCAATAGCGCCTAATTTAATTCAAACGGCGGATGTTGCCGCAGGCTCAACAACACAATTAGATGTGGATAAAAAGACTCAGGTCAACGTGTATTACCAAGCAACGAACTTTTATAAGCAGACTGCGAATAATTTAAGTGCTGCGCCGTACAAGCCATACGTTAATGCAAACTATACAGATCCTTACTCTACTGTAGGTGCCTCGGCTCAGTACACTCATGATTTAAAGGCTGCAGGAATTGATCAATACATCATTGGTGTTGATGCAAGAAATATCTCTGCATCCAATCAAACGAATAACTTATCTACGGCCGGCGCTGTAAGCTCTGTAAGCTATGCACAGGGGCAGCAAAATTTTTATGGCCTCTTAGGGCAAATTAAATCAAGTGCCAGTAGCATTCCTCTTGAAGCTACCTTGGGGGCGCGCATTGATCAGTGGAATAGCCAGATCCCAAGTGCATACAACGCCGGTGCAGGTGGTTCTAGTCCCCAATATCAAGTCATTCCTAATCAAAGCAAAACTCAATTAAGCCCTTCGCTTGGGCTGCTCTATAAGGCAAATAACAATTGGGATTTGCGAAGTGCGGCCTATCAAGCTTTTCATGCGCCTAGTATGAATAACACATTACGTAGCTATGGAAACTCTGTTAGCGGCTACTCTTTAGCAAATCCGAATTTAACTCCTGAAACAATGACGGGCTACGAGGTGGGAACGGACTACCGCTGGAAAAGTGGATTTGCTCAGTTAACGGCGTTTAATAATTACATTCAAAATGCCATTACCAGTTATAAGATCACTAGCGCAAATTGGGCATTTGCAAGCAGCCTCTGTACAACATCAGGCTTATCGGGTTGCTCAGCTACTAGTTCGTCTTCTGGCTACACCAATGTAAGTTACTACACCAACCAGCAAAACTTGCTGAGCCGTGGTGTTGAACTGCAATATCACCATGACCTCAATGCGCAATGGGCATTGGATGGTGGTTACAGCTACACGAGCACAATTCTGACTTGGAGCGCTACTACGGACCCCATCAATACGCAGGTAGGCGGCGTTCCTAAAAATATGGCTAACGCCGGAATTACTTACTACCCAATTCCTCAAGCAAGCCTTAGTACTACAGTGCGTTATGTCGGTAACTCTTGGATGTCTACCGGCACTTTGCCGGTACCCGCTTATGCCGTTGTAGGCTTAAGAGCTAATTATCAACTCACGCAACAAGCCTCAGTCTTTGCCTCAGTAGTCAATTTATTTAACCGTCAATACGTGACTTTTAATATTGCTAGTCAGGCATCTGCTTACCAAGCGGGAATGCCGCAGGCTATTACTGTAGGCGCGCGGGTAACTTTCTAGAATTTGGTGCAGTGCAGTAGTTAGTGGTTTTATGTGAATGTATTTAAAATGCTTTAGGATTTGATGAAACGTAAATAGCAATCAATAACAATAAGTTAAAAACAAGAGCAATAAAACGGGAGACGTATCTATGAAATTGAAAACCATTCATTCTTTGATGTTCGTTGCGGGTATTGCGGCAGCCACTTTGGCGAGTGCGCAAGCGCCAGCTCCAGCACCAGCAATTCCGCCGACTTGGGCGCAGGGTAGAACTGCTGATGGCATGAACCCCTCTTTGTCGCCAAACCCACCTGGTATTTCTGCGCTACCTGCAGATGAAATTCCAGTGAGCAAGTTAAAGGTACCAGCAGGCTTTAAGATTGAATTGTGGGCATCAGGCATGCCTAATGGTCGTTCAATGACTGAGTCTCCAAACGGTACTGTGTTTGTCGGCACACGCTTTACAGGTAATGTGTATGCGGTAGTGACTAAAGATGGTAAACGGGAAGTGAAGACTATCGCCAAAGGTTTACATCGTCCAAACGGCGTAGCGTTTACCAATGGCTCACTCTATGTTGCTGAACTCTCCCGAATTATTCGTTATGACAATATCGAGCAGAACTTAGATAACCCACCAGCACCAGTAGTGGTGTTTGATGCACTACCTAAGGATGAGCCACACGGTTGGAAGTTTATGAAACTCAGTCCTGACGGACAGTATTTGTATTTCCAAATTGGTACGCCAGCAAATATCGTTGTGCCACCTTCAACTCATGCAAC
This sequence comes from Polynucleobacter corsicus, assembly GCF_018688255.1. NCBI lineage: Bacteria > Pseudomonadati > Pseudomonadota > Betaproteobacteria > Burkholderiales > Burkholderiaceae > Polynucleobacter > Polynucleobacter corsicus. The sequence goes on from NZ_CP061314.1 coordinate 332,142, forward strand.
GATTGTTCGTTTGAATCTCAAGACCAATATCTTGGAAACTGTAGCAACTGGTGTTCGTAACAGTGTTGGTATGGATTTCCAGCCTGGCACAAAAGAACTTTGGTTTACTAATAACGCCCGCGATTGGGTTGCTGAAGATAAGCCAAACGACACACTGAATCGTTTAGTGCGCCCTAAGGGAATGAACTTTGGTTATCCTCATTGCCATCAAGGCGACTTCTTAGATCCGGAGTTTGGTAAAGGCCGATCATGTGATGAGTTTGATAAGCCTGTTTATAACTTAGGCGCTCACGTAGCTGCTTTGGGTATGCGTTTTTATAACGGCAAGCAATTCCCGGCAGACTACAAAGGTAATATCTTTATCGCTGAGCATGGCTCATGGAATAAAACACAACGCGTAGGCTATCAAGTGGTGCGTGTTGTATTGGATTCTAAGAACAAGGTTGTGAAGTCAGAGCCGTTTGTGACCGGTTGGTTAGACGGCGATAAGTTCTGGGGTCGTCCAGTAGACGTGCAGATGCTCAAAGACGGTTCTATGTTGGTTTCAGATGATGAGACTGGCGCAATCTTCCGCGTGTCATACGGCAAATGAAACTGATCTCTATCACTAAGGCCATCCTCGGGGTGGCCTTTTTTACTTCCTTAATTTTGTCGGTCAATGTATCTGCTGCGCCACCGGATGCTGTAGCAGGCAAAGTAAAAGCCCAAACGTGTTTAGCTTGTCATGGCGAAAATGGTATTGGTATTTCGCCAGAGATTCCGAATCTTGCAGCACAGCCGGCGCTATCAATTACCTATCAGCTGATTCAGTTTCGTGGGCAACAGCGTAAGGGTGGGGCAATGGAGGCTCTAGCAATGCCGCTAAGCGATCAAGATATGCGGGATATTGCCGCCTACTACTCTGTATTACCTCCACCTCCTGCCAAGTCTGGTAACACTGACAAGATTGCAAAGGGTCAGCAAATTGCTGGTGCACAGTATTGCAATTCATGTCATGGGGCTCAGCTCCAGGGGCAAAAACATATAGCCCGTTTAGCGGGGCAGTCTCACGAGTACATCGTGGCTCAATTAAAAAATATTCGTTCAGGTAGCCGTATTGATATGGATGGAACTATGGGTAGCGCCGCGCGTGGTTTGAGTGATGATGATATTGAGGCTTTAGCTGCTTATGCGGCTTCGCTAAACTAAGCACTTATCTTTATATCGATTGACTCTTGCAAGCGAAAGTACACCAAGGCAATAAGCTTTTAATTGACCTCCTTAAGGTAATTGCAGCTCTGTTAATCATTCTGCACCACCTATCGAGTTATGGCCAGATGGCGGTAGATGCGCGCTCAGTATTACCAGGCCTAATGACATGGCTCTTTGAGTACGGTCGTTATGCTGTACAAATCTTTCTAGTGATGGCTGGGTATTTAGCAACCCAGTCACTCGCGCGATTTGCGAATGCAAAATTCAGCAGCCAGAATTTACTGCGGATCATCATTAATCGCTATTTGCGCTTGTTTGCCCCTTACATTGCCGCTTTAGCTTTTACGATTCTCTGTGCTTGGATTGCGCGCTTTTGGGTTAACGATGAATTCGTTGGTGAGCAAGAAACATTGGGGCAATTTTTAGCCCACTTATTTTTCTTGCAAGGTATCTTAGGCTTAGATTCGATCTCTGCTGGGGCCTGGTATGTAGCGATTGACTGGCAGCTCTACTCAGTTTTGGCTGTATTGCTCATTTCTTTTTCTTCTTATCAGGCTCTAATATGGCTGATCAGCATTGTTATTGTGAGCTCTTTGCTCTACTTCAATCGTTCGGCACAATACGAGGCCTACTTCATTTATTTCATTGGCTCCTATGGTCTTGGTGTGGTGGCTTATCTTGCGAAGAACTTTTCCGATAAGAAGATTCAAGTCTTGGCCAAGTTTGTACTGATTGCAATTGGAGTGATTATTGCGATCTCCACATTGCATCAAGTGTGGTTACGAAATTTCTTGGCTTGGTTTGTAGCCCTACTATTATTTGTGTGGGGTAATGTGAGTTATTCAGACTTAAAACCTGCAAGCTCAAAAGTAAAAGTATTTGTATTGCGCTTTATTGCTTGGGCGAGCCCGCGATCTTATTGTGCTTTTTTAATTCACTTTGCATTTATCTTGCTAACAAACGCGCTTTATATTGCCTCTGGAATGCATGCCCACGAGAGTGGCCTGATTGCGATTGGCTTAATGTTGGGAGTCGTGGTGTGCAGCACTATTGCCGCCAACTACCTGTATCGCTGGGTAGAAATTCCCTCGGCAAAGCTGAAGATCTAAAGCAAAAACTTAAATCCCCATATCCTTTAAGACGCGAAAGATTTCTCGATAAGCCTTAGGAGGTTTATTGGTTTCTTTTTCTTTGCGAGCATTACGGATGAGGGTGCGCATATTCTGAATATCCATATCAGGATATTGCTCAATCATCTTCGTGAAAGTTTCGTCATTGGCAATCAGGCGATCGCGATACGACTCCAGATGGTGGAGCTTTGCAGTCTCTGCCTTGCTAACGCCTTGGATGGCATCTAAACGTTTGTTAATGGCATCCAACTCTTCTTCATCCAAAAAGCGCATGAGTTTGCCAAGGTATTGCTTATGACGACGGATTGCCTCAAAACTCTTAATCTTGTTTGTTTCCGCAATGGAGGCCTTAATAGCCTCATCCATTGGTATGGACTTTAAGGCATCGCTACTGAGCGCCGCTAAAACTTCGGCCAGCTTTTGGCGCTCAGTCATCAAGCGCTTTAGCTCGGATTTGCTGGGCCCATCATCAAGATCATCTTTCTTGGGGGTGCGGTTCTTTTCGTTGACATGCATATTGTTATTTTAGACGGGTATTGAACTTTAATTATTCTTTATTGATTTTCTGTTTTAGTAGCTTCAGATCGGCGCTAGAAAATAACTGGCTTCTTCCAATGATTGATGTAGGCTTCAATCTGCCGGACTGTACATATCTTCGTAAAGTGGGAAGCGAGATTTCTAAAAACTCTGCGGCCTCTTCCGCTGAAAATGTAGCATTTCTAAGATGTCCAAATACTTGCTCATGCGTATATTCAGTCTCTTGGAAGGCATTTATTGCAACTAAAGAGAAAAATTTAATGCGTTCTTTCGAGGGCATTTTTTGCACATGAGCAAAAAGATCCTCTGCGTTCATGAATTGAGTCATATATAGACCTCACTTTCTGTATTGGAATGGCTTGAAGTTGTCATTTAAGTCGAATCGATTTTTTTAATTGAGTATAAAAATTTTCATGAGGTCCTATTTGGCAAAATTTAATCCAAGTTATTTCTATTGCACCTGCCAAATGATCAAATTGGTATGCCATTAAATATTCTTGTGCGTTAAAGCGAAATTTATAAACAAATACACCCTGAAGGTCCCCTTGCTTTTGTTGGCCTATCTTAGGGTTATCGCAAACTTCAGCGACCCTGATTTCAATTACTAACTGCAAAGGCTTGGAAGCCTTTTTTACAAACTGGGTAAAAGCTTTTTTAAAGGTAGTTCTCATGATCTAATGTTAGATCAATAATGATTCTATATCAAATCAACAAAAGTGACAAGAATTACTTGATTCGTTGGGATGGTGAATAATGAGTGCAGTACTCCAAATACATTTAAATACAGAGACATGACTCAAGCCTCTTCACAAAACACCTACGACTACATCATCATCGGCGCTGGCAGCGCAGGCTGCATGCTGGCTAAGCGCCTGACTGAGAATCCCGCTAAACGGGTTCTCTTGATTGAGGCTGGTAAGAATGACAACTACATCTGGATACATATACCAGTGGGTTACTTATATTGCATCGATAACCCAAGAGCGGATTGGCGTTTTAAGACTGCTGCTGAAAAAGGTCTCAACGGACGCTCACTGCTATATCCACGCGGTCGGGTTTTAGGTGGCTGCTCATCTATCAACGGCATGATCTATATGCGTGGTCAAGAAGGTGATTACGCATCTTGGGTTAAAGCAACTGGTGATGACTCTTGGTCTTGGCAAAACGCATTGCGTCGTTACAAATCATTCGAGGATTATCACGGCCCCGCCAATCAGTGGCATGGCAAAGGTGGTGAGTGGACGGTGTCTAAGCAGCGTTTGCGTTGGCCCATCATGGATGTTTTTAAAAAGGCTGCAGTAGAGGCAGGCATTCCAGCATCAGATGACTTTAACCAGGGCGATAACTTTGGGGTGGGTTACTTTGATGTGAGTCAGCGCAAAGGTTGGCGCCTAAATACTTCAAAAGCATTTTTGCGTGATGCTGCTAAGCGATCTAACCTCACTGTCCTTACTGAAGCGATGGTCAATAAATTGTTGATTGATCCAAGCTCTAAAAATTGCTATGGTGTTCAATATATTAAGGATGGCAAAACTATTGATGTGCATTGCACCGCCAATCAAGGTGAAGTGATTCTGAGTGCAGGCGCCATTGGTAGTGTGCAGGTTCTAGAGCGCTCGGGCGTTGGGTCAGCTGCGCATCTCAATAAGCTGGGCATCCCCGTCATTGCAGATTTACCAGGCGTAGGCGAGAACTTGCAAGACCATTTGCAATTGCGCATGATCTACAAAGTCAATGGCATTAAGACTCTCAATACCAAAGCGAACTCCTTGCTTGGCAAGCTATTCATCGGCATGGAGTACGTGCTCAAGCGCTCTGGCCCGATGTCAATGGCCCCCTCACAGTTAGGCGCATTTGCGTATAGCTCACCAGATCAGCCTTCTGCTAATTTGGAATATCACGTTCAACCACTCTCACTTGAAAAGTTCGGCGAAGATTTGCATTCTTTTAATGCGATTACTGCCAGTGTTTGTAACGTGCGCCCAACATCTCGCGGTAGTGTGCACATCAGCTCGATTGACCCAGAGGTGCCGCCAGTCATTGCACCAAATTATTTATCTACATCCGAAGATCGCAAAGTTGCCGCCGACTCATTGCGCCTCACACGCAAGATTGTGGAAAGTCCAGCACTGAAGCCCTACACACCTGATGAGTACAAGCCGGGCAAACAATATCAAAGTGATGAAGAACTCATCAAAGCTGCTGGGGATATTGGTACGACAATTTTTCATCCAGTGGGCACCTGCAAGATGGGGCGCGATGATGATCCGATGGCAGTATTGGATTCGCAACTACGAGTTCGGGGTATTCAACATCTGAGAGTGGTGGATGCATCTGCAATGCCAACAATTACTTCAGGCAATACTGCAGCTCCGACCATGATGATTGCGCAACGCGCTGTTGAACTGCTTACTGGTGAGTAATTCAAAAACATCAGGCAGTACACAGTTGCATCCTGGGCTTCCTGCAAGCCACTTGTTATTAGCGCTCGCCATCGTTGCCGTATGGGGCACAAACTTTGTAGTCATTAAGATTTCTCTCGATAGCTTTCCACCATTTTTCTTTGCAGCGCTGCGATACATTTTTGCTTTATTGCCAGTAGTATTTTTTATGCCTAAACCCAAGGTCTCTTGGATTAACCTGTGTATTTATGGTTTAGCAACTGGGGTAGGGCAGTTCGGCGTGATGTACTTTGCGATTGATGGGCGTATCTCTCCTGGGCTTGCATCATTAGTTATTCAGACGCAGGTATTTTTTACGATTGGCTTTGCGATGTTCTTCGCTAAAGAGGGTCTTAGGCTGTATCAGGCAGTGGCTGTAGCGGTGGCGATGACGGGTTTGGTCATTATTGCCTTGCACACCGATGCCGCGACAACTTTCCTAGGTCTTGCATTAGTAGTCTTTGCCGGATTCTCCTGGGGGGTTGCCAATACAGTGAGTCGCAGGGCTGGTGCCATCAATATGTTGTCTTATGTGGTTTGGGCGAGCGCTTTCTCAATCCCTCCCTTGCTTATCCTTTCCCTCATTTTTGAGGGTGGTTTCACCCATTTATGGGAAATTACCTTATTAGCGCCCATAGGGGCTTGGATTGGAGTGCTCTGGCAGGCATGGGCTAATACTCTCTTTGGCTATGCTGCTTGGGGCTGGTTGCTCTCAAAGCACCCGGCAGCTGTGGTGGCTCCCGCCCCCCTATTAGTACCTATCTTTGGAATGGGGGCATCAGCCTTTTTCTTGGGCGAGGCCCTGCCAGGCTGGAAAATCATGGCTGCGGGCCTCGTAATTGCTGGTTTAGTGGTAAATCTTTTCTGGCCTGCATTACGGGAGCGAAGTCGTCATTTTTTTTAAAACGACTTTTACCACTAGAGGCTAATGTAAAACCCTAATACAAAACCCTTTTTTTGCCTCTACATTGACTGTAAGATAGATATTCGTCTTAAGTTGTGTCCAAAATAGAACTTATTTAATTAGCACTTTTAGTCATGGAGACTTTATGAACATTCGTCGTCACATTTTTGCGGTAGCTGCTGCTGCAATGTTTACAACCGGCGCTTACGCTGCCGATATTAAGCTTGGTGTTTCAGGTCCATTTACTGGCGGCTCAGCTTCCATGGGCGTGAGTATGCGTGATGGCGTGCGTTTAGCTGCCAAAGAAATTAACGCAGCAGGTGGCGTCAATGGCAATAAGCTCGTATTAGTAGAGCGCGATGATGAGGCTAAGAATGAGCGTGGCGTGCAAATTGCACAAGAATTAATTAACAATGAAAAAGTGGTTGCTACTTTAGGTTTCATTAATACTGGCGTTGCTTTGGCTTCACAGCGCTTTTATCAAGACGCTAAGATTCCAGTAATGAATAACGTGGCGACTGGAACTTTAATTACGAAGCAATTTCCTAATGCTCCAGAAAATTATGTTTTCCGCAATGCTGCACCTGATGTGATTCAAGCCCCAATGATCGCTAAAGAGGCGGTTGAGAAGCGTGGCCTGAAGAAAGTTGCGATTTTGGCTGACTCTACAAACTACGGTCAATTGGGTCGTGAGGATTTAGAGAAAGCGTTGAAAGGCTATGGCGTAACTCCTGTAGCTACTGAGAAGTTCAACATCGGCGACGTCGATATGACCTCACAATTGCTCAAGGCAAAAAATGCTGGTGCTGATGTGATTTTGACTTACGCAATTGGACCTGAGTTGGCGCAGATTGCTAACGGTATGGCGAAATTGGGTTGGAAAAAGCCAATTATTGGCTCTTGGACGCTCTCCATGGCCAGCTTCATTGATACAGCCGGTAAGAACGGTAACGGCGCAACCATGCCAGAGACTTTTATTCAGCAGCCTGCTACGACTCCAAAGCGTAAAGTATTCGTTGATACTTACCTAAAGGAGTTCAAGCCAAAAAATGGCATTATTGCTTCTCCTGTGTCGGCAGCTCAAGGTTACGACTCCGTATACCTCTTGGCTGCAGCCATTAAACAGGCCAATAGCACTGAGGGACCAAAGATTTTGGCAGCATTGCAAGATCTGAAAACTCCGGTTGATGGTGTTGTAATGACTTACAACAAGCCATTCTCAGCAGCAGACCATGAGGCAATTAGGGCAAAGGATGTAGTAATGGGTGTGGTAGAAAACGGCAAGGTTGAGTTCTTGAATGCGGAAGACGCAATTGTCAAGAAGAAGTAATTCAGACCCAAAAAAGCACGTAATAGCCTTACTTATTTTGCACTGCAACATCTGTTAGATCAAAACGCCGCCTGCTGGGCGGCGTTTTGCTTACAATGTCAGATTCATCAATAAAACAGTTTCAGGTATTTTTTTTGGGCCAATAAAAATGGACATGCTTGCACAAATCCTCTCAAGTGGTATCGCGGTGGGGATGATCTACGCGGTGATCGCTTTCGGTTTCCAGCTGACTTTTGCCACCTCAGGCACATTAAATTTCGGTCAAGGCGAGGCCTTAATGTTGGGCGCTTTAGTTGGCCTTACCTGCGTTGACATGCTAGGTATGAACTACTGGCTCATGATTCCAATCGTCTGTCTTTTCGGGATGGTGCAAGGTGGTTTCGTTGAGCTGATTGGTGTGCGCCCTGCGATTAAGATTAAGTCTGAGTTCGGGTGGATTATGTCCACTATCGCGCTGGGCATTATTTTCAAAAACGTCGCTGAAAACATTTGGGGTCGTGATGCCTTGCCATTTCCATCCCCGCTGCCAATGGAGCCAATGGAATTCCTTGGGGCTAACATTTTGCCAATGGAAATCTTGGTGGTAGTTGGTGCCTTAGTCATGATGTTGTTGGTGGAGTTCTTTAACCGTAAAACAATTTACGGTAAAGCGGTAGTCGCAACGGCAAACGATCGCGATGCTGCCGGCTTAATGGGTATTAACACCAGCCTGGTAATTACCTTCTCATATGCGCTGTCATCCTTAACCGCTGCCTTTGCAGGTGTTCTGATTGCGCCATTGACATTAACGGGCGCTGCTATGGGTGGCGCTTTGGGTTTAAAAGCATTTGCAGTAGCCATTATTGGCGGCCTCTCAAGCGGTATGGGAATCATTGTGGGTGGTTTGATTCTGGGAATTGTTGAGACTGCTACAGGCTTTTATATTTCTACTGGCTATAAAGATGTGCCAGGTTTGATCTTGCTCTTATTGGTGCTTGCATACAAACCATCAGGCCTCTTTGGTAAATCTGCAATTAAGAAAGTTTAATGATGAAATTGAAGTCTCTATTACCTCTATTAATTGCGATCCTAGGGTTATTTTGTTTACCCCTATTTATTCACAACCCTTATTACATTCACTTAGCAGAAACTATTCTGATCTATACCATCCTGTTGTTTGGTTTGGATATCGTGGTGGGTTATGTGGGTCAGGTTTCCTTAGGGCACGCAGCTCTATTCGGAATCGGCTCCTACACCGCTGGTGTGCTGTTCTTCCATTTTGGTATGCCAATTTGGGTCACCTTGCCAGCTTCAGTAGTAGTTACGGCTGCTTTTGGCGGTGTCTTGGCGCTTCCAGCGCTCAAAGTGATCGGCCCTTATTTGGCGATGGTGACTTTAGCCTTTGGAACAATCGCGCAAATCTTAATTAACGAGATGACTTGGTTGACCGAGGGCCCACTGGGTATCAAGATTCCAAAGCCAGAGCTCTTAGGCGTTCCAATGACGAAGGCTGAGTTCTTCTGGTTGGTCTCGATTGTCCTAATACTTTCTTTGATTGTGGTTGATCGCTTTGTGAAATCACAAATGGGGCGTGCTTTTGAGGCCTTACGTGATAGTCCAATTGCTTGCGACTGTATGGGTGTGTCTGTATATCGCTTTAAGGTGATTGCATTTGTAATCAGCGCCGGCTTTGCTGGCTTAGCTGGCTGCTTGTACGCCTATTCTGAGCAATACATATCACCCAATACCTACAACAACGAACTTGCTGTTCTATTCCTGCTTGGCATCATTATGGGTGGACGTAAGTCACGCCTTGGGGCAGTGATTGGTGCCGCCATTATTGTGTTGTTGCCAAAACTTTTGGATGACATTAACTTGTTCCGGATTGTTGCCTCTGTCATTGCAATCGTGGTCGTAGCTGGTGCTGCCATGGCTTTGTCGAAGCGGGTAACTACATTACGCCGAGTTGCCGTTCCAATCGCAGGAGTGGTGGGTTTAGCGGCGTTCTCATTCTGGCTCAATAGCATTTCAGATTGGCGTTTGAGTATCTTCGGCTTTATGATTTTGTTGGTGGTGTACTACCTCCAAAACGGTATTGTTGGATTTGCAAAGAGCTTCTACCAATCAATTGCTGGCAAGACTAAAACTACTCGTGGAGATCAAGCTGAAGTAATTGATGATTCTATTAGCTTCATCAGCAAGGTCAGCAATCAAGATACTGGCGCTGAGCTTTTGAAAGTGGACTCCATATTGATGCAGTTCGGTGGTTTGAAAGCATTAAACAATGTTGATCTAAGTATCAAGCGCGGCACTATTCATGGTTTGATTGGCCCTAATGGCTCAGGTAAGAGCACGATGATGAACGTATTGACAGGTATTTATGTGCCTACGGCCGGAAACGTTCTCTATGCTGGTCAAAGCGTGGTTGGTCGTACATCTTCAGACATTGCACTTTCTGGTATTGCTCGCACCTTCCAAAACGTTCAGCTCTTCGGTGAAATGACTGCCATCCAAAATATTTTGGTTGGCCTGCACCACACCTTTAAGTCCAATATGGTGGAGATTGCATTACATCTACCGCGTTACAAGAAAGAAGAAGCCGAAGCACATGCTCGTGCAATGGCGCTTTTGAAGTTTGTTGGCTTAGATGACTTAGCAAATGAAGAGGCGCGTAACCTGCCATACGGTAAGCAACGTCTGTTAGAGATTGCCCGCGCCTTAGCTTTGGATCCAGAGTTGCTCTTGTTGGATGAGCCAGCTGCTGGTTTGACAGCCCCAGATATTAAAGAACTCTTGCGCATTATTCGTAAGATCCGCGATAGCGGTATTACCTTCATCCTGATTGAGCATCATATGGATGTGGTGATGTCAGTATGCGATACCGTTTCTGTATTGGACTTCGGTCAGAAGATTGCAGAAGGTAAACCAGCTGAAGTTCAGGCAGACGAGAAGGTGATTCATGCCTACTTGGGCGCTTAATCACTAGAACCATATTGAATCGGTAAATACCATGTTATCTATTAAGAATCTTGAAGCAGGCTACGGCAAAGTAAAAGTTCTGCACGGCATCAATATTGATGTTCCTAAAGGGCAAGTCATTACTTTGATCGGGTCAAACGGCGCTGGTAAAACAACTACTATGCGTGCCATTACCGGCATGATTAAACCTTCGGCTGGTGAAGTCACCTTGGGCGGCGAAAAAATTGATGGTTACGACTCTCATAAAATCGCACGTCTTGGTTTGGCGCATAGCCCAGAAGGTCGTCGTGTATTTACGACCATGTCTGTGAATGACAATCTCCTGTTGGGTGCATTTCCGCGCTTTACGGGTAGCCGCCCAAAAGGCGACATTAAGAACGATCTCGAGCGATCTCTCGAAATGTTCCCGCGCTTAAAAGAGCGTCGCAATCAATTGGCCGGAACATTGTCAGGTGGTGAGCAACAGATGTTGGCAATGGCTCGTGCTGTGATGCTCAATCCAGAGATTATTCTCTTGGATGAGCCTTCAATGGGCTTGGCACCGATTTTGGTTGAGGAAGTTTTCAGAATTATCTCTAATCTGAAATCACAAGGTGTGACGATGTTACTGGTCGAGCAGTTCGCAGCAGCGGCTTTGAAGGTTGCAGACTACGGTTATGTACTTGAGAACGGTAAGATTGCAACGCATGGCCCAGCGGATAAGTTAATGCATGATCCTGCTGTGAAAGCAGCTTACTTAGGTGGTGCTGGCGGCCACTAAGATCGAGCAGCACCGTGTTGTTCAAAAGCCCTCGAAAGAGGGCTTTTTCTATTGAAGGGCAATCTTGTTACTTTCCCATCTAGTTTTGAAGTAGTTTGATTGCTTCACGTATGAGTAAAGCTCGGTAGCCCATATAGACTGCCACACCTACAAAGCCCAGTAAAAATATCTTGGGCACTAAGGCGCCTTCAGCTACTAATTCTGAGTTGAGAAGTACAACAGCAACTCCCAAGAAGAATAGGGCGCCCAAGCCTAGGGCAATCCAATTTTCATGCTTGCTGACCTGCTGTGTTTTGTTGGTGTAAGCGAGCACTTGAAAGCCATTGTCCTTGGAGTAGCCCGAGACTGTCACGACATCGCCATTGCTCACTATCATTGGTGTCGAAAATTTTGCTTCAACGGCATGATGATCTAAATTAAATGTCGAGATAAAGAAGCGTTGGTAATACACGGATGAGTGATCGTGAGTTGGTTTCTCTGGGTTCACGTACTCTAAGAGTTCGTTGTTGAGATTGCTCACCGTACCGGAGATGCTGCTAACCGAGCTAGTTAAAAAAGAATTGGTTTTAAAAGACATTAGCAGAACCCCCAATAGTACGAGAGAAAAAATCAGAAGAAAAGAGAGAAGGCGAAGTTGGCTACGTTTCACAGATTTAAAGTTAGCGTGCCTTTAATTAGTAGGCTAATAGCAATGATGAGGGTGAAGATCGAGAAAATGAGTTGTGTGTGTGGACCGCTTAATTTTTTACCCAGTAGCAGTCCAATAAATAGTCCACCTAAGGCCGCAATTGCAAAAGGAGCGGCAACGACAATATTTAAGCTACCGCTAACTGCCGAGAATATTGCTCCGCCACCAGTGATGATGGCAAGCACCCCAAGCGAGGTAGCAACGATGGATTTAATAGGTAAGTCGGTATAACGCTTCAGTGCAGGCACGATGATGAAACCACCGCCAACACCAAGGAGGCCAGATAGGAAGCCAGCAATACTACCGGCGAGCATGAGGGCGCGAGCACAGGGCAGGGTCCACTGAAGTTTTCCAATGGCAGGATTGATAAGACAGGGAGGGGGCTTTCTGTTTTCCTCTGGAATGCCCTTAATCTGATTGCGAGCTTGCCTCAACAAACGAATAGCCACAAATAACAAGATGAGGCTGAACAGAATCTGTAAGGGCGCATTCGGAATCTGAGGCGTAAGCCAAAGTCCTAGTGGAGATAGTACTAAACCAAAGATCGCCATAAAACCTGCTGCTTTATAGCGCAAGATCTTATTTTTGAGGCCCAGAATGGCACCAATAGTAGAAGCTAGCGCAACGGCGCATAGCGCAATCGGAGCTGCCTCTGCAATCGGCAGACCCAGGAAGAAAACCAATAGCGGTACAGACAATATCCCGCCACCGGCTCCAGTGAGGCCCATAAGAGTACCTACTAGAGTGCCTAGTGCTGGGCTGATTAAGGAGAAATAGTCCATTGCAATTTATTTTATATTAATATAGTATATAAATATATATATTATTTGTACACTCGAAAGAATTAGTTGACTACAAATCCCGCCCCCTTGATTAAAGATTTTTTTGACCCAGAAACCTGGACCTACACCTATGTGGTTTATGAGTGTGAGGGGGCTCATTGCGTCATCATTGACTCTGTCTTGAACTATGACCCTAAATCAGGCAGGACTAGCACCAAGTCTGCCGATGAGGTGATCGCCTTTGTTAAGAAGCACCAACTTCAAGTGGATTGGATCTTAGAGACCCATGCCCACGCAGATCACTTAAGCGCAGCCCCTTATTTACAAAGTCAATTAGGTGGTAAGTTGGTGATTGGGGATCACATTACCAAAGTGCAGGCAGTATTTAAAGGCGTCTTTAATCTCGATGATCACTTTAAAGCGGACGGCGCTCAATTTGACTATTTGCTCAAAGAGGATGAGTCACTCGCTTTCGGAAATCTCTCCTTAAAGGCACTTTTTGTGCCGGGTCACACACCTGCTTGCATGGCTTATAAAATCGGCGATGCCATCTTCGTGGGCGATACCCTCTTTATGCCCGATGTCGGCACAGCCCGTTGTGATTTCCCGGGTGGTGATGCGAAGATGCTCTATCAATCCATTCAAAAGATTTTGTCTTATCCAGCTCAGACCAAGTTGTATATGTGTCATGACTACCCGCCAAATAATCGACCTGCGACTGGTGTGAGCACTGTTGCCGATGAGAGGGCAAATAATATTCATGTCCATGATGGCATCGGTGAGGAGCAGTTTGTGCAGATGCGTACAGCTCGAGATAAAACTTTAGAGATGCCAACACTCATTTTGCCGTCCATTCAGGTCAATATACGTGCTGGACATTTTCCTGAGGCCGATAGCAATGGAGTTGCTTATTTAAAAATTCCTTTGAATGCGCTCTGAACGGAGAATGCTAATGAATATGCCTATCTCCAAAGTTGAGTTAAAGAAAATGCAGTCAGCTGCAGATGATGCCTGCAAGTTGATGAAGGTCTTATCAAACCGAGATCGCATGATGCTTTTATGTGAAATCGGTCAAGCAGAAAAATGTGTTGGTGAGTTAGAGGCTGCGCTCGATTTGCATCAGCCAACTCTCTCGCAGCAATTGACTGTGTTGCGCAAAGAAAAGCTAGTGAAAACACGTAGAGAGGGAAAGCAAATTTATTACTCCCTATCCAGTGAGATTGCTGTCGCAGTGATGAGTTTGCTCTATAAGCATTACTGCAAAAAGTAACTAATTAATGTGCTTTTTAGAATAAAAACCATGTAGTAAAAAGATGGCAAAGAAGGCAATACCAATGATCCAGTGCGTTGCAATGACCCCATCCCGAATTTCCTCAGGGCCGTAGTACAACAGGGCGCCCGATACTAATAAGATGGCTAAAAAAGCCAATTGACTTAAGCCACTCCATAGCTTTCTCTTGGACTTCAGACCCGCCTTCAGATGAAAGGGTAAGACTGAGCCAAGCGCTATCGTAGCCAATATGGCAGCAATGCCGTGCCATGCCAATACCGAATGGGTTCCCAAGACGGCCCGTTCAATATGGAATTCATGGCCAAGTAAATAAACTGTCCCGGTGAGGGAGCAACCCAACATACCAATTTGAACAAAGTGTTTTTGCCATGTCGGCATCTTGCCAAGGCGATTTGTATTCTTCATGGAGATTGGGTATTGGGGATGCGGATTGCTTGGGCAGAAAAGTGACTTAAGCAAGGATGGTGAGTATTTCTAGAAATACTCACTACCTTAGTTAAGGCGTCTGCGTAGACACATCTAGTGGCGACGACTGAGTAAGACTCTGAAAACTCAATATGCCCTTGATTTAGGGGATTCACCATAAAGCTCTTTGAGCTACTACTACGGTTTGCAAAGTAAAGACTGCTAGTCGCAATCGCACCTGCTGACATGCTGCCAATTTGGATGAGTTCATGCGGTTTTGATGGATTACGGATTTGAATAGCTTGAGAGCGATCCCCGAATACGCGGATATCCCCGCCTGCGTTGACCGATCCAGATTGGATACCGTGAGCGATTAATGCTTCAACCGCTTTGTCTACTGCATAGCCTTTGGCGATACCGCCAAGATCAAGGCAAAGCGGTAGAGATGATCGAACCAAGGGGAGTTCAATCAATTGGAGATCTTCAATGCCTCCAAATGAGCCATCATTGAACTTGCCATGCCTAGGGAGAAGACCTGCTTCCACTAGGCGATGACCAACCCCACAATTAAATACGCCTTGGGATTGGAGATAAACCTCTTTTGCGATCCTGAGAACTTCAGCTGTCCACGGGTGAATCCGAACAGGCTCTAAATAGGATCTGGCGTTGATCTGGGAAAGCTCGCTATCGGGATTGTGAAAGCCCATCAAAGATTGCACTTGTTCAATAGCTAAAAAAGCTTCGTCTAGCGCTTTCAATGGGGGCGATGGGTCTTCAATCCTGATTTCTACGAAGGTGCCTAAAAGCGGCTTGCAACGAATCATTTTGCTTTTAGGCTGAAGGTTTGATTTTTTAAAGCGATGTCATATAAGACCGCAACCCGCTTAACGCCATCAGTTAAATGTTTGCAGGAGAGGGTAGCACCACCAATATTCTGAATATCTTGATTGAGCTTGATAGGGTCTGTAGCCGTCTTTCCGACAAACTGTTTGCGCCAGTTGGCTTCTGCTACTTCGTATCCATAAGATTCAACGTATTCCAGAATTTCAATTCCAATTACTGCACCCGATGGATTAAGTGCTACTGCGTAAGTAATCATTTCATGTTTACCAACTACCTCATCTACGATGAACCAACTGCCGTCGGCCGCCCTCCAAATTCGCTCCCCCTGAAAGGGGTGGCGAATACTCGAAGCTGAGCGCATTTTGTCTTGGAGATCCTCGGTGATGATGATGGGATTTTTAACAAGCGATTTATTGGGTATTAGTATCTTCTGAGCTTGTTCAAGGGATACATAAATCTTGGCCTGTGCAACGATTGGTGCAGTTGCTATAGTTAGACCAATGATGAATAGGGGGTTAGGTTTCCAGTTCATATTCATTTCTTTAGTTCAGAGGAAATCCAACCTTGACGATAAATTCATTCACTGAATGGCTATCCCAAACACGCGCATTGGAGCATTCGGCTTCTCCACCACCCATACAAGTGCCGCCTTTGAGTTGATAGCGCCAAGCACCAGTGACCCACCAGTCTTTAGCGGCGTAGTGCATATTGGGCCCTACAAAAGTGGCACGCTGGACTTGATTGCGTAAATTCAATTCTGAGTAGTCATTGTGGAAGCGTGCCTCAACACCGGCGGACCATTTGGGTGCAAATCGATAGCTCGCGCCTACAAGGAAGTCGAGCATTGACTCTGGTACGTTGCCATTTTCAATAAACTTCAAGCGTTCATTTGCTACAACTACGTTACCTGCCAAAATTAATCGATCGTCAATGAAATTCGATTGCAAGAGTAGGCGAGCTTCAATTTCATTTTTATTTCTACCAATAGTCGGCTCTAAGTAGAGACCCACACCCACTGGCGATGTCACTGGATTCGTCAGTCTGTAAATTGCCTCCAAAGAGCCGCCTTCTATGCCACTCTTTCTATAAGGAGTAGCGGGGTCGTGGCTGGATGGCACTCCATAACCACCTGTGCAACTTGGGCTATCGCCACAGGCTTCTGGATTGGTGTAATTCTGACTCGCACTGGTGTAGTAGGAATTGATGTAGCCAGCAATTTGTAAATCATTGGTCAGGCCATATTCCAACTCGGTTCTAGCTGTCCACGCATCGTAGGTTCCGGCAGCCTGTTGTTTGTTCAGTTGTAAGCGTTGTTCAAACTCGAGCTTTCCTTTGGGCTGGAGATCGAGAGTGTAAATCCAACCAAATGCACCTTCACCCGCATTGGCGAATGAGAAGTGCAGGGCTGTGGCTAATAGGATGCTAAAGGCAACAAGTCTTTTGATAGTCATTTTCATGGTCTAGTGGAGTGGTCAATAAAAGTAAATAAGAATGATTCTCAATATACAGTAAATGAGAACAGTTCTCAATTGAGAAAATGACCCTGCGAGCTTTGGTGTTGAGTTTTTGCCTAGGAATACTCCCGGGCTTGTAAGATTTGGGTCTATGGATTCAGAAGCCCTAGTGAAGCTGGTCACAATGAAGATGCCTTTCGGCAAGCATGCTGGCCGTGCGCTCGCAGACTTGCCTGGCAATTATTTGGCTTGGTTTGCTCGCGAAGGATTCCCGAAGAACGAGCTGGGCCAGTTGCTAGAGTTGATGCACACCCTAGATCACAATGGCTTGCGCGGGTTATTGGCCCCTATCCAGCGAGCCCATGGAATTGCTCCCCGTGCTCGCGAGTAGTAAGGAGTTACTTGGGGCGAACTATTGCTGTCACGCGATTGCATTCATAGACCACATTAGGTGAATCTGGCGGTCTGCTATGGGCGTGGGTGGCGGATAATCTTTTCAGCCGGTTTACTAGACTTGCTTTCACTGACCACTATCGGTAGATGAAAGTCGATGCTGGCCTTCTGAATCAGTTCAGCATAGGAGATCGGCGCACCCATTTGCGCATCATCTGTGTTTTCAACCCAATAAGCCCAAGCTAATTTTTTGGCGGGATCGTAAACCAGCTTGTAGAGATGACTCGGAATGGTGACCTTGCCTTTACCAATAGTGCCGGCATGACCCACTGATCCAGTAAAGACATAGACATCACCTTGTACGCGCTTGATATACATCCTGGTGGGCTCCTCAACCCGTTTAGCCCAGATACCCTGATTGTTTTGCCGAGCTTGCGGCATCATATTTGCTAGGGAGAATGACTGCGCCATTCCCCGCTCACTGGTCATGTCGCCAGCTGGTACGTTGTGACCCCGGTCATATCCGCTGCCGCGATAGTCTGCCAGTAGGGCGCGCTCATGCGCCGGGAGTCTAGCCTCTTCGTAGAACTGATTGGTACGGCGGGGATGAGGCGCCTGGAGTTGATCACCATTTAATTTTTCAACGGTGTAGATGGGCTTTTTATCTAAAGGCGAGTAGTAAATCGCAAAATCATCAAAACACAGGTCTCTCCCCATCTGTGTGGTGCTGGGTATTTGTTGATTTGGGAATAGATCTTGGCATTGATCGAAGAGAGCCGACGCACTTAGTGGTAGCCAAAGCGAGCTAAATAAGAGGAGTTTGGCGAGGACTTTCATTGCATGTCAGTGTAATGAGTGTCGTCCTGAGGGGATGCAAGTTTTATGCCTATCTACCAGATTCATTAGCTCTATAGCTAGTATGTATGTAGGTTTAAGAGTCTGTTGCGTGATCCTTTAATGCGAGCGCAACATATCAAAACAGATTGATCGGTAACCTGGGGTGATGATCAAAATAACACTACCGGTAGAAAATTCAGCCCATCCGAATACTAGATGTACGGGTTAGGCAGTCCTTCGAAGGGCGAAAATAGTAAAAAAGTCGGTTTTTAAGCACTTTTTTATTATATGAAATAAGTCCTTACTAACTTCTATAAGTTATTGAAATTAAACAGGTAAATATCTTATCTACAGACTTTCCTAGGGATCATCTCTAATTCAAGATCTATAAGTTATAGAAATGAGCTTCTTTATTCTTGACTTGATATAAGAACCTTTTTAGGATGGCACATGTTTTTTACTTATTGCAGCGCAACATAAATCGGAGTATTGATTGTTGAGGTTCTGCAAGACCACGAATGAATAAATGTTTTTCTACCAATTCGAGTGACATGCAACTAGCAAGGCCAGTAACGGCTAATGCTAAAGAGTTGTTAGCTCACGCACTTTCTCCTGTCTATCGGGTCATGAATGGCCTATTGATTGTGACTGTTTTCATGACCGTAGGACTTTGGCTTTCCGGTAACGGAACCCAAGCGGGCGCATTTGATTTAGCCCGGATCTTAGTTCCAGATGAAGCTCGTCACATGGTTTGGCAAAACGGTTTTGGAATGCTCGATCAGTATCAAGAAGAGGCCCCTAAAGCGCTTGCTGATAAAGAGATTGCCAATGTGATCTATGGCAAGGCATCCAACACCACTCATGGCGGCCTCATGGGCGCCAAGAAGCAAACAGTGGCCCTATTAATGCCTTCGGTAGCAAATGCCCAGGTGAAGCCGATTTCACATCTATCTGATCGCATACCCACAGCAAAAATTGATCCCCAGGCACTGGACTCAAAGTTGATGGTGTCCATTCAGAATCAACGCGCAGTAGCTGACTTCTTTGAGAAGAAGTACAAGTTAGATCGTGCCAAGATCGAGGAATATGTATCCAATACTGTGTTGATTGCAAAAGAAGTCAATATTGACCCGGTGCTCTTACTTGCCGTGATTTCGGTAGAGTCCAACTTTAATCCCCTGATCAAAAGCCATGCTGGTGCCGAAGGCTTGATGCAGGTGATGACTGCGATTCATCAAGATAAGTACGCCTTGTATGGTGGCGCTACTGATGCGGTAAAGCCTGAGGTGAATATTCGGGTGGGCGCTTACATCTTGAAGTATTTGATTGCCACTAGCGGCTCATTGCGTAATGGCTTGAAATACTATGTTGGTGCTGCAAATGCAGAGAATGATGGCGGCTATACCGATAAGGTGATGGCGGAAAGAAATCGTTTGATTAGTTTGTGCGAGCCGGCAACTCAAAATAAATTAACACTGAACGGTAAAGATTTACGTTCACAAGGTTAATAGTTTTCGTTAAGACAAAATAAAGGCCACTCATTGAGTGGCCTTATTACTTACAGATGCAGGCTCGGAATTAATTTACGCCATGCAGTTCCACATCAAATACTAGGGTTGCATTTGGGGGAATCACGCCACCGGCACCGCGTGGACCATAGCCCATCTCGGAAGGAATGATTAAGGTGCGCTTGCCACCAATTTTCATACCTTGTACGCCTTCATCCCACCCTTTGATAACATGGCCAGCACCCAAAGGAAAACTAAACAGCTGGCCCCGGTCTAGGGAGCTATCAAACTTTTGACCTTTATGATCTGGAGCCTTTTCATCAAATAACCATCCGGTGTAATGCACGTCCACATGGTTGCCGGCAATCGCTTCTTTACCATTGCCCACAACGGTATCTATTTTTTGGAGTTCGCTCACGTTTATCTTCCTCTTTGGCTGAAATTGAAGGGCTAGTATATTCTGAGCGTAATCTTTTTGTTCGAGCAAACTAACATGACAAACTTCTGGCCTCATTCTGCATACCAAACCCTGACGGTGGGGTCAGACAAGGAATTACTGGTAACCGATGATTTTCTACGCACCTACTTATTACGTCCTGAGTTAAACCTCGTTCCTGAATCCTGTGACGTTGAGCGTGCTCTACATCAGCGCCTAAACGCAAACCCCCGTGCAGCGATTTCCGATGAGGAAATTGCTGGCATGGCAGATTTGGATATTCAGGTGAACTACCAAGTGTGGTTGAGGTATCGAGCTAAGCTACTGGCTGCCAGCTCCTTAGAAAACTTCTACATGAGCTTGTTTAAGGGTGATGGCGTAGATGTGCCACCACTATTTATATCTCAGCTGGCGCAAATATTTATTCGTCATATTTTGGGTGAAGATTGCCATCCATTAGATGCTCGCATGGGTGAGCTCTTCTTTCGGACTCAAAAGATCACTGTGTTAGAAGACGGTGTGGTGATGGGTGCGGATGACGAGGTGGTGACTCGTAATGCGCAGGCGGGGGAGACTGGCAACATCATGGATCTGCTCAAGAGCAAGTCGATGTCGATGCGCTCGATCGACTTAGATGTCTTGCATGAGGAAAACGCCGAGCTGTATTGGGAGAAGAATGAGGATCATGATTTTGCAGTGCAGTTAAATTTTGGTCAGCCACCTATTAATCATTTTTGTCGTGTTCTCGAGAAATGGGTGCAGCACTTTTTAGGTGCCCAGGTGCGCGTTACGCCAATGCAGAAAATCTCCGATCCCAAATGGTCTTGGCATGTTGGTCTTGATGCCGCGGCGACGGATATCCTCAATAAGCTTTACAACAAAGAGTCGGTTGACACCGACGAACTTGAGAAGGTGATTTGCTTATTCCGTTTGGACTTTATTGATGAGGCAGCAGTGACCCAAGCTCAGGCTGGAAAGCCGGTGTACATGGGTATCGCTATGAATGATGAGAAGCAGCTCAAACTCAAACCGCAAAATCTACTCTTCAATCTACCTTTAGCAAAAGCCTCTTAAGCGATAGAGGAGGCGCTGCTCTTCTTGCGATTAGCGCTCAGCCAAATTAAGGCAGCAGCGGTGACGGCAACGGGAAGTAATGATCCTAGATTGAGGATGTTCCAGCCCTGCGAGGTAATCAGCGCTCCTGAGCCGAAGGAAGTAAAAGCCATCGTGCCAAATACAAAAAAGTTAATTGCTGCTTGAGCTTTGTCACGCTCCTCAGATCGGTAGGCTGTCATCGCCAACGATGTGGATCCGGTAAATAAAAAGTTCCAGCCAACGCCCAACAAAAATAAGGCAATTAAAAATTGATGGAAGTCGACACCGGTGAGCGCGATTGCAATACACAGAAGATTGAGGATGACTCCGATACCCATAATTTTGAGTGTGCCAAAACGTTGAATGAGTGAGCCAGTAAAGAACCCGGGCGCGAACATGCCAATGACATGCCATTCCAATACCAGTGCCGTATCAGAAAAAGGGAGCTTACAAATTTGCATCGCAAGTGGGGTAGCTGCCATGAGGAGGTTCATGACGCCGTATCCCAGTGAAGCGCCAATGACGGCAACCAGAAAGACTGGTTGTTGCAGAATAGTTTTGAGACTCCTGCCGGCTGAGAGTGAATGCTGCGTCTTGAACTCTTCCGGAAAATGGATGAATTGCATCACGATGATCCCGATAAAGCCGGCTATTAAGAGAGTGAGGTAAGCTCCTAAAAAAGCAGTATCAAAGAAGTCTTTGGTCCAAGATGCGAGGTTGGGCCCAATGACAGCCCCCAGGATTCCGCCAGCTAGCACCCAGGAGACTGCTTTATCTCTCTGGCTGACTGCAGTCAACTCAGCAGCCGCAAATCGATAGAGCTGCCCATTCGCGCTGTAATAGCCTGCGATAAAGGTGCCGAGCACCAGCAGCCAGAAGTTTTTGGAAACGGCGGCATAGGCGCATAGAAGGGCTGAAAAGACCGCCACCAAGAGGCCCAACTGAAAAGAAATCTTGCGGCCAAAGTAATTTTGGGTTTTGGCAACAATGGAGGTTGAGAAAGCGCCCCCCACAACGTAGCCCATTACGGGTAAGGTGGCCATCCAGGCGACTGGACTCAGACTGAGCCCAACTAGGCCATTAATGGCGATAAAAGTCACATTGTTGGTCAAAAACAAGCCCTGACAGAGAATCAACAGTACGAGGTTTTTATTCAGTAAGGGGTGCTTGTTCATCATGCATTGCAGTTTACGATGTAAGTGAGTGCAGGCTGCGCATAGTGGATTCCCTTAAATTGGGGTACTTCAGCCAAATTGGTGCCCAAATCCCCTGAAATTGCAGGGGTCGATGATTTAAAATAGATTTCTCAGTCCAGTACGTGAAATTACACCCAAGACAGCCACAAGCGCCTGAAGTGTTGCGTGCGGAATGCGAGAGTGGTTCGGTATAAGGCCGGCCCCTAATATTTACCCATATCGAGGAAACATCAATGGCTTCAGGGAAATCAAAGATTATTTACACGCTGACAGATGAAGCGCCCTTATTGGCAACCTGTGCATTTTTGCCAATCATTCGTACTTTTACAGCGCCAGTGGGAGTTCAGGTTGTAGAAAGCGATATTTCTGTTGCGGCACGTATCTTGTCAAACTTCTCTGATTGCTTAACTGCAGAGCAAAAAGTTCCCGATAATTTGGCTGAGCTGGGTCGTATGACTTTATTGCCTGATACCAACATCATTAAGTTGCCCAATATCAGCGCTTCAGTTCCACAACTCCTCGCCGCAATTAAAGAGTTGCAGGCCAAGGGTTACAAAATCCCTGATTTTCCAGACGACCCTAAAAATGATGCTGAAAAAGAAATTCGTACGCGCTACTCCAAATGTTTAGGTAGTGCAGTAAACCCGGTATTGCGCGAAGGTAACTCTGATCGCCGTGCACCAAACGCTGTTAAGCGTTATGCCCGCAAGAACCCACACTCGATGGGTGAGTGGAGTCAGGCTTCCCGTACGCACGTATCCCACATGCATGGTGGTGACTTCTACGCAGGTGAGAAGTCAATGACCATGACCAAAGCATGTGATGTAAAAATGGACCTAGTAACAAAGAGTGGCAAGACGATTGTTCTCAAGCCAAAAGTGAGTTTAATTGCTGGTGAAATTATTGACAGCATGTACATGAGTAAAAAAGCACTCTGTGAGTTTTATGAACAAGAGATCGAAGATGCTTACAAGACTGGCATGATGTTGTCCCTGCACGTAAAAGCTACCATGATGAAGGTGTCACACCCCATCGTGTTCGGTCACGCCGTCAAGATTTTCTACAAAGATGCATTTGAAAAGCATGGCAAGTTGTTTGATGAGTTGGGTGTCAATCCAAACAACGGTATGAGCAGCTTGTACGAAAAAATCAAGACTTTGCCAGAATCTAAGCGTGAAGAAATCATTCAGGACTTACATGCTTGCCATGAGCACCGTCCAGCGCTGGCGATGGTTGACTCTGCCAAAGGTATTACTAACCTGCATTCACCAAGTGACGTGATCGTAGATGCATCGATGCCAGCAATGATTCGTGTGGGCGGCAAGATGTGGGGTGCTGACGGTCGTTTGCATGACACCAAAGCAGTTATTCCGGAAAGTACTTTTGCTCGTATCTATCAAGAGATTATTAACTTTTGCAAGACTCACGGTAACTTCGATCCAAAAACAATGGGTACAGTACCCAATGTGGGCTTGATGGCTCAGCAGGCAGAAGAGTACGGCTCACATGACAAGACCTTTGAAATCACTGAGGCTGGTGTAGCCCGCATTGTTGCGGATGACGGCACCGTATTGCTAGAGCAGAATGTGGAAGAGGGCGATATCTGGCGTATGTGCCAAGTTAAAGATGCGCCGATTCGTGATTGGGTGAAGTTGGCAGTCAACCGTGCGCGCTTGTCACACACTCCGGCCGTATTCTGGCTAGACGAGTATCGTCCACATGAAGCCGAGTTAATCAAGAAGGTGCAAGCCTATTTGAAAGACTACGACTTAACTGGTGTAGATATTCAGATCATGTCGCAGACTCGTGCAATGCGCTACACCTTAGAGCGCATCATTCGTGGTAAGGATACGATTTCTGTGACAGGTAATATTTTGCGTGATTACCTCACTGACTTATTCCCAATTATGGAGCTCGGTACTAGCGCCAAGATGTTATCTATCGTGCCATTGATGGCTGGCGGTGGCCTTTTTGAAACTGGTGCGGGTGGTTCTGCTCCTAAGCACGTTCAACAACTGGTCGAAGAAAATCATTTGCGCTGGGATTCCTTAGGTGAGTTCTTGGCTCTAGCAGTTTCTTTGGAAGATATTGGTGACAAGACTGGTAATGCCAAAGTCAAAATCTTGGCCCGCACTTTAGATGAAGCCACTGGCTCATTGCTAGATAACAATAAGTCACCATCACCACGTACTGGTGAATTAGATAATCGCGGTAGTCAGTTTTACTTAGCGATGTACTGGGCTCAGGCTTTAGCTGCGCAAACTGAAGATAAAGAATTGCAAGCCCACTTTGCTCCGATTGCAAAAGCATTGACTGAGAACGAGCAAAAGATTGTTGCTGAGTTCAAAGCGGTACAAGGCAAACCGGCGGATATTGGTGGCTACTACATGCCTGATCACGACAAGTTCGTGGCAGTGATGTGTCCAAGTGCTACCTTAAATAACATCTTAAAAACGGCATCAGCCGCTTAAACTAAGTTCGCTTCATAAAAAAAGGGCATGCCAATCGGTTTGCCCTTTTTTCTTATCCATATTTTGGGTTAATGCAGTAGCTCAGCAATAAATTGGTAGGCGTAGGAGAATAAGGCTTATTGTCACTATGAGATTAAATCCATTGAGGAGAATTTGATATGTCCACAAATGAGCAAAAGCGGCTTTCCCAGGAAATTACTCCTAAAGCGGTCTTTGAGGGACGGCGTGACTTAATTAAGAATGCTGCGGCTGGAGCATTTGGTCTAGCGTTGGTACCTTGGTTCTCGCGCGAGGCTCTTGCTAGTAATTCTCAAAAGTTAATTGCTACGCCAAATCCAAACTTTGTTTTAAAAGAGGAATCAACCAGTTATCAGTATGTCACTGGCTATAACAACTTCTATGAGTTTGGAACGGATAAATCAGATCCTGCTGCTAATGCCCATAGTTTGCAAACTCGGCCATGGACTGTGACGATTGAAGGTTTGGTTAAAAAACCAATGACTCTAGATATAGATGCCTTGCTCAAGCTTGCTCCGATGGAAGAGCGTATTTATCGTATGCGCTGCGTTGAGGGTTGGTCGATGGTTATTCCTTGGGATGGTTACTCGCTATCCAAATTACTGAATCAGGTGCAGCCTACAGGTTCAGCAAAGTATGTTGAATTTATTACCCTCGCTGATCGCAAGCAAATGCCGGGTCTCAAGAGTCAGATTATCGAGTGGCCTTATCGAGAAGGCCTGCGCTTGGATGAGGCTATGAACCCCCTGACGCTGCTCACTTTCGGTCTTTATGGCGAGACGCTACCAAACCAAAATGGCGCACCGGTCCGCATTGTGGTGCCCTGGAAATACGGATTTAAGAGTGCGAAGTCGATTGTAAAAATTCGTTTAACAGAAGAAATGCCCAAGACTAGCTGGAGCCAGTTTGATGCGAGGGAATATGGTTTTTACTCCAATGTAAATCCTCTGGTAGACCACCCTCGCTGGAGTCAAGCGACTGAGCGCCGGATCGGCGACTCTAAAGGTAGCTTTGCCCCCAAAATCAAAACCCAAATGTTTAATGGTTATGGCGACCAAGTGGCGAGCATGTATGCCGGAATGGATTTGAAGAAATTCTATTGATGCAAAACGATAAGTAAAGTGGGATGAAGCTACTGATCTTTCTATTAGCCCTATTGCCGCTGGATCGTTTGATTTGGTTAGGATTTACCGATGGCTTGGGCGCGAATCCAATTGAGTTTATTACGCGCTCAACGGGAACGTGGGCATTAGTCTTCTTGTGTTTGACGCTGGCGATGACGCCATTGCGTTTGATGACGAATTCAAGCACGTGGATTCGGTATCGCAGAATGTTGGGCCTATTTAGTTTCTTTTACGCATTAATCCATTTTGGCATTTGGCTTTGGCTAGATCAGGATTTTGATTTAATCGAGATGCTCAAAGACGTAGTCAAGCGGCCCTTTATTACAATGGGCTTTATTAGCTTGGTTTTGCTGACTCCACTAGCGCTGACCTCTACCCATTGGGCTCAAAGAAAACTGGGTCGTCGCTGGGCGCTCTTACATCGACTCATTTATGTCATTGCCTGCACTGCAATCTTCCACTATTGGTGGCACAAGGCAGGCAAGAATGATTTTGATACCGTCACAATCTATGCAGTAGTTTTGCTATTGCTCTTATGTTGTAGGATTCCTTATATTCGTAAGCTTTTGGGCAAGCGATCTACCATTTAAGGATATTTTGCTCATGACCCTGTTTCTTCACTCGCGCGCTTCATTAGCTACTCTATTAGGCTTACTGCTGATTTGCTTGGGATCCATGCAAGTCATGGCTCAACAAGGTGATCAGGCAGTGAAGACCGTAGCTACTTTAGATGTTCCTCGTTACCTCGGTACTTGGTACGAGATTGCCAAATTCCCGAACTGGTTTCAGAAAAAGTGCGTTTCTAATACCAAGGCCGTCTATAGCGCCAAGCCAGATGGTAGTCTTCGGGTTCTTAATAGTTGCAAAACTGCTGCTGGTGAGACTTCGGAGGCAGAGGGTTTGGCTCGCCAAATTGGCAGCAAGGATTCACCTAAATTAGAAGTACGTTTTGCTCCCGAGTGGCTCTCTTTTTTGCCTTTAGTGTGGGGTGATTACTGGGTGATTGATATAGATCCACAATATCAATTAGCAGCTGTGAGTGATCCCAGAAGGGAATATCTTTGGGTGTTATCAAGAACTCCTCAACTCGACCCCAAAGTCTATGCTGATTTATTACAACGTCTAAAGCAACAGCAATTCAACATTCAACAGCTTGAAATCACTGCCCAGAATAAATGAAGGCATTTGAAAAGCGCATCGGTAATTACTTGCTCCCACCCGGAATAGAGATTTTCGAGCGCGGGTGGTTATCGGCAAACAATGTTCTGCTCTTTAGTGAGGAAGATGTATCGCTGGTTGACAGTGGGTACTGTGCGCACCAGCAGATGACGGTTGATCTCGTCACTAATGCACTTGCGCAGCATGGCTTGAAAGCGCTCAATAGAGTAGTTAATACGCACCTACACTCAGATCACTGTGGCGGCAATGCAGTGTTATCAGAGGGATTCGATTGCGAGATATGGATACCAGAGGCAGAGGTAATCGCCGTACGAGACTGGAATGAGGATTTACTGAGCTTTCAGCAATTGGGGCAAGAGTGCCCACGCTTCACACACCATGCCATTCTTGTGCCTGGCGAAGAAATTATCTTAGGTTCTTATCGCTGGCAAATTCTGGCTGCTCCAGGTCACGACAACCATTCAATCATACTGTACCAAGAGCAGCATCAAATCTTGATCTCTGCCGATGCGCTATGGGAAGAGGGCTTTGGAGTCATTTTTCCCGAGCTCTGGGGTGAGGGTGGCTTTGAAGAAGTGGCGCAGACCTTAGAGTTGATTGAAGGACTCCCCGTTGCTTTGGTTATTCCTGGACACGGTAAGCCTTTTACGGATGTCAGAAAATCAATTGAGACCGCAAAATCTCGCCTCGATTACCTCTCCAGTGACGTTGACCGCAATGCACGTCATGGTGCCAAGGTGCTCTTGAAGTACAAGTTATTGGAATGGCGCAGACGGAAGCTGGTGGAGGCTAATCGTTGGATTGCAGGTACGCCTGTATTAGAAAATATTCGCAAGCAGCTCAATATGAGTACTGAGGAGTTTCCAATTTGGTTGGTAGAGGCCTTAGTGAAATCGAAAGCGGCAGTCATCGAAAACGATTTTTTAATCAACCAAGACTAAAGTATTCTTCAGAAATTAAACGAGAGTTTTCCATAAAAAGACCAGTTGTAAATAGGATAACTTTGCACGACCTGTTTGCTAGCACCCACGGCGACTGAGAAACTTTTATTCAGGCGATGGGTCACCATAGTATCGAGCGGGACAAACCAGCCACCCCCTCCACCGGTATTCCAGATGACTCCATTCTCATCCCATAGTCGAAGTTGAGTGCTAGGCGAGATATTAAATCCAAGCGTTGGAAAAATATTCAAGTTACGCGCTAGGGGCGGTTGATTGGGATTGCTAGCAAATGAATTGCCCTTAGTCTCAAATCCATACATATACCTGAGTAATGGTGAAAAGTCGGAGAGTCTTGAATCGCTTCCCTTATTGGGTACATATACTGTGCCGATTTGAGGGCCGGCAGCCCATTGCCCGTTATTGCCAAACGGAAAGATAACCCTAGCTCCTAATGTACCTTCCCAATTCTTCAGCATGCTGGGGTGATTTCCCCAGACCGTGAGCATCGTATTGCCGGCGTTATACGTGCCGGATGACTGCTCGGCAAGAGTCGGTCCATAAGTCGAAACATAGGAGGTGTCAAGCCGCATGGTGCCTCGCCACTGGTCAAATTGCAAAGGTTGGTAGTAGCGTAACTTCAAAGTGTCGCTTTGGGTTTGTTCTCCAAAGGTATTGTGATACCCCCAAAATTCCAGAACCCGCTGACTTGAGTATTGATCGGATGCTGTCTCGAGGTTTAAAAAAACCTCCAGAGAACTTGCTTTCATCGGCGAAAGCATTTCCTATTAATCCTAATGAGATCAGGATGTGAGTAAAAATACGTAACAATGTCATATACGCAGTAATATAAATGACCCAGTCAATTTAAAAAATAAGTAGAACAATATGGAACATACAGTTTTAGTCACCGGCGCTACTGCCGGCTTTGGAGAGGCAACTGCGAGGCGGTTTCTAGCGCATGGCCATCAGGTAATCGCCTTGGGCAGAAGAGCCGAGCGCCTGGAGGCTTTAAAAGCATCCTTGCCGGTAGACCAGCAGAAAAAACTACTCACCTTAGCCGTTGATGTTTGCGATAGCGCAAAGGTGGATGGGCTCGCGGCCACATTACCAGCCGAGTTTGCCAAGGTGACGGTGTTGGTTAATAACGCGGGATTGGCTTTAGGTCTTGAGCCGGCACATCAATCTTTACTCACGGATTGGGATCGGATGATTGATACCAACATCAAGGGGCTAGTGCATATGACGCGTGCCTTTTTACCGGGAATGGTAGAACGCAAGTGTGGCCATGTGATTAACCTAGGCTCAGTAGCGGCAAATTATCCCTATCCAGGTGGTAACGTCTACGGCGGCACTAAAGCCTTTGTTCAGCAATTTAGTTTAAATCTCAGGGCAGATTTAATTGGTACGCCAGTACGCGTTACTTGTGTTGAGCCAGGACTATGTTCTGGAACTGAGTTTTCGAATGTGCGCTTTAAAGGTGACGATAGTAAGGCTGGTAATGTCTACGCCGGAGTGAAGGCCTTAAGTGCAGATGATGTAGCGGAGGCTATTTATTGGTCTGCCAACTTACCAAGTCATATGAATATTAATTTAGTAGAGCTGATGCCAGTGCAGCAAGCCTTCAGTGGCCTGAATATTTATCGGGGTGATTTGTAATAAACCTAAATGGTAGGTTTCCATTTGTAAAACTGGGGGTAGACGCGCATCACTACTGGTCCGTCGAAATCCCAAGATTTACAGGTTCCCAAATAGAGCGGTGGTTTGTTGTCATCCGGGTCAAAGAGCGCTCCTGGAATAGACTGAAATGCAGCAGTAGCAATATTGCTCAGAAGTTCTCGTAAATGAGTGCACCCCTTAATACCTCCAAGGTGTTCATTAATCGTTTTTCGCCAGCCCTTACCAATACGAGTGCCAATGAGTGCATCCATTGGGGGTATTACTTGTGGGCATTCTGGGTGGGGGTGACTATCCATAGCCACTTCAATTGCTTGGATTACCAATTCAGTATTGACAGTAATGCGAACCCACATATCGTGGAAGGCTTGGCCTGGCTCCCAGGTTTTTCCGCCGGTAGTAAATGGCTGAAATTTAAAATCCCGCAAATGCGCTTCAATATCCCATAGACCATCTTCTCGAGCGTAGCCCTGAAAAGTAATTTCACGAGTGTGGAGGGGATTTCTGGGAGCTGGGCTTGAGAGCATGGTAGTGGTAAGCAAGAGACTTGGAAGCGAGATATATCCATCATAACGGCTTCATTCCACGGCTACTGTGAGGGCGGCTTTGTAGTATTCTCGGCAAGGTATGGCCAAACCAATCTCCCTCGAAAAAATACTATTTAGCCAAGGCTTTGGCACCAGGCGCTATTGCAGTGATTTAGTCTATGCCGACTTAGTCAGGGTCAATGGTGTTCCGGCCGATGATCCAGAGGAGCGCATCGCTACCGAGGGATTAATGCTCAATGTAGAAGGCAAAGATTGGGAGTTTCATGAAAAAGCCTATATCGCCTTTAACAAGCCACCAAACTATGAGTGCTCTCACAAAACTACGCATCACCCCAGCGTCTACAGTTTATTGCCTAAACCTTTTGTAGAGCGAGGCTTGCAATGTGTCGGGCGCTTAGACTTTGACACTACTGGCTTAATTTTGATTTCGGATGACGGCCAGTTTATTCATAAGATGACTACGCCCAAGAAAAACATTGGTAAGGTGTATGAGATCACAACCCCTGAGCCCATTACCCAAAAGCAGATCGATCATTTGTTAACAGGTGTCGTGTTAGATGACGATCCAAAACCTTGTTTTGCCACAGCATGCCAGCAGCTTGGGGAGAATGTTTTAGCAATGACGATTGTTGAGGGTCGCTATCATCAAGTAAAACGAATGATGGCTGCGGTAGGTAATCATGTTGCTAAGCTGCACCGTACCGAAATCGGACAATACATCATGCCGGCAGATTTGGCTGAGGGTGAGTGGCGCTGGCTGTATCCAGAAGATTTACAGAAACTATCTCAGAGTGTAGGAGCTCCCAATGTCTAAGCTCAATCTACTTCCTAAAGATTTTGACTTTGCAAAAGTGTTACCTGAGTGGCAGGTGCATCTCAATACTCAAGAGCTGGAGCGGGTGTTTGTATTTAAGGACTTTAAGAGCGCCTTTGAGTTCATGACGCTGTGTGCAGACTTTGCTGAGGAGTTGGATCACCACCCAGACTGGTCAAATGCTTGGAATAAGGTATCAGTGAAATTGAGCACCCATTCAATGAAGGCTCTGACAGAGCTAGATATCGCCATGGCGAGTGCCATGGATCAATTCGCCCTTCAAATCTCAGCTTAGTTCGTTTTACTGCACTTCCTCATCATCTTCATCCTCGGAAGTAATGCTCATGAGGATGGTTGCTAAGAGACCATAAACCACTTCTGTGGCGATCATGCCATCTTCATCAAGCTCATCAATCAGATCATTTAAGCAATCTTCCGTTGGCTCATTTAAGAGCGTCATGGCGCATTCGCACCCATAATCAAAATCTTCGTCGTTTTGGGTTTGAGTGTCGTTCGTCATAAAAATCCTTTAGTTGATGCTGCAGAATAGCAAATAATGACTCGCAAGCCCAGCCCTATTATTTTAGTAGCGCATTAACTTATTTGAAGACGGGGTTTTGGACTATCTTTAGCCACTCAAATCCGAGCATCTGATCAGGATTGAATTTTCTGAGTGGATTTGATGGGTTCACAGTGGCAAGCTCACAGTTTTAAAGTCAGGATCATCATCCTGGCTACGAATCTGAAAGCCCAGATCAGAGACCAGATGCAGCATTCTAGAATTTTTGCTCAAGACATATCCAATCATTTCTTGTAATCCATTCTTTTTGGCATGTTCAATAAGATCCATCATCAAATGTGTGCCAATGCCATGTGTTGTGTGACTATCACTCACACTCAAAGAGAACTCACAAGTATTTCGATTGGGTGGCGTCACATAGCGTGCAATGCCAATAATCTCCTCAGTACCAGCGGGGCTTGTGATTGCCGCAAGTAATGCCAATTCTTTTTTATAGTCCAAGTGCAAGATGTCATCGAGAAATTCATCGGGAAGTTTGGAGATTGCATGGGCAAATCGGAGGTAGCGACTTTCTGGCGATAGATGACTGAAGAGCTCAATGATGCGCTCTCGATCATTTGCTTGGATAGGGCGAATCCGATAATGACTCCCATCACCAAGCGCATAGGCCTCATTGGTAAAGGGAGTTGATGTATTCATAAGAATTGGATTGGGGCTAGTTATTCTAGAATACCTTCTTTATATATCTACTCGAAGTCTTTTGGCTCTAAAATGAAATTCTGATGTTGCGGCCCACGACAGTCTATTAGCAATTGTGTGACTCAGTACAAATAGGAAAGAGTGATGCGTATTCCAGCCCAGTTCAGAATAATTTATACCCTCAGTATTGTTTTTGGTTTTGTGCCTCCAAGTATTGTCATTGCGCAAACATTTTCTCCTTACACTCCAAAGCAAATCCAGGAATTCAATAGCCAGCCTATTGCACCCATAGAGACTCCTGCTGGACCGGTCTATATGGAGCCTTCACCAATCAGTCAGCGTCCAAATGTACCTTTTGATGCTCGCTATATCAAAAACCCAGATGGAGAGGAACAGGCCGAAGCGCAGGGTGCTGAATCGGCTGCTCCGTTTGAGCCAATCCCTGCGACCATGGTTTTTTAATGATCGTAAACTGTTAACATTGCTTCTACATTTTAGAAAAGAGTTATCCATGAAATCCCTCTCCATTTCTTATCTCACAAGCTTCGTAATGGCCTTAGGTCTTTCAACGGCGGTATATGCCCAGAATGCATTACCCGTGAATGCTGCTGCTTCCGTAAATGGGACGATCATTAGCAATGATGTTGTTGAGCAGGGTATTCAGGCGGCCTTAGCGCAGGGGCAAAAAGATTCCCCAGAGCTTCGTAATGCAGTCTTAGGAAAAATGATTGAAATCTCACTCCTTTCGCAGCAGGCTGAGAAAGATGGACTTGCTAACTCTGACAGAGCGAATAGCCAGCTGGCTTTGATTCGGCAAAATTATTTGGCAGATCTCGAGTTGTCTACTTATATGTCAAGAAATCCAGTGGGCGATGCTGACGTGCAAGCGGAGTACAACCGTGAGATTGCTTCTTTGGGTCCGCAAGGCATGATTGTGGAGTACAAGGTCAGTGACATAGCCGTTGCTACTGAGGCTGATGCACAAGCTGTCCTAGCCAGAATTAAGAAAGGCGAGTCTTTTGATAAGGTCGCTAAGAGCGTTTCACTCGCGCCGAATAAGGTGCAAGGTGGGGCTATAGGATGGGTGCAGGCTGGGCAAACCTTGCCACAGATTGCTGCTGTTCTCACAGTCTTATCTAAGGGCCAGGTTTCTCCTACTCCGATTCAGATGCCACAGGGGTGGTATTTGATTAAGTTGGAAGACAAAAAATCTAGCAAGCCCCCAACCTATGAGCAAGCTAAAGTGGCTATTCGCAATGCCATGATGCAGAAAAAGCAGTTTGAATTTCTCTCCCAATTGCGTCAGGGTGCGAATATCGTCGTGCGCTAAACCAGGGTAGCTTAGTTTGCTACACCAAAAAGGGCGCCTGAGCGCCCTTTTGTATTTCTGCCCGCCTCTACTAGTGGTATTTCTCTATCTCAATGCCTTGGATTCAGGAGTAGATTAAATAAATCACTAATTTAACGAGGGAGACATGTATGAGTAAGAACCCATTTGACTTGAATGCAATGGCAAATCAGACCAAGGCTATGAAAGCTGCTCAAGCAGCTGGCCAAGCGGCACTAACAAGCGCTCAGGAGATCGCTCAACTAAATCAGCGCGCTGCACAAGAGCTCTCCTCTCGAATGCAGGCCAAAGTAGCGGAGCTCATGAAAACGCAAGATCCTAAGTCAGCATTTGATTATGTACATGCTGAGGTGTTACAAGATGCTGCTAAAGAGGTGGCGGAGTATCAGTCCCAACTTTTTCAAGCCTTGGCTAGCGGAAATAAAGAGTTAGCAAAAATTGCCGAGACAATGATCAAAGAGTCACAACATGACTTAATTCATTTTGTGAATGAGGCCACACAAAATTCTCCTGCGGGTGCTGAGCCATACACCTCGATATTTAAAACCTCTTTTAATAATGCATTGCAGAATTTTGATCAGATTCGGGCGGCTATGACAGATTCATTTTCAAACTTTGAGAAGAGTATGGAGCATATGAATCAATTTTCGGTTGGGCAGAAAAATAGCTCTACACAAAAACCTAAAAAGAAATAGCTTCGCTTATATTACCAGCTTGGCAAGCATGGCATACAGAGGGATGCCCAAAATAATATTGAATGGGAAGGTGATGCCTAGGGACATGCCCATATAGAGGGCTGGATTCACCTCCGGCAATGCATGTCGCAACACTGCTGGTACGGCAATATAAGAGGCGCTTGAAGCAAGTACCATCAGCAAAATAGTATTGCCAAGTGGTAGGCCAATTAACTTGCACAAGCCCAGTGCGATCAAGGCATGTGAAAGCGGGGAGGCAATGGCGTAGATCAAAGTGATGGGGGGTTTGCCATATAAGCCCTTCATATTTCGTGCCGCCATTAAGCCCATATCTAAGAGAAAAAATGCGAGCATCCCCTTAAAAAGATCAATGGAAAACGGTGCCATGAGTTTTTGACCGGCATCTCCGCTCACGAGGCCTACTACCATTGAGCCAAGCAGCAGAAGCTGCGCACCATCAGTGAAAGATTCATGCAGGATTTTTGAGATGCCCGTTTGTTGAAGTCCTGATTGAGTTTGTTTTGCATGCGCAGCCCTTGCTTTATTTGCCAAAACAATCGCCAGAATGATCGCTGGGGACTCCATGAGTGCCATTGCTGCTGCCATATGACCACCATAACTGATGTCGAATTGATCTAAGTATTGGGTAGCCGTAATGAATGTGACCGCACTGACCGAGCCGTAGGTTGCGGCTACAGCTGCCGCATCAAATGTATTGAGTTTGGTTCTGAGGATTTGGTAGCCAATGATAGGAATCAAGATAGCTAAAAAGATAGCAAGGCCTAATGAGAGTGCGATCTCTGTTGTAAAGCCTGACTTATGTAGGGCAAATCCTCCCTTAAGACCTAATGCCATCAATAGGTAGAGCGAAAGAAATCGTGCAATCGGAGGAGGTATCTCCAGATTCGATTTAATGGCGCCAGCAAATGCGCCAAATAGGAAAAAAAGAATTGCTGGGTCTAGGAAATTTGCCATGATTTAACGTTTAATAATTGCTTCTACGAGAGGATGTTGAATTTTCTTTTCTGAGCGAATAGCATAAAAATATTCGTAAACATCTTTACATTGCCCAAGCATTTCAATGTGATAGGTTTCTTGTAAATCTTTCCTGATGCTTTCTACGGCTGGAAAGACTCCGAGACCACTGGCTGCAAAGGTATTTAGTAGGGCGCTATCTTCAAACTCCCCTGTAATGTTGGGGTTGATGCCGTTTTCAGCAAACCACTGATCAATCAAGTATCTCACTTTTGAGTGAGAGGTAGGCAGTAGGATAGGAAGCTCATTAAGACATTCCGGAAATGGTTTCTTAGATTGCTTGAGTAGTTTCTTGGGGCCAAACCACGCGATTGATGACTTTACTAGCTCTTCGCTGTAGACATGAAGATTTTTGTTGGCAGGAGCGGGCCTATCAGCCAATATGATATCCAAACGATGTAGTGCTAAATCAGCAAGGAGGTCCTCAAACTCACCATCGTGTGCAATGAGTTGCACATCATTCTTTTTTAGAATGGGTTGTAGTAGCTTCCGAGTCATGAGCTTGGAGAGGCCATCAGAGACGCCAACCGTAATTTTGATTTTTCGGGAGCTTGCAGCTTCTCTCACCGCTTCGGGAAGTTGCTCACCTAGGAGAAAAATTTGATCAGCAATTTCTAGGGCTGCAAATCCTGATTCCGTGAGAATGATGCCGCGACCAGCCGGCTTAAATAATAGATAGCCGAGTGATTTCTCTAATTCGTGTACCTGGGCGCTAATTGTCTGAATGGCAATATTGAGACGTTCAGCAGCTCTAGACATGCTGCCTTCTTTGGCTACTACCCAAAAGTAGTAAAGGTGGCGGTAGTTATAGACCATTTTAATTGTCAGGTTTTTACGAAATTATTATCAATATATATCTGCTTTTAACTTAAATCAAATCGGTCTACATTAACCCCATAGAGATCCATGGAATTCATGGGTGATTTTTGGAGGAGATGAAATTGGAACTATTTAGCCCGGAGTTTTTTTCGGCATTGCTGGCAATTATTGTCATTGACTTGGTGCTTGCGGGTGACAACGCGATTGTCATTGCGATGGCTGCTAGGAATTTGCCGGCACATTTGCAGAAAAAAGCCATTATCTGGGGCGCTGTTGGTGCGATTGCAGTCAGAAGTGCTATGACACTGGTGGTGGTCTATTTATTAAAGATCCCTGGATTAATGTTGATAGGCGGCTTATTGTTGGTTTGGATTGCATATCGCCTACTCAATCCCGAGCAAGAGAATGATGAGCACGGCAATGCTTCCACTACCTTTTGGGGTGCAATGAAAACCATTGTGATTGCGGATGCCATCATGGGTCTGGATAACGTACTTGCGGTAGCAGGTGCATCACACGGTAGTTATGTGCTTGTCGTATTAGGTCTACTCATTAGTATTCCAGTCGTTATTTGGGGTTCAACCCAAATACTCAAACTCGTTGAGCGTTTCCCTTCAGTGACTTACTTAGGCGCTGGTGTCCTTGCTTGGACGGCTGCAAAAATGATGATTTCAGAGCCTATCTCTCAGGAGTGGCTTGCTTCTCAGAGTCCCGCCTTGGAATACCTCATTCAAGTGCTAGTTGTATTCGGCGTATTAACTAGTGGCTTTATTAGAAGTAGACGTGCGCTTGAAGATGTCATTGCTCCTTCGGTTGTTATTCCGGAGTCTGCAAATATTGTTTCACCACAGCAGTCCACTCATTTTGGAGAAAGCAATATGAATAAAGTTCTGATTCCAGTAGATGGTTCAAAAAATTCAGAGATGGCAGTAAAGCATGCTGTAAAGACTTATAGTCAAGATCCTAATGTGTCTTTTCATTTGTGCAATGTGCAGCCTACCTTGTATCGCCACATCGGAAAATTTTTAAGTAAGCAAACAATTAATAAGTGGCATGCTGAGCGGGCAGCTCAGGCATCTGCATCGGCATCCGCTTATCTCGAAAAGCAGGGTCTGAAATTTTCATTTACCTACGTCTGCGGAGACACGGGGACTGCCATTCGTGATGAGGCTGCGCGACTTGAATGCACTCGTATTGTGGTTGGCACTGCGAAGAAAAACTCCCTGAGCCGTTTATTTGAAAACTCCACTACCGCCAAGCTACTAGAAATCAGCGATATTCCGGTAGAGGTGGTAACGGGCAACTCCTTACCTGTACTAGAGCGTTGGGGTATCCCAGCTATCGGTGCTGGTGCTGCAACAGCTCTGATAGCTGTAGTGGTCGACTAGTTTTTCCTGCTGTTCTTTTTTGCCCTCATCTTGAGGGCATTTTTTTATAAATGAATTCAGTTCATTTCTAAGCTTGCTCGGAACTTCTTCGGTATGATGGCTTGAGAGTTTTGTTTAATTATGGCCAATCATCTTGGAGATTGTTTTGAAAAATATCATCGATCGCATTGATCACATTGTTCTGACCGTAACTGATATTGAGCTCACGACTCAGTGGTATGAAAAAGCGTTGGGTTTTGAGCGCGAGTTTTTTACTGGGCCAGAAGGTCAGCCACGGTATTCATTGCGTTTCGGACAGTTAAAAATCAATCTTCAGGATAAGGATACCGAGACCCCTACCAAGGCTAAAGTACCCACGATTGGTTCAGGAGACTTTTGTTTGATTGCATCAATTCCCTTGGATGACTTTATCGCCCACCTGCAGAAGCATGCTGTTGCTATCGATGTTGGACCTGTGCCAAGACGAGGTGCTCTTGGACCCATTCGTTCGGTCTACTTGCGTGACCCAGACAATAATCTCGTAGAGGTTGCTGAATACGTCTAGTGTTGGTCTGGATCTGATGCGCCTAACTGGTGCGCAAGATCCAGAAAATCTTTTGCATGGTAGTTGGTAAATTGCTCAACATGTAGATCATTGCGCAAATGATTTTTACCAAACTCTAGTGGGCGCTCAATAAAGGCTGTTTGCAATCCACAGGCGTGGGCAGCCTCTAGATCATCCTTATGCGCTGCTACCAACATGACTTCCTCAGCTGAAAGATTGAAGATGTCCGCAACGCCTAAATAGGTTTCCGGGTCTGGTTTGTAGTGACGGAACACTTCAGCTGAAAGAATTAAATCCCAAGGTAAACCTGCATTTTTTGCCATATCAGCCAATAAGCCCATATTGCCATTTGAGAGGGTGACGATCGTGAACTGACTTTTAAGCTTGTGCAGACCCTCTACAGCCTCTGGCCAGGGATTGAGCCGATGCCAAACCAGATTGAGATCTTGTATTTGATTTTCAGATAAAGAGTGGACTTTAAAGGTCTTGAGAACATCCATCAGGATCATGTGATGAAGATCATCAATCTTGGTCCATGGTAGTTCGCCAGAGCGCACCCGAGCCATAGCCGGCCTGTAACCTTGTCGCCAGGCTGTGGCAAAAGCATCGGGGTCCACCGGAAGCCCCAGTCGATTGACCTCAGAGACTATGGAGCCATGCCAGTCAACCACTGTGCCAAATACATCAAATGCCAGTACCTTAGGTGCTTTATTCATGAGGAAGATTCTTGCTTGCTATGGGGCTTTTGTCAAACAAGGGGCTTAAACAGAAATTGCTGGGAGTTGATAAAATAACCAATGCCCTTGAAGGGGTCATTGCATCTAACAAGGATTGAATATGGGTGGTATTTCTCATTGGGAGCAGCTCAACGTTGAGCTCACAGCAGCTCTTGGAAGCTCCGTTCATTTTGATACGGCTCATCAGGCAGTTTATGCGTCAGAGGCTTCTAACTACCGTCAAATTCCGATTGGGGTTGTTACTCCGAAAAATACTGAAGAATTTGTAAAGGGTATCGAGATTTGTCATCGCAATAAGGCTCCAGTACTCATGCGTGGCGCTGGCACCTCCATGAATGGCCAGACGGTCAATAATGCGGTGGTCTTTGATATCTCAAAGTACTGCAACCATATTATTGCTCTAGATCCAGTGGCTGGTAATGCTGTTGTGGAGCCTGGGGTCATCTGTGATTCATTGCGTGATGCTGCTGAGTTGCATGGCTTAACTTTTGCCCCAGACCCCTCTACGCATAGCCGTTGCACCTTAGGCGGCATGGTGGCCAATAACTCTTGTGGCGCCCATTCCGTGATGGCCGGCAAGACACTAGAAAATACCGAAGCTCTAGAAATTCTGACATACGATGGTGAGCGTTTTTGGGTTGGCCCAACATCTGATCAAGAATTACAAGACATCATTGCAGCTGGTGGGCGTAAAGGGCAGATCTATCAGGACTTACTGACCTTACGTGATCGCTATGCTGATCTGATTCGTGCACGTTTTCCAAATATTAAGCGCCGCGTCTCTGGTTACAACTTAGATCAACTCTTACCGGAAAATGGATTTAACGTTGCTAAGGCCTTGGTCGGTACTGAGGGGACCTGTGCATTAACACTCGCTGCTAAGGTGAGATTAGTGAAGAGTCCAGCCAAACGCGTTGTGCTGGTATTGGGATTCGAAGATATCTATTTAGCAGGCGATGCCGTACCCGAGTACCAATCTTTTAATCCCATTGCAATCGAAGGTCTAGATTACAAAATCATCCGTGGTTTGCAAGAGCGTAATTTAGCAAAGGCGGAGATCGACTTATTGCCGGCTGGAAATGCTTGGGTAGTTGTGGAGTTCGGTGACGATACTATTGAGGGTGCTATTGCTCAGGCTGAAAAAGCACAGGAGTATTTCAAAACAAGAACTAAGGGCCCAATACCATCCACTTGGTTAGAGTCTGATCCATTAGTACAAAAGCGTATTTGGTCCATTCGTGAAAATGGTGCATCTGCCACCCATTTATCGATTGATCCAAATTCTCCTGACCCAGTAGTGGGCTGGGAGGATGCTGCAGTGGATCCAGCGCGTTTGGGTGAGTACCTGCGAGCTTTCCAGAAATTAGTGGACTCTTACGAATACGAAACTTCACTCTATGGACACTTTGGTGATGGGTGTATTCATGCGCGTATTACCTTTAACTTGCGATCTGTAGAAGGTGTTGCCAAATTTAGATCTTTTATTCGTGATGCGGCAACCTTAGTGGTTGCATTTGGTGGCTCGCTGACGGGCGAGCATGGTGACGGTCAGGCCAGAGCAGAATTCCTCCCCATCATGTTTGGTGAAGAGTTGATGGGTGCAATGCATGAGTTCAAGCGCATCTGGGATCCGCAAAACAAACTCAATCCTGGCAAAGTAGTTCACCCTTATCGTGTAGATGAGAATCTGCGCATGGGCCCAGAATACAAAATCGTGAATATCAAGACGCGTCTGAATTTCTTGAGCCAAGAGGGTAATGGCTTCCAGAGAGCGGTAGAGCGTTGTGTTGGTATGGGTAAGTGCCGTAGTGAAAAAGTAGGCACGATGTGCCCAAGCTATCGAGCTACAAAAGAAGAGCGCTTCTCCACTCGTGGCCGTTCACGCCTCTTTTGGGAAATGATCCAGGGCGAAGTCATTCAAGATGGCTGGGAAAGTAAAGAGCTTAAAGAGGCTCTTGATACTTGCCTTTCCTGTAAAGGCTGTAAGAGTGACTGTCCAGCTCACGTTGACATGGCTTCCTATAAGGCCGAGTTCTTGTCTCATTATCACGAGACCAATAGCAGGCCTCGTCAAGCTTTGACCATGGGCCGCATTGGCGATTGGGCGCCGCTGGCAAGCAAGTTCTCTTGGCTGATGAATGGTGTCATGCAAACGCCGGTGATCTCTACTTTTGCCAAA
Source organism: Polynucleobacter corsicus (assembly GCF_018688255.1). Classification (NCBI taxonomy): domain Bacteria; kingdom Pseudomonadati; phylum Pseudomonadota; class Betaproteobacteria; order Burkholderiales; family Burkholderiaceae; genus Polynucleobacter; species Polynucleobacter corsicus. Next base: position 373,054 of record NZ_CP061314.1, read on the forward strand.
TGGGTTGGTGGCGTAGCCCAAGAGCGTAGCCTGCCCAAGTTTGCGAACCAGTCCTTTAGAAAGCAATTTAAGTCTTCTAAGAATGCCAGCATTGGTCAAAAGAAAGTCATTCTTTGGGTAGATACATTCTGCGAGCATTTTCATCCAGAGGTTGCTAATGCAGCAGTTGAGGTACTTGCGCATGCAGGCTTTGAAGCGACCTTACCAAAAACGCCTTTATGCTGCGGCCGTCCTTTATATGATTTCGGTTATCTGGATCTTGCCAAGCAGAAGCTAGAGAAAATTCTGGATGCGATCGGCAGTGAGATTAATGAAAATCCCAATTCGCCTATTGCAGTTGTTGGTCTTGAGCCAGGCTGCATGTCGGTATTTAAGGATGAATTGCTGAAGTTTTTCCCGAATGATCCAAGAGCAACTCTTTTAGCATCGAGTAGCTATTTGTTGGGAGATTTTTTGCACGAGCAAGGATATACTCCGCCGCCGCTAGACTGCAATGTCTTAGTCCACTCACATTGTCATCAGAAATCACTATTTGGTACTAAAGGTGATGTAGCTCTGTTGGCTGCTTTAGGTGCTAAAGCAAACTTCATTGATAGTGGTTGCTGCGGTATGGCAGGTTCATTTGGATTTAATCCAGAGCATATCGGCATATCCAAAGCGGTTGGCGAATTAGTATTGCTGCCAGCAATTCGGGCTGCCGAGCAAGAAACCATCATTCTGACTAATGGCTTTAGTTGTCGAGAGCAGATTGAGCAAGAGACTGGGCGTAAGGTCAAGCACTTGGCTGAGTTGTTGCAGATGGCACATCAGGCTCAATTAGAAAAGGTGTAATGCAACACCCTCTGTTGAAATAAAAAATGCCCCGAATTGCTCGGGGCATTTTTTTTAACCAAGATTCTGTTGGTAGTCTTAGGATCTAATCAAGTAATCAAATGCAGAGAGGGATGCTTTGGCACCTTCACCCATTGCAATGATGATTTGCTTATAAGGAACAGTTGTACAGTCACCCGCAGCAAATACACCAGGCATTGAAGTCTCACCTTTTTGGTCAATGATCACTTCTCCACGAGGAGATAAATCAATCACGCCCTTGAGCCAATCTGTATTGGGGAGTAAGCCGATCTGGACAAAGATACCTTCCAGTGCCACATCATGCATCTGATTGTTAGCGCGATCTTCATATCTCAAAGTAGTTACTTTGCCATCAGCACCCAATACTTCCTTACTCAAAGCATTGGTGATTACCGTAACGTTAGGCATGCTGTACATTTTTTTCTGTAGTACGGCATCGGCACGCAACTTAGTATCAAACTCAACTAAGGTGACATGACTCACGATACCTGCCAAATCAATCGCAGCCTCAACTCCAGAGTTACCTCCACCAATCACAGCTACGCGCTTACCTTTGTAGAGTGGGCCATCACAGTGTGGGCAGTAGGCGACACCTTTACCGCGGTACTCTTGCTCGCCTGGTACATTCATTTCGCGCCAGCGTGCACCGGTACTGAGAATGACTGTCTTGCTCTTTAGTACAGCGCCATTTTCTAGGGTGATTGTAATTTCATCGCCAGTCTTACTCAAGCTCTTGGCGGTTTGTAGATTCATGACATCGACTTCATACTCTTTAACGTGCTGCTCAAGAGCCATGACTAATTTAGGGCCTTCTGTTTCTTTAACGGAGATGAAATTTTCAATACCAACAGTATCGGCAACCTGACCGCCAAATTTCTGAGCTACCACACCAGTTCTAATACCTTTACGAGCAGAGTAGATTGCTGCTGAGGCACCTGCTGGACCACCGCCAATAATTAAAGAATCATAGGCATCTTTAGCGTTCAATTTTTCTGCATCGCGTGCTGATGTGTTGGTATCCAATTTAGCGGCAATTTCTTCAACGCTCATGCGGCCTTGACCAAAGACTTCGCCGTTCAGAATCACTGTAGGCACAGCCATGATTTGGTGTTGATCTACCAAACCCTGGAAGAGCGCGCCATCAATCATTTCGTGTTCGATATCGGGATTCAGCGCGGCCATGAGATTTAGGGCCTGCACTACATCTGGACAGTTATGACACGACAAGGAGATGAAGGTCTGAAAACACTTTTTACCTTCTAGGCCTTTGATACTCTCGATCACATCTTGCTCAACCTTTGGTGGATAACCACTAGCTTGCAAAATAGCCAAAATGAAAGAAGTCATCTCATGACCCATTGGTAGGCCAGAGAATGCAATACGAGCAACTTCATCCGCCTTACCTACGGTAAAGCTAGGAATGTTTTTGCTGCTACCTGAAGTCTTTACAGTGATCTTGGTGGATTGTTCGGCAACTTCATTTAATAGCTCTAGCATTTGGGCTGAGTGCGTACTGTCATCCAAAGTAGCTTCAAGAACAATGGGGCTCTCAATTTTTTCAAAATAAGCTTTGAGTTGGGTTTTGATATTGGTATCTAACATGCTGTATTCCTTAGTATTAAATCTTGATGAGTCTATTGGGCAGGGCCTTGGCTTCCCATCCTGCCCAATAGACTCTCCGAAGAGAGTCTATTGATTACTAATTACTACTGACCTGCGGTATTAGATCTTGCCTACGAGGTCTAAAGATGGAGTCAAAGTTGCTGCGCCTTCTTTCCACTTAGCTGGGCATACTTCACCTGGGTGAGCAGCTGTGTACTGAGCGGCCTTAAGCTTGCGCAATGTCTCAGAGATATCGCGAGCGATTTCGTTTGAGTGAATTTCAGCAGTCTTGATGACGCCTTCTGGGTTAATGATAAATGTGCCACGCAACGCGAGACCTTCTTCATCGATATGCACGTCAAAACCGCGTGTCAATGTATGTGTTGGATCGCCAACCAATGGGAACTTGGCCTTACCTACTGCAGGTGAAGTCTCGTGCCATACTTTGTGTGAGAAATGCGTATCAGTAGTAACGATGTAAACCTCTGCACCCATCTTCTGGAATTCTGCATAGTTATCAGCCGCATCTTCAATTTCTGTTGGGCAGTTGAATGTAAATGCTGCCGGCATGAAAATCAAAACAGACCATTTGCCTTTGAGGGACTCATCGGAAACAGTGATGAACTTACCATTGTGGAAAGCTTGGGTTTTGAATGGAATTACTTGGGTGTTAATCAGTGACATAGGTTTTCTCCTGTAAAAATACAATAATTGATTCACAACAGGGATCATTCTAGAGACTATTTAATTATTTGCATAATGAATAATTTATATCTTAATAATCAATTTAATAGATCAGCATATAGAGCCTAGCTCTGGCCTCAAGTCTTTGTTCGATTGTTAAAAAATCCCCGTTATAAACTGGTGGTATGAAGCCGATTTTGTACTCTTACCGTAGATGTCCATATGCCATGCGAGCGCGTATGGCATTGAAATATGCTGGTATTGAGATTGAGCATAGGGAGATTGAGCTCAGAAATAAGCCGCAATCCATGCTACTCGCATCACCCAAGGGAACCGTTCCGGTTTTATGCCTCAATGGATTGGTTCTAGATCAAAGCTTGGATATCATACATTGGGCGCTACAGCAGTCTGATCCAGATGGCTGGGGAGCGGTTGATCAATTGAGCTCTCAATCTTGGATTCAAAAAAATGATGGCCCATTTAAGGTTTTACTAGATCAATATAAATATCCCAACCGATTTCCAGATCTTGATCAGGAAAGTATTCTCAATAGCGCAATTGCTCTCATGATTGAGCCCATGGAGGATGCTCTTCAATTGAGTCCCTATGTATTGGGCAACAAGCTATCTTGGGTAGATGTGGCCATCTTCCCATTTATCAGACAGTTTGCTGCAGTTGATCCTCAGCGATTTGAAGGCTTGCCATTTACTGCACTGAAGAAATGGCTCAATCAGCATCTAGAATCCGAGTTGTTTGGTGCGGCGATGGAAAAACACCCAATCTGGGTGTGATAGAAAAATCTCCATAACTGCTGAACTTAAAAAGAATTTAAAAAGATCACTTTGTCGTCAGGACCCAACATCAAATCCCATATTGAAATCGTCACGCCGGCACCATCAGGTAGTCTGCACGGAAACCGGATCACTGCCTTGCGCTGGCAGGATTTCTTGGCGAAACTCGGCTATACCGTTGTAGTTACTGAATCTTGGTCGGGTGACGATGCTGCCATGCTAGTCGCACTGCATGCCTATCGGAGCCATTCATCCATCATGGCATTTCATGAGCGGTATCCTAGTCGGCCTATTGCCCTGGTTTTGACGGGTACGGATTTGTATCGAGATATAGCAGACCATGTTGAGGTACTGCACTCAATGGAGGTGGCAGATCAATTGATCGTCTTGCAGTCCTCAGCCTTAGACTCCATTCCAGCGCATCTAAGACACAAAGCTCGAGTGATTTACCAATCCGTTCGGGTTGATGTCCCTGATCAAGTTCCGAGTGCGGATTTTCAGGTAACTGTGATTGGTCATCTACGGGATGAGAAGGATCCCTTTTGTATCGCTCGTAGTCTTCCCTTGCTGCCATTCAATTCTAAGATCAGCGTCCTGCATTTGGGGATGGCTATGAATGAGCAAATGGAGCGTACTGCGAAGGTGTATAGCGAAACTCTAGAGCGTTACCAATGGATTGGCGAGCTAAGTCATGCCGATACATTAAAGATGCTGTCTCAGAGTCGCCTGATGGTGATTTCTAGTCGGATGGAGGGTGGTGCTCACGTGGTTTCAGAAGCAATAGCGCTGGGGGTTCCAGTGATCGCTTCCGATATTCCGGGGAATCGAGGCCTGCTTGGCGATGACTATCTGGGCTACTATCCAGTCGGTAATGAGGCCGCGCTTGCCAGCCTGCTATCTCACGCTGAAACCATGCCTGATTTTTACTCTGCACTTAAAAATCAGATTGATATCCGTAGAGATCTAGTGAGCCCTGAACGAGAGATGCAATCTATTCAAGAGCTGATGGTTGAGCTACTAAAGGATTAAGCAAGGCATCTATTAGACGTTTGCAAAGCAAACTAAGAAGTACTTATTTGGATCGGTCCAGCATTGGATTTTAGTGAATCCAGCGCGACGAAGTTTTTCTACAAAATTTTCCTGAGTGTATTTGTAGCTATTTTCAGTATGAATTAAATCGCCTGCACTAAAGGAAATAATATGATCTTGACTTCCATTGCCCGGCAGAGTTACCTGCACATCAGAGCGCGCTCGCAGATGCATCTCAATACGGGACTGAGAAACATTAAAAAAAGCATGGTGCTCCCAATCCTGAAGCTCAAAGTTACTACCAATGAGTCGATTGACGTTGAGCAGGGCATTCAAATTAAATGCGGCAGTAACCCCCAAAGGGTCGTTGTAGGCAAGATGCAGTGTTTCAGTATCTTTAACCAGATCGACGCCAATTAAAAGTCCGCCATTCCCATGACACTCATGAGCCAGATTGGTAAAAAACTGATCTGCTTTTTCGGGATCAAAGTTGCCGATTGAGGAGCCTGGATAGAAGAATACCTTCCGAAGTGCTTTAAGTTCAGGAAAGGCTAGCGGCAAGCTCAAATCGATAGCATGCGCTGACATCTCAATCTGAGGAAACTGCTTTTGTAGATCGGCAACGGCGGCTTCTAAATATTCTTTTGAAATATCGAGCGCTCTATATTCTTTTGGCTTAATGCTATTGAAAAGTTGACTTCCTTTAGCGCAATTACCGGCGCCTAGATCCACTAAAACGTCACAATGCGCTACTGCATCAGCAATCTCACGCCGATAGGTACCCATGATCCATTTCTCTGTACGAGTTGGATAGTATTCCTCGAGAAGCGTAATGACATCAAAGAGATGTGAGCCGACATCATCATAAAAAAACTTTGGCGATATTGATGGTGTATCGGCAGTAAGGCTAACTAGTAATTCTTGAGTCAGTATGTGTTTCATTCGATTGATTGTCTATGAGGATGAATTGGCGGGCATCTTAACCCTGGTTATGCATCTGAATACGACGTAGTTTGTTGCTAACCATATCCACGAAGACGACTAAGAGCAGCATTGCAATGATGACGGTGGATGCTTGTGCCTCTCGAAGTAAGGAGAGTTCGTAATACAGCATCTGTCCTAGTCCGCCTGCACCCACAAAGCCCAATATCGTTGCCATGCGGATATTCATTTCCCAGCGATACAGGCTGTATGAAAGTAATTGAGGTGCGATTCCGGGAAGCGTGCCATACAAGAAGCTGGATACTCTCCCTGAGCCGCTGAGCATGAGAGCGTTACTGGGGGCTGTAGGATGATTTTCTAAGCTTTCGCCAAATAGCCTTCCCAAAACCCCGGTGGTATGGAGCGTTAAAGCTAAAGTTCCTGCAAATGGTCCAAGGCCAACAGCGAGAACCATGAGAGCCGCCCAAACTAATTCGGGGACGGATCGTAAGAAGTTGCAAATAAAGCGTGTCAGTCCTTTTGCGCTTGGACCAAGCCTACCCGATACTGGAAGTGAAAGTCCGAGACTCAAGGCGGCTGCGATGAGCGTTGCTAGAGCAGAAATCGCGAGTGTTTGTAAAATACCCTGCCAAATTTTTCCTAAGAAATCCGCGCTGAGATCAGGCGGGAAAAATCGCCCAATAAATTCCGCCATATTACGTAATGCTTCAAGTGTGAAGAGGTCGGCTGGATTGAGTGAAAGGTAAATAAAGCTGGTAATCGTTAATCCAAATATGATCAAGAGCGTTAAGAGGCACTTAAGACAAAATTGACGAGCAGGTTGAAGATTCATTGGAGTGCTCATGCCAATTGCTTTCGAATGATCAAACTGATGTAGTCAGCTAGCAATACGAGACCTAAAAAAACTATCAGGATAGTTGAGACCTCCCCACCATTGAGCATTTTCATGGACTGATCCATCAGCTGACCCAATCCGCCTGCACCGACAAAGCCCATCACCACAGAGGCTCTGACGGCGCACTCCCAGCGATAGACTGTATAAGATGCAAGCTCTTGCGCTGAGCCTGGCAATAAGCCGTACAAAAATGCCGTTATACGACTACTGCCGGACAGGATAAGGGCGCGAGCAGGAAGTGTGTTGCCAGACTCTAAAATTTCTGAGTAGACTTTGGCGAGCATGCCACCATAAGTAATTGCGATAGCCAAAACGCCTGCAATCGCCCCTAGGCCGAATACCCTTACTAATAAGAGTGCCCATACAATTTCTGGAATGCCACGCAGCACTAGCATGAGCGAGCGCGCTAGAAATCGAACAGATTGAGCAAACTGATGATCAGATGTGGGGCCAATTCGTGAAATCGAGAGGCTATAAGAAATGATGAGGCCAAGCGGTACTGCAATTACCATCGCCAAAGCAATTCCGGCAGTAGCCATGGCTAAAGTCTCTACAGTCGCTTTGATGACGAGAGATAAAAAAGTTGCTTCAATATTGGGTGGAAAAAACTGCACTAAAAAGTCACCCATGACTTGAATATTCTTCGGATCGACTAAAAGCTTGGGCTCAAATTGAGCGAGTTGCAGCATAGGCCAAAGAATGGCGATGGCAAGTAGCAAGCCCATGAAGCGATAGGGTGTTGCAGGATCTCTAGAAATAATAGATGTTTGCATTATGAGGCGGTGCTACTGGCTTGAATTGGAAGTCCTCCAAGCTCTGATGCATACAACTCTCTTAAGATTTGTTCGCTAACCTCACTGGAGGGTAGATCAAAAATGATTTCACCATCCCGAATACCAATAATGCGTGGAAACCACCGCAGGGCAATATCGACTGCATGAAGACTAGCGACAAGGGTGGCATTGCGCTTTTTTGCCTCCTCAGTCAGTACGCAAATCGTCAGGTCCGAGAGAACCGGGTCCATAGCGGACACTGGTTCGTCGGCCAAGATGAGCTGTGGTGCTTGATACATTACCCTAGCAACCCCAACCCGCTGCAACTGACCACCAGAAAGGCAGTCACAACGATCAAATAACTTATCAGTCAAGTCTAGGCGTTCTAAACATGATTGCGGGCCTGCAATGTCTACTGGGTAAACCAATGACAGGATGGATTTCCAGAGTGGCCACTGCCCCAGTCGCCCTGCCAGAATGGCAGTGATCACCCTTTGTCGTAGTGGAATTGGGGGAGCTTGATGTACTAAACCAATTTGTGAGCGTAAGCGCTTGAGGGATGGCTTAGAGAGTTTCCAGGGATTCTCTCCAAGTACCACAGCAGTCCCGAGCGATGGCTTGAGGGCGGTAGCTAAGATATTTAAGAGCGTGGTCTTGCCGGAGCCCGATGGGCCAATGATGGCGATGCACTCGCCAGCCTGAGCCACTAATGAAATTTGACTGAGTGCCGGCGTTCCGTTGCTGTGCTCAAAGCCCAGCTGTTGTAAAGAAAATCCCACGAGACTACTTAATCAATTCAGCAGAGCGAGCTGCTTTTTCGATATCGTTGTAGTTCGATGATTTAGTCGTGACATATTTACTAGCACGCTGTAGATCCATGATTTCTTTGTGGTTAGGATTATTAGCATCTAACTTTAAAAATGCCTCGGTAATTTTCTTTACCGTTGCTGGGTCAAGATCTCCGCGAACAGTCCAGTTGTAATCAAAGTAGGGCGGTGTTGTAGAGAGTACTTTTGACTTCAGCGCATTAGGATTTTTTGCTTCATTGAGCTTTACCCAAACTGACGCATTGAGCGCACCAACATCTGCCTTGCCACTAGCCACAAAAGCAACAGTTGCATCATGCGCACCAGAAAAAGCAATGTTTTTAAAATCCTTATCTGGATTGATGCCAGCTTGCATTAAGAAATAGCGCGGCATGAGGTGTCCAGAAGTTGATGACGGCGAGCCAAACGCAATCGTTTTACCCTTGAGTTCGCTTAATGTCTTCAATGGGCTATCCGCTGGAACAATAAACACGCTTGTGAATTTCTCATCTTCCACTCGTTGAATAATTGGGTTGGCAGTACCATTAGTTCTAATTTTGGTTTGAACATAAGTAAAGCCACCCAGCCAAGCCATATCAATCTTTTTGGTTGCAAGGGATTCAACTACTGCTGCGTAATCAGTTACTGGCGTGAACTCTACCTTCATACCAGTTTCTTTCGAAAGATACTCGCCTAAAGGTTTGAATTTGCGTTGCAACTCTGTTGGCGATTCATCTGGAATTGCAGATATCCGCAACACCTCTTGCGCCAGGACGGGAGTGCTTATGCTGGCAGCAATACCAAAAGCAAGTAATGCTCCAATGACGTGCTTCAATGTATTAATTTTGATTGATTTCATAAAAAATCTTTCTATGTAGGTAATTACGAATTGCGGTGTACAGATTTAGTTAACAGACAAGCCTGTGCCAGCTCCAAACTGTCCGATTTTCTGGGCGCTAGCAAAGCCGCCTAAATTGAGGATTGAAAGGACTTCCGCCTCTTGCTCCGGTGAGCAAGAAATCAGCAGGCCACCACTGGTTTGGGGGTCGGTAAGCACATTTTGTTGCCAAAGCCCCAGATTGCTTGCGAGCTGAATTTCTTTGCCATAGCCAGCCCAATTGCGCGTAGATGCGCCAGTAAAGATATCTGCTTTGACGTGCTCAATTGCTTCCTGCACAACTGGAATAGCATCCCAATGGATCTGCGCCATTAAATTAGAGCCTCTCGCCATCTCAAGTAAATGCCCAGCTAAGCCAAAGCCTGTGACATCGGTTAAAGCATGTACGCCATCTAGCTGAGATAGTGCAACACCAGGCTTGTTTAGCTTAGTAGTGAGGGCAATCATCTCTTTATAGCCTGCATCAGAGAGAACTTCTTTCTTGAGCGCAGCAGAAAGGATGCCTACGCCCAAAGGCTTGCTGAGGATGATGCTATCACCTGCTTGAGCACCACTATTACGTTTCAATTTTTTTGGATCGACAATACCAATGGCAACTAGGCCATAAATTGGCTCTACCGTATCAATCGAGTGACCACCAGCAATCATGATGCCTGCATCATTACAGACGGATTCACCACCAGCAGTCACTTGCTGGATAACTTCTAAAGGCAATACTTGAATTGGCATACCTAGTAGGGCAAGCGCAAACAGGGGTTGAGCGCCCATCGCGTAAATGTCAGAAATTGCATTGGTAGCAGCAATGCGGCCAAACTCAAACGGATCATCTACGATGGGCATAAAGAAATCCGTCGTAGCAACAATCGCCTGATTTTCATTAATTTGATAAACGGCAGCGTCTTCGTTGTTATCAGATCCTGCTAATAAAGCAGCCGGCAGATTACGCATTGGGGATGCTTTGAGGATGTCACTTAAGATGCCAGGTGCAATCTTGCAGCCACAGCCTCCACCATGAGAAAGGGAGGTAAGGCGGCCGTTATAAGGTGTAGTCATAAAGTATTAACAATTCAAATTAAAAGTGGTGGTTACCGCAACAACATGAGCTTACTCAATTTAGAGTAAACACGTACGAAAGCCGCAAAAATGATCACTTCTCTGGCCTTGATAGAAGTTACGAAATGCCACTCTTTTCAAGCGATCGGGGGTAAACGAACTGCCGCCCTTAAGCACCTGATAGCTGCCATCAAACCAGGGCTTTGAATATTCGACATAGGGATCGGCGCTAAATCCTGGGAAGGGTGCAAAAGTGCTGCAAGTCCACTCCCATAAATTGGATGATTGCCAGGCTCCCTGTTTTTGGGACATTAGTAAGCTCAGCTCATGTTCGCTAGGTAACCGTACCTGACTGTGTTCACAAAAACGCTGAGCATCAAAGTAGCTAATGTGACGAACAGCTGCTGCGAGATTTAAAGGTAGCCATTCATTAAAAATTCGCTCTAACCAATCACCCCCTTCTTTTTTCCAATGTAGTGGTGGAGTGACAGGCGTCGACTGGGCGCGATTTTCTGGTGATTCCAGAAACTCTAGATAGTTGCCATTGGTGATGGGCGCACTTGCAATATCAAATGCGGGGAGATCAATAGGGTGTGCCCACTTTTCATTATCAAAAATAAAACCAGAGCCCTGCTCGGAACCAGCTTGTATTGTCGATTTTGGAAAATGAACCCACGTTTGTACTTTAGCCTCAAACTTATTCGTATTAGTGAAGGGCGCAAAAGGCCTAGAGCGTCCCATGGTCTGCCACATATAGGCAAACGCCTCATTGTGCATATCCTGATGCAAGATCGCCAGTTGGATAAAGTAAGCCGCTTTATTGTCGATTGGTGTGCTCAGTAACGCTTGAGTACTTCCAATGACGCTGTGGTTGTACTCTAACAGGCTGTCTAAGGATGGCATTGACGTAGACCAACGATCTTGATGCGCCATCTCTGAGGAATTAAATAAGTAGTCAGCGTTCTTCATAAATGAAGGCCTACTCTCTTGGCCATCGCGATGAACCCAGAATTCATGAAACCAGGTTAAGTGCCCTAATTCCCACAGCGGGGGATTCAGGATGTCGAGCTGGGGTACTAATTGCTCTTCAGCTGCAAGGTTGCTCAGAATTTGACGGGTAATACCATTGCTTTCCTGAAGCCACTGCGCCAAGGTCGACGCAGTTGGAAATGGAGCATAAAGAAGGTAGTCGTTGCTGAAAGATTCGGACATACAGTATTTTGGGAAAAATCTTCTGTTTTGGTGAGTGATTGCAGTATAGAAGACCAATAATAAGACTGCAGTAAGTCAACTAAGGGTGTAACTAGTTCCCTTGCTTAGTCAGGCACTAGATATTTTTTGGTTTATGTTTTGGTGTCAGAATAATTTGAGCTAGCAGAGCCAATAGAGCGGCTGGTATAGCTCCAGCAAGCATGAGTGCATGATCGTTCACGGCAAGCCCAGCTACTATGCGATCACCAAATCCACCAGCACCTACCAGTGCCGCAAGGGTGCAGGTGCCAACCCCAATTACCGTTGCAGATGCTAAGCCCGTCATGATGATTGGCCGAGCATAGGGAAGTTCGATTGATAATAGTAATTGCCATTCATTACAACCAAGAGCGAGTGCCGCTTCTTTTAGGTTTGATGGGACCTCTACTAAGCTAATGTGGGTCGCATTCACAATGGGTAGCAAGCCATAGAGAAATAGAGCCAATACTGCCGGAGCCGCGCCTATCTGATCTAGTAGTGCAATCAATATCGTCAGTAGTGCAAGTGACGGTATGGTTTGCAAAATACCCGTAGCACCTAAAATCCAAGCTGTATATCGGGGTCGTCGATATGCCAGAATGCCCAGTGGAATACCGACGAGCAGAGCCATCGTTGAAGAGATTGCTACCAGCAGAACATGATCACGTAGGGCGGTAAAAAAATCTGGACCAAAGAGTAACTTAACAAATCTAGAGAGTTGGCTAGAGTTCTGTTGATCATTTGCGCTCGAGTTTAAAAATACCTGCGCTACTTTTTCAAAACTAATGCCTGCTTCAGTCATTCCGTTGAGCTTGGCCATTGTTACTTCATCTAATTTCCCCTCTAAGCTTTGTAAGGGCTTTTCATCAAAATCAGATCGCATTAACAGGACGGCATCATAGCGTGGGAATACCTTCCTATCATCTTCCAATAAAACCAGATCCTTTTGCGCAATTGCTGCATCGGTAGAGTAGGCATCCACAATATCGACATCGCCTCGTGCCAGAGCAGCATAGGCCAAGCCATGCTCTAGCACTTTCCCCGGTTTGATTGTTAAGTCGTAATTTTTAATAAGCGCAGACCAGCCATCAGCCCGAGTCTTAAATTCTGGAGATAAGGCGATTCGTAAAGTGGCTCGCTGCTCAGTACTCAGGTTTGCAATATCACTGATGCGCTTGAGGCCTAAGGCTCTTGCTTGCTCTGCCCTCATGGCAAGTGCATAGGTGTTATTGAACCCAAGTGGTATCGCCACTTTTAAGCCCTTAGGCTTAAGCCAGACATTGAGCTCGCTTAGTGATGCTTGGGTTTCTGAGCGTTTTAGAATTTCTCGCAGTATGGTGCCTGTGTATTCTGGGTAAACATCAATCTGACCCGTTGTCAGTGCTTGAATGACAATCGCAGTATTGCCCAGGCCTTGCCGATGGATGGCTTGTACGCCACCATCACGTAATGTTTGATTGACTAGCTCTCCGAGTACATAGCTTTCTGTAAAGCGCTTCGAACCAACTATGGTATTTTTTTCCATAGGCTGAGCCAATACGGAGCAGCTTATGGCTACCCCAATACATAAGCCGAGCTTCATCCAGAAAGAAAAAATAGATTTACTGAGATACAAGTGAGATTGACCTCCTCGATAACACAAGATCCCATCATAAAAGCCTTTGGCTCATCTTGCCTGAGGGCAAATTATGAGTTGTGCTGCTTTAGGGTGGCATTTACTGTTACATTGGTATTGATACAAGCCAATAGCAAAGACTATTTATATGTCAGTCGACTTAGATTTCAAAGCGCTCGTCACACAACTGGGTGAAGCAGTCATTATTTCTGATCGAGATGAAAATATCTTGTTTTGGAATGCCTCAGCAGAGCGTATTTTCGGATTTACTCCAGAGGAGGCTTTGGGTAAAACACTCAGCATCATCACGCCTGAGCGCTTTAGAGAGCGTCACTCGAAAGGCTACTTTCACACCATTCAAACCGGACACACGAAGTATGGACATACTTTACTGAGGGTTCCTGCAGTCCATAAAGATGGTCGCTCTATTTCAATTGCATTCTCGGTAAGCATGTTGTTTGATGATCAAAAGCGAGCTATTGCAATAGCCGCAATCATTCGAGATGAAACGGAGCGGTTTCAGGAGGAGCGCCAATTAAAAGCAAAGTTAGCAGCTTATGAGAGCAGTGACTGAGTTGCCAGCCTAAAGAAAAAGCCCCTGAACTTTCATTCAAGGGATTCGTATTACTGGTGGGTCGGGCGAGATTCGAACTCGCGACCAACGGATTAAAAGAAGTCATGTCTGTTCAAAAACCTATATAGCGTATGGCTTTGAGCGACCAAAAAATGAGTGTGCGATTGACTGTGCGATTGCTTTTTTGGCGCATAGCTCTAATTCTCATTTTTATATCAAGTCTCGGGTAATAGTAGATCGACCCCAATAAAAATTGTATAATATATTACACAATTTATGCTATAGTGCACTTATGAACTTACGCGAAATTGGTCTCAAAGTCGGGCAGCGTCGTACTGATCTGGGTTTATCCCAGGAGCGGTTGGCAAAACTATGCGGACTATCAAGGTCAACTATCCATCATCTAGAGAAAGGTAGTTTGAATGATTTGGGCGCAGCTAAATTGCTGTCCTTGTTATCGCTCCTAGGGCTAGATGTAGTTACACAAGAGCACAGCAAAAAGCATCATGGCTTAGATATGGCCAGCAAGACAGCCAGCGTTAGTTATAAGACTAAATTACAAAGTGGTGATTTATCTCATTCGTTAGCCTGTGGAGATCTGCCTGAAAGTATTTATCCTCATGTGGCAACGCTATTGGATGAGGCGCCACTAGAAATTATTGTGTCTGCGGTTGAGGAGGCTGCCAAAAATAATCACGTTGCACCCAAAGTGATTTGGAAGAATATTAATCGGTGGGCGCATGAGATGCAGTCTCTCAGATCGGCTTGGAATTAATTCATGAATATTATTGAACGTGAACTTCCCGAAGGGGTGTGGAGAGATTTACTTCCGCATGCGCTTTCTATTATTGAAGATATTAAAAACCACGGAACGCCCGATCCATTTTGGACTTTTGGTGGTGGTACGGTATTAATGTTTCGTTATCAGCATCGGCTTAGTAAGGATATTGATATCTTTGTTCCAGATCCACAGTACTTAGGTTTTGTCACGCCACGCTTAAGTGATATGGCTGCAGCCGTTAGCACAGACTACGTTGAAGATCAGAGCTCTTACGTGAAGTTAATTCGTCCAGAAGGGGAAATCGATTTTGTGGCATCCCCAAATCTCACTGATACCCCTTTCGAAATATGGAATATTGGCGGCCAGCAGATTCGGGTAGAAACTGCTGCAGAGATTGTGGCAAAGAAATTGTGGCACCGAGGTGACAGGGCTACCGCTCGTGATTTATTTGATCTATCATTAATTATTGAGCGAGAACCTGAAGCCTTAGTAAAAGCTGCCAAATTCTTGCAAAAGAATGCTGAGCCATTTATTTGTCAGATATCTAGCAGGGCAGAAGTATTAAAAGTGCAGTTCGCTGAGATTGATATCTTGAATTACAGGCCAAGCTATGACGAGGCAGCGCAGAGGGCGGTCACATTCCTAGGTTCACTTAAGTAAGAGTGATTGATGGATACACGGGTATTACTAAGCCCCGCAGAGCGAGGCTTAGTAATACTTGGTGGGTCGGGCGAGATTCGAACTCGCGACCAACGGATTAAAAGTCCGCAAAACAAGTTATTTATTAGTGTTGATTGATGTAGCTAAGTCATTGTTATATCAATATAAATCAACAAATACATGGGTTACAGGGCTATCTTTAATATTCCCTTAAATTCCCCTAAATAGATGTAAAATCCCTACATGACCCCTACATGGCGGAATTGAGGTTTTATGGCTACCAACAAAATAGGCTTTACCGCACCGAAAATAAGCGCTTTGGAGTGCGAACCGGGTAAATCGCAGACTATCTATTGGGATAGTCGAACACCAAATTTTGGAGTGCGTGTTACGCCTACCGGCAATAAAGCCTTCATTTTTGAAACATCTTTTAACGATAAAACCCTACGCATAACGATTGGTGATGTGAATATTTGGGCAATTGATAAAGCCCAATCCGAAGCAAGGCGCTTAAAGGTGCTGACTGACCAAGGAATAGACCCTAGAGAACAAAAAGCCGATTTAAAGGCTAAGACCATGGCAAGCAAGCTAAAGGGCATACAAGGGCTGGAAGTGTGGAAGGAATATATTGCAGACCGCACAGACCAATGGGGTGAACGGCATTTATTCGACCATAACGATATGGTCAAAGTTGGTGGTGGCAAATTCACTAGGGGATTGCGACCCGGACAACCAAAGATTAGGCAACCCGGCATTCTTGTTAGCTTGCTATCGCTACCCATTAACGAAATCACTAGGGATAAGGTGGCGCTATGGTTAAAGAAGGAAGTCCTAAAAAGACCGACCCGCGCCCGGTTAGCCTTGTCATTACTTAAAGCCTTTATCACTTGGGCTAGTGACCAACCAAAATATAAAGCACTAGTTGATGTAAATGCTTGTGACCGATTAACTAGGGAATTGCCAAGCAAGCAAGCCAAAGACGATTGTTTGCAGAAAGAGCAATTAAGACTTTGGTTTAATGGTGTTAGGCAAATCAATAACCCGGTAATTAGTTATTACCTTCAAATCTTGTTATTGACCGGTGCAAGGCGTAATGAGTTATCCACCCTAAAGTGGGTAGATGTTGATACCCAATGGCATACCGCTTTAATCAGGGATAAGGTCGAAGGTAATCGCAAAATACCGCTTACGCCCTATGTTGAGTTGTTACTTAACAACCTAAAAAGGGTGAATAAGTATGTATTCGCAAGCCCTACGGCTAAAAGTAAACATATAACCGAACCACGCATAGCCCATAAGCAAGCTATGGAAGCCATGGGATTGCCAACGCTAACCTTGCAAGGGTTAAGAAGGTCATTCGGAACATTGGCAGAGTGGACAGAATGCCCGGCTGGTATTAGCGCCCAAATAATGGGACACAAGCCTTCCGCATTGGTAGAAAAGCATTATAGGAAGCGCCCAATTGATTTATTGCGCCAATGGCATAGCAAGATTGAAAAATTCATTCTTGATGAAGCTGGCATTCCACAACCAAAAGAAGGCGCAAAACGCCTAAGGGTCGTAAATACGAAATAATAGGGATAGCCTTTGCCTAGCTTGACGAAGTGAAAATCAGGATTACCTTCCCTGACCGGCAAAGCGCTTTATTGAAGGTGCATAGAGGTATGCAAAATGGTATTAGTAACAACCGGTGACCCTAGCGAATCAGGGCAATTAGCACAACGCCAAATTGAAGGCGTATATACCCTTGATGAAGCAGTTAATACTCTTTGCCAAAATGTAGAGGTGCTAGATAGGGCGCAAAAGTTAGCCGACCTAAAAGCGCTTGTTGAAAATGGCGAAGTGCAAGTTAATCGACCCGGCACGCTAGACCTAACACCCATACCTTTGAAAGTCCGGGCATTCTACGAAGTAGCCCATTGGAATGACTTAAACAACAATTGGCTACCCAAGTATCAATTCATTGATTGGCGCTTTCCTGACCCTTTAGAACGGCTTAAACCTGATTGGTCATATTGGGATTGTGACCATTTAAGTTTGGAAAATGCCATAAGCCTATGTGTGAATATCACGCCTGATTGGATAAACAATAAAGTCATTGGTATAAAAAATAATTTAAAAATTAGTTTTGAGTATTCACCAAAGCTAACTAACGCATTGAATTGGGCGCAAAGCCCTGATTGCCTTTGGCGTTATGACAATCCAAGCGAGTTCAAATCAACCAACCAAGTGAAGTTAAGTGAGTTTGCTAGGTGGGTAGTTAAGGAAAAGCCTGATTGGGTGATACCTAGTGAATTTAGGGCGTTAGCCAAGTTGGGCGATACAAATCAATTTGGCAACCCAATCAAATTAGCAAGTGCTGAATGGAAGAAAAGGGCGCAAGCCTATGCAGAGCCATTACTTAACCAAAATCCACAATTGACCATTAACCAAGTATCGGCATTGATTCATGCAAGATTCATAGAGGAAAAAATAACCACTTCTTGGGGTAAATGCACAGAATTAAAAGTTGGCACTATCAAAGATTCGCTATCAAAAGGTATGTGGTTTAGTAGCTTTGTGGCAAATCTACGCAAGTAGGGAATTTGAATTTTCCCTATTTTTTAGAGTTAATAAAAAGCCAATAAAAATAAGGCTTTAGAGGTGGCATTCAATTTGTGTAGGTAATTCCCTACCAAGAAAATCTATTTAACTCAACGAAAGGAGTTAGTAGATATGAATGAATCAAACCAAGAAGTAACAAACCTTCCGCCCGGACTATCGGCAATTGCTGGTAACCGGGATTTGATTACCACGCCTGAAATTGCCCAAGTCTTTAATGTGGCAAGTCAAACAGTCCGCAAAAATTATTCCTTGACCGGTGAAGCCTACGGCATTCGACCAACCAAAATCGGCAATCGCTTGCTTTGGTCGGTAGCACAAATAGCTGAAAAGTTAAGAGGTGCGCTATGAGCCATGCCCAAGCCGTTTATCAAGCTATTCCAATCCATGTAAAGCGCCAATTTGAAAATGGAGTGGCAATCCTTGTAAATAACCTAATTGAGAATGTTGAAAGCAATCCATTTGGTTTAAGCGACCAAGATAAAGGCTTTCTAACCGCATTAGGTCAAGCCCATGGCGCTGGTGACCATAGCGCAGTTTATGAAGCATTCGGAAGGATTTTGATTGATGAATAAACCAATAAAAAAAGCGACCTGCAAAGTCGCTTTAGTAAAACCTGACAAATCAAATTTTAAAGCAAAAGCCAAGAAAGTTGTAGTTTGCCTAGCTTGTTATGGAGTTATCCCAATAGCCCTAGCTGACTGGTTATTAAGAGTAGGGGGATTAGCGCATGAGTGACCCTACCAAACAATTCAAGGAAGCTATGTATTCGGCTGGCATGACACCGCCTGACTTTATCGAAGCAGACGGCAAATTAAGGCGCTTTGCTAGTGGCGATAAAAAGAATGACAAAAGTGGCTGGTATGTATTCCATAACGAAGGTATTCCGGCTGGCGCATTCGGTGATTGGTCAAAAGACATTAGCCAAAGCTGGAAAGCTAATATAGGTCGGGGATTAACGCCTAGTGAGATTCGCGCCCACCAAATCAAAATGGAAGCTGTTAAAGAGCAAAGGGAAGCCGAAAAGTTAAACCTACAAGCCGAAGCAAAAGAAAAGGCAATTGGTTTGTGGACTAAAGCAATACCGGCAACAGACCACCCTTATTTAATAGCGAAACAAATCAAGCCTTATACCGCCAAACAATTTGCAGATTCATTATTGATACCGGTTTATGAAGGTGGCGAAATCCAATCACTACAAATAATCCAAGCAGACGGCTCAAAACGCTTTCTAACGGGTGGAAAGGTAGCCGGGTGTTACTACGCCATTGGCAAAATAGAAAATGCCAAGGCGCTTTGTATATGCGAAGGCTTTGCAACGGGCGCGACTATTCACGAAGCCACAGGCTATCCGGTAGCAATCGCCTTTAATGCTGGCAACCTTCAAGCAGTAGCTAAAAATATCAAAGCTAAATATCCACAATTGAAATTGATTGTTTGTGGCGATGATGACTATAAGGCCGAAGGAAATCCTGGAGTTACTAAAGCAACCGAAACCGCACAAGCCGTTAATGAATTATTAGCAATTCCTAGCTTTGGAATTCACCGCAAAGAAAAGGCGACCGACTTTAACGATATGGCGCAAGAAGCTGGTTTGCAAGCAGTTAAAGAAGTTATTCAAAACGCTTTGCAACCAACCCAAACCCAATGGCATGACCCAATACCTTTACCTGATATGCCACCGGTGCAAACCTTTGATTTAGCCCTTATGCCGGATTCATTAAGGGCATGGATTAAGGATATTGCCGAACTAATGCAATCACCGACTGACTTTCCAGCAATTAGCGCAATTGTGGCGTTATCAAGTTTGATTGGTGCTAAAGCCGTTATTCAACCAAAGCAAAAAACCGATTGGCAAATACGCCCAAACCTTTGGGGTGGCTTAATTGGTCGGGCTAGTTCTAAAAAAAGTCCTTCACTTGATGAAGTGCTAGAGCCATTGTTTAAGCTGGAAGCTAAAGAAAATGAAAGGGTTAAGACTGAATACGAACAATGGTTAATTGATTGCCAAGTAGCTGAATTGGATAAACAAGATAAGGAAAAGAAGGCAAAGTCTGAAATTGCTAACGGCAACAATTCCCAAGCTAGAACCTTGCTTGAAGGTATCACTACACCGCCCGAACCCATAAGAAGGCGTTTTGTAGTTAATGATTCGACTGTTGAAAAGCTAGGCGAAATATTAGCAGTTAATCCTTGGGGAATTCTTTGCTATCAAGATGAATTGATTGGCTTATTAAAAGGTATGGATAAGACCGGTCAAGAAGGCGCTAGGGCGTTTTACTTGCAAGGATATAACGGCAACCAACCCTATACCTTTGACCGCATTGGTAGAGGTAGGATTCATATACCAAGGGTTTGCATAGCGTTACTAGGTGGTATTCAACCGGGTAAGTTACAAGAATATATTCGGGGTGCAGTAAGTGGTGGAAGTGCAGACGATGGCTTATTGCAAAGGTTTGGTTTAGCCGTATATCCGGACACCGGCAAAGACTTTATTTTTATTGACCGATACCCTGACATTGAAGCTAAAGACAAAGCTAAACAGGTTTTTAACCGCTTGGCAGAGTTACAACCGGAAGGCGATAACCCAACAATATGGCGATTCACGCCACAAGCCCAAGAATTATTTAATGAATGGTTTATTGACCTAAATAAAGAATTACAAAGTGGCGAGTTGCACCCGGCATTGGAATCGCATTTTCAAAAATACGCCAAGCATATACCGGCATTGGCACTAATCTTTGCCCATATTGATACGCCTGATAGTGGCAATTTAGTAGGCGAAAGAGAGTTAGCTAGGGCATTGGCATGGGGTGAATATTTACGAACCCACGCCATAAGAATTTATCAATCGGCAATCCAACCGGAAACAACGGGCGCGAAAACAATACTCAAAAAGATTAAAGCCAAGGTTTTGATTGATGGTTTTACGGCTAGGGAAATAGCCCAAAGACAATGGGCTGGATTAAGCGATGTTGAAGCCGTTAAGAAGGCGCTGGTATTGCTGACTGATTATGAATATATCAATCCACAAACTAGCCCAACAAGTCCCAAGGGTGGCAGACCTAGCGAGAAATATTCAATCAATCCAAAGCTACTTGATGGTGGATTAAATGAATAATGCCCTAGTTGGTGACCCTACGAAACCAACAAAACTAGGTAATGTAGGTTTTGTAGGGTGTGCATATAGCCTATTTTCTGAATTAAAGGGTTTATATGACTTGGCTTGAACGATTAAAAACAATTGAACAAGCACCGGTCATATTGCAAGCACCGCGCCAAATTGATGACCCAAAACAATTAAGGTTGGTTGGATTAACCAATAAAGGATTAAGCCTTGATGAAGCCAAAGAAGTAACCCAATGGCTTGATTTAAGAACCCAAGGCGATGACCGGATTCTTTGCTATGAATGCCACCACCTAAAGGGATATGTTGGCTTATGGCGATGTGGCAATTGGCGCAAGGCTGGAATAGCTATTAGGGAAGCCGGTGCTGGATTGGGCGATATGGTGAATTTATTCCAACGATGTAACGGCTTTAACCAATCAATTAAGGAAGTTGAACTATGACAAAAACCAAAACCCAAGTCCTTGAAATCAAAAGAGGTAAAGACCAAACCAAAGAGCAAGCATTGGCTGAATTTAATTCCAAGTCCGATTTTTTAAGCACCGCAGTAAAGGAATCATTTGATATTGGTTTAGGTGATGACTTTAGTTTTCAATCCACTATGCAAGTATTGGAAAAGACAATTCAACAAATCCAATCGGGCGATTTATCCAAAATAGAGGAAATGTATATAAGCCAAGCAGTAGCATTAGAGGTGATGTTTACAAGCCTAGCAAGGCGCGCCAAAAATCAAGAAAAGTTATTGCAATACGAAACCCATATGCGATTCGCTTTAAAAGCCCAAAATCAATGCCGGGCTACTTTGCAAGCATTGGTGCAATTAAAGCAACCAAGCAATACAACCTTTGTAAAGCAAGCCAATATTGCCCAAGGTCATCAACAAGTAAACAATTTGGCAGAAAAAAACATAACGCCACAAAACGAACTATTAAAGGGTAGCTATGCGGAATTGGACACCGGAGCAACGACAACGCCAACGGGAATTGATACAACGCTGGAAGCCTTGGAAACAATCAACAGGCGCTAAAACACCGGAAGGTAAGAAAAGGTCATCACAGAATGCCTACAAAACCGGCAAAAGCCTTGAATTTAGGGAATTTATTAAATTTATAAATAGATTGCTAAAAGACCAAAAAGACTTGATAAGATAAGGAATCAACAAAGGGGAATATATGAAATTACTTACCTTATGCGCTATAAGCCTTATTGCACTTGCTGGATGTGCTGGCGGTATTGATAGCGTTGATACTAAAGGAAAAAATCAGGCTTGCGTAAGACAATGTACTGAACCTTATTCAAATTGCATTAGTAAGGCATACTTTTCTAACCAACATTCTTGTGCAAGTGGTTTCAGGGCTTGCGCCAATGCTTGCCCTGATAAGTAATTGTGCAAATTAGTTTTATCACCTAGAAAGTTTGTTACCAGTAAGGTTATTAAATGACAAATGTTGATATGGATGATATTTATGATTTGTATTCATTGCTTTATGAAAAATTCCATAAAAATAAAGACCTTTTCCTATCAAAGCAAAGATGGAGTGAGTTCTTTTCCCTTCTAACAAAGGGTAGAAAAGAGTTTTGGCGTGTAGTTGGCATTACACCTAGCGCACTTAAACTTTATAGACAAAATGATTACAAGACAAATAAAGGTTTAGTTAGAGGTCATATGCACATGCGTATTAAAACTTTCGATATATTTTTTAATATAGAAAAAAAATTAAGTAAGACGGAATTTTGGAAACTTTTTAAAAAATATGACCCAGTAATCTTAATGACCAAAGAAGAAAACGAGTCACATGACATTCCTGTCTATATAAAAATAAGCAACCCAAAAGCAAACTTATTCACAAATTCTGGCATTAATTGGAAACTAACAAAACAAGATAAAGAATTATTAAAATCCCTGAAAGGTTAAGTATGCGCCCTAATTCCCGAGAATTAAGTCATTGTTATGAATTGGTCACCCATGTAATGGGAAAAATTAACGACCAGGGCGGAATTTCAATAGAAACTGCCGGACACTTCAAGGATTTATTACATAAACTGGAAGACTATTTTGTAACTAAATACACTAGAGAAAATAATTTATAGTTCTAGGGTTATTAAAAAATTACAAACCCAAACCAACTTTTAAGAATTGCTGAAGTAAGTGCGCTGACTACTTTGGCTAAATCAATAATCAATCTATGGGTTGCCCAAGGGAAGTTTCCAAAGCCAATGGCTTTATCACCTTCGATTAAATGCTGGCGAATGGGTGATATTGATGAGTGGATTAACTCTAAATTCAATGATGAGGTGAATTTATGAAATTGCTTAATAAGGTTCTTATTGCCGTTTTGCCAATATTTTTAATATATAGTTTTTCAAACTTTGCATATGGCGACCCATGCAGACAAGATTCAAAAGGTAATGTTTGGTGTGCACCACCTGGTGGCGACACAAAGACTAATGACCAAAATCAAGTTGTATGTGGGGTTGGTCAATGCTTAATAACTACCGATGGTAAGAATACAGTTATGTGCTCATCAAAACCAAGTGGTGGCGCAATGTTTCAAGGTAGTGATATTTTATGCTTTGGCGGTTGTGTTGAAGGTCGGCAATCCTTATGTACGCAATTAAGTAGGTAATTTGGGTGGCGCTTACCTAGAGATAAAAATTCTTTGTGAACGGCTTGTAGGTGGCTAAAGACCAATCCACCTAGCCTTGCCTTTATATAAATATAGTCAATCTAGAACTATTATAAATATAGACTATACATGGAAGAAGGAATCTAAATTCAATGGAATCCAATAAATCTAGTGGATTGACCATATTGCTGGTGTTACTTGCTTTTGGTGGTATTGGCAAACTTATTTCCGATTTAGGAAAACCAACAGTAGAGCAACAAAAATTTATTGATGATTACCATTACGCTAGACCAAGAACTTGGTTGAAGTCATTATGTGAAGAAAAAACTGCTTGCGAAATGTATGTTGATGTTCGCCAGCAATGCGCAACTGCTGGAAGTATTAGTGAATGCGTAAAAATCAAGATGAATGGTTCAGTTCCGAACTTTTGCGGAGATGATGGTCATATCGTCATAAATTCACTCTTTACCGGAAGATTTGATTTAACCGAAAAGAATATTGCCCCCAGTTCGCTTCAATGCTTTGCACTTAATTTTGTCGAAAAAGAAGAATAAGTGATTGGCTGGATTTCAAAAAGGCAATTTTCTTTTGGGGTGGGCTGGTAATGGGGTCACGCACTACTAAAAGTCACGCCCAAATCAGTTGCCAAAAGAAGCTAAAAAGGGTGAATTTAGCCTTGTAACCCCTACATCACCACTACATGGCGCTAAAAAAGAAAAAAGGACTAAAAAGCAAATTGCCTTGAAGTCCTTATTCTATATGGTGGGTCGGGCGAGATTCGAACTCGCGACCAACGGATTAAAAGTCCGCTGCTCTACCGACTGAGCTACCGACCCAGTAAAAGAAAGATTATAGCAAGAAGTTTATGGGTCCTCCCGGGTCTGTAGGTGTCTACCGTCAAGCCCTTGTACTTATAAGAGCGCTATGCGTTTGCGCGTCTGGCAACGGGTGGATTTTTGGAAAAATAGTCCTTAATTCCCCTCATAATCGCTTCAGCAATCCGGTCTTGATAAGCATCATCATTGAGTCTCGCCTCTTCCTGAGGGTTGCTGATAAAGGCAGTCTCCACCAAGATGGATGGAATGTCTGGCGCCTTGAGAACGGCAAAGCTGGCTTGCTCAACTTTTGCTTTATGTAAGGGCGCAAATCCACTGATTTGTTTGAGGATGGAGGTGCCCACTTGAAGTGAGTCTTTGATTTGGGCGGTTGTCGACATATCAAGTAGTAGATTGGCCACCTGCTTATCTTGTGTTTTGATGTTGATGCCACCGATTAAATCTGAAGAATTTTCTTTGTTAGCCATCCAACGCGCCGTTGTACTACTGGCACCCATTTGAGACAAGGCAAAGACCGAAGCACCTTTGGCCCTAGGTTCGATAAAAGCATCCGCATGAATGGAAACAAATAAATCGGCTTCAACGCGGCGTGCCTTTTGTACTCTTGTATGCAGGGGTACAAAGTAATCGCCATCTCTTGTGAGGAAAGGGCGCATATAAGGATCACTCTCAATCTTATCGCGTAAGCGCTTAGCAATAGAGAGGACTACATGTTTTTCTTTAGAGCCCATTGCACCAATAGCGCCTGGATCTTCACCACCATGACCTGCATCGATTGCAATAGTGATGAGGCGCTTCTGTTTTACTTTTGCTGAAGCTTCCTTTAAATCTGGAATGGCTTGCGCTACTGGAGCCTTGGGAGCATCCTTTTCTTTTTTTGTGGCGAACTGTGCAATCAGATCGATTTCTTCATTGGCTTTTTCTAGGGCGCTTTCTTTGCGGGCGCTACTCTTGACCAACTCCATTAGCGGATCTGGCGGTGTAGTAGGGTAGAGATCAAGCACCATACGGTATTGATACTCTGCAATAGGCTCGAGTGTGAAAAGCTGTGGCTTTACCGGCTCCTTAAGATCAAATACCAAACGGACCATGCCGGGTTGAAATTGTCCCACCCGAATCTGTGACACATAGGGGTCATTCGATTTCACTTTAGCGACTAAGTCTTTTAAGGTGGAATTGAGTTCCATGCCCTGAACATCAACAACCAAGCGATCAGGATTGGTTAGAAGCTGTTGAGTAATCGGCAGCGCTTTATCTGATTCGAGAGTGATACGTGTGTAGTCCTCCGCCGGCCAAATGCGCACGCCCAAGATCTTGGCCCCCCAAGCAATATCTACCTCACCAAAGAAGAGAATGAAGCCCAGCATCTTTGCTGAATTTTTGAGATGCTTTCTTCTAGAGGTATTAATGGGGCGCTTGCTCATCTCTATTGAGGGCGCAATCTCTCTATAACGGTCATCCCAAGCTCGGAGTTTGCTTTAAGTTCTATTTGTCTTTCCGACTCTTGTTCGCCTGCTACCAAGTGAATTGCAATATCAAAAGCAGGGAGTGTGCCCTCGGCTTTTTCTGGCCACTCCACTAAACAGAATCCAGGCTCATCAAAATGCTCTGCAAAACCCGCCTCTTGCCACTCCAAAGGATCTCGCATGCGGTAGAGATCAAAGTGATTCATCGCCAGAGTCTTGCTATTGATGATGAGTGGATAGGGTTCACATAAGGTGTAGGTTGGACTCTTCACTCGACCCGCATATCCTAGGCCTTGTATGAGATAGCGGGCAAAGGTAGTCTTGCCAGCCCCAAGATCGCCCTCTAGGGAGATATTGAGGTGAGTGCTTTGATCGGTTTGGAAAAGATGGCCGAGACTGGAGGCAAGCTGTTGCGCTAAAGCAGTGGTATCTGCTTCTTGCCTACAATGTTGTGTAAATGAATTCTGAGCCATTTGCCTAGTTTATTCAATTATTGAGCTACATTCTGTATTCCTAATGACTTCTTCCCAAATGCCGATCTCTGATGACCAGGCCAATCTTCGTGAATGGCTGGATGAGCAATCTCGTAAATTGGGTTTTGATGGCTTGCGTATTACGGATACCCATCTTGGATCAGCCACAGAGAGGCTTCATGAGTGGTTAGAGCAGGGTCGTCATGGTCAGATGGAATACATGGCTAGACATGCTGATTTGCGCTCTGATCCTGGCATGCTTGTTCCAGGCGCTGTCAGGGTCATTTGCGTCACCATGAACTACCTATCTCCTGCGATTGATTTTGACCGTGAGTGGCAGCGTTTAGCTGATCCAAGCCAAGCTGTGGTGTCGGTATATGCCCGAGGGCGTGACTATCACAAGGTGATGCGCAATCGTTTGCAAGAGTTTGCACAGCTTATTGAAAAGCGTATTGGATTATTTGGTTATCGCGTGTTTACTGATTCAGCACCGTTGATGGAAGTAGAGTTGGCTCGTAAGGCGGGCTTGGGTTGGCGAGGCAAACATACTTTGCTGCTCAATCGTGAATCTGGATCGACCTTCTTTTTGGGTGAAATCCTAGTGGATGTGCCATTGCCTATAGATCAAGAGCAGGAGTCGCATTGCGGAACATGCCAGTCTTGTATCGACATTTGTCCTACGCAAGCCATTACTGCGCCTTACCAATTAGATGCGCGACGTTGTATCTCGTACCTGACGATTGAGAATCCAGATGCCATTCCGGTGGAGTTTCGTAGAGCGATGGGTAATCGTGTTTACGGATGTGATGACTGCCAATTAATTTGCCCTTGGAACAAATTTGCACAACGTACAGTCTTGCCAGATTTTGCTGAACGCCATGGCCTCGGGAAGGAAAGTCTTTTGCAGCTTTGGTCTTGGACTGAAGATGAATTTGAGAAACGCCATGAGGGCAGTGCCATTCGTCGGATTGGCTACTCTAGGTGGCGCAGAAACTTAGCAGTGGCCATGGGGAATGCTTTGGCTGCTGATGATGTGCCTGCATCAGATAAGGACCTCCTGCGGCAGGCTTTGCAGGGCGCATTGCCTTTGGCGGACGCCTTGGTGGCTGAACATATCGACTGGGCGCTGAGTTCCTAAGTATTTTTTGGCAAAGTACCTAGCAGCTCTTACAATCAAAACATGTCATCAGCTGATCAACCCTTTATAGACCCCAGTGAAATTAAGCTAGAGGCTTCAGTAGCGCAGCGCTATAAAAATCGCAGTGAGGCTTTTTGGGCGGGGATTCGGGATGCGGCTGGCGCACCTGCAATGGTGCTCTTTGCTGGTATGGTGGGTTTTGGTGCGATGGGTAAAACCAATGGTATGGATGCTTGGTTTACCACTGCCACTAGTTTCTTCATGTTCGCATTACCTGGACAAGTAGTCTTGCTCGAGATGGCCATTACTGGATCTTCAGTAGTTGCTATTGCTCTCGCGGTGACCTTAACTTCTACGCGTTTCATCACGATGACGGTGACACTCTTTCCACAGTTTCATGAAAAAGATCGCAATCATGGGTTGTATGCTTCAGTCCATCTTCTAGCAATGACTGCTTGGGCTATTTCCATGCGAGAGTTTCAGACGATAGAAGCAAAGCATCGCTTAAGTTACTTTGTCGGTCTTGGTTTGCTGTGTTGGATTATTTCTATTCCGGGCACTATTCTGGGATATTTGTTGGCAGGTGTAGTGCCGCCTTACATTACGCTTGGTCTCGTTTTTATAAACCCATTATTCTTTTTGCTGACGTTTACTGAGGTAAAGCCTTGGGTTAATCGAATCGCCATTGGCTTAGGTTTTGTATTAGGCCCCTTTTTCTTTCTCTTAGATCGCGACACTAGCCTGCTGACCACCGGTCTAGTAGGGGGAACGATCGCCTATCTATTTGATCGCAAGGTACTACGCAAAAGAGCGGGGGTGATGAGTTGATGAATGCTAGCCTCCAGGGTTGGGGTTTGTGGATCGCCTTAGCAGGCGCCACAATCGGAACCTATATTTGTCGCGCTATTGGTGTTTTACTCGCTAAAAGAATTAATCAAGATAGCGAAATCTTTCGCTATCTTTCTGCTGTTACTTATGCGATGGTGGCGGCCCTCGTTGTCAGAATGGTCCTCATGCCTATTGGCCTCTTATCAACCGTACCCGTATGGATTCGATTGCTGATTTGTGCCTTAAGTATTGGTGTGATGGTTTCAAAACCAACACACCGTCTTGTTCCAGCCCTATTGACTGGAACCGTATTAATGCTAGCTTACGGCCTTATTCGTTAAATAGTGTTGATGCCCTGTTTTAGAGATGGGCTGCCAAAATCTTGGCGATGTGTACAGCATCTCTTTGAGTACCATCGGCAATCTGGTGGCGGCAGCTGGTGCCATCCGCAACTACCCAACTATCTGGCGCTTTACGAATCGCAGGTAAGAGGCTAGCTTCTGCCATTTGCTTAGATACTTCAATGTGCTCAGCCTCGTAACCAAAACTACCAGCCATACCGCAACAGGAAGACTCAATCAGTTTAGGCTCAACATTCGGAATGAGTTTTAGCAGTTCCATTGCAGGCGTCACAGCAGCAAATGCTTTTTGATGGCAATGACCATGAAACAATACTGGGCGCGTTGCAGTTTTCAGTGACAGCTTGAGTTTGCCTGCCTTGGCCTCACTTGCTAAAAATTCCTCTAAGAGCCGTGCATGCTTACTTACCGTCACTGCCCGCTCACCAAAGCCCATGACTAGTGCCTCATCCTTCAAAGTGAAAAGACAGGAAGGCTCTAGACCAATAATAGAAATGTCTTTTTCTGCATAAGGGGCTAGATGATTGACTAATTCGTCGAGGCTTGCTTTAGCTTTATCGACCATGCCAGCCGCAAGGTAAGTGCGACCACAGCAAAATTCCTTAGAGCAGGCATTAGCGCTCTTAGTTTCAGTTTTAGTCTTTTGGGGAATGTGAACACGATAGCCAGCTGCTTGCAAAACCTGTAGAGCCGCGCGTATGTTCTCATCCTCAAAATAGGCATTGAAGGTATCGGCTAATAACACCACTCCCTTGTTACCATTTGCATCTAATTTACTCAGTTCTGCGGGCGTAAATTGATAAGGCGCAATTGCACTTTGATTGCTCCAGAAAGTTTTTGCTTTCCAAATCGGCAAACTTCTTTGGGCAGAAATACCCATGACCCATTCTTGTAATTTAGCAATTGGCGCAATGTGATTGCGAAGATTGAGTAATGCGGGAAGCCATGGAATGCTGCTAATCATGGGTGCATATTTAGGTAAATACGCAACAGCGAGATCGCGCATGGTATGCCCAGTCCGCTTCTTGTAAGCAGATAAAAACTCGATCTTCATCTTTGCCATATCAACGCCAGTAGGACATTCACGGCGACAAGCTTTACAGCTAACGCAAAGTTCCATCACTTCTTTAATGGCATCACTACCCAGGGGTGAACTCCCGTCTTTAATATCCAGTTGATTAGAGAGGGCTAGGCGCAATGTATTGGCGCGACCACGAGTGAGATGTTTTTCATCACGAGTGACTCGATAGCTTGGGCACATCACTTCCGCATCAAACTTACGGCAATGACCATTGTTATTGCACATCTCTACTGCTTTAGCGAAGCCCATCGCAGGATCACCGCCAGTCCCAGGTGCACTAGTCTCCTCAGTGACGGGATTGTTCTGTACATTCCAGGCGGACCAATCTAAAGCGGGTTGCAGTGGAATCACCTTATAGCTTGGTGGAAAGCGGAAGTTGCTCGCATCATCCATCTTTGGCGGATTAACGATCTTGCCAGGATTGAATAAGCCCTTAGGATCAAAAGCATGCTTGATTTCAGCGAGTGCTTGGGTAATCTTCGGACCAAATTGCCAGGAGATCCACTCGCCGCGGCAGAGTCCATCACCGTGCTCACCACTATAAGCACCTTTGTACTTGCGAACCAGGGCAGATGCTTCTTCTGCAACTGCACGCATCTTTTGCGCACCATCACGACGCATATCCAGAATAGGGCGCACATGTAATGTCCCTACAGAAGCATGCGCATACCAAGTACCACGTGAGCCATACTTAGAAAATACCTCTGTGAGTGATTGGGTGTATTCAGCAAGACTCTCTAGTGGAACTGCGCAATCTTCGATAAAGCTGACTGGCTTGCCATCACCTTTGAGACTCATCATGATGTTTAGGCCGGCTTTGCGCACTTCCCATAAATTCTTTTGGAGGCTGGCATCCGGCATAGCAACCACTGAGCCTGGAAGTCCAAGGTCACCCATGAGGTTCTGCAAGGACTTTATTTTTTCAAGCAAGGGTGCATGCGCTTCCCCTGAGAACTCTACTAATAAGATAGCTTCAGGTGTTTGAGCGCTAGCATCTATCAGTGCAGTCTCAATGGTTTTCTTAAAGCTCGGATTGTGGCGCGCTAGGTCAATCATGGTGCGATCGACTAACTCAACAGCGGTAGGCCCAAGCCTGACGATGTGTTGCGCACTATCCATTGCCTTGAAGAAGCTCGCAAAGTTCACCACTCCAAGTACTTTGTGTTGCGGTAATGGCGCTAACTTCAGTTCGAGGGATTTGAAATAAGCCAAAGTGCCCTCGCTACCTACCAAAAGATGCGCCAAGTTGACGCTACCGTCTTGGGTGTAAGGGAGCTCACTTTGCGGATAGAATACATCTAGGTTGTATCCAGCGACACGACGCAAGACTTTGGGGAAGTGCGCCTCGATCTCCAGCTGTAATGTATTAGCAAGACCCTTAACAAAGTCGCCTAATTGTTTTGCAGCACCAGAACTGTGAGCGTAATTTCCGAAGCTAGCTACCTCTCCGTTTGCAAGCCAGGCATCAATACCTAAAACGTTGTGCACCATGTTGCCATAAGCGATTGATCGACTGCCGCAAGAGTTATTACCTGCCATACCACCAATAGTTGCTTGCCCTCCGGTAGAAACATCTACTGGATACCAAAGGCCATGTGGCTTGAGAGCAGCGTTCAGGTGATCAAGCACCATACCCGGCTCAACAATGGCTATGGCCTTAGCTGGATCTGCATGCAGGAGTTTACGGAAGTATTTAGTGTTATCGATGACAAGTGATGTGCCAGTAGTCTGTCCGCACTGACTAGTGCCTCCACCACGCGGCAGAACTGGAATACCTAAGTCAGCTGCAATCTGAATCGCCGTCGCAATATCCTCAGCTGTTTTAGGAATAAAGACAG
Organism: Polynucleobacter corsicus; assembly: GCF_018688255.1. NCBI lineage: Bacteria > Pseudomonadati > Pseudomonadota > Betaproteobacteria > Burkholderiales > Burkholderiaceae > Polynucleobacter > Polynucleobacter corsicus. The sequence goes on from NZ_CP061314.1 coordinate 404,613, forward strand.
CAACTGGCATGGCTTGATAGATCGATGCATCGGTTGCATAGCGGCCGCGACTAGCTATGTCCGTCAAGACCTCACCAGAGGTTTCTTGTCTCAGGCGTTTAGCAAGCTCTGCCTTATTGGCAACGAATTCTGGCAATGGCAAATCGACTGGCTTGTTCATGCCGCAACCTTCTCTGTAGATTCTGAGTCAATTAATTGAATAACAACATCACGCTTATTCATGACATGCTGGATCATGATTTTACGCATCCGTACGCTATCGCGGGCCTTTAATGCGTCTAACATTTCTTGATGTTCCTCGACCGCTTTTTCCCACTTAACCCCATCCTGATTAGAGCGAAAGCGGAGCGCTTCAATGCGAGCGTTGACTTGGCTAAATAGTTGACTGAGGACGGGATTGTTCGCTGCGTGATTGATAGCCTGGTGAATTTTGAGATTGAGTCGATAGTAGCTAGATAAATCCCTGCGGGCATACGAGGCCATCATTTCGTATTGGAGTGCTTCAAGTTCAATCAGTGTTTGATCGCTAATATTTTGCGCTGCCAGCTCTCCAGAGAAACCTTCTAAATTGGCGATGACATCAAAGGTATGAATGATGTCGTCTCGGCTCAGTTGAATTGCTATGGCGCCACGGTTAGCAATTAATTCAACCAGGCCATCGGCAGCTAGACGTCGAATCGCCTCGCGAATAGGGGTGCGTGAGACATTGAGTTGCTCTGCTAATTCGCGTTCATTGAGCTTGCTCCCTGGCGCAATGGAGCCCTCCACCAATAAAGCTCTGAGCTTCAGGAAGATGGCTTCATGCAAGTTTTGCGAGTTTGCTGGTGTTGTGAGCATCATGTGAAATGCCTTAAATTTGTATACATAATCACTATAACGCATCTATAAGCATAAATAATGCTCTAAATAGCTTATTTTTTGATTATTTGTTAAATATTTTGCATACAAAATTGTCAATTGCCAAAAAGTGACTTACACTCACCCCCAAGATTAACTAAAAAAACCAAGCGAGACTCAGCATGCTAAAACTAGATAACCACCTCTCGGGACGTCATTTCTTACATATCCCCGGTCCAAGCCCAGTGCCTTCCCGCATTCTGAGGGCGATTAGCTATCAAACCATCGATCACCGTGGCCCTGAATTCGGAGCATTTGGCCTCAAGGTTTTAGATGGTATTAAAAAGATTTTCAAGACTGAGCAACCCGTCATTATTTATTCAGCCTCTGGAACCGGTTCTTGGGAAGGGGCTTTAGTCAACGTCCTCAATCCTGGCGATAAGGTGGTCTTTTATGAGACTGGCCATTTTGCAAACTTATGGCGTGCTTTGGCTAAAAAAATTGGTATTGAGGTTGAGGTGGTGGGTAAAGCAGGTGCTGATACTTGGCGTTGGGGTGTCGATGCATCCGTGATTGAAGAGCGTTTACGCAAAGATACTCAGCATGAAATTAAAGCAGTTTGCGTAGTGCATAACGAAACTTCCACTGGAATTACATCCAATATTGCTGCTGTTCGTAAGGCGATTGATGATGCAAAGCATCCAGCACTATTACTCGTTGATAGCGTATCTGGCATTGGTTCTGCTGATTATGAGCATGACAAATGGGGTGCTGACGTGACTGTTTCAGGTTCGCAAAAAGGCATGATGTTGCCTCCGGGTATCGGCTTTAATGCTTTGTCACCAAAAGCGATTGAAGCAAGTAAGCACAGCAAAATTCCAAAAGCCTATTTAGCTTGGGATGAAATTTTAGAATCCAATAAAACGGGCTACTGGCCAACTACACCTAGCACCAATCTCATGTACGGTTTGCATGAAGCAATCGATATGATGCAGACCGAAGGCTTGGACGCGATTTTTGCTCGCCATCAACGTTTGGCAGAAGCTTGTCGTCGCGCCGTTGCCGCTTGGGGCCTAGAGAACCAGTGTTTAGACCCAAGTGCCTATTCACCAGTATTGACAGCGATCGTAGTTCCAGAAGGAATGGATGCGGATGTTTTACGTAAACATGCCCTAGAAAAGTTCAATCTTTCGCTCGGAACTGGCCTAGGCAAGCTCAAAGGTAAGATTTTCCGTATCGGCCACCTTGGTGATTGCAACGAATTAAGTCTCATGGCTGCCTTGAGCGGGGTTGAGATGAGTTTTAGTGCTATTGGCTATAAACCCAAGGCCAGCGGTGTAGTTGCTGCCCAAGAATTTCTAAAATAATCAGTAAGTTGGGTGTAAATAGGGTGCTGGTTAGTAAATCTACTGGCTTGCACCCCTTATAATTCAAGTACTTATAAAGATAGCAGTTTCATCAAATAAAACATATTCGAGACAGAGAGAATTCACATGTTGGCAACTAAACCGTATTTAACTCAGGCTGATGTTCAAAAGATTTTGGATGCAGCTGACAAGCATGCTGCAGCAAATAACTGGGCTGTGACGATTGCTGTCTGTGATGACGGTGGCCATCTCTTAGGTTTGATCCGTCGCGATACATGTGCTCCTGTCTCCGCTTATATCGCTCAAGAAAAAGCGCGTACTGCTGCAATGGGTAAGCGCGAGAGTCGTGTCTACGAAGAGATTATTAATAATGGACGCATTTCCTTTTTATCTGCCCCGCATATTTCGGGCATGTTGGAAGGTGGCGTCAATATCGAGGTAAACGGGTTTACCATCGGCGCAGTCGGCGTTTCCGGCGTTAAATCGACTGAGGATGCCGAAACCGCGAAGGCCGGCATTGCAGCCATTCTGTAAGTTACCTTGACAAATACTGTTCCTGAAATAAATTCCCCTACCGGCGCCACTGAGAGTGGCGCCACCCCAGCAACAATTACCTTTGCTGACTTTGGTTTAGATCCAAAGATTCAAAAAGCGGTATCTGAGCAGGGTTACAACACTCCAACTCCGATTCAAGCGCAAGCTATTCCGCACGTGTTGGCGGGAAGCGATTTGATGGGCGCGGCTCAAACCGGTACCGGTAAAACGGCTGCTTTTGTACTACCCATTATTCAAAAGATTCTGCGTCACGCTAGTAGCAGTGCTTCACCTGCCCGCCATCCGATCCGTGCTTTGGTATTAACGCCGACACGTGAGTTGGCTGTTCAGGTTGCTGAGAACGCAGCGAGTTATTCAAAGCACACCGATTTGCGTGCCGCCGTGGTTTACGGTGGCGTGGATATGAAAGAGCAAGTAGCCACACTGCGTGGCGGTGTAGAGATTTTGATTGCGACCCCCGGCCGCTTGCTGGATCACATTGGCTCTAAAGTAGCCAACTTGTCTCAAGTAGAAATTCTGGTGCTGGACGAAGCCGATCGCATGCTCGACATGGGCTTCTTACCTGACTTACAGCGCATTATTGATTTGATTCCAGCTCAGCGCCAAACTTTATTGTTCTCAGCTACGTTTTCACCAGAGATTAAGAAGTTGGCGCAAAGTTATTTGCGCACGCCAGTGACTGTTGAAGTGGCGCGCCAAAATGCCGCGGCAGATACTGTTAAGCAAGTAGTTCACATGGTGGCTAGTGCTGATAAGCAACAGGCGATTGTGAAAGTGCTGGAAGCGCGTACTCGTCAAGGTTTATCTCGTCAGTGCATCATCTTTACCAACAGCCGTTTAGGCTGTGCAAGGCTAGCTCGCTCTTTGGAGCGTGATGGTATCAAGGCTGGCGCGATTCACGGTGACAAGAGTCAGGGTGAGCGCACTCTGACTTTAGATGCATTTAAATCTGGAGCGATCGAGGCCTTAGTTGCAACCGACGTGGCTGCTCGCGGTCTGGATATTCCGTCGATGCCTTGTGTGATTAATCACGAGTTGCCATTTAATGCGGAAGATTTTATTCATCGTATTGGTCGTACAGGTCGCGCTGGCAGTAAAGGCGACGCGATTGCACTAGTCGATGCTAGTGAAAAACGTTTACTCGACGATATTGAAAAGTTGATGAAGCGCAAGTTGGATATTCAGCCATTGCCTGAGGGTAGCTCACGTCCCGCTCACAGTAGAAATTCATCGAGATCAGATGCGCCAGCAAAAATGTCAGATCCTTTTTTCTACAAGCCTTACGAGCCTACTGCTGTAGTCAAGCCAGCATCAGAGGCTGCAAATCCTGCAGAGAAAAAAGTCGGTATTACTCCTGCGAAACCAGCAGTTGGCGCTTTACTGGGCGGCTTCAAGAAAAAATAATTTTTCTGTCCCAAGCCTGAGTGGCTGCTAATAGCCACTCAGAAATCGAAGTCTCTTTTCCGTCGGGTAGATCCCTCAACCCTAAGTGCCTTGCAGCTTTACGTAACTCTTGTAAAGCCTGCTGCGCATTCTCAGTATGAATAGCGCTTGCTAAAGTTTGCTTACTGAGTTTCTCACTATGCTCATCAAGCACTAGAGGTAGATGCAGGTAGCTTGGCGTTTCATACCCCAAGACTCTTTGCAGATACATTTGTCGTGCTGTGTTGTTCAGTAAATCTGCCCCGCGCACAATGTGCGTAATGCCTTGCTCAGCATCATCCACTACGACGGCCAGTTGATAGGTAAATATGCCATCCCGACGCCGCAACACAAAGTCTCCCACTTCTCGATTGAGATCTTGAGTTTGTTTACCTAGGGCGAGATCTTCAAAATCAATGCCGAGTCCTGGTGGCAGGGCAAGTCGCCAAGCTACGTCGGTTGATGATCTTTCTAGCTCATCGTATGTGCCAATTTGATGGGGGCGACAGGTTCCCGGGTAGACCATCTCTTGATTGCGGGTGGTCATTACGCCACGAGCTTTTAGGGCGTTTGCAATGTCTTGTCGAGAGCAGGTGCAGGGATAGACGATTTGGAGCTGATTTAAGCGCTCCAGAGCCTTTTTATAGCGCTCTTGATGCTTGGATTGCCAAGTTGGCTCCTCGTCCCAAGTGAGGCCGCAGGCAAGCAATTGGCGCATGATCTCTTGATCTGCCCCGGAAATACAGCGGGGAGCGTCTAAATCCTCCATTCTGAGAAGCCATTTCCCATGATTTTTACGGGCATCTAACCAGCTTCCCAGGGCAGCAACGAGCGATCCGGCATGAAGTGGGCCGGTGGGCGAGGGGGCAAATCGCCCGCGATAGCGGTCGGCTGGGGGTGAGGGGTTTTTGAAGTTCGGCACAGCTAAAATGATCTCATGGCTTCACCCCGTTTTGTTCATCTACGCGTCCATTCCGAGTTTTCAATTACGGATGGCGTCGTTCGCATTGACGATGCGGTAGCTGCTGCTGAAAAAGATGGCATGGGCGCCTTGGCTCTTACCGACTTAAGTAATTTATTTGGCTTGGTCCGTTTTTATAGTGCTGCACGCTCCGGCGGAATTAAGCCAATTGCAGGCGCAGATGTTTGGGTGAGTAATCCTCAAGACCCAGATCAACCTCATCGTTTATTGCTCCTGGTTCAAAATCACTCTGGCTATCTCAATTTATGCCAGCTCTTGAGTAAGGCCTCTCTTGAGAATCAATCCCGCGGTCGAGCTGAGGTCGATCTCAAATGGTTCAGCGAGCCAGCCTCAAAGGCGGAAGATAAAGCTGCAAAAAGAACGTTGTCGTATGGATTAATTGCACTTTCAGGAGGACGTTGGGGTGATGTCGGTGCTGCGCTCCTCGCTGGTCAAGAAGATTTAGCTAAAGAGGCTGCTCAGCGTTGGGCGAGCTTATTTCCAAATGCTTTTTACATTGAAGTGCAGCGCGGCGGCCATCCTCAGGATGAGCAGCAACTTCAGTTGGCTTGCCACCTTGCTAGTGAAATGGATTTGCCGATTGTTGCTACGCATCCAGTGCAGTTTATGAAGCGCAGTGATTTCATAGCCCATGAGGCTCGAGTCTGTATTGCTGAAGGTGAGCTTTTAGGCAATCCTCGTCGCACCAAGAAATTTAATGAAGAGCAATATTTTTTATCTCAAGAGGAGATGGAAAAGCGCTTTGCAGATTTACCTGTTGCACTAGCTAACTCGGTAGAGATCGCTAAACGTTGCAACCTATCTTTAACCTTAGGTCAGCCACGCTTACCGGATTTTCCAACGCCGCCTGGTATTACGCTCGACGATTATTTATTGCAGCAATCTGAGATTGGTTTGAAGCGCCACATGGAGCGCAATTTCCCGGATTCAGAGGAGCGCGCCAAGGAAGAGGCTCGCTATCACGAGCGCTTAGTCTTTGAGGTGAAGACAATTGCTCAGATGGGTTTCCCGGGTTACTTTCTGATTGTTGCGGACTTTATTAACTGGGCAAAAAATAATGGCGTGCCAGTTGGCCCTGGTCGTGGATCTGGTGCCGGCTCTTTGGTCGCCTATTCATTGGGTATTACTGATCTTGACCCGCTGCGTTACAACTTGCTCTTTGAGCGCTTCCTCAATCCTGAGCGGGTATCGATGCCCGACTTCGATATTGACTTTTGTCAGCATGGGCGCGATCGCGTTATTCAGTACGTAAAAGATAAATACGGCAAGGATGCAGTCAGTCAAATTGCGACCTTTGGAACGATGGCTGCAAGAGCGGCAATTCGTGACGTTGGTCGCGTACTCGAGCAAGGCTATAACTTCGTTGACGGTATTGCGAAATTGATTCCGAATAAGCCAGGTCAGTACATGACGATTGAAATGGCTAAGAAGGAAGAGAAGCAATTAGGTGAGCGTGAAAAGAATGAAGATGAAGTGCGTCAGCTTTTATCTCTCGCACAGCAGTTAGAGGGTATGACCCGTAACGTGGGTATGCATGCAGGTGGTGTATTAATTGCGCCTGGCCGCTTAACTGATTTTTGCCCGCTGTATACACAAGAAGCGAAAGATTCTAAAGACCAAGAGAGCGGTTCAGTCATTAGTCAGTTTGATAAGGACGACGTAGAGGCTATCGGCTTAGTCAAGTTCGACTTCCTAGGCTTAACTACCTTAACGATTTTGGCAGCTGCTGAGAAATGGATTCAGACGCTACATGCCGACCGTAAAGATTGGAATATCGGTGAAATTCTGCTCGATGATCAAAAGGCTTTTGAGGTTCTAAAGAATGCTAATACGGTCGCCGTCTTCCAGTTAGAAAGTCGCGGCATGCAAGGCATGCTGCGTGAAGCCAAGCCTGACCGCTTCGAGGATATTATTGCGCTCGTTGCCCTCTACCGTCCTGGACCAATGGACTTGATCCCGGACTTTATTGAGCGTAAGCACGGGCGGCAAAAAGTAGAGTATCCGGATCCTCGGATTGAGCCAGTTCTGCAAGAAACCTACGGCATCATGGTCTACCAAGAGCAGGTGATGCAGATGGCGCAGATGATCGGCGGATATTCACTTGGTGGCGCAGATATGTTGCGTCGCGCAATGGGTAAGAAGAAGCCTGAGGAGATGGCGCAGCATCGTAAGATTTTTAGTGACGGTGCAAAAGCGGGTGGCATTACTGAAGGCAAAGCCAACGAGATTTATGACTTGATGGAGCGTTTTGCAGGCTATGGATTTAATAAATCCCATGCTGCTGCTTATGCGCTCCTGGCATATCAAACTGCTTGGCTAAAAGCCTATTACCCCGCTGAATTTATGGCTGCCAACTTATCGCTCGCAATGGATGACACCGATAAGGTGAAGATTCTGTACGACGATTGCTTGGCAAATAATATTCGCGTGTTCTCGCCTGATATCAATACTGGTGTGTATGTGTTCACACCATTGCGTGCACCCGATGCGGCACCGGATTCTCCTATTAGCCATATTCGTTATGGTTTAGGCGCAGTGAGGGGGACTGGTGAGGCGGCAATCGAGGTGATTGTGAAGGCACGCGAGTCTGGCGGCCCTTTTAAGGATCTGTTTGATTTCTGTGCGCGAGTTGATCGCAGGCAGGTCAACCGCCGTGCCATTGAGGCCTTGATGCGTGCTGGCGCCTTTGATAGCTTGTATAAAGACTCCATTCCTGCTGGTGGTAATCCTTACGATATTCGATCTACTCTATTGGCTTCTCTCGCGCGCGCCATTGAGGCTGCCGAACAAGCTGAAGCCTCAATTAATCAAGTGAGTTTGTTTGAGGTGGCAGGAGAAGATGATCGTCATTTGCCAGAGTTAGTCCGTGAATTACCCTGGTCTGAAAAGAAGCGTCTCCAGGATGAGAAAAGTGCTCTAGGACTTTGCTTGACCGGCCATATGTTCGATGCCTACCGCGAAGAGACGGCGCATTTCATTCGCCAGCCATTAGTCAAGGTGACCGAGGGTAAGGATCAGCTAATCGCTGGCATTATTACCTCTGCTCGGATGTTGACCGGTCAGCGTGGCCGCATGATGATTGCAACGATTGATGATGGTACCGCTGCGATTGAAGTAACGCTCTATAGCGAAGTCTATGAACCTAATCGTTCTTGGCTCAAAGAAGATGAGTTGCTGGTGGCAAAAGTAAATATCACTCCTGATAAGTTTTCTGGCGGAGTGCGTATTGTGTCTGAGGCGGTGATGGATATAACGGGAGCCCGTATGCGTTTTGCGCGTAACCTTCATCTGTCCATCGATTCAGGAATTGATCTCCAATCTTTACGTAGCCAAATTGGACCTTACTTGATGAGTAACCGGGTGCGTGATCCCCGGCTGGGTCCTGCAGCAGCCTCTATGCCAAGCGCTAGCGAAGGCATGAAGGGTTTGATGCTCACAGCTGCAGTAACCACTAGTGGTGGAGCCTGTCTAATGCAGTTCCCAGATGAGTTGCGCATCTATCCAGATGATGCTTGCTTGCATAGCTTGAATCAAATTTTGGCAGCCAAGCAATCCAATACCGTTCAGGTTCAGTACCTCTAAGCGCGTACTGCTTTTATTGCTTTGTTGCGCTTTGCAGTGCTTCGATCACCTGATCTGGACCTAGCTGGTCTAAACATTCGCTATTACTGCTTGCACGATCCTCGCAACCCGCTTTGCGGCAGGGAACGCATTCACCAGGCCCTTGCAAGATTGTGACATTGCCAACCGTCTGTGAGCGAGCTCTTAATTGATATGGCTGTTCACCAATAAAACCATTAGGCCATGGCCCAAAGTTGGTGGGTGGTGTTGGGCCAAATAGAGCTATGGTCGGTGTATTGCATGCGGCTGCCAAGTGCGTAATAGAGGTGTCTACCCCAATATAAGCTATCGCTCCACGAATCAGCGTTCCCGCCTGTGGAATAGTGAGTAGGCCTGCGGTATCAACGACATGTTTACGGGTTTGTTCATCCAGCAATGAAAGAATATCTTGATTGAGTTGCAGATCTTGCTTGGCCGGGGATGCGCTCAGCACCACTTGCCAACCTTGTTTTGTAATCCACTTCAGTAATGTTTGCCAATACGCAAGTGGCCAACGCTTGTATGCGGTTAAAGGTCCGGGATGCACTACGACATAAGGTGAATGAAGTTGAGCGGCAATGCTTGGAGTAATCGGATCACCGGCAGGAGCTGTCACCGAGACTGGTTTAGTAAATAATTCCAGTGGATTTTTATAAAAGATCTCGAGCAGACGAAGCTTTTCAGTAATGACATGTTGCGCAAAATAATCTACGTCAACTGTATGTAAGCTGATCGATTTTTTCCAGGCATTTTGTTTATCACTTTTACTTTTTTTAGTCTTATCTTGCTCAGTGAGGCCTTGAGGATGGCCACCTAGTACACCCACGCGGTGATGGGCGGCTGCTAGGCCGTAAAAATAGGCGCGATCACTGGGTTGTGTAACCACTGCCAAGTCATAACGCTGAAAGAGTTTGAAAAACAAAGAGAAATACTCTTTGAGATTGGGGCGGTCAGAAGTTTCGATTGTCTGGGTAATATCGGGATTGCCTTTGAGCATCTCGAGCTTGCCACGGTAGCCCAAAAAGTGAAACTCCGCATCTGGCCACAATTCACGCGCTTGTGAAATGAGCGGTGTAGTGACAAGGACATCCCCAATTTGGCGAGTCGCAATAAACAAAACTTTTTTAGGCTTCAGTGCTGAGAATGCAGTCATGGGGCTAATGTAACTCAATCCTACTGAGCTTTAGCTAGAATTTTTCCACGGACGCGACGTGCATTTTCTGCTGCATTCGATTGATCGTTGATACGGTGGTAGAGGTGTAGCACCTCGGTAGCCCAAGATCCAGATTTACGAATCAAACCCCTATTTTGTAGTCTGAAAACAAAATCAGCATCCTCATGTCCCCAGCCTGTCATGGTCTCATCAAATCCACTAATGGCTAAGGCATCAGTCTTCCAGCACGCCATATTGCAGCCTTTGATGCGGCGCCAGACAAATTTTTTGTAGTTGCGCCAGGCTCCATCACCTAACTTGATTGTGAGAGGCCAGTACTTATTGATGCCTCCGGATAGTCGATAGCTCAGTAGACTTTTGCTGAATTTCTTGAAATCCCAGCGTGGCCATGACAGTAAATGCTTGCTGAGTTTGTCATTCAGTAAGACACGGCTACCTGTTATTAGATGGTTTGCCTGAGACAGTGCGCGATGTTGTGCAATAAAGTCTGGCTGAACAATACAGTCACCATCTAGAAAAATTAAATATTCACCAACTGATGTTTCGATAGCTTGATTAAGGATGAGAGTTTTTCGAAATCCCTGATCTTCTTGCCAAAGATGAGTGATTTTTACTGGGAAATTTTTCTGGGTTGCTTCTATGAGATCTTTTGTATCTTGGGTTGAGCCATCATCAGCAATGATGATTTCAAAATCTAAATCGGTTTGAGTGCTAAGTGACTCAAGACAGAGTTTGAGAGCTTGCGGCCAGTTATAGGTCGCCAAAAGAACGGAGATCATTTGCTGAGAGAATGATTGGGTTTTGCTTCTTGGTGCAATTGCCATAACTTCATGTATCGATAGTAAGTTCCTTGCCCATTCGATATTGCTAATGCAAAACCCTGAGGACCGTCTAAGAAACCAAGACGAATAAAGTAGGTGCGAGTAAAAGCCCAAATACCATGAAGTACTGCAGTTAATGGACTACTCTTTTTGCCCTTAGAAAATGCCTGCTCTGCTGAAGCTGTTGAATAGCGATCTAGCTTCTGGAGCACTTGCGAGTAGTTCATGAAGCTGTAATGCAGCATCGGATTCTCCAGTTTGGCTACTTGCCCAAGAGGAATCAGTCGCTCATGAACCAGGTCATCTGAGAAGTGGGCAGTGCCGCGCTTAAACAATCGATCCACATAATCGGGGCTCCAACCGGAATGCCGAATGAAGCGACCGCAATACCAAGATAGGCGTGGAATTGCAAAACAGTCAACATGGGCTGAATGATGAATAGCCGTCACAATTTCACTTCTCAGGGCCGGTGTAAGGCGTTCATCGGCATCTAGAGATAGAACCCACTCACCAGTAGCTAGGTCTAAGGCGCGATTCTTTTGAGGCCCAAATCCAGGCCAATCCGTCGGTTGGCTAATGACAGCCCCATGGTTTTTGGCGATCGCTAGGGTGCTATCAGTGCTATTGGTATCCACCACCACAATTTGCTGGCCAATCCCCTCCAGGGAGGCCAAACAGTCAGCCAAATTGGCCTCTTCATTGCGAGTGATGAGTATGACGGATAAGGTGGGCATAATTCATTATATGAATGCTCAAGACCGTACCGCCCTAAATCGCTTAATTCAGTACCTCAAGCCCCATATTGGCTTAATTATTGGCTCTTTATTGGCTATGGCGCTGGTTGCTGGCGCCGAAACCTCTATTCCAGCGCTCATGAAGCCTTTACTAGATCGTGGTTTTACAGGCCAGATGGATCAAAAACTCTGGCTGGTGCCAGTTTTCTTGGTCGGCCTAGCTTTTGTGCGGGGTATGGCGCAATTTTTATCTAGCTATCTTTTAAATCGTGTCATCAACACTGTTTTGCTGAAGATGCGCATGCAGATGTTTCAAGCTTTATTGCGTTCCAATACTACTTTTTTCCAAAAGAACTCTGCATCCAGCTTAATTAACGCGGTAGTTTTTGAGGTGAATAATGCCCTCTCCATTATGGGTGGCATGTTGATTAGCTTGGTACGTGATTCTCTTACCGTGATTGGATTGATTGGCTACTTGATTTACCTCAATTGGCAACTGACATTAGTAGTGCTGATGATTTTCCCAATCATTGCCTTCATCATTGGAAAGATTAATAAACGCTTGCGCTCACTCAATCGTGAGCAGCAGACTATGACAAGCGAGCTCGCCTATATTGTTGAAGAATCTGCTGCTGGGTACAAGATCGTGAAAGTGCATGGCGCAGAAGAGTATGAGATGGGTCGCTTTATGGAAAAAGCAGATCGCCTCCGCCAATTTGCCCTGAAATCAGCAGTTGCTGGTGGCTTAAACCAGCCAATTACTCAGCTCATCGCTTCTATGGCGTTATCGATCGTCTTGGTCATCGCCTTGATGCAGTCAGCTACTGAGGGAACGACAGTCGGTGGCTTTGCCTCTTTTATTACCGCCATGTTGTTGGTGATCTCGCCGATCAAGCATCTGGCTGATATTAATCAACCCTTGCAGCGCGGCTTAACTGCTGCGGAAATGATCTTCTCCCTGATGGATCAACCCTTCGAGGAAGATGAATCCCGCAAAGAGAATATGAAGCCTCTGGGCAAAGCCAAGGGCGCAATTCGGTTTGAAGATGTTGGCTTCTCCTATCAGCAAGAGGCTGGACGCAAAGATGCTCTTACTGGTGTGAATTTGAATATTAAGCCTGGTGAAGTGGTGGCCTTTGTCGGTCCATCTGGCGGTGGTAAATCTACGCTAGTTAATTTATTACCACGTTTCTTCAAACCAACTAGTGGGCAAATTTTCTTGGACGATATGCCACTCGAAGAGATTGTGCTAGCCGATGTCCGTAAACAGATTGCTTTTGTGAGTCAGGATGTCATTTTATTTAATGACAGTATTGCGGCAAACGTAGCCTATGGCGCTACCACTCAGGATGGTATTGATCGTGGGCGTGTCATGGAGGCGCTTGAGGCGGCAAACTTATCTGCACTCATGAAAGAAATGCCTGAAGGAATTGATACTCAAATTGGCGATAACGGCAATCGCCTATCTGGAGGTCAGCGTCAGCGTTTAGCTATTGCAAGAGCTATCTACAAAGATGCGCCTATTCTAATTTTGGATGAAGCAACCTCGGCATTGGATTCTGAATCAGAACGTCAAGTGCAAGATGCTTTAGAGCATCTGATGGCCGGCAGAACTACTTTAGTTATCGCCCATCGCCTATCAACCATTGAGCATGCGGATCGGATTGTGGTGCTAGAACATGGTCATGTGATTGAAAATGGTTCACATGAAGAATTAATTGCTAAGGATGGCTTATATGCCAACTTGCATCGCATTCAGTTTTCGAATGCTTAATCAATGATTAGCTGAGAACGATATCGTATTGTTCTTGGCGGAAGCTGCCTTCTGCCTGGAGTTTGATGGGCTTAGCAACAAAGTCACCTAACTGTGCCAAAAATTGATTCTCCTCCTCAAGGAAGAGATCAATCACATCAGGTGCTGCAACGATTCTAAATTCCCGGGGGTTAAATTGACGATGCTCTCGCACAATCTCTCGCAAAATCTCATAGCAAACCGTTTGTGCAGTTTTGATTTCACCTTTGCCTTGGCAGGTTGCGCAGGGCTCACAGGTAATATGGGCAAGGGATTCTCGAGTGCGTTTACGCGTCATCTCCACTAGACCTAGTGAGGAAAAGTCATTTACCGAGGTGCGTGCATGATCGCGTTCTAAATTACGCTTGAGTTCATGTAAAACCGATTCTTGATGGTCTTTGCTCAACATGTCGATAAAGTCAATGATGATGATGCCGCCAAGATTACGTAAGCGCAATTGGCGGGCAATAGCCTGGGCAGCTTCAAGATTGGTTTTAAAGACAGTGTCATCTAGATTGCGTGCGCCGACATAACTTCCGGTGTTGACATCAATCGTAGTCATCGATTCTGTTTGGTCGATCATCAGGTAACCACCCGATTTGAGATCCACTCTTCTGCCAAGTGCTTTATTAATTTCAGCATCGACATCAAACAAATCAAATAGGGCGCGCTCACCACGATGTAGCGTCAGTTTGTCCAATAGGTTTGGCATATACAGTGAAGCGAACCCTTTGAGCTTTTCAAAGTTCTCTGCTGAATCCACCCGAATTTTTATCGTTTCTTCACTAGCAAGGTCACGTAATACACGTTCAGCCAGGCTGAGATCCTGATAGAGCAAGCTAGGTGCGGCCTTGTGATTCACAGCCTCACGAATCTTTTCCCAGGTAGTACGCAGGTAATGCATGTCGTGCGTGAGCTCAGTATCGCTGGCATCTTGTGCGCTAGTGCGAACGATGATTCCACCTTTTTCATCGGCAGGCATCAGTCCTGCAAGGCGTGCCTTGATGGCTTCCCGCTCTTCAGGCTGATCAATTCTTTGGGAGACGCCAATATATTTCTCGGTGGCTGCATCCGTTCCCGCTGGCGGTAGATAAACCAAGTTCCGGCCAGCAATACTCAGTTGGGTGGTAAGACGCGCGCCTTTGGTTCCTAGGGGATCTTTCAGAACTTGAACCAAAACATTTTGGCCTTCAAAGAGCAGTTTTTCGATTTGGGCTTGAGGGTTATTTTGAGTAATGTCAGCAACATGCATAAATGCAGTGCGCTCTAAACCGATCTCAATGAAGGCGGACTGCATGCCAGGTAGCACGCGTACCACTTTAGCTAAATAGATATTGCCGACGATACCGCGTTGACGGGTACGCTCGATCTGAAGCTCTTGAACAGCGCCTTGCTGAATGAGTGCCACCCGTGTTTCTTGGGGGGTGATGTTGATTAGGATTTCTTCGTTCATATGCGGGCGACTTTAGCGAAATCTAATAATTGGTTAACTTCAAAGATAGGTAATCCCATGATACCGCTATAGCTGCCTTTAATTGAGGGAATAAAAGCCCTACCAAGACCTTGAATACCATATGCCCCAGCCTTGCCAAAGGGCTCGCCACTCTGAATATAAGCATCAATTTGAGCTTCAGTTAAATGGGTAAATTCCACCTCGGATACTTGTACCAAGCACAGGGGATTTGTTTTGGGATCAATTGTGAGCACCACTGCAGTTAAGACCTCATGTACTTTGCCGCTGAGCATTTTTAGAATACGCGCAGCATCAGAAGCGTCATGAGGTTTCCCAAGAATTTCACCATTTGGATTGCCAGGTAGGCTGACGGTAGTGTCTGCACACAAGATGGGCGCCCAAGGTTTGCCGCTGTTTTGCCACCTGGCTAAGGCAATAGCACTTTTTGCAAAGGTAACTCGCTCTACGTAAGTGCGCGCCTTTTCATTTGGGAATGGTGTCTCAAAAGTTTCCGTATCTTCACCAGGTGCTGCAACCAGCATCTCAAAATTGACGCCAATTTGCTTGAGCAGTTCTTGGCGTCGTGGACTTTGTGAGGCAAGGTAAATATAAGAAAACATGAATAACTTACTCGCGGTGATAGGGGTGGCCTTGCAAAATAGTCCAGGCTCGATAGAGCTGCTCCACCAATAAGACTCTTGCCATGGCATGTGGCAGAGTCAGGCTCGAGAGGCGCCACATCGCTTGGGCATTCTCCTTGAGACTGGAGTCGAGCCCATCAGCGCCGCCAATCAAAAAAGTGATGTCAAAGCCTTCTTGTCGCCAGCTTGCCAACTGCGTAGCTAGATTCTGAGTGGTTTGATCTTTGCCACGCTCATCAAGTGCAATTACCCTAGAGCCTTTCGGAATGGCTGCTGCGATTTTGATGGCTTCTTTGGCTGGACTGAGATCAGGCTTGATCTCTTTGATTTCAATGCTGCAATCTGCAGGCATGCGCTTCATGTAATCATGGGTTGCAGTTGCAACCCATTCTGGCATTTTGTGACCAACAGAAACAATCGTTAAACGCATTGTTAAGAAATTAATCTTCGTCGTCTGGTTCGCTTGCTTTCACCAGCCCCTTATCTGCTGCTAACTTCACTCGTACAGGTTTAGCTCCCCACATGCCTTCAAGCTGATAGTAAGCACGCAATGCAGGCTGCAAAATATGAACTACGATATCGCCGCAATCAACCAGTACCCACTCGCCAGTCTCCAGGCCTTCAACGGAGATCACTTCACCACCTTTAGTATTGACAGCCTCTTTAACGGACATAGCTAGCGATCTAGTCTGACGGTTGGAGGTACCGGTGGCGATGATGACGCGATCAAATAGCTCGCTGAGCTTAGTGGTGTCATACACACGAATGTCCTGCGCTTTGACATCTTCGAGTGCATCAATCACGACGCGTTGTAATTTTGTTAAGTCCATAGTTTCTTTAGTATTTTTCTGAGAATTTTGAATATAAGGGTGATCTTAGCCTGATTACTTGTACAGACCTAAATTTGTAATGATTTCTAAAGCATGAGACGGAATGCGCTCGGCAATATCACTGCGAGAAGCGCTTTTCAGCTGATTTCGAAGCTTTGTGGATGAAAGGTCTATTGCAAGACTGTTATCTAAGAAGATGCGGCCAAAGAGGCTTTTTTCAAGTGCGCTTGTATCAATACATTGATGCTTTTCTAATAAAGTCTTCATTTCAGGGCTGATTTGGGTCGAGAGCTCATGGTGAGGTCTGCTTGCCACCGCGAAATTAACAAAGTCTAGTAATTGATCCCAGGACTTCCAGGAGGGAAGATTGATCAGAGAGTCGGCGCCCATTAACCAAGTGATGTTGACCTGAGGGCCAAAGCGCTCTCTCAGGGCTTTGGCTGTATCGATTGCATAGCTTGGGCCTGAACGATCAATTTCGATGCGATCAACCCCAATTTGAGTCGGTACTTTGAGATACAGCAATGCCCTAGCTAAATCAATGCCCGCCGCTTCAGTGAGTTCAAGACGAATTTCTGAAGGTGTGATGCCAGAGTTTTTTTGCCAGGGCTCGCCACTAGGAATGAGAAGCAAGGTGTCAAGGTGCAGAAGCTTTGCAAAATGTATGGCCAGTTTAAGGTGGCCAAGATGTGGCGGGTCAAAAGTGCCGCCCAGAATGCCAATTTTTTTTGGAGTGTCCAAGTCTACTGACATCATTTAGGCAAGCCAGTCGCGCGGCTTCAGGTAGTAGTCGTATAACTTTGCCTCTGGCGTTCCTGGTTTTGGCTGATAGTTGTACCACCACTGCACTACAGGTGGCATAGACATTAAGATAGATTCTGTTCGTCCGCCAGAGTGCAGGCCAAAGATGGTGCCTCGGTCGAATAGCAGGTTGTACTCCACATAACGACCACGACGGTATTCTTGAAACGCTTTTTCCTCGGGCGTAAAGCTGTCTCGATAACGGCGCTCCACAATCGGTAAGTAAGCATCAATAAAGGCATCGCCAACAGCGCGCGTCATGGCAAAGCTTTGCTCAAAACCCAGTTCATTGAAGTCGTCAAAGAATATGCCGCCAATACCGCGAGGCTCTTCACGATGTTTGAGATAAAAATATTCATCACACCATTTTTTGAATCGTGGATGTAGCTCTTTGCCAAATGGGTCTAAAGCATCTTTAGCGGTCTGATGGAAGTGTTTGCAGTCCTCATCAACACCATAGTAGGGGGTAAGATCAAAGCCACCTCCAAACCACCAAACTGGCTCTTTATCAGGAGCTTGCGCGATAAAGCAGCGCACATTCATATGGGTGGTTGGTGCCTTGGGATTGTTTGGATGAAACACCAAGGAAACACCCATAGCCTCAAAGCTACGTCCAGCCACTTCGGGGCGATGGTGTGAGGCTGAAGGAGGCATTTGATCGCCGCGAACATGAGAAAAACCTATACCACCTTTTTCCAATATATTGCCGCCATCTAAAGTACAAGTGCGCCCATAACCCCGCAGCTTGCTATCCTCTGGCTTCTCCCAGGCATCTGCTACAAAGGCTTTGCCATCGAGTGCACTCATTGCAGTAGTGATGCGATCTTGCAGGCCTAAAAAGTAAGCTTCTAATTCTGCAATATTAATTTGAGTTTGTTCAGTGGATGACAAGGATGAAAAGTCCTTCGTAGTTAAAGTTATTTCACTGCCCGATAGCCAATATCTTTGCGATATTGCATGCCATCGAATTGGATCTGAGTAATCGCTTCATATGCTTTTTGTTGCGCACCGCGAACGGTATCCGATAGACCTACGACGCACATGACGCGACCGCCAGAGGTGACTAACTTCCCATCTTGCAACTTAGTACCAGCATGAAAAGTCAATTGATCTTCAGTATCAGTAGGGACGCCTGTAATCACATCGCCATTACGTGGAGTATCAGGGTAGTTATGAGCTGCTAGTACCACGCCTAGTGCGGTGCGACGATCCCACTCCAGATCCACTTCATTGAGTGTGCCGTCAACAGCATGATCTAGCGCATTAACGAGATCACTACGTAGGCGTGCCATGATGGGCTGTGTTTCTGGATCACCCATGCGGCAATTAAATTCTAAAGTCTTGATCTTGCCGTCGGGAGAAATCATGAGCCCCGCATAAAGGAAGCCGGTGTATGGAATGCCATCAGCTTCCATGCCTTTAACGGTAGGCATGATGACTTCGCGTAAGGCACGTGCATGAATTTCTGGGGTAACAACTGGAGCAGGGGAGTAAGCACCCATGCCGCCGGTATTGGGGCCTTGATCGCCATCGAGCAAGCGTTTGTGATCTTGACTAGTGGCTAAGGCTAAAACATGTTTGCCATCTACAAGAACAATAAAGCTTGCTTCTTCACCTGTCAGAAATTCTTCAATGATCACGCGTGCGCCGGCATTTCCGAGTTTGTTGTCAGCCAGCATCATGTCCACGGCTGCATGAGCTTCTGCTAAATCCATTGCAACAACTACACCTTTTCCAGCGGCTAGACCATCGGCCTTAATGACAATCGGTGCACCTTTGGCATCAATGTAAGCATGTGCTTCTAATGCATTTGAAAAAGTCTGATACTCCGCTGTCGGGATGCCATGACGTTTCATGAACGCTTTAGAGAAATCCTTGGAAGACTCTAATTGAGCGGCTAACTGAGTAGGCCCAAAGATGCGTAAGCCATGGTTGCGAAAGACATCCACGATACCGGCAGCCAATGGTGCCTCAGGACCCACTACGGTGAGGTGAATTTTTTCACGCTTAGCAAAGTCCGCCAATTCTTGAAGGTCGGAGATCGGGAGATTTTGAATGCCGGCTACGGTTTGTTTTGCAGTGGCTGTGCCGCCATTGCCTGGTGCTAAATATACAGTTTGAACTTGTGGAGATTGCGCTAGTTTCCATGCCAATGCATGTTCGCGACCACCAGAACCAATTAAAAGAATTTTCATAAAGTGCTAAAAGATATATTAATAAGTAATGTTTAAAAGCTGGCCATTTACAAAGAGGCGTTTGTAAATACTTCTTGAACGTCATCCAAGTTCTCAAGCGCGTCTAATAGTTTTTGCATGCTCTCTGCTTGATCACCTACGACTTCAGTTTCAGTTTCGGGGCGCATCGTGACTGTTGCGAGTTCTGCTTTTAAGCCCGCTTGATTGAGTGCGTCCTGCACCTTAGGAAATTCAGGCACTGGGGTGAGTACCTCAAGTGAGCCATCATCATGGGTGATGACATCTTCTGCGCCAGCATCTAGTGCGATCTCCATGAGTTGATCTTCATTGGTGCCTGGAGCAAACAACATTTGACCGCAGTGTTTGAACATAAAGGCAACCGAACCTTCGGCGCCCATATTGCCACCATTTTTTGCAAATGCATGGCGCACTTCAGCAACAGTACGGGTACGGTTATCCGTTAAGCAATCAACAATGATGGCCGCACCATTGTGACCGTAACCTTCATAACGAATTTCCTCGTAGTTAACGCCTTCCAAAGAACCTGTACCGCGCTGAATTGCCCGCTGTACGTTGTCATTCGGCATATTGGCATCCTTAGCCTTATCGATCGCAAGGCGTAAACGGGGGTTCGTGGCAATATCGCCGCCGCCCAATTTAGCTGCAACCGTGATTTCTTTAATGAGTTTGGTCCAAATCTTGCCGCGCTTTTCGTCTTGACGTCCTTTGCGGTGCTGAATGTTGGCCCATTTCGAATGGCCGGCCATACGGGTAAGTCCTTTTGAGTAATGTGGCTTGAAGACCTTATTTTAAGGTCTTCTGAGGCTAAGAATGGGGGTCCTACAACTTTTTTGTTACACTCTCACCTCTTAGTAAGCTTCAATGCAGTATTTCCACTGCAAACACCTGCCCCGGTGATGGAATTGGTAGACGTGCCGGACTCAAAATCCGGTGCCGCAAGGCGTGGCGGTTCAAGTCCGCCCCGGGGCACCATCTCAATTAGGCTGTTATTCACGCCCCGAGATGTTCTAAATCTTAAATCTCGTAAGTTTCCGATTCACTATTCATTGCTTGCTCAACAATTTTCTTGGTGAGCGTTGGTGAAAACAGTTCAATGAAGGTGTAGACGAAAGAGCGTAAATAGGCGCCTTGCTTTACACCCAGATGTGTCACGTTGTTACCAAACAAGTGCCCAACTGGAATGACTCGCAGATTGCGATCTCGGTCTGCGTCATAAGCTAATCCCGCAACGATGCCCACGCCCATCCCCGTCTCTACATAAGTCTTGATCACATCCGCATCAATTGCTTCCAAAATAATATCGGGGCTGAGATTGCGTTGTGCAAAAGCAGCATCAATCTTGCTGCGACCCGCAAATGCTTTGTCGTAGGTAATTAGCGGGTACTTCGCAATCTCTTCTAGCGTGATTGTGGATTGATTGAGGAGTGGGTGGCTTAGTGGCACCATGATGACGTGGTGCCACTGGTAGCCTGGAAGCGCCAGTACACCTGGGGTATTGGCAATGCCTTCAGTGGCAATTGCAATATCAGCGCGGTCATGAATGAGTAGCTCCGCAATTTGACCTGGGTTCCCTTGCTGAATACTGACTCGTACTTTTGGAAAGCGTTTTGTGAATTCAGTCAGTACTTTAGGTAAGGCATAACGCGCCTGAGTATGGGTGGTGGCAATCACAAAGTTACCCTGATCTTGACTGGCAAAATCTTTGCCCACTCTTCTTAAGGTTTCCACTTCATCCAGTATTCGCTCAATGGAAACGAGGATGCGCTTGCCAGGTTCGGTGAGGGAGCGAATGCGTTTGCCGTGGCGTCGGAATATTTCTACGCCAAGCTCATCCTCCAGCTCAATGATGGCCTTGGAGACCCCAGGCTGAGACGTAAAGAGCGCCTTGGCGGCCGAGGTGAGATTAAAGTTTTGCCTGACGGCTTCACGAACAAATCGAAATTGGTGCAAATTCATAGGATTCCATTCTTTATATCAACCACGATATAGGAATCAAATTCTATATGATTTTGGGGTATTAAGCTCTAGAGACCCAACGTAAACCTACTATCGCCAAAATAAAATACAGCAGCGGTGGTGTGAGGGCAGTCAGCAATGCCGGCCATGATCCTAAAAGCCCCACATTGGAGAAGAGAGAATTAAAAAGCTGGAAGCTCATGCCCAGCATGATGCCGCCAAATACCTTAATGCCAACGCTGCCTGCCCGAACCTTTAAGTAGGCAAATGGCAAAGCCAGCGCCAGCATGACAAAGATCGTAAATGGATAAATTACTTTTTTCCAAAAGGCAATGGAATGCCTTTGCGCATCTTGTTTGTTATCTCTTAAGTGAGAAATGAACCGACCCAAACTAAAGATCGACATTTTTTCTGGACTAACTAAAAGTACGCTCAAAATTTGTGGAGTGACTTCGGAATCTAAACTAACAATTGGGTGTGAGAAAGTTTGCGCTGAATAGACTGGGTTGAGTGGGTCGGTCTGCTTGGTTTCTTTGAAGCGAGTTTCTGTGACATCATCCAGAATCCAAGTTCCAGTTTGATCAAAGCGTCCAGATGCAGCACTCCGAATAGAGAGTAGGCGATAGGCATCATCAAACTCATACATGCGAATATTTTTGATTTCGTTGCCTTGTTCAATTTTGCCAACGTTGACATAGCGAACTCCCGGCCTAATTGGCCCACTACCGTCCTCATCACGTAAGCGATCTTTTACCCACACTCCAGTTTTAAATTGCGAGCTATAGGATGAACCCAAAGCCTTCATACGAATTTGGTCAGATAAGTTTTCTGTGTACGGTCCAAGCCATTCACTCATCGCGAGCGTAGCAATAACTAAAGGCAGTGAAATCTTCGCGAGAGTTGTTAATCCCCTGCGCATATCTAATCCAGCAATACGTAAGATGGTGAACTCAGATTGACTTGCCAGCATTGCAAATACGTAGATGCTGCCAATCAAACCGGCGATGGGAATAATTTCAGAAATGCGGCTTGGTGCTTTCAATAAAACATGCAGCAAGGCTAGTGGCAAGGTGTATTGACCCTTAACTGAACCAAGCTCACTGAGGATGTCAAAAAATAAGAACAGTGCAACTAAGGCAAAGAGAATGAAGCCAAAGGCAGCATAAATTTGCCTGGCTAAATAGCGTTCAAAAATATAGGGGAATAGGTATTTCATCTATTAGCCAAGAACGCAGGTAGCTGACGGCGCCACCATTTCAACGATGGATTAATACGATTACGAATGAGTAAAAAAGCCATGCCAAAAGCGAGGACATGTATGGGCCAAGCCGCCACCCAAACATTCACCTTGCCTTGCGACACAAAGTTTTGCGTGAGGTTTAAGAGGTTGCTGTAAATGAGGTATATCAACACCGCATAAAACATGGCTGTGTAATTGCCTAACCTTGGATTGACATAGGCAAGCGGGATCGCTATTAATACAAGCCCAAGAGCCATTAGTGGCAAACCGATCCTCCACAGCAATTCAGCGCGATTGGGATTAATGGCGGACGCATTGGGATCATTTAACAACTCAGATACGGATTTTTCGCGATCACGCGGCGCTGGATCGAGTGCACTCTTGTTTTGGATTTGGGTGCTGTATTCCGCGAACTCCAGAATCCTAAAATCAGGCTGTGTTGGCATTCCTTCATAGCGCCGGCCATTATTGAGCACTATGGATTTACCGCTACCCTCTGTATTCTCAATAAATCCGGTAGAGGCAACGGCGACACTCAAGCGACCATTTTTGGTTTCTGCGGCAAAGATATTTTTCACTTCTTTTTTATTGATATCTAACTCTTCAATGAAAAATACGCGCTCGGCTTTGGCCGATTCTCTAAACTGGCCAGCAGCAACCATGGAGACATCACTTCGTTGCTGAAAGCGCTGGCTAATGAGGGTGGATTCGCGGTTAGCCCAGGGCCAAACAAAGAGGGCTAAGAGCGCAATGATGACGATGAGCGGCGCTGCAAAACGCAGAATGGGTCGAATGAGGCTGGCAATACTGAGGCCGCTAGCAAACCAAACAATCATTTCTGAGTCTTTGTACCAACGCACTAGCACCATGAGAACAGCCACAAAGAGGGAGACTGTCAAAAGAACGGCCATATAGCCTAGAGTAGCCAGTGCAATGAGGACTAGCGCATCCTCTGGATTGACGGCACCATTGGCTGCAAAGCCCAGAATTCGGATAACCAGAGTAGTAATCATGATGGTTACCAGGACCAAAAAAACGCCACCAGTCGTAAAACTGAGTTCGCGGCGAAGGGCTTGGTGAAAAATCATGAATAAATGGTGAGTTCACTGTTATTGGCCCACTCAAGATGTGAACCTGCATCTCGGAGGATAATGGATAAACACCCTTTTTTTCCCTTGAATTGACTTAAAAATACCTCAAGACATCATGACTATCCAATTTAGCACCAAGATTTTCGCGCAAGCCGATCTGAATAACCCTAAGCAACTCAAAGCAAGCTTAGCCACTTTATTGGCGCAGAGCTCAGACTGCTTAGTTTTGGCCTACACAAAGGCGGACTTAGATGCTTTAGCAACAGCCAAATCCAAATCTGGACTCTTAGTCGAGCTGGATCGTCTGCTTGGCGGTTCTGTCACCCATGCTAATCTTGTTGGCGACCTCGATACTCAGCAGGCTTCTACCTGTGTAATTCGTGCTGAAAAGTCTTGGGCCACATCTGGAGTGAAAGTAAAACGCGTTCTCTTGGTATCTTTGGGTGACATTGCTCCAGCTAGTGCACGTAGCCTGAGCTCATATTCAAAAATTGCGCGCGCCACATTGAAGCAGCTCAGCGGTGGCTCTATTCAGAGTGCCTTGTGGTTTATTCCGAGTTTCGCTTTGGGTCATCGTGCAGAGTTCATTGCCGAAGAGGTGCGCTTGACCATTCAGTATGCTGGCGACCAGGCATATCGCTTTGGGGTTCGCCAACCGGCCATGAAGTTCAAGGCCAAAGATAAAGCGGATACGTTTAACCATCTCACTTTTGCAGGAAATGATACTTGCGCTAAAGAGCTCAAGGCTGCAGTACCAGAGGGTGCGGCAATGGTTGAGGGTATGAACTTAGCTAAAGACTTAGGTAATTTGCCCCCCAATATTTGTACGCCAACTTATCTAGGTAAGGCAGCGCAAGGCTTAAGTAAAAAGACTGGATTAAAGGTTGAGGTTTTAGGTCGTAAGCAAATTGAAGCCTTAGGTATGGGTTCATTTTTATCTGTAGCCCAAGGTTCAGATACGCCACCACAATTTATTGTGATGCGTCACCTCGGTGGCAAAGTAGGTGATGCTCCGATTGTGTTGGTGGGCAAGGGCATTACCTTTGACACCGGTGGTATTTCTCTTAAGCCTGGTGAGGCGATGGATGAGATGAAGTACGACATGTGCGGCGCAGCCTCCGTGATTGGCACGATGTACGCTACAGCTTTAATGAAGTTGAAAAGGAATGTCATTGGTGTGATTCCTACTTGTGAAAATATGCCTTCCGGTAATGCCACTCGCCCTGGCGATATTGTGAAGAGCATGTCGGGGCAAACAATTGAGATTCTCAATACCGACGCCGAGGGTCGCTTGATCCTGTGTGATGCTTTAACTTATGTTGAGCGCTTCAAGCCTAAAGCGGTGATTGATGTAGCCACCTTAACTGGCGCCTGCATCATTGCATTGGGCCATGTGCATAGCGGAGTATTTTCTGATGACGAGGGTTTAGTTAATTCACTCACGAAGGCAGGCCACGCCTCATTAGATACTGTATGGCGTTTGCCTTTGGATGCGGCCTATCACGAACAGTTGAAATCGAACTTTGCAGATGTAGCCAATATTGGTGGACGTCCAGCAGGTAGTGTGACCGCAGCCTGTTTCTTATCGCGCTTCACCGAAAAATACAAATGGGCTCACTTGGATATCGCCGGCACCGCTTGGAAGAGTGGCGCTGCCAAAGGTTCAACTGGACGCCCAGTTCCCTTGCTCGTGAATTATTTGCTAGAGCAAAAGTAATTCATGGCTCGGATTGATTTTCATAGCAACGTGAGCGATAAGCTGGAGTACGCTTGTCGCTTAACGCGCAAGATCTGGAGTGCCACACCTGCTGGCGAGCCTGTGCGCAATATCGTGATGGTGGGCGAGAAAGCGGATCTCAAAAAGTTGGATGAATTACTGTGGGCATTTAGTGCAACGGATTTCTTGCCACATTGCTTGATTGAAGATGAAACAGCAATCGATACACCTATTTTGCTGACAGATGATTTTCTGTCACCCGCTTTATCCCACCTTCCTCATGCAGATGTGTTGATCCATTTGGGAATGCGTATGCCATCTGACGTTCCAGGTTTACTTGCTCGCTTTCCTCGCATCGTTGAGGTTGTGACTGTTGACGAAGCAGAGCGCCTTGCTGGTCGTGAACGTTACAAAGCCTATCGTGACTTAGGTCACGAGCTGCATAACTTCGATCAATCTAAAGCGGGATGATGATTAGTCTCTCAGTATGTTGATTCATCCCGAATTTGATCCTGCTGTCATTCGCATTGGCTCATTTGCCATCCACTGGTATGGCTTGATGTATCTCTTGGCGTTTACTCAATTCTTATTGCTGGGTCGTTTGCGTATTCGCATTCCGCGATACCAATCTTTGGGTTGGTCGTATAAAGACCTTGAAGATCTTTTGTTTGTTGGTGTCTTAGGCGTGGTGCTTGGTGGGCGTTTGGGTTACACCTTGTTCTATATGCCAGGCTACTACTTTGCAAATCCTCTGAGTGTCTTCAAGATTTGGGAAGGCGGCATGTCTTTTCATGGCGGGCTCCTGGGCGTTTTGCTTGCTTTATTTTGGTTTGCCTATCGCCGTAAGGTTTCATTCTTTGTTGTCAGTGATTTAGTTGCGCCACTGGTTCCATTTGGCTTGGCGTTTGGTCGCTTGGGTAATTTTATTAATGGCGAGCTGTGGGGAAGGCCGACAGACTTACCTTGGGCTATGGTTTTCCCAATGGTTGACTCAATTCCCCGTCACCCCTCTCAGATTTACCAGTTTTTCGGTGAGGGGATTTGCTTGGGCATCATCCTTTGGATCTATTCCAGTAAGCCGCGCAGGGTGGGGCAGATTTCAGGTTTATTTTTGCTGGGTTACGGAGTTTGCCGTTTCTTGGCAGAATTTGCCCGCGAGCCTGACGCTTTCTTGGGGCTCCTTGGTCTTGGTCTTTCCATGGGTCAGTGGCTTTCTGCGCCCATGATCATTTTCGGAATTTACCTTATAGTGAGAGTAAATACGAAAACAGGCGCTTATCAGTAGTTAAAAATCCTATTTTCTGGGTCTTTTGTAGTTAATTTCTCGAAGTTAACTGGATTGCTCGGAAAAGCAGTGAAATTCCACTGAATCTGCCTAATTTCAGACTATCTCTACCTCAATCGAAAGTAATTCATGCTGGAAAAGCTCACTAAAGCTCGAAATTTGTCTAAGGCAAATAACGCCATCAAGCGTTTGATATCGGAGCGAGGAGAATCGAATGCGCTCAGCATGGCAGATGACGTGGTTAACAACTACCGTAAGTTGTCAAAAGATCAATACGTCTCATTTTTTACTTTTTTGTTTGAGAAGCTTAATCCTCAAGCTGATGCAGTGCTGAAAGCGGCGCAAAATTTTGTAGCTGACTCTAATGCACGTAATTACATCCAGTTGCAAAAAGTGTCTGAATCTCCTCGTCAAGAATTCTTCCGCCGCTTAAATCGTGCCAGCCACGGTACTGCAGCTGTAGTGCAAATGCGCCGTGATTTATTGCAGCTATTAGATAAAAAGCCTGAGTTAGCTGCTGTGGATTTTGATATGCGCCACTTACTGTCTTCTTGGTTTAATCCGGGGTTTCTGAAGATGCATCAGGTTGACTGGAAGTCCCCTGCAGAGGTGCTTGAGAAGCTAATTCAACATGAGGCAGTGCATGCCATTGATGGTTGGGATGACCTGCGCCGCCGCCTGCAGCCTGATCGTCGTTGCTTTGCCTTCTTTCATCCACAACTTCCCAGTGAGCCCCTCATTTTTGTGGAGGTGGCGCTCCTACCTGAGATTCCAACGGTGATCACACCATTGGTTAATAAAAAAGCAGAAACAGTAGATCAGGCCTCCCAATACAAAGTCGCCGTTTTTTATTCGATTAGCAATTGCGAGTCTGGACTTCGCGGTGTGTCGATGGGTAACTTTTTAATTAAGCGGGTAGCCGAGCAGTTGCATGCCGAGTTCCCTGGAATAAAAACTTTTGTGACTTTGTCGCCTATTCCAGGATTCATGGATTGGGTGGCTGCTGGTGCGAATTTAGGTGATGGTGTCCCAGCTGATAGATTGAAGCCAAACCTCAGGGTGGCGCGAGATGCTGCTTTAGCCGTACTGGGGCTTGAGAGTCAATCCTGGAGTGAGAGATTGTCAGGTGGGTGGCATCCCGATCTAGCTTCCGAAAAAGAAAAAACGGCTTTATTGAGTTTGGCGAGTATGTATTTAGGCTTGGCCTCTACCGGGCGCGATGGTAACCCAGTGGCGAAGTTTCATTTGGGTAATGGTGCCAAATTGCATCTAGTGAACTGGGCGGGCGATCTATCACGCAAAGGCTTGCGTCAATCTGCCGGCTTGATGGTCAACTACCTTTATGACCTAGGAAGCGTGGAGGATAACCATGAGCGCTTTGCCAACGGTGAAATCGTGTATTCCAGGGCTGTTGGTAAGTTAATGGCCCCCTAGCACTTTCCCTTAGGTGGATTTTTGCGGCAAGCCTTAAGTGCCCTTAAAATAGGTGCTGTATTTATAAATATGAAGTCAATCATGAGATTGATATAAAAGGAGACAAAATGTTTAATCAAATAAACAAGTCAGTATTTTCTTTGGGCATCCTTAAGAAGCTAGCTTTTTTAGTCTGTGCCGCCCCGCTCGCTGTATTTGCACAAGAATGGCCAGCTAAGCCCATCACTTTTTTAAATCCGTTCCCGGCTGGTGGTGGAACGGATGCTTTCGCTAGACCATTGGCTGCTCAACTAACGGAGCAGCTCGGTAAGCAAATCATTATCGATAACCGTGGTGGTGCAGGCGGCACTGTTGGTGCCTCAGTTGCTGCCAAGGCTGCCCCTGACGGATACACCTGGTTCATTGGTGCTACCCATCACACCATTGCGCCTTCGATGTATAAAAACTTAGATTACGACATCGAGAAGAGCTTTATTCCGGTTGCGATGATTGCTAACGTGCCACAAGTGTTAGTGATTAATCCACAGCGCGTGAGTGCACGTAATGCTAAAGAGTTCATTGAGCTCATGAAGAAAAACCCAGGTAAATACAACTTTGCCAGCGCGGGTAGTGGCACAGTTCATCACCTGGCTGGTGAATTATTTAAGATTCAAACAGGCTCTTTCATTACTCATATTCCATATCGTGGTGCTGGCCCAGCAATGAATGATTTATTGGCCGGTCAGATTGACTTGGAGTTCGATGGTCTTGCCACTTCTGCTCCTCAGATTAATGCTGGAAAGTTGGTGGCAATTGCTTTGGCGTCCAATAAGCGCTCACCTGCCATCCCAAATGTACCTACCTTTAAAGAATCTGGCCTGCCCGACTACGAAGTTTCTACTTGGTATTCTTTGTTCGCTCCGGCCGGCACTCCTAGACCTATCGTGGACAGAATGATTGTTGAAGTGCAGAAGGCGTTGAATACGCCAAAGCTCAAAGCGATTTGGGAGAAGAATGGTTCTGATACACCAACTCTCTCTGGCGATGCTTTTGGTAGGCAGGTGCGCGCTGACGTAGTGCGTTGGTCTAGCGTGGTTAAGAAATCTGGCGCTTCATTAGATTAATTAGTTATGGCTTGAACTGTTTGAATTGTTCTTATTGTTTGGTTTTTTGAGGCTCGAATGAATTTATATTCCTTGTTGGAAACAGGTTTTCCAAAAGATAAGCAGGCATGTGCATTGGAAACGCATGATGGTTTGTATTACTCCTGGAGTGATCTGGAGCGCGCTACTTCTAAGATGGCTAACCTGCTCAAGAGCCTCAAATTACCAGCAGGATCGCGTATTGCTGCTCAGGTTGAAAAGTCACCTGAGGCGCTCTTTCTGTACTTGGCTACAGTAAAGGCGGGCTACGTTTATCTGCCCCTGAATACCGCCTATCAAGCGGCGGAGATCCAATACTTCCTGGAGAATGCTGAGCCCGCAGTAGTCGTCTGTAGTAGCAAAAACTTCTCATGGGTATCTAAGGTTGCCTTTAAGGCTGCTACCAAGCATGTCTTTACCTTAGATGAGGATCGCAAGGGCACTTTATTAGATCGTGCTGCTGGTCAAAGTGATAAGTTCAAAACCGTTGCGGTGAAGGATGATGATTTAGCAGCCATCTTGTATACCTCTGGCACAACTGGCCGCAGTAAGGGCGCTATGCTGACCCATAAGAACTTGGGAAGTAATGCACAGGTGTTGCAAAAGTTTTGGGGTTGGAAAAAAGGCGATGTCTTATTGCATGCGCTCCCAATCTTCCATGTGCACGGATTATTTGTCGCTGCGCATGGTGCATTAATTAACGGCAGCAAAATGATTTGGTTGCCACGCCTAGATACTGCGCAACTCATTCATCACATGCCCAACTCCACCGTGATGATGGGTGTACCAACATTCTATGTACGCTTGCTAGCGGATAAAGGTTTTAATAAAAACGTCGCGCGCAATATGCGTCTGTTTGTGTCGGGCTCCGCTCCATTGCTGACGGAAACATTTAACTCTTTTAAAGAAGTGATTGGCCAGCCAATTCTTGAGCGCTACGGCATGAGTGAAACTGTGATGCTCGTTTCTAATCCATACAAAGGCAACCGCGTAGGCGGTTCGGTTGGCTTGCCTCTACCGGGCGTTAAAGTGCGCGTGGTAAACGAAAGCAATAAGCCTTGCGGTGTTGATGAAATCGGTAGCATTCAAGTGAAGGGCCCAAATATATTCAAGGGCTACTGGCGCATGCCAGAAAAAACCGCAGAAGAATTTACTAAAGACGGCTGGTTTAAGACGGGTGACGTTGGTCGTTGGGGTGGAGATGCTAATGGTGGCAAAGCGCCTCAGGATTACCTTTGCATCGTTGGTCGTAGCAAAGATTTAATTATTTCTGGTGGCTACAACGTGTATCCAAAAGAGATCGAAAGTTTTATCGATGATATGGATGGCGTAGATGAGAGTGCTGTGATTGGTATTCCACATCCTGATTTTGGTGAAGCGGTGATGGCGGTAGTAGTGCCAAAAGCAGGCGCCAAGCTCGACGCGCAGGCTATGATCGCAACACTAAAAACGCAAATCGCGAACTTCAAAATCCCTAAGCGTTTAGAGATTGTTGCTGACTTACCTCGTAATGCGATGGGTAAGGTCCAGAAGAATATTCTGCGTCAGCAATACACTGGCTAGGAGTAGTAAGAGGATTTACTAAAAACCAAATGCCTTGCGGCTTTCATTAAACATGAAGGCTGCAAGCATAAAGAGCATCACACCAAAGATGCGTTTGAGTTGAGCTATATCGAGCTTCCTGGCCATCTTTGCGCCCAGTGGAGCAGTAAATATGCTCACTGCCACAATGCAGAGTACCGCTGGGACGTAAACAAATCCAAGTGAGCCTTCGGGAAGATTGGGGTTGCCCCAACTTCCATACATGTAGCCGATCGTTGCTGCAGCTGCAATCGGAAATCCTAAGCCTGAAGAACTTGCCATTGCAGTATGTGGTTTGACGTTACACCAGAGCATAAATGGCACAGTAATAAATGCTCCACCTGCACCTACTAGGCTCGCAATTACCCCTGTTAGCGCTCCAAATGAGAAAAGGCCAACAGCGCCAGGTAATTCTCGCCCGGCTGAAGGCTTTTTATTGATGATCATTTGGATCGAGGTGTAGACAATGAACATGGCGAAGAATAAGGAGAGCCAGGAGGTATTGATTGCCTCAAAAATCTCACTACCACCAATCAGACTGCCGATCACTAGACCGGGACTGAGTGCTGCAACTAACTTCCAATCAATAGAGTTATGCTTGTGATGCGCCCAGATGGCGGAGGTGGTGGTGAAGAGGATGGTTGCCATGCCCGTTGCGATGGCCATATGTACGATGACGTTTTGGCCAAACCCTAAATGATTAAAGACCACAATCATGAAGGGCACCAAAATCATGCCGCCCCCGATGCCTAAGAGGCCCGCTAGGAAGCCCGATATGCTTCCACATAACATCAGCATGGCGATATCGGCTATTGACATGAATTCCCCGCCTTAGCCGCTAGGCCGTCATCCTGAACCCTAAGGTTCAAGGTGGAACGGCTACTCTGCTTCGGGTGCATTAAGAAGTTCAGGGAGTGAACAGCGCGAAGCTGCCACTGTGAAAATTCAAAACGCTCACGCCCACAGTGTAAAGATCGTTCCTGATGCTTGCGCATCGGTTCAAGGAACTATTGGCCTTGGCGAACCAGGCAGGGAAAGGGTTTGCATTAAAGAATCTACTTGATCCTCAAGCTCTCGAATCTGATCCTGAAGGCGAGTTACTTCATCGGCATTCATATTCGAGGCAGTGCTTTGCTGTGATGGGTTTTTTTGTAATGTGATGAGGTCACCAGCAATTTTGAGTGCTGCCATCATGCTGGCGCGCTCAATACTGCGATTACCACCGTTAAACGCTAGTTGAATTTGTTCATCCACCAATACACAGGCTGCACGAAGTAATGGCTCATGCTCTGCGCTTGTAGCCAGAGTAATTTTTTGACCGGCGAGAGTTACTTCAATGCGTTGTTGGCTCATTGTCTTCCTCTGGGTTAGTTGGTGTGATAGCTGCACCAAGCAGATTAAGCTGGCGACCATCACTCTGGTCTGGCAGGCGACTCAAAATGTGTTGAATACGCTTTTGTGCATCTTCAATCTTGTTTTCAAGCTGCACGCGATTTTGATTTAAGTTCCGAACTGCTTCTGTAATAGCCTGAATTTTCCCTGCCACGCGATCAATGGATGTGCATAGCACATCCATATCCGAGGATAGGTTGCCAGTGAAAACAGGGGAGGTCTCATTCATACTGGCATTGTAGTCTGAAAAAAGGGCTTATTTCATAGCGTAACGCAGGCCTACGAATACATTGGACCCTGCATTGGCGTAGCCATAATTAGTCTGGTACTGGGAATTAAAGACATTATTCCAGCGCACAAAAGCGGATAAATTTTTCTCAATGAGATAGCTGCCGTAAAGGCCTACCAAGGTAAAACTCTGCATATTGTAGGTATTTGCTGTTTGGGTTCCATTCACGCCACCCCAGCGTGGTCCAGAAAGGGTAATGTTAGTGCCGACATTTAATTTACTGAGCTTGTAATCGGCCAGGAAATTACCAACCCAGTTAGCTCGATTTGGTACATCCAAGCCAGTAACTTGGTCTACGGTACTCATGGCATCCGCTGACGCCTTTAAGGTGAATGAGTTGATTTGTCCATCAACACCAAGAGAGGCACCTCTAATTTGCACCAAGCTAAAGTTCACTGGATGAGAGCCTGAGTAGTATGCTGGATTACCGCAATTGCCATCATTGTCATAACAGTTTATTGGCACAATAAAGTTTTCAATTTTATTTTGGTATGCGGTTAAATGGACGCCATAGTTACGAGTCTCATAGTGCACGCCTGCTTCCAGATTTTTATTAGTCTCAGGTTTTAAATTGGTAGTCCCATAACCTGGGTAGTAAAGATCATTAAACGATGGCGCTCTAAAGCCAGTACCGTAATTAATATTTGTCCTTAATTCTTTGGTAATAGAGTAACCATAGGCTGCGCTGTAGGTTACCTTTGATCCATATTGTGATATTTGATCATTTCTGAGGGCGATTGTTGCTAGATTATTGCCCCGTTTTAATTCATAGGATCCGGCAATTGAATTGGTTGTGCGCTGTTGGTTAATGTTGATATTGCTACATGCGTCATAGGAGCCGCAAAAAGTTTGATATGCGGAGTTACTCATGTTTGCATATTGAATATTGCGCTCTAGTAAGACCTGTAGCTTATCTGCTCCAATTTTGATATCGTTTTGCCATAGAAAATCATATGAGGGAATTACCAATCGATCATTACTTTGAGAGGTTAAGCTTTGCGAGGCATTTGTTGAGCTAGATGCCTGAAAATAACTTGACCAAATTTCAGAAATTTGATTCTTGGAGTACGCAGAAAAAACCGCTAGTTGATTGATCCCTTGCGCAGCCTCTGGATTGCCGCTGATATATTCATTACTCGGGTATTGATAACTATTTTTGCTCGCAAATATCTTTAATCCTAATTCTTGTCCTGTTGACCAAGTGGTAGAGAGTGATCCCGTTGCACCCAAGCGCGTGTATGCAGTTGGCGTGGTTGGATAAGGCGATGGAAAAGTTGTTGGATAGTTTGGACCGCCTTTGAAGTGCGGGTTATTTGCCGCTACCGTGTTAAAGCCTGCAGAATTTTCTTGGCTAATTCCTATTGAATAATTTGTTGGGCTATCTTTACCAAGTGACCCAGATATTGATGTATTGGTAATGCTGGTGTTATAGGTACCATACCCTGACGATGCTTCAAACTGGGTTGGACCCCCACCTTTTTTTGTGAATATCTGAATAACACCACCCATTGCATCTGAGCCATAGAAGGTACTTTGTGGCCCATAAATGATTTCAATATGATCAATGAGTGAAAGAGGTATTGCGTTCCAAATTGCGCCACCGCCTACTGAATCAATTTTTACACCATCAACCAATACCAAGCTTTGGGAATTGCCGGTACCTCTTAAATAGACGCTTGATATATTGCCCGCGCCGCCAGAGCTATATATTTGGATGCCCCTCTGCTGTTGCAGTAAATCAGGAAGACTAGACTGTGCAGAATTTTCAATCTCTTCTCTACTGATATAGGTGTAGTCAGCCAAGGCATCATTTCCCGATTTTGGCGAACGTGTAGCGGTGACAATGACTGGATTGATTGGGTTAAGCGAGTTGGAAACTAAAACGTTTCCAGAATTTTGTGAAAATGCTGTATTGCTGAAAACTAATACTGCGCCACAAAGTAGGGCGGCATTTTTGAACTGCTGCTTCATGATTCACTTTCTGTTATCGATTACCTAGCTCACTTCCCCGTAAGCTGGGTCGAACAGAATTTCACATTGTGAGAGTTCAGGCGTCAATTGGGCATCGTGCCAGTTTGGCAGGGGATGCTTCATCGGCGCGCGAAGGTCCCCGTCCGCAAAATTCCACCTGTAATGGCCGGTATCCGGGCTAGTAAATCTCAGAATCCGGCCTTCCCATGCAATTGACGCGCACAGTGGCTTATTTAGACTCCTGACACCCTCACTTAGAAGTTAGGATGTATTTACTTACCGTTGCGGGGGCAGCACACGTTTAGTGTTTCCCGTTTAACTTTGTTGCATTGCAACAAAGCACCACTACGATTACATAATAGCCCATAAATCGGTAAAAACTGCTTTTGGGGTGAAAAAAGCCTACAATCTTGGCTCTAGGATTAAGGATTCATGACAGCATTAGATAAGCACCCCGAAAAAAACCTCATTCGTTTGCAGTTGAGTCAAAACTCGGTGTTAAAAAGCTTGGATCCTGAGGCAATGGCCGATTTAGAGCGCCATTTGGTGATTTCAGACCTGAAAAAATCAGAAATCCTGCTTCATCAAGGCGACCATCAAATGGAGCAATATTTCGTTTTAGACGGGATTTTGAAGAGAATTGTCTCTAGCGCCGATGCAAAAGAGATGATTTTGCGTTTCGCCATCGAAAAGGATATTGAAACGAGTTATGCTGCCTGGCGCCTCAAGACCGCCGCCCCATATAGCATTGCCTCGGTCACCAAGGCTCGAGTTGCCCGTATGCCACTAAAGAAATGGGCTGAATTTTTGGAGGTTCACAAACCCCTTAAAGAGAGTTTTGAGTTTGAGGTGATGCGCTTGATGAGCGAGATCATGGCGCATACGATTACCCTGCATATGCTGGATGCACCAGGTCGGGTAGAGCGTTTTTTACGTAAATACGAAGATTTGTTTGAGCTGCTCCCTAAAAAAGAGTTGGCCGCATACCTTAATCTCTCTCCGGAGACATTGAGCCGCCTTAAAACAAAGCATAAAGAGCTTTTTGTCTAAATAATCGGCCTAGATGTTTCTAGATTTCAGGGGAAATTGACCGAAGTCAATGATGAACTTGATCCCTGAGCCTAAGATTCAGATCAGCCATAACGGGAGCGTTTTTTGTTGCCCGCGGCACCACTAATAACTTAATTGGAGACAGTTAGCGAAAGCTAAATTGCACTGAGCCTGTTCAACGTTCTGGCAGTGTAATTAACTATAAATTTCTATGACAACAGATAATCAAAATACCCAAGTCACTGATGGCTTTCATCTCGTCATCGACGCCTTAAAAGCAAATGACTTAGACACCATTTTTGGTCTCGTTGGTATTCCAATTACCGACTTATGCCGTTTGGCTCAAGCTGAAGGTTTGCGCTTCATTGGTTTCCGTCATGAGCAACATGCTGGTAACGCTGCAGCCATTGCGGGTTACATGACTCAAAAGCCTGGCATCTGCATGACTGTGTCAGCGCCAGGTTTCTTGAACGGTTTAACAGCATTGGCAAATGCCACTGTGAACTGCTTCCCAATGATTTTGATCTCTGGTTCAAGCGAGCGCGAGATCGTTGACTTGCAACAAGGTGACTACGAAGAGATGGATCAGCTCAATGCAGCTAAGCCATATTGCAAAGCTGCATACCGTATTAATCACATTGAAGATATCGGCATCGGTTTTGCACGCGCGATTCGTGCGGCTGTTTCTGGTCGTCCAGGCGGTGTTTACTTGGACTTACCTGCACAGTTGTTAGCTCAAACAATGCCTGTTGAAGAAGCGAAGAAATCGATCTTCAAAGTAATTGATCCAATTCCACGTCAAATCCCTGCGCCTGATGCAATCGAGCGCGCATTGAATGTATTGAAGGGCGCTAAGCGTCCATTGATTTTGTTGGGTAAAGGCGCTGCTTATGCTCAAGCCGATGCTGACATTCGTGCATTGATTGAGAAGTCTGGCATTCCATATTTACCAATGTCGATGGCTAAAGGTTTGTTGCCAGACAACCACCCGCAATCCGCTTCTGCAGCCCGTTCATTTGTATTGGCTGAGGCTGATGCGGTGATGTTGGTTGGTGCACGCTTGAACTGGTTACTTGCGCACGGTAAAGGTAAAACATGGGGCAAAGATCCTAAGAAATTTATTCAGATCGATATTCAATCAAATGAAGTGGACAGTAACGTACAAATCGATGCTCCATTGATTGGCGATATCGGCTCTGTTGTTGGCGAGCTCTTAAAAGGTATTGCTGCAGTTCCAAAGCCTTCTTCTGAGTGGATCAGCGCGATCAACGAGAAGAAAGGCAAGAACATGGCGAAGATGGCTGAAACATTGGCCAAAGAAGCTTCACCAATGAACTTCCATGGTGCTTTGCGTGCCATTCGCGATGTGATCAAGCTAAACCCAGACGTGAACTTGGTAAACGAAGGTGCAAACACGCTGGACTATTGCCGTGCCATCGTTGACATGTACAAGCCACGTAAACGTTTTGACTCCGGTACTTGGGGCATCATGGGTATCGGTATGGGCTACGCCATTGGCGCTGCTGTAACGAGCGGCTTGCCTACAGTTGCGGTTGAAGGCGATAGCGCATTTGGATTTAGCGGTATGGAGTTAGAAACCATTTGTCGTTACAACCTGCCAATCACTACAGTGGTGTTTAACAACAATGGTGTTTACCGCGGTACTGACGTAAATCCAACTGGCGGTGCTGATGTAGCCCCAACAGTATTTGTGAAAAACGCCCGTTACGACAAAATGATTGAGGCATTTGGTGGTGTTGGTTACTACGTGACTACCCCAGCAGAGTTAGAGGCTGCGTTGACTAAAGCGATTGCTGAAGGCAAGCCTGCTTTGATTAATGCTGTGATTGATGAAACTGCTGGTACAGAAAGTGGACGTTTAACTAACTTGAATCCATCCACTGCTGCTGTTAAGCACTAATTCGAAGTGAATTGGTAATCAATACGTAATATTTTTGAACTAAATTTAGTAACAAATAAGCAATACTTTAAGGAGAATCAAATATGACTAAACCATTAGACGGTATTCGCATCATCGATTTCACACACGTACAAGCAGGACCTGCATGTACTCAGTTGTTGGCTTGGTACGGTGCTGACGTGATTAAAGTTGAGCGTCCAGGCTCTGGTGACGTAACTCGCAGCCAGTTACGCGATATTCCAGGTGCAGATGCTTTGTATTTCACGATGCTAAACGGTAATAAGCGTTCATTGACTTTGGATACTAAGACTCAAGAGGGTAAAGAAGTTTTAGAGAAGATGATCAAGACTTCTGATGTCATGGTTGAGAACTTTGGTCCAGGCGCTTTGGATCGTATGGGTTTTAGCTGGGCGCGTATTCAGGAATTGAATCCAAAGATGATCATGGCTTCCGTAAAAGGCTTTAGCGATGGTCACTCATACGAAGACTTAAAGGTGTACGAGAACGTTGCTCAGTGTGCTGGTGGTGCCGCTTCTACAACTGGTTTCTGGGATGGTCCCCCAACAGTTTCTGCTGCTGCTTTGGGTGATAGCAATACTGGTATGCACTTGGCTATCGGTATTTTGACTGCGTTGATGCAGCGTCAAAAAACTGGCAAGGGTCAAAAAGTTTCTTGCTCAATGCAAGATGCCGTGTTGAACTTGTGCCGCGTGAAGTTGCGTGACCAACAACGTTTGGACAAAATCGGCTACCTCGAAGAGTACCCACAGTACCCACACGGTACATTCTCTGACGTAGTTCCACGTGGCGGTAACGCTGGTGGTGGCGGTCAGCCAGGTTGGGTATTGAAGTGTAAGGGCTGGGAAACAGATCCAAACGCCTACATTTATTTCACAATTCAAGGTCATGCATGGGAGCCAATCACTCGTGCGATCGGTAAGCCAGAGTGGGCAACTGATCCAGCGTACATGACTGCTGAAGCGCGTCAGGATAAGATTTTTGATATCTTCGCAACAATCGAAGAGTGGCTCAAGGACAAGACTAAGTACGAAGCTGTGGACATCCTCCGCAAGTTCGATATTCCTTGCGCACCAGTTCTCTCAATGAAAGAATTGGCTAACTCACCTGACTTGCGTAAGAGTGGCTCTATCGTTGAAGTGGATCACAAGGTACGTGGTAAGTACTTGACTATCGGTAGCCCAATCAAGTTCTCTGATTTGGAAATCGAAGTTGGTCCATCACCAGTATTAGGTGAGCACACCAATGAAGTGTTGACTGATCTTGGCTATAGCGTTGATGACATCGCTAAGTTGCATGCAGCAAAAGCAGTTTAATAACGATTAGCAGTTTTCGTTTTAGCTTTAAAGGCGCTCCTGGTGGGCGCCTTTTTTTATTCATTATCGGCAACAAAGAGCCCTTGTTCGATCTTGAAAAGCCCTAATTCTGCAGCCAAATAGCTATTCTCAGGCATTAAAAGCGAGGATGCACAGTAAATAGGCATCCCGTATTGCACCATAATCCGGCGCTGGTAAAATTGTTTCAATTCAAAATTTTATTCTTATTGGGATTTTAATCATGGCAAAAGCATTAGAAGGAGTCAAGGTTCTTGACTTCACGCACGTTCAATCTGGCCCTACTTGTACTCAGCTGCTCGCTTGGTTTGGTGCTGATGTAATCAAAGTAGAAAAATCTGGCGAGGGTGATGCTACCCGTGGTCAATTGCGCGATATCCCGGATGCGGATAGTTTGTATTTCACAATGTTGAACCATAACAAGCGTTCAATTACCGTAAATACTAAAACTCCTAAAGGTAAAGAAATTCTAGAGCGCCTGATAAAAGAGTGTGATGTGCTGGTGGAGAACTTTGCTCCTGGTGCATTAGATCGCATGGGTTTTTCTTGGGAGCGCATTCAGGAACTCAATCCAATGATGATCATGGCTTCAGTAAAAGGTTTTGGTCCCGGTCCCTACGAGGACTGTAAGGTATATGAGAACGTAGCGCAGTGTGCCGGCGGTTCAGCATCTACTACCGGTTTTGATGATGGTCCTCCAATGGTGACTGGTGCGCAGATTGGTGATAGCGGCACGGGATTACATTTGGCTCTAGGTATCGTTACAGCCCTGTATCAGCGAACACACTCTGGCCGTGGTCAAAAAGTATTGGCAGCGATGCAAGATGCCGTACTGAATTTATGCCGTGTGAAGCTGCGTGATCAACAGCGCTTAGAGCGTAACGGCTTGATGCAAGAGTATCCACAGTTTCCTAATGGAGAGTTTGGTGACGCTGTGCCCCGTGCTGGCAATGCTTCTGGTGGCGGTCAACCAGGTTGGATTGTGAAATGCAAGGGTTGGGAAACAGATCCAAATTCCTATATGTACGTCATCGTCCAAGCCCCAGTTTGGGAGGCGGTCTGCAAAGTGATTGGTCGCGAAGATTGGATTAAGGATGTGCGTTTTGCATCACCCATGGCTCGCTTGCCACACTTGATGGAAATCTTTGGTGAAATTGAGAAATGGACAATGACTAAGACCAAGTTTGAAGTCATGGATATTTTGAATAAATACGATATTCCTTGCGGCCCAATTTTGTCGATGAAAGAAATCGCAGAAGAGCCCGCATTGCGTGCGACTGGAACTGTAGTTGAAGTAGATCATCCAATTCGTGGCAAGTACCTTACTGTAGGCAATCCAATTAAGATGTCTGATAGCCCAACTGACGTGACGCGTTCACCATTATTAGGTGAGCATACCGATGAAATTCTGAGTGAGCTGGGTTACTCAACCGACGAGCTGATTGCTTTACGCCACGATAAGGTGATCTAAGATGCGGGTTGCGCTGATTGGTAGTGCTGATTTTGGTAAGGCAGCCTTAGAGGCTTTTTTGGATCGTGGCGATGAAGTTGTTGCCGTATTTTGTCCGCCAGATAATCCTAAATCGACTAAACCTGAAGTGCTGAAAGAGGCTGCTATTGCAAAGGGTTTAATGCCCTTGCAATTTGCTTCTCTCAAGGGCCCCGAAGCAGCGCAAGCGATGATGGATAGCAAGGCTGATATCTGCGTCATGGCTTATGTACTGCAGTTTGTGCCACAAGAGCTTTGTAAGATACCAAAGCACGGCACGATTCAATATCACCCATCACTCCTGCCGAAATATCGCGGTCCAAGCGCTATTAACTGGGCGATTGCTTTGGGTGAAGATAAAACTGGCCTCACTATTTTTCGCCCATCTGATGGTTTGGATGAGGGCGAAGTAATTCTGCAAAAAGAAGTGGTAATTACCTCTGATGACACTTTAGGAAAAGTCTACTTTGATAAATTATTTCCATTGGGTGTTCAGGCTTTACTTGAAGCTGCTGATCTCGTGGTCGCCAATCAACATCAAGAAGTTGTTCAAGATGAATCGCTAGCAAACTATGAAGGTTGGTTTGGTATTGATGCAGCTCAAATTCATTGGGCTACGCATATTAATCAAATCTACAACTTGATTCGTGCCTCTAATCCGGCGCCTGGAGCTTGGACTAAATTTGGCGAGCAAAAAGTACAGATCTATGATTGCCAAAAACATGTAGTCGCTACCTTTGGTGCCGTTAAAGGCAAGCCTGGAGAAATCACCCAAATTACTTTGGACTCATTCTTCGTAGCTTGTCATGGTGGACAAATCGAAGTCCTTAAAGCAAAAGGTGCCGCAGGGAAAGTAACAGGTGCTGAATTAGCTAAGGAATTAAATCTAGAAGTAGGTCAGTTTTTCTCGTTGTAGATTTATTAGGCACGAATAATTACACCCTACCTCAGTGCTGTGATGCGTTGTTGTTATGTGCGATAACGAACAAAAATAACTTTTATTTTTTATAAAAGTTGCATGTTTTAAATATAAAAGTTATTTTCGATTCCTCTTGGTGAATACTCCCCAAGGAGAATACCTTTTAAGAATGTCCGAACAATGCCTTAAATACCTGAATTTTTCTAATTCCTTCGAGAAGATCAACAAGCGTTATAAGTTGACAGAATACAAGCAGGTCAAGGTGTTGGAGGCAGTCATAAATGCCCACATGGAAGGTGTAACCCTCTCAGTCTTGGATCTCATATTGATGAAGGAGATTGCTTCCCAAGCAACCCTACATTCAATTACAAAGTTATTAATTGACTCAAAACTGATTAAGACTGAGCTTTGCAAAGAAGATGGCCGGCGCAAATATATACTGCCAACCAAGCTGGGGATCTCTTGGCTAAATGATTGCTCAGTAATGCTGATTTCAGCCCATAAGAAATGATTTTTTTATGTAGAGCATGGATTTTATTGGGATTGCTATCGATGTCTGCGTTAGCTCTTGCCCAACCCTCAAAAGAAGATAGCGTTCTTTGTTA
This sequence comes from Polynucleobacter corsicus, assembly GCF_018688255.1. Classification (NCBI taxonomy): domain Bacteria; kingdom Pseudomonadati; phylum Pseudomonadota; class Betaproteobacteria; order Burkholderiales; family Burkholderiaceae; genus Polynucleobacter; species Polynucleobacter corsicus. The sequence goes on from NZ_CP061314.1 coordinate 446,251, forward strand.
CAAATCAGCTATCAAAGAACCCATCGCCTTTTACGGCAATCCAGGAGATATCTTCACTTTGTATGACGGTAGTAGATGGAAGGTTGCAAGTGCTGGTCCATATGAATACGTACCTTTCCGCTATCGCAATGTACTAATATGCCCAAGCGAACAAGTCCTCATTGTCGATAAGAGGGCGCTCTCAATTGAGAGGATAAGAAATTAAACTCTTCTTTTTGAGTTAAATTTCTAAGTTATCAATCAGACGTGTTTTACCCAGTTTGGCAGCCGTCAGAATTACTAGCGGCTCGCCAGCTTGTAGACTCTCATTTGAGGCGGGCGCTAAATCGCTTTGTTGGCGTATGGCAATGTAGTCTGGATTCCAACCGCGACCAGCTAACTGCATGACTGCAGCTTTTTCAATTTCCGACAATGCATTGATGTTACGTGCATTGAGTTGTAGTACTTGCTCTCGAACCCCTCTCAAGACTTTTTGTAATTCAGGGGCTTCTGCACGCTCTCCAGCGGAGAGGTAACCATTACGAGAGGAGAGGGCAAGTCCATCTTCGGCGCGAATCGTCTCTCCTGGGATGATGTCAACCGGTAGAGCAAACTGTTTTGCCATCTGACGAATAATCATCAGTTGCTGGTAATCTTTTTTTCCAAAGACTGCTACTTTGGGTTGTACGCAAGATAGCAGCTTGAGTACAACAGTGCAAACCCCCTTAAAGAAGCCGGGGCGGAATTCACCCTCAAGAATGTCTCCTAGTTGCTGTGGCGGATCTACGCGGTATTCCTGAGGCTGTGGATATAGGTCGCGCTCAGTGGGCGCAAACAAAATATAAACACCTTCTTTTTCAAGCTTATCAATATCTGCCTGCATGGTGCGTGGGTAGCTATCAAAGTCTTCATTCGGACCAAACTGTAGGCGATTAACAAAGATGCTGGCGACTACTGGATCACCATGTTGCCTAGCAAGACGCATCAGTGATAAGTGGCCTTCATGGAGATTGCCCATGGTTGGCACAAAGGAGGCACGATTTTGTCCGCGCAAGTGGTCGCGCAACTCTTGTATATCGCTAATAATTTTCATGCAACAGGGGTATAGGCAAGGCGAACGTAGATTGGAGCGTATGGCTCTGCTTGGGTAATCTCCACCAAAGCCTCGCGTGAGAGCTCAAGCATTGCAATAAAGTTCACGATGACTACCGGAATGCCTTTGCCGGATTTGATGGCTTCTTCAAACAACTCGCCAAACTCGACAAAACGTGTGTTTTGTAAGCGACGCAAGATGCGTGTCATGAAATCACGGACAGACAATTCTTCGCGGGTAATCGTATGGTGTTGATTTAGTTTTGCGCGGTGTAGCACATCACGCCAGGCCATCTGCAGGTCGTTTTGATTAACCTCAGGCCAAGTCACTGCAACGGTGGTGTCAACGTAACCATGGGCGATTTGGAAATCACGCCCTTGTTGTGGAATTTGGTCAAGCTCTTGAGCAGCCAGTTTCATGCGCTCGTATTCTAAGAGGCGACGAACTAATTCTGCGCGAGGATCTTCAACCTCTTCATCACTATCAGCCTTCTTCATTGGCAATAGCATGCGAGATTTAATCTCGATCAACATCGCTGCCATCAATAAGTATTCAGCAGCCAGCTCTAGGTTGTGATGGCGGATCTGATCGATATAGCTCAGGTACTGTTGAGTCACCTGCGCCATTGGAATATCAAGCACATTGAAATTCTGTTTGCGAATCAGGTAAAGCAGAAGATCGAGCGGACCTTCAAATGCTTCTAGAAAAACTTCTAAAGCATCAGGTGGAATATAGAGATCTGTTGGGAGTTTAAATAGCGGCTCACCATACAGCTTGGCAAATGCCGAAGACATCCCATCAGTAACCGATGGAGTGCTATCGAGCAGCTCGGTTTGAACGCTTGGTTCTGGTCCCAAGGCATTGCTGGAGTTAGTCATTCGAATACACGTAAGCGCGTTGTTTTAATTTGGCCGCCTGAGCGCGACGTTGATCTTCAATAGTCAAAGGCTCTTTATCCCAAAGGAGTGCACGACCAGCTTGCTGGCCAGCTTCGAGCTCTGGTTGCTCAGATTTGAGCTCATTTAAGAACTGGGTGAATTCGGATGTATACCTAGCCATCATATTTCCTAAAATTCTTATTTAATTCAATAACTTACGAAAAATTACTGCGAAGCAATGGATTGCTTAGGCCATCATTATTAACGATTTTTCCTACAAGCCTGCCGACTTTTTGGCTAATTCCCAGAAATTCGCTCTTCTGACCCTATTTTTAGAGATTTGCTGCCAACAAAGCTTCGATTTGAGGCGCTTCAACGCGCGTCATGAGATGTTTGTAGGCTTTAATTGGATTTTGGCTGGAGAGAGGTGTTTTAACGTCATTCCAGGTCATGGCTGGCACAGAGAGGAAGTCCTCAACCCCAGCCGTGACTTGGGGTAGTACTGGCTTGAGATAAAGACTCAATAAACGGAATGCCTCTAAGGTGACGCTGCAAATTCCTTGTAAGACAGACTCGCGCTCAGGATCTTTGGCGATTTCCCAAGGCTTGTTTTCATCAACAAAGGCATTGACCTTGTCAGCTAGTTCCATGATGGTGCGCAATGCCTTGGCATATTCACGAGCTTCATAGAACTCAGCAATTTTTTCGCTGGCAGATGTAATCTCGTTGAGAAGTGGAGTATTCATCGCTGTATCAGAAACTACGCCACCAAAACGCTTCACCAAGAAACCAGCACTGCGACTGGCAATATTGATGTACTTACCTAGTAGATCGCTATTCACGCGTGCAACAAAGTCTTGCAGATTTAAATCCAAATCTTCCATGCTGTCATTGAGCTTGGTTGCAAAGTAATAACGGAACCACTCAGGATTAAATCCGGATTCAATGACGCTATGTGCAGAAATTAAAGTGCCACGTGACTTACTCATCTTCTCACCATCGACGGTGAGGAAGCCATGAGCAAACACATTGGTTGGTGTGCGGTAGCCTGCAAAGTGCAGAGTTGCTGGCCAAAAGAGTGTGTGGAAATAGAGAATATCTTTACCGATGAAGTGGTACTGCTCGGTAGTGGTATCTGGCCTGACCCATTCCTCAAAGTTCATGCCTTTAGCCTGGCAGTAATTGAGGAAGCTGGCGTAGTAACCGATCGGCGCATCAAGCCACACATAGAAATATTTACCTGGTGCATCCGGAATCTCAAAGCCAAAGTAGGGAGCATCACGGGAGATATCCCAGTCACCTAGCTTGCTTTCTCCGGGCTGTCCAACCCATTCCTTCATTTTGTTGCGAGCTTCAGGTTGCAGCGGGGTTCTGACCTGGGTCCAGTCACGTAAAAAGGTTTCGCAGCGGGGATCGGATAACTTAAAGAAGTAATGATCGGAAACTTTTTTAATTGGTGTTGCACCGCTCACTACTGAGAACGGGTTTTTCAAATCAGTTGGGGAGTAGGTTGCTCCACACTTTTCGCAAGAGTCGCCGTACTGATCTTTGGCGCCACACTTAGGGCACTCGCCTTTGATAAAGCGATCTGGCAAGAACATTTCTTTAACGGGATCATATGCTTGCTCAATCGAGCGCATTTCAATTAAGCCGGCATCACGTAACTTGAGATAGATACTTTGAGACAGCTTTTCATTCTCAGGGCTATCAGTGGTGTAGTAGTTATCAAACGAGATTAAGAAATCATCAAAGTCGCGCTTGTGCTCTTTCCAAACATTCGCAATGAGTTCTTTCGGGGTGAGGCCCTCTTTTTCGGCACGCAACATAATCGGAGTACCGTGGGTGTCATCAGCGCCAACATAGTGCACTTCGTGACCACGCATTCTCTGGAAGCGAACCCAAATATCTGTCTGGACATACTCCACTAAATGTCCAATATGAATCTGGCCATTGGCGTAAGGTAAGGCGGAGGTAACTAGCAGGCGACGTTTGGGGCTACTCATGCGGACTTAAATAGAAAAAGTTTCAACAAATGGGAATACCAGATTATGGGGCTTGGGGCTTTATTTCAGCACCAATTTTAGTCTGCGGTTAAAGTTGACACCGATTTGAACCTATTCAAGAGGCGTTTTATGGCTTTGCCCCACAACATTCAGATGTCTCATGCTTCCGTGCCCATGGTTCACGAGGTGCAGGTCATGGATGAGGCAGGGCGCATCAAGACCACCCACATCCCTGGGGAGCGGCCCCTCACCATTTATTTAGACAAGCGGGAAGTGGTCACCCTGATGACCTTAGGGAGCGCCCCTGAGGCCTTAGTTCTGGGTTATTTGCGTAATCAACGCCTGGTGGAGTCGCCAGACGATATTGCGAGCATTCAGGTGGATTGGGAAACCGATTCAGCGGCAGTCAAAACTCATCGCAGCACGGTAGATATCGATGCCCTTACCAGCAAGCGCGTTGTAACTACCGGCTGTGGCCAAGGCACCATGTTTGGTGGATTGATTGAGGAGATGGCAGAGATCAGATTACCGGATGGCCCTCAATTAACCCAAGAGGCCATCGTTGATCTAGTTGACAGCATTCGAGTTCATGACACCATCTATAAAAAATCTGGCTCAGTTCATGCTTGTGCTGTATTTGAGCGGGATGGTAATGACAAGGTTCGCCTACTCCACTTTATTGAGGATGTTGGGCGTCACAATGCCGTTGACTCCATCTCTGGGCTGATGTGGCTGGCAGACAAGCCAGGCAAAGACCTCATCTTCTTTACTACTGGACGCCTCACCTCCGAGATGGTCATTAAGGGCGCCCAGATGGGCATTCCTTTCCTCATGACTCGCTCTGGTATGACCTTAATGGGCTTAGAGCTGGCTCGCAAAACCAATCTCACACTGCTATCCCGTTGTTCTGGGAAGCATTTTGAGATCTTTAATGCTCCAGAGAGGGTAATTTTTACCTCTCCACCTGCCGCCTCTTAATTTCGTGGGCATCTGGCCCGTGATGGTTTTACAATTCGGCCATGACTATTAAATCTGACCACTGGATCCGCCGCATGGGCGAGCAAGGCATGATCAGCCCATTTGAACCTGGGCAGGTCCGCCAAGATGCCGCCGGGCACAAAATTGTGAGCTATGGCACTTCAAGCTACGGCTATGACATTCGTTGTGCTGATGAGTTCAAGATTTTCACGAACATCAATAGCACTATCGTTGATCCCAAGAATTTCGATGAACAATCGTTTGTCGATTTCAAGGGTCCGGTTTGTATTATTCCTCCGAACTCATTTGCCTTGGCAAGAACTGTTGAGTACTTCAAGATTCCACGTAGCGTATTAACGGTTTGCGTTGGTAAGAGCACTTATGCACGTTGCGGAATTATCGTGAACGTTACTCCATTCGAGCCTGAGTGGGAAGGTTACGTCACACTCGAATTTTCTAATACGACCCCATTGCCTGCAAAGATTTATGCCGGCGAAGGATGCGCACAAGTTCTGTTCTTTGAAAGCGATGAAGTATGTGGCACATCGTACAAAGATCGTGGTGGTAAGTATCAAGGCCAAGTCGGCGTTACTCTGCCGAAGACTTAATCTGCTTAATCTGCTTAATCGCCACATTGGCGACTTTAAAGGGTGCACATGAAATTTCGTTTTCCAATCATCATTATTGATGAGGACTTTCGCTCTGAAAATATTTCAGGTTCGGGTATTCGCGACTTAGCGGAAGCGATTGAAAACGAGGGCATGGAGGTGATTGGCTTAACTAGCTATGGTGACCTGACATCCTTTGCCCAGCAGGCCTCCCGCGCCTCTAGCTTTATTGTGTCGATTGATGATGAGGAGTTCGTCTCTGATTCTGAAGACCATGACTTACCTGCATTAAATAATTTGCGCGCTTTTATTACTGAAGTTCGTAAACGCAATGAAGATATCCCTATCTTTTTGTATGGTGAGACCCGTACGTCACGCCATATGCCGAACGACATTTTGCGCGAGTTGCATGGCTTTATTCATATGAATGAAGATACGCCTGAGTTTGTGGCGCGCCACATTATTCGTGAAGCCAAGGTCTATCTGGATTCATTAGCGCCCCCATTCTTCCGTGCCTTAACCAATTACGCCTCTGAAGGTTCTTACTCTTGGCATTGCCCTGGGCACTCTGGTGGCGTGGCTTTCTTGAAGAGCCCGGTAGGGCGCATGTTCCATCAATTCTTTGGTGAGAATATGCTGCGCGCTGACGTCTGCAACGCAGTAGAAGAATTAGGTCAGTTGTTAGATCACACCGGACCCGTATTGCAAAGCGAGCGCAATGCTGCGCGTATCTTTAACGCGGACCATTTGTTCTTTGTAACCAATGGCACATCCACATCAAACAAAATTGTTTGGCACTCTACCGTTGCTCCTGGTGATGTGGTGCTGGTAGACCGCAACTGCCACAAGTCTGTGATTCACTCAATCACAATGATGGGCGCAATTCCGATCTTCTTGATGCCAACGCGTAATCACCTCGGCATTATTGGCCCGATTCCTAAAGAGGAGTTTGAGTGGAAAAACATCAAGAAGAAAATTGATGCCAACCCTTTCATTAAGGATAAGAACGTCGTGCCACGTGTCATGACGCTCACGCAAAGCACTTATGACGGCATCGTCTACAACGTCGAGATGATTAAAGACATGCTCGATGGTAAAGTCGATTCATTGCATTTCGATGAAGCTTGGTTGCCGCATGCTGCATTCCATCCTTTCTACAAAGACATGCATGCTATCGGTAACGATCGCAAGCGTACTAAGAAGAGTTTGATGTTTGCCACCCAGTCGACCCATAAGTTGCTGGCCGGTCTCTCACAAGCTTCACAGGTATTGGTACAGGACGCAGAAGATACGAAGCTTGATCGCGACTGCTTCAATGAAGCTTATTTGATGCATACCTCTACTAGCCCCCAGTACGCCATCATTGCCTCTTGCGATGTGTCTGCTGCCATGATGGAGTCTCCTGGCGGAACTACGCTCGTTGAAGAATCTATCGCTGAGGCAATGGACTTCCGTCGCGCCATGCGTGAAGTAGATGATAAGTTTGGTGCAGACTGGTGGTTCAAGGTTTGGGGCCCAGATCATTTGGCCGAAGAAGGTATTGGTGAGCGTTCAGATTGGATTCTGGAGCCCAATGCTAGCTGGCATGATTTTGGTGATGTTGCCAAAGATTTCAATATGCTTGACCCTATCAAGGCAACCGTAGTGACGCCTGGTTTAGATGTCGAAGGTAACTTTGGCTCTATGGGTATCCCGGCAAGTATTGTGACTAAGTACTTAGCTGAGCACGGCGTGATCGTAGAGAAGTGCGGTTTGTACTCTTTCTTCATCATGTTCACCATCGGTATCACCAAGGGTCGTTGGAATACTTTGGTAACTGAGTTGCAGCAATTTAAAGATCACTTTGATAAGAACGCCCCCTTGTGGAAAGTATTGCCAGAGTTTGTTGCTAAACACCCCCGCTATGAGCGCGTTGGCCTAAAAGATATTTGCCAGCAGATCCATGAGTTCTACAAAGGTCGTAATGTAGCCCGCATGACTACAGAGATGTACACATCCGATATGGTGCCTGCGATGATGCCTTCAGAAGCCTGGGCGAAGATGGCGCACAAAAAAGTGGATCGCGTTCCTTTAGATCAACTCGAAGATCGCATTACTGCCATGTTGGTAACGCCATATCCTCCAGGTATCCCACTCTTGATTCCGGGTGAGCGCTTCAATAGACGCATCATTGATTATCTCTACTTTGCCCGTGATTTCAATGCCCAATTCCCAGGCTTTGAGACTGATATTCATGGATTGGTAAAGGGTGACGTCAATGGCAGTAGTGAGTACTACGTTGATTGCGTAAGACAAGAGCCAGATATCACTCTGTAATCTAGTTTAAGTAAGTAATCCCTCTTAATGCCCTGCTTTTGCAGGGTATTTTTTTACTTAAATCTAACTTCATTTAGCAATGGCTTTACGATGCTCAGTCTAACTTGGAGCTTGTATGCGAGTAATTCAATTTTCTGACGCCGTAAACCAGCTTGATAAGGTGATCGATCAAGTAGTGAGCGATCGTGATATGGCCATTATTTCTTGTGAGTGTTGTGAGGCTGCAGTTCTTATGTCGGAGGCTGTATACAACGGCATGATGGATACATTACATTTACTAAGATCATCGGCTAACGCAAAACACCTGAATAAGTCTTTAGCTCAATATTACAAAGGCTAGCCAATAAGACAAGCACTTCACTTGCTATTTGATTGGCTTATCTAACTGAAAGATCACCGGCGCATCTTCATCCACCTTGCTTGGCAATGAGTTTGGCTTAACTTCTTCACTTTCCGTGAAATTAAAATCCTGACTCTGCACAACTGTTGCAGGCTTATCCAGTAAGGTAGTGACCAATGCTGGGAATGCCGCCACTACAACAACCATGATGAGTTGCAGAACAACCCAGGGTAATGCACCCCAGTAGATATCGCTACTTTTGACTTCCTTAGGTGCAACGCCACGCAGATAGAACAGTGCAAACCCAAATGGGGGATGCATGAATGAAGTTTGCATATTCACGCACAGCATGACACCAAACCACACCAATGCGGCACTGGCTGCTGCTTGGGGGTTGCCATTCATGGAGGCTAGTAATACTGGTGCAAGTAGTTTGACTGCGACTGGTGCAAGTAGCGGTACAACGATGAAAGCAATTTCAAAGAAGTCTAAGAAGAATGCCAAGAAGAAAACAAACAGATTTACAGCAACCAAGAATCCAATCCAACCTCCTGGCAGATCTGAAAATAATGCCTCTACCCAGTGGCCGCCATCAACACCCTGGAAGACAACTGAGAAGCAAGTTGAACCAATCAAGATAAATACCACCATGGCAGTAATCCGCATGGTGGTTTGATAGGCTTGCTGCATCAAGCCCTTGAGATTGAGAATGCTGGCCCTGCGCATCCAAGCTAAAAGCAGTGCGCCCATCGCTCCCATAGCACCAGACTCGGTTGGGGTTGCGATGCCAGTCATGATGGTTCCCAATACCAAGAAAATTAGCACCGCCGAGGGAATAATTCCTAATAGGCATTTTTTCCAGAGCGCCCAGCCTTTGAGAGTGAACTCATTTGCTGGGGCGGCTGGAAGGTAATCAGGTCTGAAGCGAGAAAGGAAAAAGGTGTAGAGCGCAAAAAGACCAATTTGCAGTAGCGAAGGACCCCAGGCGCCCAGATACATACTGCCCACATCGGCGCTACCACTTTGAGTTTTTAACTGGTCAGCCAACACAATTAGGACTAAGGAGGGTGGCACTAGTTGGGTAATCGTCCCAGAAGCCGCTAAAACGCCTGTAGCGTAGCGCATGTTGTAGCCATAACGCATCATTACCGGTAGGGAAATCATCGCCATAGCGATAACCTGGGCGGCTACAGTGCCAGTAATTGCCCCCAGAATAAATCCCACAATAATCACTGAGTAGCCAAGCCCACCCCGAATGCGTCCAAAGAGCTGACCCATGGAGTCCAGCATTTCTTCTGCAAGACCGCAGCGCTCCAAGATAGCACCCATGAAGGTGAAGAAGGGGATTGCTAGAAGTAGGTCATTAGCAAGAACACTGCCAAAGATACGCTGGGGGATAGCTTGCAAAAACGGCATGCCAAAGAAATTCTCAGCAATCGCAATCCCAGCAAAAAATAATCCCGCAGCCATCAAAGAAAAAGCCACCGGAAAGCCGATCAACATAAACACTATGAGCCCGCCAAACATCAGCGGTGGCATCCATTCCAATGGAATCATTGCATGGGCTTTTCATAATGGAGATCAGCGGCGGGTAATGTTGCTTTACCTTGGAGGGCGCCAATGCGTTTAATGATTTCTGATAGCCCCTGAAGGCTCAGCAAGAAGAAACCAAATGGCACAACAAACTTAATGGGGTAGCGTGATAAACCACCTGCATTGAGCGAATGTTCAGAAACTAACCAGGACGGGTAAAACAAAGTAGTCCAAGATAGCCAGGCAAATAATAAGCAAGCGGGCAATAGAAAGACAATCAATCCAAAGAGGTCTACATAAAGACGTCCGCGATCAGAAAGCTGTGAGTAAATTAAATCAACTCGAACATGTTCATTACGCTTGAGAGTGTATGCAGCTCCTAGCATGACGGCAGCAGCGAATAAATACCACTGTAATTCTAGTGGCCAGTTATTACTCATGTCTAAGGTGTAACGTAGTACAGCATTGGCGGCTGACACTACGCAAGACAGCAAGATCATGATGCCAGCTGCCTTGCCCAGGAATTGATTTAAGCGGTCAATTCCGGTTGAGAGCGTTCCCCAAAAGCCCATGCAGTTTAGAGATCTGCATGACCCCGTTTAATTGCAGCAAGTACTTGGGCTGGGGCGGTACCGCCAGCATGCTGACGAGAATTCACGGAGCCATCCACGGTCAGTAAAGCAAAGACATCATCACCCATGAGCTCAGGACGATTGTCTAAGCCACAAGCAAAACGCAATTCAGGGAGTGATAAATCAGTGAGCATGCAGTTGCGGCCGACACAGGCTTTCACTGCATGCGCTACTGCTTCATGGGCATCGCGGAAAGCCAAACCTTTTTTAACTAGGTAATCAGCTAAGTCAGTGGCGGTTGCAAAGCCTTCTTCGGCAGCAGCCTTCATCACATCGGCTTTCACCTGAATATGGGGAACCATATCAGCAAAGATGCGCAAGGTATCTTGTACGGTATCCACCGCATCAAACAAAGGCTCTTTATCTTCTTGGTTATCCTTGTTGTAGGCCAATGGCTGGCTCTTCATTAAAGTTAATAAAGAAATTAAATCACCGTAGACGCGACCAGTTTTGCCACGCGCTAATTCCGGTACATCCGGATTCTTTTTCTGCGGCATGATCGAGCTACCGGTGCAGAAGCGATCTGGCAAATCAATAAAGCCAAAGCGTGGACTCAGCCACAGTACCAGCTCTTCAGATAAGCGGGACACGTGCATCATCAAGATAGATGCAAAGGCGCAGAACTCAATCGCAAAGTCACGATCAGATACCGCATCAAGCGAGTTATTGCAGATGCCATCAAAACCTAAAATCTTGGCAACCTGCTCGCGATCGATGGGATAAGTTGTTCCGGCTAAAGCAGCTGCACCGAGCGGTAAGCGATTAAAGCGGGTGCGCAGATCAGCCAAGCGGCTCGCATCACGACTAAACATTTCGTAATAGGCCATTAAGTGATGACCAAAAGTAATGGGCTGAGCTACTTGTAAATGCGTATGGCCAGGCATGATCGTCGCAGCATGAGTCTCAGCAAGATTAAGCAAGGCAATACGCAGGGTTTTGAGAGTGGCTGCGATTTCATCAACGCTGCCACGCAACCACAGGCGCAAATCAGTAGCCACCTGGTCATTACGCGAACGACCGGTATGTAGACGCTTTCCAGCATCGCCAACTAACTCAGTCAGGCGAGCCTCGATATTCAGATGTACATCTTCCAACGCGAGTTGCCAGTTAAATTCACCGGCTTCGATTTCGCCTTTGATCTGGGCCATACCCTTTTGAATATCCGCCAAATCTTGGGCGCCAATAATCTTCTGAGTGGCTAGCATTTCAGCGTGAGCTAAAGATCCAGCAATATCCACTAAGGCAAATCGTTGATCAAATCCAATGGAGGCGGTATAACGTTGAACTAGTTCGTCAACAGGTTCGTTAAACCGGGCCGACCAGGCTTGGGCTTTGTTGGAAAGGGAATTTTTTGATGAGCTCATAAACGCAGTATATTGATGTAAATCTTTATTTATTTTAAATGCTATGTCCCAAACCCCTATTTCTAGCCCTACAGCCTCCAACCCTGGCACTCCTGAGCGCCTAGTAATCGCCTCCCGTGAGAGCCGCCTCGCTATGTGGCAAGCTGAACACCTCCGGGATTGCCTTAAAAAGCTCTATCCGGCATGTGATGTACAGATCCTGGGTATGACTACTCGGGGAGATCAAATACTGGATAAAGCCCTCTCTAAAGTGGGTGGTAAGGGCTTATTTGTAAAAGAGCTCGAAACTGCCCTAGAAGATGGTCGGGCAGATTTGGCGGTGCATTCTCTGAAAGATGTCCCTATGGTCATGCCAGAGGGTTTTGATCTGTCATGTGTAATGGTGCGGGAAGATGCCCATGATGCATTTGTCTCTAATGACTATGCCAGCCTGGAGGATTTACCAAAAGGTGCGGTAGTGGGCACTTCTAGTTTGCGACGAGAGTCCGTTATCAGATCCAGATTTCCGCATTTGGTGATCCAGCCTTTGCGTGGCAATTTAGATACCCGTATGGGCAAGCTCGATCGCGGCGAGTACCAAGCAATTATTCTGGCCGCTGCAGGTCTCAAGCGCTTGGGTTTAGGAAGTCGTATTCGGGCTTTACTACCCATTGACCCCTATACGCCAGCTGCTGGACAAGGTGCTCTTGGTATCGAAACCCTGATCAAGCATCCCAGAATTAAAGAGTGGCTTGCGCCGCTCAATGATTTGCCAACCCTCTATGCAGTGACTGCTGAACGCATGGTGTCGCGTCAATTAGGCGGTTCCTGTGAAGTACCTTTGGCCGCATATGCTACCTGGGATCAAGATCATATGAATATCCGCTCCTTTGTTGCTAGCGTAGATGGCACTGCGAGTTGCCTAGCTAGCGCTCAAGGTACCGTAAAGAGTCTTGATGATGCAGAGGCTCTAGGTCTATCAGTAGCGCAAGATCTGATTACTCAAGGTGCTGAGCGTTTATTGCCTAATGGCCTGCCTAAATAAGAATTTATAAGCAAGAGTCCATTAGACAAGCTGCGGATGAGCAATAAGACCATTGTCATTACCCGCCCCAGTGGACAGGCTCGTCAGTTGTCTGAAGCACTCCATGTGAGTTTGCGTAATAGTGGCTTCACCCCTGAATCTATTCCCAAAATCATTTCTTTACCCTTGCTGACTATTGCCCCAAAGGGTGATGATTTTTTGGTGAAGCAAATTACGGATGCGCTTCAGACTGCAGACTTAGCCATCTTCGTTAGTCCGAATGCTATTGAATGTACGATGCGTTTATTGGAGTGCTCCTGGCAAGAGTTATCGAATACGCCTGTGCCAATAGGAGTTATGGGTGGTAGTAGCATGGCAGCTCTCAAAAATCATGGCATTGGTCTTGAGGGTAACCCCGCAAAAGTCATTCTTCCTCAGAATAATACGCAGTGGGACTCTGAGGGCTTGTGGGCTGAATTACAGAATCTGCACTGGCATTGGCCCACTAAAAAAGTCATCATCTTTAAAGGTGAGGGCGGGCGCGATTGGCTGGCCGACACTTTAAAAAATGCTGGCGCGCAAGTTGAAGCATTTTCAGTCTATGCCCGAGTTCCCTTAGATATGAACAGTTCGGCCTGGAGCGAAATTCATGAGATGGAGTTTGCTAAATCACTTTGGCTTCTAACCTCATCGGAGGCAGTGCGATATTTAGGTCAGGCAAAACTGCCACTTGATCTCGCTACAGCTATTTGTCCGCATCACAATATTGCCGAGGCGGCTGAGCAAATTGGTTTTGGTGAGGTCCTTACTTGTGAACCCGGAGATGAGGCTTTGATTGCCGCATCTCAAGCTTGGCTCGCTATTTAATTAGTAGGATAGTTGAGAAGGGCTGGTAGAAAAACTTCACTCACTAAGAGTGGACGTCCTTTTAGTTGATATAGCGTTCTTCTTGCCCAGTTGACTGGTGGCAAGCCTGAATATTGCTGAAAACATTTTTTCCACAGAGCGCTTTGTTTATCAAGGCGAGCAATCTCTCGGGGCGGTTTCTTGTGGGAGCGCATGCGTGTTTTGGCAAACAGCACTGCACCTAACGGTTTCTTTCCTAAGCGCAGAACCTCATGATTACTGCCGCTCGAGCTGGCACTGGGGATGATGCTATGTGCCATTACCAGTGGAACACCATTAGCGCAAAGCAGCACTTCTCTGATGCGACAACGCTTGATCTTGAAATGAAAATAGCGACTCTCGTCGCTATTGAGGTTTTGGCGGCAATCACGCAAAACTACTACTTCTAGTTTTTGCCCGATTGCACGTTCAATTTTTTGGGTTAAAGAACCGGTATCGCTAAGCCAAGGCTGCCACTGGCGTGGCGCTTGATGCAATTCACCGGAATCGACTCGATTCCATGCAGAACGGAGGCGACGGCGGTGAACCATTTTTAGTTACCGCTAAAGCTTCTGCGTTGACCGCCAGTTTTGGGTTTACCAAAACGTGGACCAGCGGACGGACGTGAGTCCCCAGAGCGATTACCACCTGCAGGACGGGAGTCCCCAGAACGAGCAGGGCGTGAATCAGCAAAACGATTAGCACCAGCAGGGCGTGAATCACCAGATGGACGGGAGTCACCAGCAGGACGTGAATCGCTAGAGCGAGATTCGAAATGATTGCCTGAGCGATTACCACCACCGCCGCCGCCAGAGCGAGACTCTGAACGTGCGCCAGATCCATAACGACCACCGCCACCACCGCCTGAGCGATTACCACCGCCGAAACCACCACCAGAACGACCGCCGCCTGGGCGACCGCCACCGCCACCGCCACCACCAAAGCTAGGCTTGGCTTGTGGCTCGAGGCCAGCGATAACTGAAGCAACGATGTCTTGCTGTGTAAAGCGTTCAATATTACGAATCTTGGCACGATCACGATGTTCAACCAAGGTGATAGCAACGCCATTGCGACCAGCGCGACCTGTACGACCGATGCGGTGCGTGTAGTCTTCTGGCTTCATTGGCAAGCCAAAGTTAATGACGTGGCTAATACGTGGCACATCAATACCGCGAGCTGCTACGTCAGTCGCAACCAAAATCTTGGTGTGACCTTTACGCAGTGACTCAAGACGACGCATACGTACTGCTTGAGGCATAGCACCGTGTAGGGCGCTAGCTTCGTAGCCGTTAGCACGTAGGGTGTCAGCAATTTTTTCACTTTCAATTTGGGTGCTTGCAAACACTACTGCTTGATCCAAAGAGGCATCAGCCAAAATGTGCTCGAGCAATTTATGTTTGTGTGACATGCTGTCAGCCCAGTGCAGCTTCTGTTCAATGTTTGCGTGCTTCTCGCCAGCATGAGCAAGCTCAATACGCTTAGCGTTGTTAGTTAACTCATTTGCTAAAGACATAATCTTTGGCGCAAAAGTTGCAGAGAACATCAAAGTTTGGGTACGACTAGCGCAACGCTTGTCAATTGCCTCGAGGTCATCGGCAAATCCCATGTCGAGCATACGATCAGCCTCGTCAATAACCAGTTGCTTCACGTCATCTAAGCGAATTGCTTTGCTGTCGGTCAGATCGAGTAAACGACCAGGAGTTGCAACAACTAACATTGCACCTTTAATCGCTTGGATTTGCTTGCCGTAAGGCATGCCACCCATGACGGTTGCAATGCGAATGCCTTTCAAGCCGCGAACTAAGTTCACTGCATCAGCGGCAACTTGTTGAGCTAATTCACGAGTAGGGCAGAGCACTAGTACTTTAGGCTGTGCGCGGCCTGGTACAGGTGAACCGTTTGGATTGTCTTCGATGAGTTGATTAATCAAAGGCAATAAGAAGGCTGCGGTTTTACCGCTACCAGTTTGGCTGCTGACCAATAGGTCACCACCAGCAAGAGCAGCAGGAATAACCTGAGCTTGCACTTCAGTAGCTTGGGTATAACCCAGTTCAGCAACGTTTTTAAGGAGTGGCGCCGCGAGGGCGAAATTCTGGAATTCTGTTCCAGTAGGATTGGTTTCTTTAGAAAAAGTCATGCTATTACACATCCCGTTAATGGGATGTCTCCGTGTATACACTCTCTGTTTTTTATTGAGTGTGATGGTCAAAGGCATCGACCATCAGACAGGCGGCAGCGCGTTTTTGTAAATTCGGTGTTTATGACTTCTAAACGATACGCTGAAATATAGCTGGGGGGCGATGAATCAAGTTGCTTTAAAAAGCTTCCTATTATGGCATCTAGGGAGTCTAATTACAAGGGTTATCCCGAATTAATTGCAACTAAGGCTCTTAACGCAGCCAGCGCAATAGGCGCTCAACACCATTACCGTAGGGTGGCCTGGCTAATTGAGTGCCGCGTAAAAAATGAAGACCAAAGAAGCCGCGCACCTCTAAAACAGATTTGCGATGACTAAATGCCTCAAAACCGGCTTTGCCGTGATAGGCGCCCATACCGCTTGCGCCGATGCCGCCAAATGGGAGATCTTCCACAGCCGCATGCAACAGAGTGTCATTGATCGTTACGCCGCCAGAGCGAGTCTCACTGAGAATCCGCTTCATGACGCCTTTATTTTTGCCAAACCAATATAAGGCTAATGGCTTTGGACGATCATTGATATGGCGAATAGTGGAGTCGATATCGTGCATTGTCACGATTGGCAGAATGGGGCCAAATACCTCTTCTTGCATGACGAGGGCATCCTCAGAAACGTTGAGGAGAGCTACCGGAGTGAATGGCAACTCAACATTATCAGCACAGGAAATGAGTGGGATGACTTGTGCGCCACGATCCACGGCATCTTGAACAAGATGATGCCAACGTGCTAGTTGATGCTCATCAATGGCGTTAGTTAACTCTGCTGGATCAGAGAATTGTTTTTGGGCTGCATTCTGTAACTCTTGAACAAACACTTCGCAATCACTCGCGTGAATCACAACGTAGTCAGGCGCAATACAAGTCTGGCCACTATTGACTAGCTTGCCGTAAGCAATGCTAGCAGCAGCATCTTTAAGATTGGCTGAAGAGTCAACAATCGCCGGTGATTTACCGCCAAGCTCTAATGTGATTGACGTCAGGTGATCTGCAGCTGCGCGCATCACCTTCTTGCCCACTTCTGCGGAGCCGGTAAAAAAGAGGTGATCAAACGGCAGTGCCGCAAAAGATTCTGCGACTTCAGTGCCGCCTACGCTAACGCAAAATTCACTCGGGTGAAAATATTCTTGAATCAATGTTGCCAAGAATCCAGAGGTACGTGAACTTCTTTCTGAGGGCTTAAGCCAAACGCGATTACCTGCCGCAAAGGCAGCAATGGCTGGAACAAGTGCAAGCTGTACTGGGTAATTCCAAGGACTCATAATGCCCACGACTCCCATGGATTGCATTTGAGTCCAAGCTTGAGATGATCCTAAAAATCCAGGTGTTGCTACTAGCTGAGGTTTCAGCCACTCTTTGAGGTGCTTGCGAACATGTTTGCAGGCCTGATAAATCATCTGAAACTCAAGTAGACGGCTCTCAATAGGGTGGCGATTGCCGAAATCCGCAGCCAATACTCTGCAGATCTTTTCTTCATTGGCAGCAATCATTTGCTCTATTCGGCCAATGCGCTCAAGGCGAACCTCTAGGCTAGGGTTGGGTTCTGCGGCATAAGCTGCCCTGATTTCATCTAATTGGAGTGTGAAGCGATTGATCGACATAGGGTTATATGGGGACAAGCAAACGATTGAATAAGGTATTAGGATAAAGCCATGAACGAAACTACTCTCAAAAACAACTTATCCCTTGAACGCGCTACTTTAGGCGGCGGCTGCTTTTGGTGCCTGGAAGCGGTTTACCAACAAATCTCCGGCGTGAGTGCCGTGGTCTCAGGATATGCGGGAGGGGCGATGTTAAACCCAGACTATGAATCTATTTGCTCCGGCCAAACCGGACATGCTGAAATCGTTGATGTTTACTTTGATCCTGCGGCAGTGTCTTATCGTGATTTATTGGAAATCTTCTTTGTTATCCATGATCCAACCACCTTGAATTACCAGGGTAACGACCATGGTACCCAATACCGCTCAGTGATTTTTACTCATAGCGATAGTCAAAGCGCAACTGCTCATGAGGTAGTTAAAGAGTTAGAAGATGCAAAAATTTATTCGCATCCGGTAGTGACGCAAATTGATGTGGCACCTGTTATTTATCCGGCCGAGGAATATCACCAGAATTATTTTCGTCAACATCCAGGACAGGGCTACTGCATGGCAGTCGTTGCTCCTAAATTGGCGAAATTCAGAGCAAAGTTTCAATCTCTGATTGCACCAGAGTTTCGCTAATTTTACGGCGCTAAGCGAGTAATGCGCCATTGAGCGCCATCCAGTTGATAGTGAATGCGGTCATGTAAGCGTGAAGGGCGGCCTTGCCAGAATTCAATCTCAGTGGGGTGCAGGCGATACCCACCCCAGTGTTCTGGGCGTGGTGGCTTCTCTCCAAAGTCTGCTGCGAAACGCTTTTCAGCTTCCTCCAGAAATTCGCGATTGGGGATCTCGGAGCTTTGTGGTGAAGCCCAAGCGCCAATTCGAGATGCCGCTGGTCGAGAGTGAAAGTATTCATCGCTCTCGGCAGGACTAACGCGTTCAACAAGCCCTTTGATGCGAACCTGACGCTCTAGCTCGTGCCAATGAAATAACAAGGCAGCATGTGGGCGAGCAGCCAGCTCTTTACCTTTTTGGCTTTCGTAGTTGGTAAAGAAGGTGAAGCCGGCACTATTTGCACCTTTTAGTAAGACAATACGGGCTGATGGGTTACCCGCTGAATCGGCAGTTGCCAAAGTCATGGAGTTGGGTTCGGGACACTCCGCTTTGACAGCCTGATCAAACCACACCTGAAATAAGTCCAGTGGATTTGGTGAAACCTCAGTCTCTGAAAGCTGGCCGAAGGTATAGTTTTTGCGGAGTTGAGCAATGGAGTCCATTTTTTCAGTATAAAGAGAGTCTATGGCAGAAGACAAGTTAGCAGACAGTTTAGAGGATCGTCGTTTTGGGGGTGTAGCTCGTCTATATGGCCCAGAGCTGCGTGAGCGCTTTCGTCATGCAACAGTGGTAGTGGCTGGATTAGGTGGCGTGGGGTCGTGGGCCGCTGAAGCATTGGCTCGCACTGCAATCGGACATCTCGTCCTCATCGATTTTGATCACATTGCTGAAAGTAATACCAATCGACAACTGCATGCCCTAGAAGGCGAGTACGGCAAAGCAAAAGTACAGGCCATGACTGATCGCATTCGCCAAATTAATCCTGAGATCATATTGACTGCCCATGACGGATTTTTGGAGCCAGAAAATCTCGATATCTTGATTCCGAAAAAGGCAATTGTTTTAGATGCCACTGATTCAGTGCAAACCAAAATTGCCTTGGCCGTGTGGGCGAACAAAAATGAGCGTGCTCTAGTGATGTGTGGTGCAGCTGGAGGAAAGTCAGACCCTACTTCTGTGCGCTGCGATGACCTTTCGCGAACCGAGCAAGATGCTTTGCTAGCGAAGGTACGTCAAGGCCTCCGACAAGATCATGGCTTTTCTAGAAATTTGAAAAGAAAAATAGGTATTCGCGCAATTTACTCGCATGAGCCCCGCGCGGGCGTTGCTAGTGGCGGCCTTGCTTGCTCTGGTTACGGTTCTACCGTGATGGTCACGGCAGCTTGTGGTTTAGCCGCTGCTGCTGAAGTTTTAAATCTGATTGCTACTCAGTAAGCCATTCTTTCAAATCCATCTATAAATCCTTAAGGGGAATCCCTGTAGGAAATTACGGATTCTGATGTCATCCCAAATTTATTAATGCCCCTTTGAGCCCTCGCTGATGTGGAAGGTTTATTTATTGCGCATCACATTTATTCGTTTAAGCACTTTGCGCATTTTTATCCCCTAGTACAGATGCGCAGTCCTCCCTAGACTTTGTCTCGTTGGTGATTTACCAACGACAAATCGAAAGGAGGTCTCTTTTGCAGACTGAAAAAACTGGTTTACAGCGCCACCTCAAAGTGCGGCATATTCGCCTCATGGCTTTGGGATCCACTATTGGCGTTGGATTATTTCTAGGCTCAGCAAGTGCGATTCAAATCGCAGGACCTTCAATCTTATTGGGATATCTTCTGGCTGGCATCGTAGCCTTCATCGTGCTTCGCACCTTGGGTGAAATGGCAGTGCATGAACCAGTCGCAGGTTCATTTGCGGCTTATGCCAATACCTACGTAGGACCGCTTGCTGGCTATATGGTCGGGTGGGGCTACTGGACCTACTGGATCGTCGTTGGCATAGCTGAAGTCACTGCGGTTGGCATTTATATGGGGATTTGGTTTCCTGAGACACCTCAGTGGATTTGGGCTTTATCTTCCATTGTGATGATGGGTCTGATTAACCTCATTGCCGTAAAAGTATTTGGCGAGTTTGAGTTTTGGTTTGCTCTCATTAAAGTAGTCGCCATTATTGCCATGATTACATTAGGTGGCTCAGTCATTTTCTTTGGCTTTACTAACGACTGGAATCCGATTGGCCTTGCTAACTTATGGCAGCACGGCGGTTTCTTCCCTAATGGCATTAGTGGAATGCTGCTCTCTTTGCAGATGGTCCTATTTGCGTATGTTGGTATTGAGATGATTGGCCTATCTGCTGGTGAAGCAGAAAATCCACGTAAAACTATTCCGATGGCGATCGATTCATTGGCATGGCGCATCCTCATTTTTTATATGGGCGCAATTTTTGTCATCCTAGCGATCTTCCCTTGGAATGAGATTGGTCAACAAGGCAGTCCATTCGTGGTGATGTTTGAGCGCATTGGTTTACGTGAAGCTGCCGGAATCATTAACTTCGTAGTGATTACTGCTGCCTTGTCATCTTGCAATGCTGGCATCTTTAGTGGCGGACGACTCCTATACGCACTCTCAGCCAATGGGTATGCACCTTCGCCATTTGCCAAGTTATCGAAGTATGGCGTTCCCCATCGTGCGGTGATGGCGACAGTGGCAGTCTGTATGACTGGCGTAGTGCTGAACTACTTTGTTCCAGACAAGGCATTTCAATACGTGATGGCGGCAGTTACCTTTATCGGCCTGATGGTGTGGATTGCTATTTTGATCACGCAAATTCAGTTTCGTCGCTCACTAACAAAAGTCCAGGTTGCTGAGTTGGCCTATCGCACACCTTGGTGGCCCTATTCCTCGTGGTTCGCATTGGCATTTATTGCCTTGGTAGTGGTGTTGATGGGCTTTCATGAGGATGCGCGGATTGCCTTGGTCTTAGGTCCGTGCTTATTAGGTGTGTATCTCGTCATGTTCTACATCGTTGGCTTGCATCGCAAAACAAAACTGAGTCGTGAATTCAAATAAGGAGACATAAATGATTGTTGGCGTACCTCAAGAAGTAAAAAATAACGAATTTCGTGTTGGCTTGACCCCGGGTAATGTGAGGGGCTTGTGCAAACAGGGGCACTCTGTTTTAGTGCAGCGTGGGGCAGGTGAGCAGATTGGTTTGGGTGACGAGTCCTATCGCTTGGCTGGCGCTACTTTAATTAATAGTGCTGCTGAAGTTTTTGCTAAGGCGGAGATGATCGTGAAGGTCAAGGAGCCTCAGCCTCAAGAATGTGCGATGTTGCGTGAAGATCAACTTCTCTTTACCTATTTGCATCTAGCGCCAGATCCACAGCAGACCAAAGCATTGCTCGCATCGGGTGCAAGTTGTATTGCCTATGAAACAGTAACTTCATTTAGTGGCGCTTTACCGCTTTTGGCTCCGATGAGTGAAGTTGCAGGGCGGATGTCTATACAAGCGGCTGCTGCGCATCTAGAAAAGACAAATGGAGGATTGGGAATCTTGATGGCAGGTGTCCCTGGCGTAGCACCCGCAAAGGTCGTTATATTGGGCGCGGGGGTAGTAGGTCGTAATGCGCTACAGATGGCTGTTGGTATGGGTGCAGATGTGTGCATCTTCGATCGTAATATTGACTGCTTAAGACAGATTGACATGCTGTATGGCAATCGCGTGAGAACCTTTTATGCCGACCCACTTTTGGTAGAGCTCGAGGTTTGTGAAGCAGACGTGGTGATTGGCGCTGTGTTATTGCCTGGTGCCGCAGCACCAAAGCTGGTAACACGCGAGATGGTGCGAAAAATGAAGGCGGGTGCAGTAGTGGTGGATGTAGCAATTGACCAAGGCGGGTGTTTTGAGACATCAAAAGCCACTACACATACTGATCCCACCTTTATCGTAGATGGTGTGCTGCACTACTGTGTTGCAAATATGCCTGGTGCAGTTGCCAGAACTTCTACTTTTGCTTTGACAAATGCGACTTACCCCTTCATTGCAGCTTTGGCAAACAGGGGCATGATTAAGGCACTGTCACATGATCATCATTTGCGAAATGGTTTGAGTGTTCACCGGGGTAAGCTCACATCCGAACCCGTTGCTAAAGCACAGAAAGTCGACTTTGTGCCGCCAGAAGAGTTGTTAGTGGCCTAGTGGTTTTAATGTAGTTCTGGAGATTGAATGTCTTGGGAGTCTAGGCTCCCAAGCTTTCCTCTATCATCCTAAGAATGGATTTATCTGCATTAGCACTTTCTACCGGTGTAGTCGCCCTAGCTGAGATGGGTGACAAAACCCAGTTACTTTCTTTGATGTTGGCTGCACGCTACCCAAAGCAGGCGCTCGCCATTATTGGCGGGATATTCATCGCGACGATTGCCAATCATGCTTGTGCAGCTTTACTAGGACATTGGCTCACCACTTTGATGAGCCCAGATCTTCTCAAATGGATCTTGGGTTTGAGCTTTTTAGGAATAGGCCTCTGGCTCTTGGTGCCCGATCATATTGATGATGCAGGCGGATCAAAGGTAGCGGATAAAGCCTTTCAGGTGTTCATGCTAACGCTTGGACTCTTTTTCTTAGCTGAGATGGGGGATAAGACCCAAATTGCTACGATCGCCTTGGGCGCTAAATATTCTGATGTCTTTGCGGTAACGGTTGGCACCACCTCAGGGATGATGCTAGCGAATGCCCCAGTAGTTTGGATTGGTCAGAAATTCACCAAACGCATGCCTATTAAGTGGGTGCATGCGGTTGCCGCTGTCACCTTCATCGCTATTGGGATTGCTACCCTTATTTGGGCTTAGGTCGAATTTTCTTATGGGGCTTAAAATTGCTCTATGAAAACCGATCTTCCACAGAGCTTTCGTAGGCTCGAATACCGCGCTCCTAGTTACACATTCTCACAGGTTGAGTTAGATATTGCCTTAGATCCGGCTAGGACAATTGTGAAAAGTCGCCTAGAGGTTCTACCTGGTCTTGGTCATGAGGCTGGTATGCCTTTAGTGTTGCACGGCCATGAACTGGAGTTTGTGAGCTTACGCATTAATGGTGTAGCCCATCGTCAATTTGAACTTAGCCCAGAAACACTGACTGTCCATGCTTTGCCGAATGAAGGCAAACAGGCTTTCATTGTAGAGATTATCTGCGTCTGTGTGCCTGAGAAAAATACCTCACTCATGGGTTTATATGTTTCCAATGGGAATTTCTTTACCCAGTGCGAAGCCGAGGGATTCAGAAAGATTACGTACTTCCTCGATAGACCCGATGTGATGGCGCGTTATCGCGTGACTCTGCGCGCTCGTGAGGCGGAGTGCCCAGTGTTGTTATCCAATGGCAATCTAATTAGTACTGAAAAATTACCGAATGGTTGGCACAGCGCCGTTTGGGAAGACCCATTTCCAAAACCGTCTTACCTATTTGCCTTGGTCGCCGGCAAGTTGGAATGTATTGAAGAGACAATCACCACAAGCAGTGGTGCAAAAAAGTTATTGCAGATTTGGGTTGAGCCGCATGATTTGAAAAAGACCCGTCATGCGATGGATTCTTTAATTGCCTCAATTCATTGGGATGAAAAACGCTATGGCCTTGAGCTAGATCTCGAGCGCTTCATGATTGTGGCGGTAGGTGATTTCAATATGGGCGCGATGGAGAATAAGGGTCTAAATATTTTCAATACCAAGTATGTTCTGGCTCAAGCAGAGACTGCAACCGATGCTGACTTTGCTAATATTGAAAGCGTCGTGGCCCATGAGTATTTCCATAATTGGACTGGTAATCGAGTTACCTGTAGGGATTGGTTTCAACTTTCTCTTAAAGAGGGTTTAACTGTATTTCGTGATCAAGAATTCTCTGCTGATCAAATGGGTAGCGAGTCTGGCAGGGCGGTAAAGCGAATTGAAGATGTGCGTGTGTTACGTCAGCTTCAGTTTCCTGAGGATGCCGGTCCGATGGCGCATCCAATTCGCCCAGATGAATATCAAGAGATCAATAACTTCTATACCGTGACGGTATATGAGAAGGGCGCAGAAGTTGTGCGCATGTATCAGACCCTATTGGGCGTTGAGGGTTTCCGCAAAGGCATGGATTTGTATTTCCAACGCCATGATGGCCAAGCGGTTACTTGTGATGATTTTTTAGCTGCTATGGCTGATGCCAATGACCGCGATCTTTCTCAATTTAAGAACTGGTACAGCCAGGCTGGCACTCCTCAGGTCAAGGTGGAGGAATTCTATGACGCAGATAAAAAGCAATATCAAGTGACTTTGACGCAAAGCCCTTCAGCAAATATGGCGCTCAAAGATAGCAAGCTTTTTCATATTCCACTGAAGATGCGCTTATTGACATCTGAAGATGATCAGCCTGAAACTTTGTTGGAGTTAACTCAAGGTCGGCAAACTTGGACTTTTGATCAGGTGATGAGTCGCCCAGTGTTATCAATCAATCGCAATTTCTCAGCCCCGATTAATTTAGATTTTGATCAAAGCGAGGTTGACCTGCTCACCATGTTCTCGAGTGATGATGACGCCTTTAATCGTTGGGAAGCTGGTCAGAAACTGGCAATGCAAATGATTCTGGGTAATCGTTTACCTGATAAAGCGCTGATTGAGGCTTATCGCACTTTGTTAACTGACCCGAACTTGGATCCTGCGTTCAAAGAGCTGGCGCTGACTCTACCTGCCGAGACTTATTTGTATGAGCAGTGCGCGAGTGTTGATCCACAACAAATTTATAGAGCACGTCGTGCTTTCCGTCATGCTCTAGCTAGTGAGTTACGCATCGAGTGGGCTGCCCTCTATCAGCAGATGCAAACACCGGGACCATTTAATCCTGATGCAGCAAGTGCTGGTAAGCGCGCATTAAAGAATCTGTCATTAAGTATGTTGCTCGAAGCGGATCCGCCGATCTGGGCGCCAATGGCAGTCAATCAATATCAAAATGCCGACAACATGACTGACCGATACGCTGCTTTAGCTGGCTTAGTCATTCATGGATCAAAATCAGCGGCTGCTTGTTTGAAGGATTTTTATACTCGGTTTTCTGATGATGCTTTAGTGATTGATAAATGGTTTGCGTTGCAATCGAGCAGACCGCCAGTCGCAAACGCCGAATCTACCTTGAATGAAGTCAAGCGCTTGCGTGAGCATGAAGCCTTCAAAATGAATAACCCCAACCGAGTACGCAGCGTCATTCATGCTTTTTGTATGAACAATCCCGCTAGCTTTCATCAGGCGGACGGCAGTGGTTATACATTTTGGGCTGAGTCTGTTCTGGCCTTAGATCCAATCAATCCACAAGTTGCCGCTCGTTTAGCTAGGGGATTAGATCGTTGGCGTCAATTTGCCAAGCCCTACCAAGATCACATGTTGGCAGCCCTAAAGCAGGTTGCGGCTTGCGAAACTCTCTCTCCCGATGTGAAAGAGGTGGTTTCTAAGGCCTTGGGTAATGAATGGATTGAGAACAAGGCAAAATAGAGTCATCGCAGAATCAACCCCATTACGGAGAAACTCCTTTTGAGCGCTTCATATACTTTTAATACCAATTTCAAGCAATACCTGACATCTACTAAGGTTAAGGGCGCAGACATCTCTGCAGGTCTACAAGAGCTGTTGTTAGCAGTTGCTGACACTTGCTCAACTCTGAGTCATGAGGTCGCACAAGGTGCCTTAATTGGCCTGCTGGGCTCTGCTGGCACTGGTAATGTCCAGGGCGAAGTCCAGCAAAAGCTGGATGTGATTGCCAACGATTTATTAATTGACGGTGTGCAGGGATGTAAATCCTTGGCTGGCCTAGCCTCTGAAGAGATGGAGTTACCGCTTCCAGTTCAGGGCACTGGCGACTATTTGCTATTATTTGATCCATTGGATGGCTCATCCAATATCGATGTGAATGTATCCATCGGCACGATTTTTTCTGTGCTCAAGAAGCAAGATCCTTTAGCGCCATTACAAACTTCGGATTTCTTATTGTCAGGTCGTCATCAGGTAGCCGCAGGTTACGTTGTCTACGGCCCGCAAACAACCATGGCATTAACGCTGGGTGATGGCGTAGTGATGTTCACCTTAAATAAAGTGACCGGTGAATTTGTATTAATTAAGCACGCAGTGGAGATTTCTTATTCCACTAAAGAGTTCGCCATCAATATGTCGAATATGCGTCACTGGGCTGAGCCTGTTCGTCGCTATGTAGATGAGTGCTTAGCAGGTGTGAGTGGCGAACGCGATAAAGATTTCAATATGCGCTGGATTGCATCTATGGTTGCGGATGTTCATCGCGTTTTATCGCGTGGTGGCATCTTTATGTATCCATGGGACCAACGTGAGCCCCATAAGCCAGGCAAGCTGCGCCTGATGTATGAAGCTAATCCCATGAGCTTTTTAGTGGAGCAGGCTGGTGGCGCATCAACTAATGGCGATCAATTAATCATGGATATGATTCCTACTGAATTGCATGAGCGTGTCTCTGTGATGTTGGGGTCCAAAGAAGAGATTGAGCGCTTGCAGCATTACCATTCTCAGGCGTAAGTATTCGCTACTATCTGAACTACTAGGATCTAACAAAAAAGCCCAATCAGTGATTGGGCTTTTTTACTTCAGGCGATTGCCTGAAAAATGAATTCAATGACTATGGTCGAACCTGCTCTTTAAGATAGGCAAGTGATTCTTCTACTTGGTCAATAAGAATCAGGCAGATATCACCGGCAGATAAATCATTGAGTGCGGTATCAATAGCAAGAAATTCGCCAGTAACTTCTTTAACTTGTTTGGCTTTCTTAGTGCCGACTAAACCTTCTTGAAGCAGCCTGAGTACTTCACCATCTTCGCGGCCACGCTGACACTGATCTTGATACAGGATGACATTGTCAAAGCTATTGCCAAGAATGCGGGTCAGATCACGAATATCTTCATCGCGACGATCGCCGGCGCCGCTAATGACTACGTGGCTCTTCTGAGGTTTCATGGCCTCAATTGCGCTCGCTAGAGCGCGCATAGCATCTGGATTGTGGCCATAGTCAGCAATGACAGTGGCGCCTTTATGTTGGAATTGATTGAAGCGTCCTGGTACTGCATTAGCAGTGCTTTCAAAGGAGTGGAGGCCACGCGCAATCTTTTCGGCATCCAAGCCTAATGCCCAGGCCGCACCAATAGAGGCCATGGCATTTTCAATTTGGAATCCTAAAACACCATTCTGAGTTAACGGAATTTCACTGACTGGGAAGCGGAAGAGTACGCGAGATCCTTTGGAGCAGACAATAAAAGCGCCATCAAAGTAAATCACTTTTTTGTTTTTGGCTCGATGTGCGGCAATCACGGGGTGGTGTTGATTTTGCGCAAAGAAAATCACTCGACCTGTACAAACATCTCCCATCTTCACTACCATCGGATCAGTAGCATTGAGAACTGCAGCGCCAGACGGCGCTACATTCTGAACAACCACCCGTTTCAGAATGGCTAAATCTTCAACGCTAGTGATGTAGTTGAGGCCGAGGTGATCTCCTTCACCAATATTAGTCACTACAGCAACTTCACAGCGATCAAATCCTAAGCCTTCACGTAACATTCCTCCGCGAGCTGTTTCTAAAACAGCAGCATCTACATCGGGATGCATGAGAACGTTACGAGCACTCTTAGGCCCACTACAGTCTCCGGAATCAATTAAGCGATGGTTGACATATACACCATCAGTAGTCGTCATACCAACACGTAGGCCAGTCTCATTAAGTAAATGCGCAATTAGGCGAACGGTCGTCGTTTTACCATTGGTCCCGGTTACTGCTACAACTGGAATTCTGCCATCCTCACCAAGCGGGTACATCGTATTGATGATGTCTTCGCCTACAGGACGGCTCTTGCCATAGGAAGGCTTGAGATGCATACGTAGGCCCGGTGCGGCATTGACTTCAACGATGCCACCACCTTGACTCTCTAAAGGCTTATAAATTGCCTCGCACAAAATATCGACACCAGCAATGTCCAATCCAATCATTTGTGCAGCAGCGATAGCGCTTGCTGCAACATCAGGATGGACGTCATCAGTCACATCGGTAGCAGTACCGCCAGTACTGAGATTGGCATTATTGCGCAAGAGAACGCGTTCGCCTGTATTGGGTATATGTTGCGGGCTTAGACCGTTGCTAGCTAAATGTGCAAGCGCAATGTCATCAAAACGAATCTTAGTTAATGCGGTTGCATGACCATCGCCACGTAATGGATTTTTATTCTCTAATTCAACTAGTTCAGCAACGCTATGCTTGCCATCACCTACTACTTGCGCAGGCTCGCGACGGGCTGCCGCGGATAGGCGATTACCCACGACTAACAGGCGATAGTCGGCGCCAGGTAAGTAACGTTCAACAATGGTTTCTCGTCCAAAGGCTTGGGTTACTACAAAGCCAGCACGCACTTCCGTTTCCGTTTGAATATTGGCAACGACACCTTTGCCTTGATTACCATCCTTGGGCTTGAGAACAATAGGGCCACCAATTTTTTGGGCGGCACGCCATGCATCGTCTGCGGTAGTGACGACTTTACCGGTCGGTACAGATACGCCTGCAGCTGCCAAGAGGTTTTTAGTAAGCTCTTTATCTTGTGCAATTGCTTCGGCAATGGCACTAGTGTCACTGGTCTCGGCTGCTTGGATACGCTTTTGTTTGCTACCCCAACCAAACTGCACCATGCTGCCCTCAGTCATGCGGCGATAGGGGATGTTTCTCTGTACTGCAGCGTCAACAATCGAACCGGTACTTGGCCCTAGGCGCACATCTTCATACAGGGCCTCTAATTCTGAGAGGGCGGCTGCTAAATCAAACGTTACATCGTTGAGCGTTGCCTGAATTAATGCAAAGGCAAAGTCAAAAGCCATTCGTCCAACGACTTCTTCGGTGTACTCCACTACAACTTGATATACGCCTACGTCTATGGTTTGTACCGAGCGGCTAAAAGTAACAGGGCAGCCTGCTTGAGATTGAAGACCCAGAGCAGCATGTTCTAGGGCGTGTGCTAACGAGAGTGTTTCATTGTGCCCACCGCGACGCATACTGCCTAATTGCGGAAAGCGCTCACGAATCTTAATTTCAAATTCGGGAATCAGATCAATCGAACGCTCTGATTCCTCGCAAGACACAATGGCCTCTAAAGCGGTATGGCGGCTCCATAAATTTGGGCCGCGTAACATGCGAATACGGGTGATTTCCAATTAAGCCCCTACTGAAATACTAGCGTCAGAAACAAAAGTTTCAGCACCAGCTTCGATAACGTTGAACGGAATGTCTAAGGCCCAGGCTGCAGCAATCGCGGCGCCAAGATTTAATGGTTTCCATGGCTCGCCAGCACTAGGCTCAGAGTTAGGTGGTACTGGAATACTCTTTTGATCATGCTTAGTGGACTTCAAGGTAATCTGTTGATTACCAATCATCACGACACGACCACCATTCTTCAAGTGCTCTTGTGCAATCGAGGATGTGGAGTCTTGAGTAAAGAAGATGACTTCGCCATCACAGAGTTCCGCCATGCTGGCAACCATTGGATCATCTGCATTGAGAACGGCAACTCCCGTTGGTAGCACCACATCTACTTGGGTTCTGACAATGCTAAACACTTGGTCTTCATCGTAGATAGCGTATTGAGGAAAGTTGGCTTTGGGATCTACGTTTAATACAACGCCCACTTGGCAGCGGTCGTAGGCTAATCCCTCTATCAACATAGACAGATTGTTATTCTCGATCACGGCTGCTTCCACTGCGCGGTTCAATAAAGTACGGCGGGCATTTTCCCAGTTAGCAGCATTGCTCTTTTGAATTGAGCGATGACCAAAAAATAAACCCTTGCTGCAAGAAAGGCCGACATACAAATTCGTGAGTCGCAAGAAGTGGGCAATCATTTCGGCTACAGGGGTTTTGCCACGAGCACCACAAACTCCCACAACAGGAATACGGAAATCAGTTCCTGGTGGGAAGAGGTGGTCGGCGATCTCTTTACCGACCGGTTGAGGTTTGCCGCTGGCAGGTTTTAAGTGCATCAATAAGCCAGGCCCAGCATTGACTTCAACAATAGCCGCATTCTGCTCATGTAGTGGTTTGCTAATATCCTGCGCAACCAAGTCGACACCAGCAATTTCTAATCCCACTACGCGAGCAGCAAGAGCAACTTGACTGGCTGCATCTGGATGAACTAAGTCAGTAACATCAAAAGCGACGTTGCCATTACTTTGAATCAGTACTTTTTGATCTAAACCCGGAACACTGGTACCGGTTAACTTTTGGCGTGCAAGCTCTAACTCCACTGCAGAGTCAATGCGAACTGGGTTGAGTGGACATTCTTCAGTTTTGCCGCGACGTGGATCGGAGTTAATTTGAATTTGAATCAACTCAAAAACAGTGTGCTGGTTATCACCAGTAACCCAAACAGTTTCACCTTTTGCGGCTGCAACTACTTTATTGCCAACTACCAGTAGGCGATGCTCGTCACCCAGAATGTGCCGCTCAACTAAAACTTCGCTACCTTCATCGATTGCAACAGCATAGGCTGCCTCAATTTCTTGTTGGGTATAGAGATTGATAAATACACCGCGGCCGTGGTTGCCATCGATCGGTTTGACTACCACTGGCAAGCCGATATCTTGAGCTGCTTCCCATGCATCATCAGCGCTGGTAACTGTGCGACCCTCGGGGGTTGGAACTCCGGCGCTAGATAGAAGGCTCTTCGTGAGATCTTTGTCTCGAGAAATCGTTTCAGCGATAGCGCTGGTTTGATCGGTTTCTGCTGTCCAGATGCGACGCTGCTTAGCGCCATAACCGAGTTGCACTAAGTTACCCTCAGATAGTCGGATCGAGGGGATGCCCCGCTCCTCAGCCGCATTCACGATGCAGGCGGTACTGGGGCCGAGCAATAGATCATCCCCGAGCTCACGCAGTTCTTCAAGAATGCTGGCAACTAGTGCGACAGGATCTTTGGTGTCCTGCGCTAGAGCAAGATATAAATCGCGAGCGTATTTGAGTGCAGTGAGTGTTACTTCCTCATTAACTGCGCTCACCATGACTTTGTAAACACCGCGGCGATCACCGTCACGCGCTTTACCAAAGCCGCCGGGGATGCCGGCTAAATTTTGTAATTCCAGGGTGAGGTGCTCAAGGATGTGAGCGGGCCAAGTACCCTCCTCAACCCTTTTGAGAAATCCACCAGCCTCACCATAGCTGCAGCGGTGTTCTTGAAGACTGGGAAGCGCTCGAACAAGTCGGTCATAAAACCCAGGAATGAGATTGGAGGGGAAATCTTCTAATTCACCAATATCGAGCCAAACTTCAATAACGGGATGGTAAGTCCACATATTGGGGCCGCGAAGATGCTTGACACTCAAGATCTCAATGGATTTATCTAGTAATTGGGGCATATGTGGAGTGGGGGATTTCAGCGCCAGCATAAAAAATGGTGGCGGAGATGTCTCAGACTGTCTCTCTGGTTCTAGTAATTATTCAAAATCCACAAAATTAGCAAAAATGCATAAAAAAGCTTACCTCGCCAATTTAACGGCTTTCTACCCACTAAAGTTGACAGTCTTAATAAATCATAAAAATCTAGCTCCACTATACTTTTATGATTAATGAAGCCAGAAATTTCCCCATCCGTCCCCCCGTTGCCAGGTCACTGGGCTAGCGTTTTAGAAGCTCCCCAATCCCCAGTAAAAGACCCTAACTCCATACTGGCCTGGGTTGAGCTTGATCTCGATGGTGAAATGCGCTTTGAAAAAAGCCTACTTTGTTTGATTCCTACGGGTCTATTTTGGAGTGACGGTACTCACTCAGAATTCTGGCCTATTAGCTCTGGAGCCCATCTTTTGCATGGTGATCACGCCGGAGTAGGGCATCTCAAGCTGGAGTCTGAGGCTAGCCTGCTACGACTCTGGTACTTCACTCTGGCTGTCAACCCTCAGGCATTGCGTCTACAGAGTAGTTTTGGGCAATTAATCAAGGGTGATCAGCTTAGCCAAGAGCCCGAGGCTTCTGAATACGATAAGCAGGTTTGTCCGGTGTGTTTAAGCCCAAAGCCTGCCAACTCAGATGCTTGCCCAACTTGCGATCCAGAGGAGGATGCCCCTCCATCGACTTGGACTTTATTTAAGTTGTGGCGCTATGCACGCCCTTATAAAAAAGAGCTTTTGTTGGGTTTTATCCTGACCTTGCTGTCAACCGGCGCCACACTGATTCCCCCTTATTTGACGATGCCATTGATGGATCATGTGTTGATTCCATATGAAAAAGGCAATCCGATTGATTTTGATTTAGCTAGTAAATACCTCTTTGCATTATTTGCTGCGGCAATTGTTGCTTGGGGCCTTGGTTGGTGGAAAACTTATTTACTCGCATTGGTGAGTGAGCGCATCGGTGCAGATCTTCGTAATACGACTTTTGAGCATTTGCTCAAATTATCTTTAGAGTATTTTGGTGGCAAAAGAACCGGCGACTTGATTGCGCGTATTGGCGCTGAGACAGATCGTATCTGCGTATTCTTATCTTTGTACGCTTTAGATTTCATAACTGATGTCATCATGATTACGATGACGGCAGCAATTTTGGTGTCAATTGATCCTCTGCTTGCATTGGTCACTTTGGCGCCATTGCCATTTATCGTATGGATGATTCATGTAGTGCGCGACAAGTTGCGATTTGGTTTTGAAAAGATTGATCGCGTTTGGTCTGAAGTCACCAATATCTTGGCTGATACGATTCCAGGGATTCGGGTAGTCAAAGCATTTGCTCAAGAAGATCGTGAGCTCAAACGCTTTGTTGATTCCAATAAACACAATTTACAAATCAATGATCGCGTTAATCGCGTCTGGGGATTGTTCTCCCCAACGGTAACGCTGCTAACAGAAACCGGACTCTTGGTGGTGTGGGGCTTTGGTATTTGGCAGGTTGCACATCAAAAGGTCACTGTTGGTGTGTTAATTGCCTTCTTGGCCTACATTGGACGCTTCTACATTCGACTCGATTCAATGAGTCGTATCGTTTCACATACGCAAAAAGCAGCGGCTGGGGCTAAGCGTATTTTTGATATTTTGGATCATGTCTCGAGTGTTCCCGAGCCAATCAATCCAGCACCTTTGGGTGCAGTGAAAGGCCGCATTTCCCTGCGGGGCGTGGGTTTTCGCTATGGCAACCGTGCGGTTTCTAAAGGGATTGATTTAGATATTGCCCCTGGAGAAATGATTGGTTTAGTTGGTCATAGCGGCTCTGGTAAGAGCACTTTGGTGAACTTGATTTGCCGCTTCTATGACGTGAGTGCTGGTTCGATTACTTTGGATGGGCGTGATATTCGTAGCATCAGAATTGCTGACTATCGCAAGCGCATTGGTTTGGTTTTGCAAGAGCCATTTTTATTCTTTGGCACGATTGCAGAAAATATTGCTTACGGAAAGCCAGAGGCCACCCGCGAGGAAGTTATTGAAGCGGCGCGCGCTGCCCATGCCCATGAATTTATTCTTCGCTTACCACTCGGTTATGACTCATTAGTAGGTGAGCGCGGTCAATCTCTCTCAGGTGGTGAGCGTCAACGTATTTCCATTGCCCGTGCGTTGTTGATTAACCCCAGCATTCTCATTTTGGATGAAGCTACCTCATCGGTAGATACCACCACTGAAAAAGAGATTCAGCGCGCTTTAGATAATTTGGTGAAGGGCCGCACTACGATCGCGATTGCTCATCGCCTCTCTACTTTAAGAAAAGCAGACCGCTTGGTCGTGCTTGATAAAGGCGAGATCGTGGAGATTGGGTCGCATGATGAGCTGATGGATGCACAGGGCGCGTACTACGCCCTGTATCAAGCTCAATTACGCCACGCTGCAGAGCTAGTTGAAGGCGGTGCTATAGGTGAAAGCATCGATGAGAATGGGCGCAAAGACGGCCCGCAAGCCATTGCCAAAGAAACTGGGGGCGGAGCATGAGTCAGCATCAACAGTTACACACACTAGAACGCGATGCGCTCGGTCGACTGGTATTCATCGATGCAGCTGGAACTCACCATGTTGGCGTTTATCCAGTCAGAGCCTTCCCGATTACTGCACCAGGCGCTGGAATCTCGATCATGGATCAGTCGGGCAAAGAGTTATATTGGTTTGACGGCATCACCACGATTCCTGAAGGTGAGTTAGCCCTGATTGAAGAAGAGCTGGCTACTCGCGAGTTCATGCCTGTGATTGAAAAAATCACCAGGGTGTCTACTTTTGCAACTCCGAGTATTTGGGATATTGAAACCGATCGTGGCCCCACTAGAATTCGCCTGAAAGGCGAGGAAGATATTCGCCGCATAGCTGGCAATATGCTTCTGATTGCCGACTCCAATGGCCTGCAATTTTTAATCAAAGACTCCACTCAGTTGGACAAAGTCAGCAAAAAACTGCTAGATCGTTTCCGCTAGAACCAAATAAGACACACTGTTTTTATTTAGCTTTTGCAGGCGACACACTTTTCAACTCTTTTCAGGGTTAACCCTGATCAAGTCAACTTTTAATGCTTTAAGGCGCTAAAAAGTTAATCCCCTATTAATAGTAGGCATTCTGGGTGCAGAAAATTAAATTGGTATTGAAAAATAAATGTACATTAAGTGATGTTTATAAAATTTATAGGCAGTCTACCCATTGAATGTCCATGAGTTTGCCAAAGTCATTTTGAATAAATAAAGATAGCCAAATTGAGATGTCCATTTTAATAAGAAGGAGTATTTTTATGAAGATGAAGTTCAGCGTGGCTTTCGTTTCTGCCGCATTAATCCTTCCTACTTTTGGTGTATCACCTGCATACGCAGTATGGGAGCCAACAAAACCAGTCGAGTTTATTATTCCAGCCGGCCCTGGCGGTGGCGCCGACCAAATGGCTCGCATGATTCAAGGGATAATTACCAAAAATAAGCTCATGAAGCAGGCCATCATCCCTGTAAATAAAGGCGCTGGTGCAGGCGCTGAAGGTTTCTTGGCTATGAAAGAAGCTAAAGGCGATCCAAATAAGATTGTGATCACGCTCTCTAATTTATTTACAACTCCATTGGCAACTGGCGTTCCATTTAACTGGCAAGACATTACGCCGGTAGCTATGTTGGCGCTTGATCAATTTGTTTTGTGGGATAACACAGAAAAGCCTTACAAGACGGCTAAAGAATATATTGACGCCGCTAAAGCTGCCGGCCCAGGTAAATTTAAAATGGGTGGTACCGGATCTAAGCAAGAGGATCAAATTATTACCGTAGCAATTGAAAAAGCAACGGGCGCTAAGTTTACTTACATCCCATTTAAAGGGGGTGGCGAGGTGGCTGTTCAGCTTGTTGGTAACCACATTGATTCTTCTGTGAACAATCCCATTGAAGCCGTGGCCCAGTGGCGCGCCAATAAATTACGTGCCTTATGCGTCTTTGATGACACCCGCATGCCATACAAAGAAAAAATTACGGATACTCAATCATGGTATGACGTGCCAACTTGCAAAGAGGCGGGTGTAACGACTGACTACACCATGTTGCGTGGTATCTTTATGGCTCCTGGTGTGACGCAAGAGCAAGTTGATTTCTACATTGAATTGTTCAAGAAAGTGCGCGCTACACCAGACTGGAAGAAGTTCATGGCCGATGGTGCATTTAATCAAACATTCATGACTGGTAAAGAGTTTAGAAATTGGTTGACTCTGAATGAGGCTCTGCACAAGCAATTAATGACTGAAGCTGGATTCTTGGCTAAGTAATTTGCAAAAAATGAGATAAGCCCTCTATCGTGGGGGGCTTATTTTTAAGTAAGCGTATTAATTAACTTTAATTAGTGAAAAAAATGTCTGAAAAAACAAATAATTCAAACGAAGATTCAGTAATCAGCGTAAGAGTAATGGACATCATTGCCGCCCTTTTATTTCTTGCGGTGGGTCTCACAGTCATGATTGGAAGTTTAAAGTTGGGTGCTAGCTGGGGTAGTGATGGCCCAGAGGCTGGGTACTTTCCTTTTTACATTAGCTTAATCATCATGCTTTCGAGCTCGGTTACTTTGTATCAAGCGGCAATCGTGGATAAGGAAAAGAAGGCAGAATCGTTTGTTAGTAGGGAGTCCTTCAAGCAAGTAATGGCAGTCTTATTACCAGCAATTGTTTTTGTTCTTGGTGTGCAGTTAATTGGCATTTACGTTTCCTCCGTTTTCTACATCGCCATCTTTATGGTTTGGCTCGGCAAATACCCAATTTGGAAAGCTATTGTTGTATCGGTTGGGGTTAGTGCAGCCCTTTACCTTATGTTCGAGTTCTGGTTTCAAGTGCCATTACCACATGGTTCATGGTTCAACCCGCTCGAATTTTTTGGCGTGAACTAATAAATACAATCAAAAAAGATTAGAAACAAAGGAGTACGAGTTGGAAGAAATTAACGCTCTGTTCAGTGGTTTTGCAATTGCAATGACACCCTTTAATCTATTGTTGATGTTAATTGGTGTAACACTTGGTGTGATTATTGGCGTATTGCCTGGTCTTGGGGGTGCAAATGGGATTGCGATTCTATTGCCATTGACTTTCACAATGCCGCCAACTTCCGCAATCATTATGCTTTCCTGTATTTATTGGGGCGCATTGTTTGGCGGTGCAATTACTTCTGTTTTGTTTAATATTCCTGGCGAGCCTTGGTCGGTAGCGACAACCTTTGATGGTTATCCAATGGCTCGTAATGGTAAGGCGGGCGAGGCTTTAACTGCTGCGTTTACTTCTTCATTTGTGGGTGCTTTTTTTGCCATTGTGATGATTACTTTTTTAGCGCCACTAGTCGCTAAGTTTGCATTGCAATTCGGGCCTCCCGAATTCTTCTCGGTGTACCTGCTCACCTTCTGCAGTTTTGTGGGCATGAATAAGGGCTCACCATTTAAAACAATTTCTGCCATGATGCTTGGGTTTGCTTTGGCAACTGTTGGTATGGATACGGTCACAGGCCAATTGCGTTTAACTTTTGGTAACCCAGAGTTAATGCGTGGCTTTGACTTCTTGATTGCTGTGATTGGTTTGTTTGGTATTGGCGAGATCTTGCTATCAATGGAAGAAGGACTCGCATTTCAAGGGGCGGCTGCCAAGATCCGTGGCAAGGTTGTTCTTGAGACATGGAAACAATTGCCTAAGTACTGGGCCACTTCATTGCGCAGCTGTTTGATTGGTTGCTGGATGGGTATCACTCCTGGTGGTGCCACACCTGCATCCTTTATGGCCTATGGTGTTGCTAAGCGCGTTTCTAAAGATGGCGACAAGTTTGGTACCGGTAAAATGGAGGGTATTGTGGCCCCAGAAACTGCAGCACATGCTGCTGGTACCGCCGCCTTGTTGCCAATGCTATCCCTAGGAATTCCAGGCTCACCAACAGCAGCAGTCTTACTTGGTGGTTTGTTGATCTGGGGTTTACAGCCAGGTCCTTTACTCTTCGTAGAGAAGCCTGACTTTGTTTGGGGCTTGATTGCTAGTATGTATCTTGGCAACTTAGCTGGCCTATTTGTAGTGTTGACCTGTGTGCCATTGTTTGCATCTATCTTGAGAATCCCATTTTCAATCATTGCGCCAGTCATTATTGTGATTTGTGCCGTGGGTGCATATACCGTTCATAACGCTACCTTTGACGTATGGTTGATGTTGGGCTTCGGTGTGCTCGGTTATATCTTTAAGAAGCTTGACTACCCAATGGCGCCTATGGTCTTGGCCTTGGTATTGGGCGATCGTGCGGAAGACTCTTTCCGTCAATCGATGCTGTTCTCGCAGGGAAGCTTAGATATATTCTTCTCAAACTATCTTGTAGCAACCATTACTTCTATCGCCTTATTGCTACTTTTCTGGCCCTTGATTGGCAAATTAATAGGTAAGAAAAAGGCTGATACGGCATAGGATCAAAGTATTCGAAAGGTGATGGACAACAAACAAAAAAGGGGCGTGAGCCCCTTTTTTTCATGTCTTTGCACTTGAAATACTGAAAGCGAAAGAGGCTTGTGATGGGTATTTGAATAAACCCAATATTTCCAGCTGAAATCCGTTTTTCCATTAAATTAAATTAAATATCTAATAAAAACAATAGCTTATCAAACTGATAATTGAACTTCATGCGAAAATAAGCCGTTACTCTCTTTGCTGCACAGCAATAGAATTAGGG
The DNA here is from genome assembly GCF_018688255.1 of Polynucleobacter corsicus. Lineage (NCBI taxonomy): Bacteria > Pseudomonadati > Pseudomonadota > Betaproteobacteria > Burkholderiales > Burkholderiaceae > Polynucleobacter > Polynucleobacter corsicus. The sequence goes on from NZ_CP061314.1 coordinate 484,431, forward strand.
TTATACTGTAGGTATTAACCCTTAAGGAGATTCAAATGACCGTTTTATTGAATATGATCAACCAGCTTTTTTCTGAAAGCAAAACTAGCCCAAAACAAACTGCTCGTCACTATGATTGCGACGGCGCTTATCGCGGCATGTAATTTAAAAAATTACGATCACAAGAAAGTCACCTCCGGGTGACTTTTTCTTTGCCAAAAATTCTTCAAAGTCATCCGCATGAAGTTCAAAGCAGTTAAAACTGCCTCATGTTTCTTATGCTTAGGTCAAGGGTAATCACTAGTAGGGTTTTAAAGGAAACTTGATTGCTATCAAGACATTGATTCTTTTAATGCTTAAAAATCGTGTATCCCAATTTTTGGGCGACGATAGTATTTGTGAATAGTAAAAAATAGGAGATTACGGATGAGCGGCGAGAAAACTGCAGGACCTTTAGGGGGTCGTTGGTTTCAGCTACTAATCGGCATTATTTGTATGTCGATGATTGCAAACTTGCAATATGGTTGGACTTTATTTGTGAACCCAATTGACGCAAAGTTTGGTTGGGGTCGTGCAGCAATTCAAGTTGCCTTCACCATTTTCGTTCTGACTGAGACTTGGTTAGTGCCTATTGAAGGTTACTTAGTAGATAAGTTTGGCCCGCGGCCAGTAGTATTTGTCGGCGGCATCTTATGTGGTCTAGGCTGGATGATGAATGCCCATGCAGACACATTAACAATGCTCTATATGGCTGCCGCTGTTAGTGGTGTAGGCGCTGGTGCTGTTTACGGTACTTGCGTAGGTAACGCCCTCAAGTGGTTCCCGGATCGTCGCGGTTTAGCGGCTGGTATGACTGCTGCTGGCTTTGGTGCTGGCTCTGCATTGACTGTGATTCCAATTGCAAACATGATTGCTAATCAAGGTTATCAAGATGCGTTTTGGTACTTCGGCATTTGGCAAGGCATCATCGTTGTTGTCCTCAGCTTATTGCTGTCTAAGCCGATCAAGAGCGCTATCACTACCGTGAGAGCTAGCGTTGCTCAAACTCGCAAGGATTTCCGTCCGATGGAAATGATCAAGCAGCCTGTGTTCTGGATCATGTACCTCATGTTCGTAATGGTTGCTGCTGGTGGCTTGATGGCTACCGCCCAATTAGGCCCAATTGCTAAAGACTTCCAAATTGCTGGTGTAACAGTGAGCTTGATGGGCTTGGCATTACCTGCATTGACCTTTGCTTTGACTGTTGACCGCGTATTGAATGGTTTGACACGTCCTTTCTTTGGTTGGGTATCAGACAAGATTGGCCGTGAGCAAACAATGACACTGTGCTTCACATTTGAGTGCTTAGGTATTCTTGGTTTGTACTACCTCGGTCGTGATCCAGTCATGTTTGTTCTGTTAACCGGTTTAGTGTTCTTTGCTTGGGGTGAGATCTATAGCTTGTTTCCATCAACTAACGCTGATACTTTTGGATCAACATACGCTGCTGGTAACGCAGGCCTTCTCTACACGGCAAAAGGAACTGCTTCATTGCTAGTACCTTTATCTAGCGTATTGGTGGCCACTACTGGTGGTTGGGAAGTGGTGTTCTGGGTTGCGAGTTTCTTGAATGGAACTGCTGCAATCTTGGCTTGGTTCGTATTGCGTCCAATGCGTCGCAAATTGATCGAGCGCTCAGCTTCGATGTAATTCAGTTTTATGAAGCATAAAAGAGGTCCTTAGGGACCTCTTTTGCATTTTCAAGCCTGCAATATTATTAAGATAAAATCTTACTCATAATGAATTTCCGTAAAAACCGCCTCATGCACTGGATTGTTGCTCTAGCAATCGCAATGAGTGCGCTTGCGCCAGCAGTTTCTCAAGCGGTATCGCTTGCAAAACATGGTCAAGGTTTTGCAATGGAGATCTGTTCTGCAGACGGCATGAATATGCAGATTCAAGTGCAAACTGATGATCAGGTGGATCTGGTGGGCGCGCAGCCTTGTCCGTATTGCTTAGCTCAGAGCATGATTAACCCAGCTTTTAATGCCAATCTGACATTCCAAGCGCCGCAAACATTTGCTTTGCTGCCACAGCTTTTCTATCAATCACCCAAGCCGCTTGCCGTTTGGGTAACCCCACTTTCTACAGCACCCCCTTCACCAGCCTAAAAATGATTAAGGGCATAGCCTAGCTATGTAGTTGGTAACAAGGTAATTCATTTGTTGCCGTCATGTTGTGTGGGGAAATAAAAATGAAGTTAAGAAAAATAGTAGTTCTGATGGCATTAGCATTGCCTTCTGCCGCATCAATCGCTTGCTCGAGTTGTGGCTGTAGCTTGAATACCGATATTGGTACTCAGGGCATGGGAATGACTGAAGGTTGGACCTTAGATATCCGCTACGATGCTGTGAATCAAAATAAACTGCGATCCGGCACTAGGTCCATATCCCAGTCTGCGGCTGCTGCCACGGGTAATGAGGTTGAAAACTATACGCAAAATAATTATGTTACCGGCTCCTTGGATTACAGCAATGGTGAGAGTTGGGGGGTAACTGCGATCCTTCCCTACATCATGCGCAGTCATAGTACTTTTGGAGCATTTGCAGATGGCGGTGGTCCACCTGAGCAGGGTGATGGTGCGTATAGCTCCAAAACTTCCGGAGTGGGCGATATCAAAATTATTGGCCGCTACTTTGGCTTTGCGGAGCAAAAGGATTGGGGCTTACAGTACGGACTTAAATTACCCACTGGCGCTCGCAATCAAACAGGCAGTCTAGTGGCTGGCGGGCAGACTATGATCGACCCCGGACTGCAGGCGGGTAGTGGCTCTACTGATTTAATCGTGGGAGCTTATCAGTTTGGCTTTATCAGTGGCAGTGAAAATTGGGGGTATTTTGCACAGCTTCAATATCAAGCAGCGGTGATGGTGCAATCCGTACCAACCAATGCGCCCAACCCCGATGGTGTCTATGGCGGCACTTATCGACCCGGGAATTCAGCGAACATGAACTTGGGCGTTAACTATCAAGCCTTTGAGAGTTGGGTGCCAACCCTGCAGTTGAATGTTCTGAATAAGAGAGTCGATAGCGGTACCGCTGCTGATACCTTCGCAACTGGGGGTACGCTTGCTTATCTGACGCCAGGCTTGCTATATCGGGTGAGTGAAAAAACTCAGGTCTATGCCAACATACAGCTACCCATCTATCAAAATGTGAATGGCATTCAGATAGTGCCAAGTTACATTGCCTCAATGGGGGTGAGGGTACATTTTTAAGGAGCTATTGAAGAAGCGGGGTAACAATCTCCTCTAGAGTTTTTAAGTCAAGCTTAGGCTCGCCAGTGAGACCATTCTTTCTTAGAATTCCCTGCTTATCAATAATGAATGTACTTGGTATGCGCCAAATTCTCCCGTATCCAGAGAAGTCGACTTGTTTTTTGTCGGCCGATAAAAAGGAATATTGATTCATGATCTTATTGGCTTGCAAGATATCAGAGGGTTTATCCATGGTGATAGCCAAAACCTCGAGCCCTTTTGCTTTATTTTTCTTTAGGTATGCTTCGATGATGGGCATTTCTTCTCTGCAGGGCTCGCACCAGCTGGCCCAAAAGTTAACCAAAATAACCTTACCCTTATTCGCGCTCATAGAAAATGCCTTGCCATTAATAAGAGTGCCTTCGATATTGGGTGCCGCCTGTCCAATTTCTAACGCTGCAAAAGCGATTGGGCAATTCAGGGCAATAATGATGAGGAGAATGGGGCGAATGCACATAGGATTGAAAGAATTAATTTGACGAAATTTACTATTAACTTTAATTACATATTGAAATGAATTTACTGGGAGGAAGTACACATGAAGAGTAATACTTTGTTAGTGACATTATCGCTTTTGATCATCGCTTGTGGTGGTAATTCACATGCGCAAACTGCCAAGGTAGGTAGCGTTCAAATTGAAAATGCCTACACTCGCGCTACAGTACCGGGCCAAATGGCTGCCGGTGGCTTTATGAAGATTGAAAATAAAGGCGCTGCTGATCAGTTGATTTCTGCTAGCTCACCCATTGCAGGTGAAGTGCAGTTACATGAGATGTCGATGGATGGACAGGTCATGAAAATGCGTCAGGTCAAAGATATCCCCGTGCCAGCAGGTGGCGCAGTTGAATTAAAGCCAGGGAGCCTGCATTTGATGTTCATAAATATTAAAGCGCCATTAGCTGCTGGTGAGATGGTTCCAGTAAAGCTGAAGTTTGCTAAAGCGGGCGAAGTAGAGGTAAAAATGCCTGTGAATGCCATGGGCAGCCCAGGTGCAATGAGGCACTAAGCTGAAGCTTAAGTAGTATGCGCAACTAAAAAGCCCCTAGTTTTACTTAGGGGCTTTTTAGTTGGGTTAGTGAATTTAGATTTTTAAATCCAAGTCAGTCACTGCGCCTTTACTAGCACTACTTGCCAAGCTGGCATATTTAGCTAGCAAGCCACGGGTGTAACGTGGCTTAGGTTGTACCCATGCAGCTCGACGCTTCGCAATCTCATCATCGCTCACATTGAGTTGAATGAGTAACTTATGGGCATCGATCGTGACAGAGTCACCCTCATGAATCAGGGCAATTACACCTCCCACATAAGCCTCAGGAGCAACGTGACCTACAACCATACCCCAAGTACCGCCAGAGAAGCGGCCATCAGTAATCAGACCTACTGTCTCGCCTAAGCCCTGGCCAACGAGGGCAGAGGTAGGGGCAAGCATCTCGCGCATGCCAGGACCGCCTTTAGGACCCTCGTAGCGAATGACCACAACGTCACCATCTTTGATCTTCTGCGCCATGATGGCTGCCATTGCATCATCCTCAGAATCAAATACGCGAGCAGGACCAGTAATAGATGGATTCTTGAGGCCGGTAATTTTGGCAACGCAACCTTCAGGAGAGATATTGCCCTTGAGGATGGCTAAGTGACCTTGTTTGTAAAGTGGGGTGTCTAAAGTACGGATCACTTTTTGATCGGCACGCGGCACGGATGGAATATCTTTCAATGTCTCAGCAATGGTTTTGCCGGTGATAGTCATGCAGTCACCATGCAAGAGTCCGCCATCCAACAAGATCTTCATCACCTGCGGAATGCCGCCAGCTTGGTGAAGGTCGGTTGCTAAATACTGGCCAGATGGTTTCATATCCACGATCACGGGTACGCGCTTACGAATGCGCTCAAAGTCATCAATTGTCCAATCGATTTCAGCAGCGCTAGTGATCGCCAGAAAATGCAGAACCGCATTGGTAGAGCCGCCCACTGCCATGATGACGCTTACAGCGTTCTCAATCGATTTCTTGGTAATGATGTCGCGTGGACGTAAATTATTTTTGATAGCCTCAACTAAGACAATTGCTGAATCATGGGCGCTAGTGACTTTTTCAGCATCTACGTTAGACATGGTGGATGAGTAAGGCAGGCTCATGCCTAAGGCTTCGAATGAGGAGCTCATGGTGTTGGCGGTATACATACCTCCGCAGGAGCCGCTACCTGGACAAGCATTTTGCTCAACACCCTTCAGATCTTCTTCGCTGAGACGGCCTGAGGTGAATTCACCAACAGCTTCAAATGCAGAAACAATATTGAGCTCTTTACCTTTGAAATGGCCTGGCTTAATGGTTCCGCCATAAACATAAATTGCTGGTACGTTAGTACGCGCAATCGCCATCATTCCGCCTGGCATGTTTTTATCGCAACCGCCAATGACTAGAACGCCGTCCTGCCATAGACCATTTACACAAACCTCGATGCTGTCGGCAATGACTTCACGCGAGACGAGGGAGTATTTCATACCCTCGGTACCCATCCCGATACCGTCTGACACGGTCGGAGTGCCAAACATTTGCGCTTTTGCACCCGCTTCCTCAAGAGCGCTTACTGCTGCATCAGCGAGTTTCTGCAAACCACTATTACAAGGGGTAATGGTGGAATGGCCATTAGCCACGCCAACCATCGGCTTTACAAAATCCTTCTCTTCATAGCCCATCGCGTAATACATTGAGCGATTGGGAGCGCGAGCAACCCCTTCGGTGACATTGCGCGAGCGTTCATTGAGGCGTTTCATACTGATAGTTACTCCAGAAAAGAATTTGTCGAAAAGCACTATTGTGCCGTGATACAAGGCGGAATGCAGGGCTTTATGCTTCATTCCTATGCCTTTGTTCTGCATCGCAACAAAGAGATTTATCTATTGTATTTGTTGATTTGGCCTCATTATTGGCTCTGAAGCTAATATCCTTCGTAAAAAAGCTGCGGTACATTGCCTTATCTATTACTTTTCCTTTTAAATTCAATGACTAAAGTTGGCCACATCTACCTAATTGATGACGATGAGTCGATGCGTACCTCTTTGAGCCGAATGCTCAAGGATGTCGGTTATATCGTGGAAGATTTTTCCTCCGCAGGGGCATTTTTAGAGCATTCCGTACCAGTAGCACCAGCTGTCATATTGCTCGATATGCAAATGCCGGATGTGACCGGATTGGATTTACAGGAAAAATTAGTCCAACTAGGCCGTAAAACCCCCATTGTGTTTGTCAGTGGTCAGAGTCATCCCCACCAAATTGTTACCAGTCTCAAGCGTGGCGCTGTAGATTTCCTCTTTAAGCCCTTTAATTTAGAAGATTTACTGAAGGCAGTTGCAGATGCCCTTGAGTTTGATAGACGTCAGCTCAAGCGGGTTTCTAAAGAGGTAGAAACTAAGAAAGACTACGCAACCCTCACTCCTAGAGAGAGGGAAGTCTGTTTTTGGCTGGTGAAGGGATTGCTCAACAAGGATATTGCTGTCAAGTTGGGTACAACTGATGCCACGATCAAGGTTCACAAGGCTAGAGTGATGGATAAGATGGGTGTGGATTCAGTGCAAATATTAGTTGCAAAGTACCTTGAATCCGATTTAGAAAACCTCCAGAATAGCTAGCTATTGAGCTAATTTACCTGTCTTTGAATCGTCACTATTATTGGATACGATTACGATGAGTAAAGCACTTAAATCACTTTTGTGAACATCAATACCAAACTTCCTGAGATTCGCAAAGAGGCCTTCATTAAGGCGCGCGAAAAGCTGAGCTTAAGTACTAAAGAGCTCGGTGGAATGGCCTGTCTATCCACGCGCCAAATTGAACAGATTGAAAATGGTGAAACTAGCTCCTTTTATAGCGCTCAAATTAAAGCAACTGCTGCCAAGAAAGTAGCCAACCTGCTCAAGTTAAGTGATGAAGAGGCGTTTGATTTCGGTGCAACTGCCCCTGAGACCTCAAGCACATTGCAGTTACCAATTGCAGAGGTTAAATTATCAGCAGCTCCAAAGATTGAGAAAGTTAAAAAAGAGTCTTCTAAAAAGCTAGAGGCAAAAATAGAGGCCGTCCAAACTCAAGAGCAAGCGCAAGAAAGTCAGCCGCCCTTAGCAGAAAAAAAAGTTCAGGCAAAAGAGGCGCCCCTGAATCAAGTCATCTCACGGCCAAAATCGGCTTCACAAAAGAAACTGTTTCTTGGGTTGAGCGTAGCTGCAGCAGCAGCATTTGCGGTAGTGAATTTACAGTCTGTATTTTTCCCGGAAAAACCAGCAGAAATCGTCCTTGTAAAAGAAGAAATCATTGAGCCTGTGCCAGCGGCGGTGCCAGTGGAGTCGGTACCAGCAGCCCAGGTACCCACTGTAGCAGCAGTAGTGGTGCCTCCAGTTCCCGTTGCCAGTACTGAAGCCGCAGTAGCATGCCCTGCTGAAGAGGGCATTATTAGTTATAAAACAGATGCACCGCGCAAGGCGGCAGACATGGTTTATGTACAGGTGAAGTCAAAGCAAGTTGTTTGCGTCAGCGATGCTTCTGGGAAGATACAAAACAAGCTTATTGAGCCTAGTACGGGGGTATCCTTTTATGGCAAGCCTCCATTCAAAGTTCTCACTAGCGGCCTTGCTCAGGCTGACGTGTTTTTTCAGGGCGCAAAAGTGCGCCTGACAAACCTGAATTACAAAACTTTAATATTGGAAGCCGCTGAAGTAGCGGCTCCATCAGCAGACCGGACAGATTCTCAGCTGCGCTAACCCTCGGAGTTAGCAAGTTAGTGCATCGAATGCTGGTACTTAAACCGCTGAGTCGTTAGTTTCGCCAGTGCGAATACGAATAGCCTGCTCGATTGGGCTAACGAAAATCTTTCCATCACCAATCTTGCCTGTGCGCGCGGCTTTAGTAATTGCCTCAATTACTGAATCTACGCGATCATCAGAAACGACTACTTCAACTTTTACTTTAGGTAAAAAGTCGACTACATACTCTGCACCGCGATAGAGTTCGGTATGCCCTTTTTGGCGACCAAAGCCTTTAACTTCGGTAACGGTCAGTCCGGTAACGCCTACTTCAGCTAAGGCTTCACGAACTTCATCGAGTTTGAACGGCTTAATAACGGATGTGATTAGCTTCATAAATTTCCCCTTAATACAGTAATCATACCTAGAACTAAAAACCAGTGCCTTGTTACGCCCTAAATTGGGAGGTAATAGGGTAGCGCCAGTCCCGCCCAAAGGCTCTAGTAGTGACTCGAACGCCGGGAGGTGCTTGGCGACGTTTGTACTCATTGAGCTTAATGAGGCGAGTGACTTTTTCGACGCTGTCAGGATCAAAACCAGCAGCAATCATTTGGGCAATGGATTGGTTTTGCTCCATATAGCGCTCTACGATGCCATCCAATATTTCGTACGATGGCAAGCTGTCTTGATCGGTCTGATCGGGGCGCAATTCTGCGGAAGGGGCGCGAGTCAAGATCCGCTCTGGAATGATCGGGGCAATACTGTTGCGATAAGTACACAAACGATAGACCAAAGTTTTGGCAATATCTTTAATGACTGCAAAGCCACCAGCCATATCTCCATATAAAGTGCAGTAGCCCACAGCCATTTCACTCTTATTGCCTGTTGTTAAAACTAGACGACCTGTTTTATTTGAAAGTGCCATCAGGAGAGTGCCACGTACCCGTGCCTGAATATTTTCTTCAGTAGCATCGAGTTTGAGGCCCTTAAATTGTTCAGCTAAGGCATGTTCCAACGCATCAACAGGCTCACTAATTGGGATCTCATCATATTGAACGCCTAGATTCTGAGCCATTTCTCTGGCATCAATCCAAGAGATGTCAGCGGTATAGCGCGAGGCCATCATGACAGTGCGAACTTTGTCTGCACCCAATGCATCTACTGCTATCGCTAACACCAATGCAGAATCAACTCCACCCGAGAGGCCAATAATGACCCCCGGAAAACGATTTTTCTGAACATAGTCACGCACACCCAGAACAAGTGCTTGATAAGCCTGGCTTTCCACACTGGATGGAGTAACCATTGCTCCTGGCACTAAATCAGCGGAGGCGTTGACATCTACATAGCCAAGAGCAGTCTCAAATTGCGGCATGGTCATCACTACTTTGCCTGCGCTATTTAAAGCAAATGAGCCACCATCAAAAACTAGTTCATCTTGACCACCTACTGCGTTTACATAAATCAATGGCATCTTACTTAGAGCAATTTGTTTGCGCAGCACCTTAATACGTAAAGATTCTTTTTGCAGGTGATAAGGAGAGGCATTGAGAACCAGTAGTACTTGGGCGCCAGCTGCATGAGCTTGTTTTGCTGGGCCTGCATGCCATGCATCTTCACACAGAATGAGTCCGTACTGAATACCGGCATTTTCAAAGACGCAGGCTTCATTACCTGGCGTGAAATAACGCACCTCATCAAACACTTCATGATTAGGCAACTCTTGTTTGGCATAGCCAGCAATGATCTTGCCATCACGAATGACTGAGGCATAGTTTTGTAGACCAGCAGCAGTCTTCTTGGGGTGGCCAACGATGACAGTTAGTCCTGAAAATTTCTGGAGCTCCAGTATTAAACAACTGAGTTCTCGATCTGCTGCCTCAATAAAGGCTGGGCGCAATAACAAATCCTCTGGAGGGTATCCGGTGAGCGAGAGCTCGGGCGTGAGAACTACTGTGGCGCCTTGTGCATAAGCATCTGCGGCAGCTTGTGAGATGAGCTGCGCATTGCCAGGCAAATCACCCAAAAGAGGATTGATTTGCGCTAGGGCGATTTTTTGCGAGCTCACTCCAATGGCTTCTTAATTATTTCTGTGACTTGGCATAGCCTTCGATGCCGTCCAAAATTTCTTTATGGGCACCCGCAACACCAGTCCAACCTTTCACTTTTACCCACTTACCTTTTTCGAGATCCTTGTAGTGCTCGAAGAAGTGCTGAATTTGGGCAAGAAGTAATTCGTTGACATCTTCGGGCTTTTGCAAATTCTTATAGATTGGCAAAATCTTGTCTTCTGGAACAGCCAACAACTTGGCATCTTGGCCGCCTTCATCTTCCATTTCCAACATGCCGATAGCGCGGCAGCTGATGACTGAACCTGGCACCAATGCAAATGGGGTAATGACGAGGACGTCTACAGGGTCGCCATCACCAGCAACTGTTTTAGGGATGTAACCGTAGTTACATGGGTAGTGCATTGCTGTACCCATGAAGCGATCTACGAAGAGGCAGCCAGTTTCTTTATCCACTTCATACTTCACTGGATCCGCATTCATTGGGATCTCAATAATGACGTTGAATGTTTCTGGAATTTTCTTACCTGGGCTGACCTTGTCGTAACTCATAAATACTCCGGTTTGTGATTAATGTGCGCTCTGATCTTAGCAAAGAGGCGAGACCATGCTGCTGAAGATTAAAGCTATTTCTTGCTATTAAAGCCATGAATGCTTTATTACTTCTATTTTAAGGCTTTCTGTAGTGAAGCTTATCGATATGAGTCCTAGCTTGCTTGACTAGTGGTAGGCCATTGGCCTACTATTAATAAAAAGGAATTGCCATGAAGAAAATCATTCGAGTTAGCATGGATCTAAATGATCCTAGTAGCTTTCCTAAAGGATTTGTCGATAAAAAATTACTCGACGCTACATCGGAACGTTTAATTAAATTGCATCAACATCAAGATGATGCGGAGGCCATGTTAGACGCTGCTCAATATGCAAAAGGTGTACGAGAGAGAATTGGCCTGTCTCAGCAAGAGTTCTCTAAACGTATCGAAGTCTCTTTAGAAACTATTCGAAACTGGGAGCAAGGAAAACGCAGCCCCACTGGTGCTGCAAAAGCTTTATTGAAGATTTTAGATAGGGCGCCTGAAATTGCATTACTTGCCCTCAGTGCTTGATGCTTAACTTAGAAATAAAAATACCTAGCAATGCTAGGTATTTTTATTTGATGCTTTAAATTACCTGTATTAATCCAAAGTCTCCAAGTAACGCTGAGCATCTAACGCAGCCATACAGCCTGTGCCTGCGCTAGTAATCGCTTGACGATAGATATGGTCCTGCACATCGCCTGCTGCAAATACGCCAGGGATGTTGGTAGCAGTAGCATTGCCTTCTAAACCAGAGTGTGTCTTGATGTAGCCGTTATTCATATCGAGCTGACCAATAAATAGCTCAGTATTCGGTTTATGGCCAATCGCAATAAAGGCACCCGTTACCGCAAGATCTTCTGTGCTGCCATCCGCCTTCTTAATACGAACACCAGTAACGCCTTTTTCATCGCCCAAGACTTCGTCAAGCGTGGAGTTCAATTTGAGCTCAACTTTGCCTTCAGCTACTTTGGCCATGAGGCGGTCATTGAGGATTGGCTCTGCACGGAATTTATCGCGACGATGAATCACGGTAACCTTTTTGGCGATGCCAGTTAGGTAAAGCGCTTCTTCAACAGCAGTGTTACCGCCACCGACTACACACACATCTTGATTGCGATAGAAGAATCCATCACATGTCGCGCATCCAGAAACACCGCGACCCATAAATGCTTCCTCACTTGGAAGGCCAATGTATTGAGCAGAAGCACCTGTGGAAATAATCAAGGCATCACAAGTGTAAGTTCCCGAGTCGCCAACCAAGCGGATGGGTTTTTCAGTCAGGGCAGCAGTGTGTATGTGGTCAAAGATGATGTTGGTGTTAAAGCGCTCAGCATGCTTTAAAAAACGGTCCATTAGCTCTGGGCCTTGGACGCCATCTGGGTCAGCTGGCCAGTTTTCTACATCTGTTGTGGTCATTAATTGGCCGCCCTGTGCCAGGCCAGTAACGAGGGTGGGGCTCAAATTGGCTCGAGCCGCATATACGGCAGCTGTGTAGCCAGCAGGGCCTGAACCGAGGATGAGAACTTTGGAGTGTTTTGGGGTATTTGTAGTCATATTCAAATTATAGGATTGCTTGATTACAATCGGTGGAACATGGCTAGAACCGCATACCAGAAGTCCAAAACGCCTTTAGGCCTCCAGCCCCCTGAGAATCAAGGGCAGGGTAGGACGCCCCGCCTCCTTTTAGAAGCCCGTTGGTTTATCTCGGTTGGTCTTTGTTTGGGTTTATTGGCTATTTTGGTGACTTATTCCAAGGCGGATCCAGCTTGGTCGCATGCCAGCTTTGAGGCTCCCAAGAACCTGGGCGGACGTTTTGGAGCCTATTTGGCTGACTTATTGCTCTATATCTTCGGTATATCTGCATTTTGGTGGGTCGTGCTCTTTGGCCGCCGAGTCCTGAGTGGCTGGCGTGAACTTTGGAGTATTCCGCTTCCATTAGATCCAGACGCTAAACCAGACTCCCTAGTAGTGCGTTGGTTGGGCTTTGGGCTGACTTTATTGAGCAGCATGGGTCTTGAGTCCATTCGCATGCATTCGCTGACCTGGGACCTTCCTAGGCCTCCTGGGGGTATTTTGGGCGAGCTGATTGGCGATCCTTTGCAGATGACCTTGGGTTTTACGGGCTCTACCTTAATATTGTTATTCACTCTATGTGCTGGCCTGTCTTTATTCCTCCACTTTTCCTGGTTAGACGTTGCTGAAAAAGTAGGTCGCACCCTTGAGCTTGCTTACAACCGTTTACGTGAGCGTCGCGATAGCGAAGAAGACCGCAAGTTAGGTGAAGCGGCTGCTGAAGAGCGCGAAGAGTTCGTTGAAGAGTTTCGTGGGCGGGTGGAAATTGCTAAGCCGGTGCAGATTGTTCGTGCCCCAGTAGAAATTCCGAAGAGCGCCCGCGTTGAGCGTGAAAAACAGCAGCCACTCTTTGTGGATATTCCAGATTCAGAATTGCCACCCTTAGCTCTATTGGATTCCGTCCCAGAAGTAAAAGAAACTATTTCAGCAGATGTCTTGGAATTCACTTCTCGCTTAATTGAGCGCAAGTTGGCCGAGTTCAACGTAGAGGTGAAAGTCATTGCAGCCTACCCAGGCCCAGTAGTCACTCGTTACGAAATTGATCCTGCTGTTGGTGTAAAGGGTAGTCAGATTGTCAATCTCTCACGTGACCTCGCGCGCTCTCTAGGCGTGGTGAGTATGCGTGTAGTAGAAACCATTCCAGGTAAAACTTGCATGGCACTGGAGTTACCAAATCCAACGCGACAATCGGTTTACCTGTCAGAGATTTTGAGTTCTCAGGTTTATAACGATAGCCACTCTAATTTGACCCTTGCGTTGGGTAAGGATATTTCAGGTAGCCCCGTCGTTGCTGACTTAGCGAAGATGCCGCATTGCTTGGTTGCTGGTACTACTGGTGCTGGTAAGTCCGTTGGTATCAACGCCATGATTCTGTCCATTCTCTTTAAGGCGAAGCCTGATGAAGTGCGCCTGATCATGATTGATCCGAAGATGCTCGAGATGGCAATGTACGACAAGATTCCGCATCTGTTGTGCCCTGTAGTTACTGACATGAAGCAAGCGTATAACGCTCTCAATTGGGCTGTCAATGAGATGGAGCGTCGCTACAAGCTCATGAGTAAGTTTGGTGTGCGTAACCTTGCTGGCTTCAATAAAAAAATCTTAGAGGCCGAAGAAAAAGGTGAGAAGCTTACTAATCCATTTAGTTTGACTCCTGATGATCCGGAGCCAATTTATAAAGCGCCAGCGATAGTCATCGTGATTGATGAGTTGGCAGACTTGATGATGGTCTCCGGTAAGAAGATCGAAGAGTTAATCGCCCGTATTGCTCAAAAGGCGCGTGCTGCAGGTATTCATTTGGTCTTGGCAACGCAACGTCCTAGTGTGGATGTGATTACCGGTCTGATCAAGGCCAACGTACCAACTCGTATTTCCTTCCAGGTGAGTAGCAAGATCGATAGTCGTACGATTCTGGATCAACAGGGTGCTGAAGCGCTGCTGGGTATGGGTGACATGCTCTATATGGCGCCGGGTACCGGCTTACCGGTTCGTGTCCATGGCGCCTTTGTTTCTGACGATGAGGTTCATCGCGTGGTCGAGTGGCTCAAAGAGAAGAATGAGGCTAACTACATTGATGGCGTTCTGGAAGGCGCTGACGAATCAACTATCGATGCTCTGACTGGTGAGAGCGGTGGCGAAGCTGATCCTTTGTATGACCAAGCAGTCGCTATTGTTTTAGAAAACAAGCGTCCATCGATCTCGTTGGTGCAGCGCCACTTACGCATTGGCTATAACCGCGCAGCCCGCTTACTGGAAGATATGGAAAAAGCAGGTCTGGTATCGAAAATGGGTAACGGTGGTAATCGCGAGATTTTGCATCGCGCCTCAGAGTAAGGCAGTCATTTTGCAAAGATTTTTTTCTGCAGCATTTTTAGGAATAGCTATTCTGTTTTCAGGGGCGGCACTTTCACAAGGTGATAGTGGCGCAGAGCAGTTGCGTCAGTTCGTGCGCAACTCTAAAACAGCTGAGGGTGAGTTTGTGCAACAGCAGTTACGTGCACCCAAAGCAAATGAACCCCAAGACAAGGGTTTAAAAGTGGTTCGCCAAACGCAGGGACGTTTTGTATTTCAGCGCCCAGGCCGATTTATTTGGGATACCCAAAAACCATACGAGCAAAAACTGATTGCCGACGGCAAGCAACTTATCATGTGGGATAAGGATTTAAATCAGGCTACCTTTAGGCCTGCTGGACAAGCTTTAGCGACTACTCCTGCTGCAATCCTATTTGGAGAGACCTCTCTGGATCAGCATTTTGATTTGGTCGAGGGCGAAGATCGTCTGGGTATGAAATGGGTTGCCCTGGTACCCAAGAAAATCCCCAATACAAAAAATGGCAATGACTTGCCGTATACCAAGATCTCAGTCGGAATGGCTAACGGCTTACCCAAAGCGTTAGAACTCATTGATGGCCTTGGGAGTGTTGTTCTGGTCACGCTCGACAAGATCCAGCTCAATGTGAACCTGCCCGCCAATCGCTTTACCTTTGCGCCACCTGCCGGCGCAGAAGTCTTACGCTTAAACTAACGTACATACCCATTAACCAATAGAGCATTACATGATTGATCCGCAATTACTTCGTAAAGATATCGCAGCTGTTGCTGCCCGTTTAGCTACGCGCAAATTTCAACTCGATATTGAGAAATTCAACACCTTAGAGTCCGAGCGTAAATCCTTGCAAACTCGTACTGAGGAATTGCAGGCTAAGCGCAACCAATTAGCTAAAGCAATTGGTATGAAAAAAGGGAAAGGTGAAGATGCTGCTGCTGAGATGGCAGAAGCAACCCAGATTAACGTCGATATGGAATCAGGAGCAGCACGCTTAGCAGTTTTGCAGGCCGAGATTGCGGATTTTCTGATGGGTATTCCTAATCTGCCAGATGAAGCGGTTCCAGTAGGTAAAGATGAGACCGAGAATAAGGAAGTGAAGCGTTGGGGTGCGATCCCCCAGTTTTCATTTCCCGTGAAAGATCATGTGGACTTGGGCGCGCCACTAGGCCTCGACTTCGAATCTGCTGCAAAGATTAGTGGCTCACGCTTTGCGGTTCTGAAGGGGCCTGCGGCCAGACTACATCGTGCACTAGCGCAATTTATGATCGATCTGCATTCAACTCAACATGGATACGAAGAACTTAACGTCCCCCTCATGGTGAATGCGGCATCTATGCGTGGCACTGGTCAGTTACCGAAGTTTGAAGAAGACTTGTTCAAGGTGCCTCGCCAGATGGGCGGTGAAGATGGAGCAGGCGAAGCAAAAGTTGAGAACTTTTATCTCATCCCTACAGCGGAAGTGCCGGTTACCAATTTAGTGCGTGATACCATCACTGCGGCTGAAGAGTTGCCACTCAAATTCGTTGCGCATACCCCATGCTTTAGATCTGAGGCTGGAAGTTATGGCCGTGATGTGCGTGGCATGATTCGTCAGCATCAATTTGAAAAAGTAGAGCTGGTACAAATTGCCAAGCCAGAAGAATCTATGCAGTTGCTTGAAGAATTAACTGCGCATGCAGAAAAGGTTTTGGAGCTACTAGAGCTACCTTATCGAAAAGTATTGCTCTGCACTGGTGATATGGGCTTTGGAAGTACAAAGACCTATGACCTTGAAGTATGGATCCCATCACAAAATGCGTACCGCGAGATTAGCTCTTGCTCCAATATGGGTGATTTTCAAGCTAGACGCATGCAAGCAAGATATAAAGCTGGACAAGGTAAGCCAGAGCTAGTCCATACCTTAAATGGTTCTGGGCTTGCGGTTGGCAGAACTGGTGTTGCTCTTCTTGAGAACTGCCAGCAGGCTGATGGAAGCATCGCTATACCGAAAGCCTTGCGACCTTACTTAGGTGGTTTAGAGGTTCTCAGGCCAATCTGATTAAATTAAAACAGCCTGAATTTTTACATTACTCGCATTTTTGGCTAAAAATTTGTCTAGAGTGGCCAAAGATTTAGATTTAAATTGCTTCGCTGCAGCCAGGTGAAGGGCATCGCCTGCCCTCAGATTTGATTTACTATCAACCACTAAGATTCCGGCTGAATAATATACTTTGCTTTCGATCGGTAAGAGTTCAACATCGCTTTGACAGAGGCTATCAAACTTTTTCCAAGCTTCTCGACTTTGCTTTTCTGTTAATTGGCTAGTTCTGACCTTAAGGCTCAGTGCACTAGAGAATTCGGTAAATGCCCAAGTAGACGAGATCATCTTTGCCGAACTATTTGCGTACCATTTAGCAACATCATCACTCTTTAGCTCAGTTGTGCACAGGGCTACAAAAACGCTTGTATCAACATAAATCACTAATAGCGTGCCTCTGATCGGACTTCATCCATTACCGATTTACCCATTTTCAATGTATCTCTGAATGCTTTAAGTTGAGCTGCAATTGCTTTGCGATCTAATTTTTGTGGCCTGATAATTATTGCGCCATCTTTTGATAGGGTTGCCTCAACCTTATCCCCATCTTTGAGTTGAATTTGCTTAATCAACGTTGCGGGTATGCGTAAAGCCAGACTATTTCCCCATTTTGATATTTGGATGTTCACGGGCGAATCCTTTCTAATATAGATATACATTAATGTATATCTATATTAATACGCTATATCAACCATGTCTACTAAATTTGATAGGCAATATTGGGCGCATGGGTTTGTGTATCGGTAGCTATAATTGCACCTTGGTTCGGAGAGGTGGCAGAGTGGTCGAATGTACTTGACTCGAAATCAAGCGTACTGTCAAAGGTACCGTGGGTTCGAATCCCACCCTCTCCGCCAGAATTGACCTAGAAGGCTTTATATATATGGCTCTATCTTTTTGAGCCTCTTCTACCCACCAGCCTACCCACCAGTAAAACATTGCTTTGGACAATCGAGGCGTAGATCAAGCCAAACGCCATGTTGTAGCCCAAAATCATATGGTTACGTGCCACCAATAAGGTGTGAATTTCAAAGAGTACCCCCAAAAATGCCCCCAGATTTCATTCGTACAATTTGATAAATTGTCTTCTTATTCTGGAGAGGTTGGCGATGGAAAGAGAATCATACACACGCAGTGAAATATATGAACTTCTGTGGACTGAGCCGGCTACCAAGGTTGCGTTGCGGATTGGACTCTCCGATGTGGCCCTTGGCAAGTGGTGCAAGCAGTACGGTGTACCTAAGCCGCCATTGGGCTATTGGGCCAAGCTGGAGCATGGGAAGGCAACGGCACAGAGGCCTGCTGAGCCTATTCCCGTTATAGAGGTTTACAAGGGCAATAAATTCCATGAAGAGATCGAGAAGACCTTCAAGGACTTCAAGATGGAAGGCGACTCAAAATTTGGAAGGTCAGAATCTAAAGCTGGTTTTGATGTCCAGATTGGTCCACATAGCGTTCCACGGGTAAAACGAATACTTCAGACCCTCATCAACGAATTCACCTCTCGCGGTTATCGGTTGGGTGGCTATCGTAAATATTCAAATCCAGAAGTTACCGCATTCATGAGAGATGATGATGTAGTGACAATTGAGTTCTATGAGGTTAGCACTAAACCGCCCAAGCCAATGAAGAGAAAAAGTAGCTGGACTCATGGCGGGCAGACTCATACATACATGATGGATATTGACTACATTCCATCTGGAAGGCTAGAGCTAAGAATTCGCCATAACGATATATATGGCTGGAAGATTGTTAAAGACTCTGAAAAGACTAGCGTTGAGGAGCAGCTTGGGAAATTGATAAATCTCATTGCTGAGCTTTCATTTGATGCCAAGATAGCAAGAGTGGAGCGAGAGTCTAGTGAGGCTAAGGAGCTGGCTGAGCGCAAGCGTTTGGCCGATATTAAGTGGGCTAGGGAGGTTGAGGTCTGGAGGTGGGGTCAGCTCAAGGATGCAGCGGAGCGCTGGAACGAATTAGCCGTGCTTAGAGAGTTTGTAAAAGCCATAAAGGGCAATAGGGTTGTAAGACGTAAAAACAAAGAAGAGCTAGGTGGTTGGATAAGTTGGGCGCAAGAGCAAATTAACGCGAGGGATCCGATTTATAAGGTGGCAAGCGGAATGAGTTTGCTTGGACAGAATGAGCCCATTAGAGACGATGGATTTGAATAAAGTTTTCCCGGTACGCCCTTAGGAAAGAATTATGATTAACGCATGAGTGATCTTGAGTATGTTGGAAAAATAAAAGGCATGAAAACTCTCAAGCAGATGATTGAGAGTAAAGAGGTCGTACCCGCTTCGCAGTTGGCAAAGAACAAGGCCGCTGCAGAAGCCCAGGAGAAGGCCTTCGAGGAGGCCATCAGATCAGAAGAGTCGCACCGTAAAAGCAAGATCCCCACAGGCAAGGTGGAGGGGCGTGAACATTGGACTCGAGAGCCCTTTATTGAGTAAGTTAGGTTGGTGGCTCACCTGATGAGCTTTGGTTGTCCTATCGTGTATTCAGGCTGTAATGGAGTCTAGTGGCACTAGACAAACCTTATAGAATGAAAGAATCATGATTAATCAATTTGTCACCGCCCTTGCATTTTCTGCAACCAAGCATCGAGACCAGCGCCGCAAGGACGTTGAGGCATCTCCATATATCAATCATCCAATCTCGCTAGTTGATGTTCTCGTAAACGAGGGAGGGGTTTTAAATTGGGATGTCCTATGTGCCGCCTTATTGCACGACACAATTGAAGATACCCAAACTACGGCTGAGGAATTAACCAAAGCATTCGGAAAAAATATTGCGTCAATCGTTTTGGAGGTTACAGACGATAAGGCGCTACCTAAAGCAGAGCGTAAGCTTCAGCAAATTGCACACGCTCCTCATTCCTCTCATGAGGCTAAGTTGGTTAAGCTTGCCGATAAGATCTGCAACCTTCGAGATATCTTGGCTTCGCCTCCGGCTGGATGGGACCTCAAAAGAAAGCAGGAATACTTCGAATGGGCAGCAGCAGTAGTCGGTGGCATCAGAGGATCAAATTCCAAGCTAGAGAAGATTTTTGATGCTTTGTTAGAAAAGGGCAGGGCCCAGTATCAATCTGAGTTGGGTCAGTAAAAGCTTATGGCAAGTCTTAGCAAATCGAAGATCATTGCCCACCGCCAGTGCCCTAAGCGCCTATGGCTGCAAATTAATCGCCCTGAGCTCATCCAAATTAGTGCAGCAACCCAGGTCAGATTTGACGAGGGCAATAAAGTCGGCGACATCGCGCGTCAAAACCATCAAGGCGGCGTATTTATAGAGACGCTTAACCGAATAGAGGCTCTCGCCCTAACTAAAGAGGCTGTGGCGAAACGGCAGACTATCTTTGAAGGCGCTTTCTTTGAAGAAGATGTCATGATTCGTGCGGATTTACTATTCCCAGAAAAAGAAAGCTATCGCTTGGTGGAGGTTAAATCTTCTACTGGTGTGAAGAGCTATCATGTTGATGATGTCACCGTCCAAAGTTGGGTGATGGAGAAAGCAGGTTGCACGCCTACGAGCATGGCCTTGGCTTACATCAATAATCAGTTTGTCTATCAAGGCGACGGTAATTACGAAGGCTTATTTGCTGAGGCTGACTTATCAAACCAAGTAAAGCCCAATATGCCTCAAGTGCAATCTTGGGTTGACGCAGCTAAAAAGACCTTATCTTCGCCGGTAGAGCCTGCGATTGAACCAGGTGAGCAATGCACGAACCCATTTACTTGTGACTTTATTAGCTACTGTTCCCCGCCAGAGGAAGGCGTGGAGTACCCAGTAGAGATCTTGCCTTATGGAAAAGCTATAGCCGCTGAATTAAGAGGTGATGGCTATAAAGATTTACGTGATGTGCCTGCCGAACGCTTGAGTAATCCCAAGCACCTCAAAGTCCATGCAGCCACCCTTAGTGGTCAAGCTATCTTAGAGATAGAAGCTATTAATCAAATACAAGCGTTGCCATATCCCCGGTATTACCTTGATTTCGAGACGATTGGTTTTGCAGTTCCCATTTGGGCGGGCACCCGTCCGTATATGCAGCTCCCGTTTCAGTGGTCATGTCATATTGAGCAGGCGGATGGATCAATTACACATCAAGAGTTTTTAGATCTTTCTGGAAACGATCCCAGAGAGATGTTTGCAAAAACATTGATAGAGGCTTTGTCTACACATGGACCAGTAATTGTTTACAACGCAGGATTTGAAGGGGCGCGTATTAAAGAGTTAGCTGCAGACTTTCCACATCTCTCTTCTGAGTTGTTTGCTATCCCCGAGCGATTCTTTGACTTGCTGCCACTGGCACGCAATCATTACTACCACCCTGACATGAAAGGCTCTTGGTCAATCAAAGAGGTCCTTCCTACGATTGCGCCTGAATTGGATTATTCAAACTTGGAGGTGAGTGATGGAGCTATGGCGCAAGAGGCGTATAAAGAAGCGATTCATACTCAAACTACTCCAGAGCGAAAAGAAGAGGTTCGGAATGCCATGCTTAAGTATTGCGAGCAGGATACGATTGCGATGGTTAAGATTGTGAAGGCTTGGAGTAGGCCTTGAGAAGACAAAGTGAAAATTGCAATTAACTTTTTTCGATCTGAGAATCTTTAATGAAGCCAATTGGATGGCCATTAACGCTATAGCCCGGTATTGGAAAGACGCTTCGAAGAGTGTCAGCAAACAATATAACGGCTCCCGTTTCTTTATTTATTAAACCTCGCTCAGTTTTAATCCACAATATTTTTTCGGGCAAAATTTCAGATACCGGTGTAGTTAAATGAGTTTGACTATTCGTTACTGCTGGCAATGACTCCGCCTTATGTGCGCCATACCTATGCATATGAAGATTATCTTCATCCCAAGGTTGTGATGAAAGCCAGCTCTCGTACTCGCGATTATTCTTTGATAGCGAAGATACTGGTTTATTGGTCTTGGAGGATGCTTTAGAGGCGCAATAACCTGAGCAGGTTTTGGTGCCGTTGTTGATGAATGGATTTTTGCAAAAACTACAGTATTGGATGTAATCTCGTGAAGGTTGTGAGACCTCATTTTTTATACTATTTGAGGTATTGTGTTGTTTTTTCTTGAGTTCAACCCTAACTGGAAGACTAAATTCCTTAATAAAGTCCTGAACTTTTCCTAGAGATTTGTTCCAGCTTAAATAATGCGCTAATAACAGGACGGCATTGCCTAATATCAGCTCATTCGAATTCGTTGCGTGCTTCAGAAATTTTTTATCTAATAGAGTCTCAAGGTGTTGTGATTCTTGATGATATGAAAGCAATAGACTCATCACAGTTACAAAATACAAATTATTTTCGCCATAAGTGGTACTTAAGTGACCATATATTGGACATATGGCCTCCTCAAGATCTTCCAATGACTCATCTATCGATAGATTGATAGGGTCTGAAAGGGCTACTAAAAGCTTTTCAGAAAGCTTATCGATATTCCCAATTTTTAATTTTTCAATAGATATTCTTGCGGCAAATCCAAGTGTATCCGACATTGAATTTGCTAATGACCTACCTAAAACTTTTTCAAAACTCCTTGTTATTTCATTTCTGAAGTGTTGGTTAAATTCACTCATTTTTTGTAGCCTGGCCAAGCTATCTCCCTTGCCGGCTTCGTTATTCTCGCTAGGGGTTCTTAGGTCGCAGCTGTCAAATTTGCCAGCATAGTGGGAGAAGAAGTGTGTTGTAGAGTGCTGAGATGGCACCCACATTTCTTTTTTAAAGACCTGCTCAAAACATTCTGGGCAAACTAGTTGATCATCTAAATTTTGACGATATTGAGCGGAATCCGCATAGACATTTTTTCGGTTAAGGAGGCTGTACGCATATTCCATTCAAATTTCTCTTGTTTGTCTGAGGTAGTTATGAATTGGTTTGGTTAGGCATCAATTTAGCCTGTAGAGCTTATTTTTTTAATTGACAAAACACAATGCAAGTCACCATAATCAACTTTACATCAAGAGATGGCTTTGTCGCCACAGCAACCTGCTAACGCTAGTAAGGTGCTAAAAAGATGAGACCCCTTTGGGGTAATCAAAAGCGACAAACCCACCACATTGGTGGGTTTTTTGTTGGGCTAGCATCCTCTAGCTCAATATTTGAGCCTCCCAGTCTTGATAATTTCTTTGTAGAGATTAATCAATTTATTTGGAGGTCTTATGCGTAATTACACATATCTAGGCGGCGCCCGTTTTACAGTAAATAATTTATTTCGTAGTCTGCGGTTTGATATTGATCGCTTGGATATGAGCTGGGTAGACGGAGAGAAGCCAGAGTTCTGCAGGGGATTGCGTGTTGTTGATAACGATGAGGTTAATACGGTAACCGTTGATGGTGAGGATGGGGATAACTTGATCTATAGCCTCACCTATATCTTTAGTAAAGAGGACGGTGCTGATAACTTTAGAGCGGCTACCGATGAATACCTCAAAGTTGCACTAGAGACTAAGGAATTCTTGGTTACTAGCCAAAAAAAAGATCCCGAAGGAAAGCCTGAGGTAGTGGAGGCTCTAATCCACTAGGTTCATAAAGAAGTAAGGGCGGAGTTAAACCGAATTGCCAAGCCCAAACATTTGTCAAATTGGCTAAATAGGAGAAGCAAATGAATTTTCAATTAATAAGCGTTGAATTACATTCCGATGAGCTCAAGAAGTTTGATCCAGCAGAGCAAGGACTCTCTGAGTATCGATACACCGGTATAGCAATAGAGGATGGTGGCAGGTATTACTACTGGGCAAAAGGTGTAAGCCTAGAAATAAAAGACTGGGAGTACGCCAATATCAAGCTCAATCCAAAGCTGTATTACTTCTCGACGGCCTTGAAGCTGCATCATCGTATTAGCAGGGCGTTAGACGCCGCAACATTTACAGAACTAGCCAGGAGATAACGATGTCACACTTAAAACCAGGAACCTTATGTGTCATCGTTGGTGGTTGCCCCGAAAACCTTGGATTGATAGTTGAGGTTGTCTGCCATCTTGGAAGGCATGATGGCCGTGAGGATGCATATGAGATTAAAACGGTGACTAGCCGTAAATTTAACCAAATGTGGCGTGGAAGTAGGTTGGTTAAAGGCTACTCCACGGAGGCTATCACCGATAGACATAAGTTGAGGCCACTGGTAAACCTTGGAGATGAGCCTCCAATGGCAGAAGCCCAAGAAAAACTCGATGAACTCGCGGTATGACTGACCGCGACCACAATATCCCCCTTGAGTTAGTAAAGGCTTACCAGGAAGCGCTATATGTGATTCATGGAGAGGGTGGAGATATCTCGCTCAGGGCGAGCCAACCAAGTCTAGAGTTAGCCTCCTTAATGAAAATGTATGGAGTAAAGAGTGCTGCATTGCTGACGGCGTTCAATCCTCACAGCATTCTTGCGACTGCAGAGGTTAATGTCAGTAATCACAACGCCTTAATTGATGACATTCATACTCTTGGACTCAAGCTGATTTCTGGGGAGGGAGGCGACCCATCACGCATTTGGCCTAGTGAGCCAAGTGTTCTTGTACTGGACATCTCTCGTCAAAATGCAGACCTACTGGCGGATCGATATAGGCAAAATGCCTATCTATGGATTTCGGGCGATGAAGGTTTGGTGAATCTCAATTTGCGCTATCCCGTTGGAGGACCTCATTAATGAAAACTGAATATGACCGCTCTGGGTTGATTGCCCTCATCAGATCTGAATTTAAGCTCGACTGGCAAGGCATTCATGGCGCCAATCATTGGGCGCGGGTATTGCACCATGGAAAAAATATTGGAGGTTTGCGTAAGGCTGACCTCCTAGTGGTCGAGCTCTTCGGATTTTTGCATGACAGCTGTCGCTTAAATGATGGGCGAGATCCAATGCACGGGCAGCGCGCTGCGGACTTTGCTCATGGTATTCATGGGGATTTCTATAAACTTCAGCCAAAGCAGCTTGATTCTCTTTGTTATGCGATGAAGCATCACTCTGGTGGCGAGGTATCTACCGATGCAACTATCCAGACTTGCTGGGATTCGGATCGGCTAGATTTAGGAAGGGTGGGGATATTTCCATCCCCGAAATTCCTGTCTCAAGAGGCAAGCTTATTTATTGATTTGGCTAACGATTGGAGCATCCGTTAGATTATTACGAGTAAATCATCTAATCAAGATTAAGTTCAATTCTTGCTTTGCCAGATTCAATAAGCTGCTTAGCAGATTCAACGCTAGCCTTGTCAAGAATTCGTTCGCTTATTGGAGTGGAGGAGTTAATAAACTGCTTGCTCACAGGATGCAGTCCAAAGGCGGCCATTTTTGGGAGCATTTGATTAAGCGAGTTTGTAATCGCAAATTTAGTCTCTTCACTTAGTTCAATCGCTGCAAAGCTAGCTGGAGCTCCAAGTGGACTGTTAAACATGGGGGTGTAATAATGGTATAGGCCATCGATGCCGAGGGAAAAATCAAATTTCTCATTTACCTTAATTTCATCTAGCTTAAGAGAAAATTTCCCGCTAAAGTACTTCCAATCAAATTCTATTTCATCAACGACTATTGTTCTGGGCGTAGAAAATCTCTGCATATTTTTCGCTACCCATTCATGAACCTTTTTTACATGCTCGCTTCTATCCATTTTTAATCCTTAGAATAATTTTCCATTGCATTTTTGAGCTCATCTTTGATGCGCTTTTTGAGGCTTGCTGGACCAATCACTTCAACTCCAGACCCATGCTTTAGGATATCCATGACTAGCTCTGGATCTTGGTTGTAATCAAACTCTAAGTTAAAAAAGCCCTCTTTATCAAAGCTACCGACTTGCTGGCCATGCCAATGCTCACCAGATACCCACCTTGCATGCTCAGGAGTAAAACGTAGTTTGGCTCTTTGGGTTGCCTTACCTGAGAAGATTCCATAGCTCTCCGCAAAGTGCTCTTGGCATTGTTTATCAGATACCTCTTCAGCTTTCTTGTTCGATAAGGTTGCCTTACGAATGCCATCTACGGCAAAACTCCGTAAATCATTACGCATATGGCAATAAGCATCTAGGTACCAGTTCTCGCGGTAATAGATAAGACGCTGGGGTGAGATTTCCCGGTCTGTATTCTCATCCTTGCCCTTGGAGTAATAGGTAATCTCAAGGCGATTACGCTTTAAGAGGGCAGCACCAATTTCCGAGAAATTTTCAATGGAGTTCTTGCGTGAACCCATGCCGATCACTTTAATACGCTTACGTAGTTCTTTGGCACTGGTTTCACTCTGACCTAAGATCCCATCAATAATGGCTGTAAGAGGCTCAATATGAGGTCCAATGAGACCGCCTTGGTCAAGAGAGGAGAGTAAGTGCTGCATCAGGACTAAAGCAGTGGCTTCCTTTTCAGAGAACCAAAGCCCTGGCATCTCAATGCGCTCTTCAGCATCGGAGTTTTCAAACTTGTAGCCACCCATGAAGCGGTCATACACGATAGAGGCCTGCATACGACTGCGAAGGTACTCAAGATCGCGCTTAAAGGTCGCAGGAGAGATTTCCAGTTCGGACAAGAAATCCTCTCGAGAAACGCATTTACGCTGCTGAATCATGTACTTAATACGATGCAACCGTTCCATATCGCTCATTGCAGCCCCTCGAAATTACAGTATTTATTGATTTTATAACTTTAATCAATTTAAGGCTCATCTGGTGAGCCTGCAGCTTATTAACCTAATCCTAATAAATAAGGAGGATGAGATGGTCAAGGTAATAGGTTTATTTGTAATGTTTATTAGCTTCTATGGCTTACAGAACGGCGGATTTGACCTTGGGCTAGCCCAAGCCTTTTTAGTCGGCCTCTTTATGTTCTTTAGTGAGGCACTCTTTGCCCACTTCTTTTTTGTGCAGCGCGAAAAAGTGCGTGCTAAGTACCGGAGAAGATAATGCTAAAAATGGCCAAACTAAACTGCAGCGTGGGCGACCTTGCTATTACGGTGAGATGTAGCTTTCCTGAGAACCTGGGCAATATTGTGCGGATCATTTCAGCTGAAGGATTTCAGGAGTGGCAGGGGCATGACAAGTTGCTCTATACCTGGAATGTAGATGTAGCTACAGAGGATGGTTATTTGTACTACCAAGGTGAAGAAGGGTTGGAGCCCTACAAAAGTGGACCAGTTCCCGATATTTATCTCCGAAGACTAACGCCACCCCAAGGCTATCTGATGGAAGAGTTTTCTGATTCAGAGCAGTTGCAGATGGATTTTCATCAAACGGAAGTCTTGGAAAATGAAAAGACTGAGGAGTTTGTTAAAAATGCGCAAGCTTAATTGTGAGCTCGGATCCATTGCGATTACCGTAAACGCAAAATTTACACCTAACTTAGGCAAAATTGTCAGGGTCATTGATTCTTATGGAATGATGCCTTGGCATGGATTAGAGGGCTTGGTACAAGTTTGGCGAGTCGAAGTAGTTTGCTCGGAAAGTGTCCTACATTACCTTTATCCCAAGCGTCATCATTTAGAAGTTACATTCTCTGGACCCGTTCCGGACTGTTATCTCAGGCCTATCGTTCCACCAAGCGGTCAACTAAGCTTTGATTTTGATGAGGATGTCTTGATGACGATTGAGGAGTCTGCGCTTTAAGCAATCACATCACTTAATGCTCTTATGGGGAATCCTATTAGGCTAGCCAGTTAGATAGTATGTCCATCTGTTTGTTGCTAATTCCTGTATTGGGGTTGCAGCGAATAAGCTCTAGGCATGGGCTTGGAAATTCCCAATAAGAGTCATCAAGCGCTCTCCAGTTAGCTTGGCCATTAGTGCCAAGATATGCCTGTATTTCCTGAAAGCGAGGATGCTTTCCAATTACTGGTGCGCCTGTAGTGCCAATAATCAGCTTAGAAATACTACTCGGTAGTAAGTTCTGTACCTTCTCAATGCTATGAGTAAAGCGCCAGCTAGAGGAGATCACTATCTCTGGCGAGAATTTAGATAGAACCTCTTCCAGCAGGTCTACTCGATTAAATGGATTCTCTCCAGCGAAATGTGTTGGATGTAGAACACCATCAAAGTCCAGGAAGAGGATTTTCTTTATAGCCTTTAGAGTTCCTCTTCTTCCGACTTTTCAAGAACAAGGTAGTTTCGTTGAATGGGGTTGAACTCAGCATCCTGGGTCCAAAACTTTTGAACAGTGACAAAACGAAAACCAGATCCACCCCTATCGTTGAGGATTTCTTCAATCTTGTCTACATCTGTCTCGACCGGATCCATTTTGACAAGCTCGTATTCATAAGTAGTCATCAGCACTTACCTCTTAGCTGGTGAGTAACCAACACGGTTGCCGTTGTTATCAAAGACATTGGTCACACCAGAAGGTGCAGTCACCTCATAGCCAATACGTTTGCCGCTATTGTCATAGACCCCGTTATTAGAGTTGTAGTTCATGGGACTATTGTTGTAATTCATTGGACTATTGTTGTAATTCATTGGACTATTCTCATAGTTCATCGGGCTGTTCTGATAATCCAAGGGACTGTTTTCCCAGCTAGTCACTTGAGCAGATACAGAAGCAGTAGTGCAAATACCTAAAACAGCACATACATTTATTAAGCAATTTTTCATTTGGATTACCAGCCTTTCACAGAGGGTGCTTGGGGAACTTGACGTGGAGCATTGATGCTTGTATTCGGTATCGCATATACGGGCGCAGTAGTAGTGCCTTGATAGTTACCTTGGGGGCTATAGAAATTCGTTTGCCCGCTATCGGTCTGAAACGACTGCACATTCTGGCCGCTAGCGTTATAAACATTAGTCACGCCACTAGGCGAAGTTTGGCTATAGCCGGCATAGTTTCCATTAGGGCCATAAATAGCCTGGGCGGAGACGCTACGAAAAGCTAATGCTGCTTGAACGATAAAAAGTAGGGTGATGAGATATTTCATGGGTAAGCTCCCAAAAGTCTTGATGGAATCAGATTAATTGCGTTAAAGCTCACCTAATGAGCTAGTGGCTCAAGACAATGAAAAAACTAACAAATTTCATAAAGAAGCCATGCTGACTAGTGCCCTTGTATTAATGACACTCTTGCCACTACAGGTGAGCCCAAGTGATGCCCCAGAACTTGCGCTAGATAAGCCAGTTATGGTGGCTGCAGTAGTCGATTGCGCTCGAATATTGGGATTGCCTAAGCTCAAATTAAGGGATGGCAGCGGTAATCGCTACCTTCCAGAGAAAATCATCCTTCAAGAACCCTTAGCAGTGATTCAGATATCATCTGGCGGCATGTACTTTAGCCAATCCACCATCCGAAAAGCTTATATTCAATCCTATGTCAAACGTTAAGCCAATATGAAATTCTTTTTGCAATCTATCAGTAGTCTTGGCGCCATCCTTTTAGGATTCTTAT
Source organism: Polynucleobacter corsicus (assembly GCF_018688255.1). Taxonomy (NCBI): domain Bacteria; kingdom Pseudomonadati; phylum Pseudomonadota; class Betaproteobacteria; order Burkholderiales; family Burkholderiaceae; genus Polynucleobacter; species Polynucleobacter corsicus. Next base: position 513,406 of record NZ_CP061314.1, read on the forward strand.
TGTTGGCAAACGCAGGTATTACTAGTGCAGGCAGGGGAGAGCTCGAATCTCTCTCAATGATTGAACGGGCCACCATTAACGAAACGATCAATGCAGATGGCACTGTAGTAGAAATTGAAGAACTGTTGACGCTAGTAAAGTCGCAATTGGCAGTAGAGGTTGAGTCTCAAGCAGACCTACCTTATAACTCGACCTTTGCCAAGCTAGAGGTCATTGAGGCTTATACGATTACGCCCACTGGAGAAAAGATTCCCGTTGCGGCTAATGCCATCAGAACTGTAGAGGATGACAACAGTAAAGGGGCGGCCATCTTCTCAGATCAAAAGCATAAGATCATCATCTTCCCGAAAGTAACGCCAGGATCTAAGACTTACTACAAGACTAAGCTCACAACCCACACCCCTTTATTACCGGGATTTTTTTATACCAAGCTCGTGTTTTCACCAAACCAAGAGGTTAAGCATTACGAGTACAACTTAAGCTATCCAGATAGCCTCAAGCTTTATACCGACATTAAGGATGTTAAGCAGGTGAGGGATGAGGTGATTGATGGTGTGCGTCATGTAGGCTATATCTATCAAAACTTAAAGCTTAAAAAAAGTGAAGAGTTACAAGTCTCATTAAATGATTTTGCGCCTCATATCTTTATCTCGAGTATGGATAGCCAGGAGACTTTTGCTAAGGCTTATCAAGAGCGTATTGAGCCTAAGATGAGGGTTACGCCTGAAGTACAAAAGCTCGCTGATGAAATTACTAAAAATATCAAAACATCAGGCAATTTAAGCGAACCTAAGAATATACAGAATCTGCAAAAAGAGCAGGCTAGGGCGCTCTATAACTGGGTTAGTAGAAACATCCGCTACGTAGGAATATTTTTAGGTGATGGCGGAATCATTCCGCATGATGCCAATAGCATTATTAAAAATCGCTACGGCGACTGTAAAGATCACAACGCTTTATTAATTGCCTTATTGTCGGCCAAAGGAATTAAGGCGAGTAGCGCATTGATTAACTCAAGCAATGCGTACACCCTGCCTAAGTACCCCGTCATTGGTCCATTTAATCACGTGATTACCTACATACCCGCCTGGAATCTGTATTTAGACTCAACAGCAGAGATGGCCCCTTATGGCACATTGCCAGATGATGAATTAGACAAGCCAACCTTGCTGACTGCACTTGGAAGAGTAGGGCACACCCCAAAGCCAAAAAAGGAAAACAATCGCACTGTCACCACACTCACTATGCAAATAGCTAAAGATGGAGAAATTAAAGGTAAGGCAAATACCCAATACTTTGGCAGTGCAGAGATTCGGGCGCGATACAAGTACGAAGGAGCTGATACCTCTTTATCGGATCGCATGGTTAGCAAGCAACTAGCCAGATTTAGACAGACTGGTGAAGGCTCAATTAAAACTAGTGAAGTCTATGAGCTTGATAAACCTTTCACAACCGATACAGAGTTCACATTGGATGCAGTTACTAATGTACCAGGGCCCGGAGCAATGACTATCCCTGTGGGCTTGGCACCGGGAGAGCTAGCTTCAATAGCCATTAGTAGGCCTCCGGAGAAGTTCACAGTTCCTTACTCATGCTCAACACGATCGGTAACCGAGCAATACCAAATCTCATTTCCAAAGAATGTGAAGGTCAGCAGAATTCCTCAAAATACAAGCTATAAGAAAAATAATATTGAATACACCGCAAGCTATCTAGAAAAAGACAATCAAGTCACTGTCACCCGAAATCTCGAAGTGCAAAGACCTGGTGCAGTGTGCCAACCATCAGAATTGCAGAAATGGAAAGATTTTTACCAAGCCTTTATAAAAGATATGCGGGGGCAGATTTTCTATGAGTAATCATCCGACAGTTGTTATTGATGATAGGCTAAGGGACTAATTTAACTTTTTTCCGCTAGTAACACTAACCAAATAAACTTATGGAAAATGACAAGAAAATTAGTGATACTGCACTTGCGAGGTTCACCACCGCACAAGAGAAATGTTTTGAGCAAGTTATTGCAGAACTAAGTCGAGGGAAAAAGACAACTCATTGGATATGGTATGTATTCCCTCAAATATTTGGCCTAGGATTTAGTGAGCATTCTAAGTATTACGGAATTAAAGATCTTGCTGAAGCTGATGCTTATTGGCGCCATCCTTTGCTCAGAGAGAGATATGAAGAGTGCTTGGAGCTAATTTTAAATACTCAAAAGAGCGCACAAGATATTCTCGGTCAAGTAGACGCTCAAAAAATACAGTCATCTATCACTTTGTTTCTTGAAGTTGATAAAACATCAGAACTTTTGCTGATGGCAATAGAAGAATTATATTTTGGCAAAAAAGATTCACAAACACTGTTAATACTCGCTGACTCCTAAAAGTTATTCTAGCCAGTACCCAGCCTTGGAGTAAATCCCTTCTTCACTGCTACGGGAGTCATAGAAGTTACCATGGGGTTGATATCCATCCCATGGACCAGGATTTTCTGCAAGTCGCTCAAACTCATTCAGCCTTAATGCTGACTTAGCTTCCTCAAGAGTATTAAATTCTAGTGAGTCGATCACTGCACAGCGATTTCGAAGTTGTCGTAAGGTATAGCCATTCAAAAACCGCCTTGCAATACCCTCATCATGAAAAAAGTAAACGATAAACTTTCGATCGGTCTTCTCAATCAGCGCCCAATTATGTTGGAGCATACCAAGTGCCTTTACCCACCAATCTTCTGAGGAGATGGGGAATAATGCTGGGCCGCTTTCATCAAATGGGAGTGCATTCATCTGGGTTCCTAGTTAACTGCTGAGTAAGTCACTTGGTTTAATTCCTTTTAATTGCATTTTTTTTCTAAGTTTCATAATTGCCTTTGCTTCTATTTGACGCACACGCTCTCTAGTTAAATCAAGCATCTCTGCGATCTCATTCAAGGTTAAATGGGCTTGCCCAGTATGAGTTTGTTTCATTTCAATTTTTCTCAGTTCCATTTATATGATTCCCTGTGGCAGCAAATTAAATTTAGCTCCTTACAAATATCATGACATACTTGAATTTCATGATATGAAATTAATGGGCGGTCTTTCCCAGCTGTCAGCTTGCTCTTACCCGAAAGGAGATCCCAAGGAAATGAGAAAAAAGAGTACACAAGCAGATATGGTTTTTTTCAATGAAAAGACAATGTCTTCCGGCATTAAGGCACTCATACCTGATCCTCTTAGCCGCTATAAATATCAAATAATCAACTAAATTAACAGCCAAGCACTACACAACCGACAGCAAAATCGTTACCCCCAAAATTGTGGCTTAAGCAAGCCAAATTCTCGATTAACTACATCTAAACCAGCGTTAAATAGCTTAGGCTCTAATTCGTTCACCAATAGTTCAATGGTCTCTTTGGTTTTCTCATTCCAGGTAATGGCATCAGATAATTTAAATAAGATCCAAGACATCACGATGGTCCAGGCCTGTTCGCTACTCATGGACTCCTGTAGCTTATCAAGGGCATATTTCAGCTCATCGCTTAATAGCTGACTTTCTACGGACTTCACAAAAGAAGAAATTTGATTTCTATTCTGTAGATCATGATTGGCAATAGATGCAATATCCTGCGGCGATAGATAGGCTACTTTGGCTGGAGCAACCTGATCATCGTCAGCCTGCTTTCTCAAAAATGCAGGTACTTCGTAATAATCTTCATCTTTGTTCAGGACTGTTTTTAAATCGTAAGAAGAGCCTAAAGAAGGGGCTGGAGTGTTTATGCTGCTTGATCTAAAAACTCGAGGCATGTCATATTGACTGTAATCAGCTACATCACCAGCGGGCGTAGGAGCATTGAATGAGCTTATCGAGAATTGTATATTGTCCTGCATGGGGGCAGAGCGACAGTAGAGTACCTCCACCTGAACACTCCCTGCGCCGCCCCAACCAGCAGCTTGCATTTGCGCAATCTTTTGAAGTTCAGGCATATCAGTTGCTTTATCTTCAGCATCTCTTGTGTGAACCAAAATGCAATTAGTTTGCTCTGTAATTAGCTGGTAATCGATTGCTAATTTCAGTTGCTCACTTTCAGATAAAGAGCTTAGTCTTTGCGCGGCACCCAATCGGGTGAGATTACTCTCCTTGCTGTGGGTGGCTGAGTTTGCTCCGACTCCAATACGCTCGGAGCCATCGCCTAGTTGGTAGCTCAGATGGGCTGGCTTTATAGGAGCATGCTTAAACCCCGCAAATACGTGATGAGTATTGCCACTAAAAATTGCAGTGTTGGTACCAATAGTCCATTCTGGAGTCTCACTTGTACCCCATTTAATTTCAATCTCTTTAGCTCTGGGTAAATGAATACGATTAAACATGCGCACGATGGCCGCTTCAATATCTTCTTTTGGAGATACCAGTTCACATGCACCACCTGTCATTTCAGCTAGTTCACGTAAAAGTGTTTCCGCTGGAGAGGTGCCAACACCAATTGCAAATATACGATGGCCAGATTTTTTTGCTTCTGCAATGATGCTATTGGTATCCCAAACTTCACCGTCAGTAATTAGCAAGACATCTGCCTTTTTCTCGGCACCTTTTAATTTGAAGGTCGACAGTAGGGCGTCTTCAATTTCGGTGCCACCCATATTTGCTTCAGTGTTGCTTACCAATAATGAGGCGGCCCCAATATTGAATTGATTGACTGGTTTAAGGCTAGAGAATTCATGTTTGACCTTGCTACCAAATAGGGAGTAGCTAAAACGGTCATCCTCACGCAGATTGCTTAAGACATGATGTAGAGCTCTTTTGGCCGATTCAATGCTATCGCCTGCCATAGAGCCTGAACAATCAACCAAAATCTTAATATCAGCACTGAGCTCTTTTTGATTGGATAGAGCGGGAGGGCAAAAGCTAGCTAATACTGTGCATCCTTCAGGGCCCATCTGCTTATCTGGAGTCACAATAAAGAACGACTCATTTTCGAGTTTGCTTAGATTAAGAATGAAATCACGATCCAAGAAACCAGAGCGCGCTAAACCTACCTCAAGACCTTTTTCACTCGTTGTCACTTGAACTTGGTGAGAAGGGCACTCAACAGTCGCTTTTTCCATACCGCCACTAAGGAGTAGGGAGAGTGAGAATGGATATTCAACTAAGAAATCTGTCTCAACTCCATGATGTTTTTTAATGCCACCTTGGCTGCTATCGCCATAACGTGGAGCAATAGTAGTCGGAAGGGTTAGCCTTACATGACCCTCTTCAAATCTCAGTAATTGAGAATAGGTATATTCAATAACAGCTTCTTCTTTGGGTTTGAGGCTGCCTAAATTGACCGTATAAAGTCCATCAGAATTTTTCTCCAGCATGATTGGCGCATCGCCTTTACTGATAGCCTTTTCATACTGCTCTTCAGCGTCTTTCTTCTCAGTTACGACACCGCTTAAGCGCTTACCACCCATCTCAACACTTAAATCCATGAAGGTAGCACCCCAACCCATAGGGAAGGTATAAACAGTCTCTAAGGTTTTCTTAGTGGTGTTTTTATATTGCTGGCGAATAGTCATCTCTAATAGAAGGCCTTGTATCTTGCCTTTCGCGCTAACGGATTGCAATGCCATTTGCTCGCCATCATCAGCACTTAAACCAACAACTTCATCCAATTCAATCATTGCGAATCCTTTTTCACTTGTTCATATGCCTGCAGTACGCCTTTTAAAAATTGGCGTAATTGCTCAGGGCTAAGTTCAGCTGTTTCTGGTGATACCTGCAGCTCAATACCATCCGCTACCCAAAGGTGGCTTCGCACTTCGACATGGCCTGGTCTCTTAGACCTTTCAGGCAGGGGAAGGGGCTCTCCAGATAGCACTTCACGAATTCGTTCAAGCGATATCCCGGATTCAGATAACTGCTTGATGCGAATGATCTTCTCAAGGTGGGAGCTCACATAATGAGCTGCCCGGGTTTGTCCTATAGGCTTATCTACCAGGCCTATTTGGATGTAATACCGTAAAGTCCTGGAACTAAGGCCTGATAGGGCGCAAAGCTCTTCAAAGGTGTATTTTTTATCTTCCATGAATATATATTAACACTATTACTGTAAATATAAACTGTAAAAATAAAATATTTATAAAAATCAGGTCCTGGACGAGTTAGGCTCAAATATTGAGCCTATATATGGATAGGATAGCCATATAAAACAAGCGCTTAAGAGGGTAAAGCATGTTGAGCAGCGTAAAAATTCAATTTAAGGGCATTTTTGGGGTAGCCCCAATGTTTGTAATAAGCCATTGGTACTGTAGCGACTGGTCGTTGTGAGGGCTCATTAAATGATCCATATGGAGGAGCAGTTGAGGGTTGCTTGGTATGAGGCTGCGAATTAAAAGGACCGATAATGAAAGCAATATATATTTGAACTTCACAATAATTACAAAATAAATAATTATCAGATGGATCTAAAGCAATTTCTGACAGAAGCAAGAAGTGGATTGGTAGATTTATCTTTTTCCAATCCATTACTTAGCTATAAACAAACAAAAAAAAGAGGCATAAACCTTAGGTGCTTAGAGCCGCTGGCATTGGTACAAAGTCTAGTTAGTGCGGAAGATTATGAAGTTTCTTTAACCTCAAATCCAAAGATTGAAATTGATTTAAATGCTTCGGAACTAGATTCCAGGGTGAAATATACAAAGCAAGAGGCCAAGCTATTTATAGAAGAAAAAGGTGTTAACGTACTTTTTTTCGCAGTTGGTTTTGTTACATGGGTTGAGGATGAGCGTTCGGAATTTAGCTATCAATCACCATTAATTCTGATTCCGGTGAGATTAAACCAAGATGGGGAAAGTCTTGTAAAAATATCAAAACTAGATGAGGACATTCAAGAAAATTTTGCATTAATTGAGAGATTCGCTAGTTTAGGTATTGATGTACCAAGATGGTCGGAGGAGAAAGGGATTGAGTCGTATTTTAATGAATTGGAGGGGCTGACAGGTTATCCAATTATTAATGGGGTAGATTTAAATAAAGCGACCATTGATATATTCAAGACGCAGAAGTATTTTATGTATGAAGATTTAAATCCTGACTTCTGGGAGGAAGAGCTTGCTGAATCAGGTAAGCTGCTACCAGAATTTCTAGGGAAGCTAATAAGCGGTTCGATGTTTGAATCCTCGAGCAGCACTATCGGTGAAAAGGAAATAGAAGGGTTAAAAGAGGAGTCTGAGCCTTTGCTGGTAAAGGATGCTGACTTAAGTCAGTTCAGAACAATATTAAATGCAAGAAATGGGCGTTCATTCGTAATTCAAGGTCCTCCGGGCACTGGTAAATCACAGACTATTACAAATCTAATTGCAGATTTAATTTACCAGGGTAAAAAAGTTTTATTTGTATCGGAAAAAAGTACCGCTCTGAATGTTGTTCGCGATAACTTAATTGAAGTTGGGCTAGGTGGATTAACTTTAGATTTGCATGACTCAGATACAAGAAAAACAGGGGTTTTAAAAGATCTCGCGCAGACGATTGACGCTGCCAATAACTATACTCCGGATGATTCATTTTCACCCAAAAGATATTACGAGCTAAAGGAGGAATTGCAGGAAATTAGAGCGGCCTTAAATTCCGATGTTGCGAATAGTGGGATAAGGGTTGAGCATTTAATATCCAGCCTAGAGAAAATATATAGTGAGTTCAAGGACCAAAAAGTATCCTTTTCCTTGTTGGATGAAAAATTCTCTAGGGTCGAAGCGATAGATTTGCCTTACACAGAATTTTCAAAAAATCTAGAAATCATTAAGAATTATGAGAGGCTATCTGACGAAATTTCAGAGGAAAGTCGATTTGTTTTTTCGCATGTAAGAGTGCCAAATGGGCAAGCGTTCGACGAAATTCGGATTTTAGATTTAATCAAAAATATTGCAGCGCATTTTGCTGACTATATAGGCCCAAATGCCCCTTCAGAAGAGGTTGAAAGTGCATTAATGACTTTAACCAAGAAGGCGAAAGATCAGCTTCATAGAGAGTCAATCGCCTCAGTTCTAAATGGCGCTATCTTAGCTGTCGATATAAGAGAAATTGACGGAATTGTTGCAGCCTTTAAAAGCATCCAATCAGATCAAAATGGATATCATAGTCAAATTAAGGGCTTGGGCTGGACCACCCCAATTAATGACATCAACAACAATCTTCGCTCTGCTCGCCCTCAAATTCAACATTTTTTCTCACCCTCGCGAAAAAGGGAATATCAAAATTTAAGGGCGCAATATTTTCACGAAAAAACTAATGACGATAGGGTTGAGGAGCTTATTAGGGCCATCAATTTTTCCCAAATTAGGATTTCAGAAATTATTGGACAAATAAAGAGCCAATATTTGCGGAAATTTTTTAATGATGAGGCTAAAAAATTTGATATTGCGGGCAATATAGATGGGTTGATTCAAATCAAGGTGGACTTAGTGTCGCTTGAGTCGTTAGGAATTTTTGAGGCGATGGCGAACTCCACTTCTGAGGAGATTGCAGATGTCTTGGACTTTCTTGGTGCCGAGCAATATTCAAGCCCACTGGAGTCGAAGGTGGTGTTGGGTTACCTTAAGGACTTAAGTGCAGCCCTGAATTCAAATGATTTATCCACCCTTCCTAAACATATTTTAGGCACGGTTTTAGCCTCTCTTCCAGTTGCACTCGAATCTAATATTGAATGGAATGAATTTGAAATTAGTCAGGGCTTAATTGAAGCTAAAAAATTACAGTGGGCAGTCGATCAAAACATATGTTTGCCAAGCCAGGCATATGCCTATAGGTATTTTAAAAATTTAAAAAGTTTGTTTGACGAAAATTCAAAATATTCAAAAGAATTAAGCGGTACCTTAATTGAAAGTAAGCGGGATGAATATAGGCAATTGGATTTGCTTCGAAAAATTTATTCCAAAAATTTAATTTTAAAGCGACAGCAAGATAACATCAAAGGTCTTCTGTCTCAGCCTTCTGCTAATTTTGTTGCCCTAAATAAAATTTTTAAAAAATCGAGAAATATCCCATCGATAAGAAGGGTGATACAAAATTGCTTTGAGGAAATCAGTGCAATTAAGCCGATTTTCATGATGAGCCCACTAAGTGTTGCCACATTCATACCAAGGCAAACAAATTATTTTGATTATTTAATATTTGATGAAGCTAGCCAAATAAAGCCTAGCGATGCTTTGGGTGCAATTCTTCGTTGCAAGTCAACAATAATTGTTGGGGACTCTATGCAGTTACCCCCTACAAGAATATTTGATGCTGACTCATCTACTGTAGATAGCGCTTCAGAGCTATATGATGATTTTGATTTCGACAACTCTGGTATTGGTCTTGTCGATATTCCAAGTATTTTGGATTTGGCTTCTTCCTTAAGAATTCCTGAGTTTAAGTTGAATTGGCACTATAGGAGTAAATTTGCCGATCTTATAGCTGTCAGCAATAAAGAGTTTTATGAAGACAGTCTAGTTACATTCCCAGATGCCAAGATCCCGCTTGATAATGAAGGGGTTCGGTTTACTTTTATCGAAAATGGAAATTACGAAAGATCAACTACGCGTAAGAATCCAAATGAAGCAATTGCTGTAGTTGATGCTATTTTTGAGCATATAAAAAATAATCCTGAGCGTTCATTGGGTGTGGCAACCTTTAGTGTTGCGCAAAAAGAGGCTATTGAAGAGCATCTTTTCCAAACCCAAGAACGTCGTGATTTGTTAGATCAGTTTAATAAGCGGCACCCTAAAGAAGATTTTTTTGTAAAGAATATTGAGCGTATACAGGGCGATGAGAGGGACTGTATATTCATTAGTATCGGGTATGGTCGATCCTCAAACTCAACTTCGGGATCAATAAACTTTGGGCCCCTTAGTCAGAATGGCGGAGATAAGAGGTTAAATGTGCTGATCAGCCGTGCAAAATATCTTTGCCGTGTATTTTCTAGCATTCATTATTACGACATACCAGCAACTACGAGTGCATATCCCGGGGTTGAGAGACTAAAGAAATTTTTAAAATTTGCAGAAACTGGCGAAATTGATTTGCCAAGCATTACGGGTGGAGACTACGACTCCGAATTTGAGCGCTCGGTAGCAAATGCCCTGCGCAATAAGGGTTATATTGTAGATGGTCAAGTTGGTAGTAGCGGCTTCAAGATCGACCTAGCAATTAGGCATCCTTCCAAAGAGGGCGAATATCTCTGTGGTGTTGAGTGTGATGGAGCAACATATCATAGTTCCTTGACGGCTAGAGAGCGCGATAGAATCAGGCAAGAAATCTTAGAGTCAAGAGGTTGGACCATTCTTAGAATTTGGAGTACAGATTGGTTTAGGGGCAGAGAAAGAGAGTTGAAAAAAATTGAACAAAAATTATTGGAAATGATTGGGAGTTGATATGTCTTTTAATTATGCTGAAGAAATCCTAGGTCTTAGGAACAAGGAGCGAGATGCTCTTGATGCTGGTAAGGCCGATGGAACTGGCGAGGCTCCATCAAGCGCAGATGAGCAATTTAATGCGTCTCAGCTTGACATTAAATTTGAGGTACAAAAAGTTGCAAGACATCTTATCTCCGATACCAAAACCACGACTCTTGGTTATGTTACTCAATTAAATTCTCAGGAGTCCGCCCTCAGGAATGGTGTTGCGCTTCCAGATCTAGAGAACATTAAGGCAAGCTCCGAACAGGAGCTAAGAGTGCTTACCTCGGAATGTGGCCCAACTTTTATTGATAAGTTGCTTGAGTTTTGGAGGGCTGAAAAGAGAATCGCTAACTTCAAAAGGGATAAGGGAATTCCGGATGGCCCAGAAAATGCCCCTGATAGCGTAAAAGCTCATTACATGACAATTGTTGCTTACGCAGTGATTGAAACTATTGTTAACGTTTTCATTTTTAATGCAGGCTTGAGTGGATTTGATGCATTTTTACTCTCTACATTTATATCGGTATTAAATATTCTTCCCGCAGTGGTTGTGGGAAACTATTATCGGAATATAAATGTTGGGAGTACTCTCTCAAAAAGGCTGGCTGTCACCGCCTTAGTGGTATGGCTACTCTTTCTGCTATGGCTTAATACATCATTAGCAATTCTGAGATCATTTTTAACGGCATCTAATTCTGCAGAGGCTAATCTTTTCAATAATCCGGAAATATTTCAAATATTTTTTAGGGATGCATTTTCAGTATTTTCACTTCAGGCCCCACCAATTAGGGATGTACTTAGCATTATGTTGTGGTTAGTTGGAATTCTTGCTGGAGTATTGGCTTGTTGGAAGGGTTATACGTCTGATGAAAAAATTCCTGAATTAGGAAAACTTAATCGGGACTATAAAATTCATAAAGAAGAGCTTCATTCTCTTGAGGTCAAAATGAGGGATGCGCTATCTGCAATTATTTCTAATAAAACGAGTATTTTCCAAAGAGTTAGGAATGAATTTGAAACAAATCGACGCGACTATAAATCGGGAATTCAACTTCTTGGCCAGAAGATTTCGGAATTTGATCGTCAGCTAAAAGAGATTGAGGGGCAATATAAGCATTTAATTAACTTATATCGTGAGGGCAATAAATCTACTAGAAAAAGCTATCCCCCCGAATATTTTGGCGAAAATGAACCGGACCTAGGGGTTGATAATCTGCCAGATTTTTCGGATTTTTCGGAGACTCGTATAAACGAGAAAATAGCCATTATTGAAGAGCTATTTCAAGCCAAAGTTAACGATTTAAATGCTTTGCAAACCCAATTTAATGAATTTATTGATGAGTTGCACTTGAAATTTGAGGCAAAGATGACCGCCCTTGATGATGAGGCCCGTCGTCGAATTCAGAAAGATTGGTGAAATGAGTTACTCAAAGAAAAAAAATGCTGCTGAAAGCAAGTCTTTTAAATTTTTAGTTATTGTCTTAGCCGTAGCGGCGTTGATAGGTATTGCTGTGGTGGTTTTAACCCCTCCAGATTTGGATGCTAATTTTTGCCCTATCGATAAATCAAAAATTCAGCCTCACAAGGTTTCGATGCTGATAGATATCACTGACAAGTTATCAAATCAGAATAAGAAAATTGTTAATGAACTTTTGCAGGATTGGGTAAGCAGTGGAGTTTCCTCGCAAAAACTTTCAATTTACTCACTCAATACATCCAACATTAATGAATTTGAGGATATTGATACCTTATGCTCCCCTCCAAACGCCAGATTATTGGCCTTTAGCTATGGGAGGCAAAAGGCGGATCAAAGAATTGGAGAGTTTAAAAAAAGACTTTTAGATAAAATTGAGCAGAGCTCTGCAACCAAAAATAGCCTAAATACCTCCAGAATTTTGGAGTCGGTTCGACAGATTACCAATGGCCCTGGCTGGTTCTCTGGCTCATCACGCCTCATTTTGATTACGGATTTAATTGAAAAGTCTGACTTTGCAGATTTTTATAATGCCGTTCCGCCTAAATTCTCGGATTGGGTTCTGAAGTCTGCCAATCAAAGTTTAGTTAATTCCATACAGATGGGAAAAGGGGATAGGGTTCAGGTATGTCAATTGCTAACTGAGAAGCCTGGCTTTGCATCACGGGAAAGAGCTGCAGAATTTTGGGTTGAGTTATTTAGGTTCAAGGGCGTTAGCGAAGTGGTTTTTACTTGCAATCAAATAGTTCGAGATAAGTGATATGAAGAAATTTGACTTAAACAGCATGCAGTTCAATATGAATAACGCATTTGCAGGGTTTGCTGCCCTTGGCCTTGTGATCTCTGTGCTCATAAAATTCATATTTTCTGAATCGGACAACTCTTTTTACCCGACTCTGATTGCATTTGTAGTTCTATTAATGGTTTTCCATCGACTTAGTTATATTGCGATAACTGAGAATAAGTTTAAAGAGATCGGGGATGGGAAAAGGCTGACGGATGGGTCGATCGTGGATGGTGTCTACTATCTTGGATTTACCTATACGTTATTAATTTTAGTCACTTCTTTCGTGTCTATGGGCCAGGATCCAGGGACAATGCGCCTAAAGTACGATAGTAATCTGATGGTCTTGATGGATATCTTAAATAGATTCTGCGTCGGTCTTTTTACTACTGGTTATGGCTTAGTTGCTCGTATCCAGTTGTCAAATTTAGTTGAAATTGAAGAACTTGACCCTGAGGGCTTAAAAGAAAAGCTAAATACTAAGACAGCTGCTCTCATTGCAATAATTGAGCTGGGCACCACTTCTTTGCAAAATTTAGTGATTTCATCTAACGAATCTATTAGCAATTCTGTTGTTGAGGCAACCAACTCAATTTCAGGCCAATCTGATTTAATTTCAAGTAATCTCAGTGAGATTTCAGGAAATCTAACTAAGGTTTTAGCTAAGCTTAAAAAGCAAGTTGAAAATTTAGACTTAACAGATGCTACTACTGCTATAGAGATGCATTTATCTAGCACTTCAGGAGAGGTTCTTCAATTAAATCAGGCGATAAATGAAGTCTCTCAGAAATTCTCCGGGGCTGGATCAATTGTAGGTGAGTCATCATCTAAGTTAATTCATGTTTTAGATCAGATTAATGCTCAGCAGTCAGCTTTGTTAGGGGGGATTAATTCCCTTGCCGCTTCATTTGAAAGCATTGTTAAGGTGGTGCCTGAGTCTGAGCAGGTTATTAAGAGCTCCACTGTTAGCTTGAATGGGTTCGATACAAATTTACAAGCTTCCCTTGTTAATTTGGCCCAACTTACTCAGGCCCTTGTGAATTCTCAAAATAGCCTCAATTCTCTTGTTTCAGGCGCCAATCAAGCAAGCTCTCAATTACAGCAATCTAGCGGCGTTCTTGGCACCACTATGGCTAATAGCGCTAATTCAATTCAAGAAAGCGTCAAGCTGTTTTCGGAGAGATTGGATTCTTTGGATAATTCAATTCTTACGCTTGAAAGAAAAATTAAACCTAGAGGATGGCTGGGTTAATACGTGAGTAAGAATTTTGCAAAAAGAGATAAAGTGGTATTTATCTCTCTAATTGACATCCTATTGCAATTAACATTTGTATTGTTGATAGTTGTATTGTTTGTTTATCGCGAGAATGAAACGACGCTTGTTAAGTTGAACCAGTTGCGCGACTCTACAAGGGATATTGGAACTTGTAAGACTGAGAAGGATCAATGTGAGGCTGAACTACTTGATCTTAAAAAACAGTATTTACAGGCCTGTATTCCTGCCTCGAGAACTTCAGCGGCTCCTTCTGTAAGGTTTATGGCTCAGTCTACATCGGCTGTAATTTTTCAGGAATTTACACCAAGCTACTATAGATATCTCTCGGAAAAGGGGGACAAAGTTCGCGAAGCAAAAGCAAGGGCTATTAAATCAGGAGCTCAGGTCAGTCTGGACGACATGGAAAATACATTTGCTTTTATAAGGGAAGGCGATTGTTATCATGAATTTACTGTGACACCAATTGCCTCCATTAATTCCGTCGAGAGCGACCGAGTGAGAAGTAGAATCAGCCCCACATTTAAAAAACTTCAGAATTAAGCACTGCGCTCTATCGATAAATTGAGTTTTTTTAGATTATCTTTTAAGCTGTGCGGTTTTGTGTGAATGCCCTAAAAAGGTGCATGATTTGCCTTTTGTGTAAACGCGGCTAGGGCGGCGGTATTAAAAGTCAAAACCCCTAGACTTTTAATACCCCCCCTCTATTTATGCGGCACTAAGTTTATGACTTATCCGTTATTGAACTGACCTGATTTTTAGTACCACTCCAGAAGAGAGGATTTTTGATAATCTTCACCCTAAAGGAGTGCTAAATATGGCAAAAGGCCAACGTCTTAAACCCGAGCAAATCGTCACCTTATTCCGTCAAATCGATGTCCTGACAACGAACGGCAAAACCCTAGCCCAGGCCTGTAAAGAAGTGGGAACGGTAGAGCAAAGCTACTATCGTTGGCGCAAGATTTATGGCGGCATGAAGGTCGATGGTAATCCCCCCATTTTTAACTTAAGCTAAAAGTAGAGGCTGGTACTGCAAGTGCTAGTTTTTGCTTCGGCGTTATTCCACCTAAGCCCATGTTCGGTCTTTCATGATTGTATGTCCACATCCAATCGGTAGCAAAGTCTTGAACTTCATCAATCGATTCAAAGAGGTATTGATTAAGCCAATCGTAACGTACGGTGCGGTTGTATCTTTCAATGTACGCATTTTGTTGTGGCTTACCTGGTTGGATATAAGTCATCTCTATTTGATGACTCGTAGCCCACTGCATGAGCACGCTACCCACTAGTTCCGGCCCATTATCGCAACGTATTTTTAAAGGCTTGCCACGCCACTCAATCACTTGATCGAGTGAGCGAACCACTCTGGCTGCTGACATGGAAAAATCAATATCGATTGCTAAGGCTTCCCGATTAAAGTCATCAATCACATTAAACAAGCGGATAGATCTACCATCGTGCAACTGGTCATGCATAAAATCAATGGACCAGGTGTCATTGATACCTTCAGGTACTGCCAATGGCACAGGCTTCTCGCGTACCAAGCGTTTATGGGGCTTAATCCGGAGGTTCAGTTCTAACTCCCGGTAGATGCGATAGACCCGCTTATGGTTCCAAGTAAAGCCCTTCACATTACGTAAGTACAAGAAGCAAAGCCCAAAACCCCAGTTACGTTGGTTCTGAGTAAGACGCACCAGCCAATCAGCAATGAGGGCATTGTCGGTCGATAGCTTCGGGTGATAGCGATAGCAAGTCTGGCTAATGACAAAGGTATCGCACGCTAAACGGATGCTCATTCGGCCACTGTGAACCTGTTGGCTGGCCATCTCGCGCCTACGAGATGGCCGAGTTACTTTTTTTGTAAGACTTCTTTGAGCACATCGGCTTGGAGCTGAACCTCCGCGTACATCTTCTTTAAGCGGGCGTTCTCAGCTTCAAGCTCTTTAACGCGAGACATCATGGAAGCATCCATGCCGCCATACTTGGCTCGCCACTTATAGAAGCTAGCAATGCTAATGCCGTGTTCACGGCATAGCTCTGGGGCTGGCATGCCAGCCTCGGCTTGTTTGAGGATGGCCATGATTTGGCTATCGGTAAAGCGGGAGGTTTTCATAGAATTTCCTTTAAATCAAACAACTTAGAAATTCTACTTTTAAGTCAGGTTAAGGGGTGGGGGTATTACCAAGGGGTGGGGGTATTACCGAGTAATTGCGAGATAAATTTATCTAAATAAGTTTGAAATATTTAATTTCTCGTAATGGCCTGAATTTATCCAAAAATTTACATTGTTATTGATAGCTAACTCATAACCCCATTTCGCAATTGCAAGACTAATTTCTAAATTAGAAGAAACCGCAGCTCGTTCCCCAATTTTTGAAATTGCCTCGGAATTATTGGTGGTGAATTTAACCCACCTATCAAAATGAATCTTTGCCCCTAAGGTGTCTGATTTACTTCTATTGCATTTAGAGCAAGCTAGGACAAAGTTATGCATTAAGTCTCTGGGATAGAGTGAGAAGGGGATAAAGTGATCAACCTCAAGCTCTGAGGATGATTTATTGCAATAAAAGCATTTGTTTCCATAAAGCTCTTTGAGACCCTTGCATACTAGAGCTAGAGTTTTTCTTGAGGTTTCAAATAAGAAACTGTTGAGATCGTCTTTCTCCCCGAGAATTGGGATATTTTTCGTATTTTTCTTAATGAAGTCAGTCCATCTGCTTCTTGCCAATTGTTGAATCAATGGCTGAAATCTTCTTAAGCAATAGGCAACCCCTTTTTTAAGGATTATTGAGCTAGGATTGCGCTCATATAAAAATGGAAGATTTCCTCCGCCAACATTCTGTAAGTAGTTAATTGGTTGCTTTGCCACTGTTGCGGCAACCGCAGTCACTAGCTTCTTATAGTTCTTTGAGCCCCTAGCGGCCTGTGAAGAGTTGCAGTTGTTTTGCTGCCTGAATTCATTAATAGCCTTAATAATTGCTGCCTGAGTACCATTGTTTTGAAAAAGAATGGTACTTTCATTTGATCCTGAATCTTTGTAGGGGGCGGCTTGCTGCCAATAGAGCTCAATAAATCTCTCCGCGATTTGTCTATTGCTTAATTTAAGCAAAGAGTCATCATCTTTGCCCAGCTCAATTGCTAGGTCTGCTAAGGAAATGAGTAGAGCGTATTTATAGGTTGAGCTAAAGTCACTCTCATTAAAGAGTCTTTGGATTTTTGTGAGGAAGTCCAGTTGCTCCTCAGCTGATGGTGCGCAGCTCATTCCCAATACTTCGCTTTCTCAGGAATAATCCATCTTACGCCGCCTCTAGCATCTGCTTGATCACCTTTGTACCTAGGAATTAGATGCATGTGTAAATGCGGAACTGTTTGACCAGCTGCAGGCCCATCGTTAATTCCAATGTTGTAACCATCGGGGCTAAATTCTTGTTCTAGTACTTTTTGAGCTTTTGTGACTAGTTCCATTAAGCCTTGCTGCTCTTCTCGGCTGATTTCAAACCAGGAGCCAATATGTCTTTTGGGAATCACTAATGTATGCCCAGGTGTCACTGGAAAGCCATCGCGAATCGTCACCCCAAATGCATTGGAATCAATAATTCGCTGAGCAGGCAGAGTGCAGAAAGGGCAAGGTTTTTCTGTTTTTGACATTGGTGTATATGTAATAGCTTTGTACTTTTACTACTTTTAATAGTATTACATTTTCCAAGCTCACTCCGTGAGCTTCTGCCCCCGTAACCTGAGCCTGTAATTCATAACCGCCTGCGTTTGCTCCTGCTGCAAATTTAGGCAAGCACAGGAGAAATCATGATTAATGGCAGAGAATTAGAAGTGGTCCTAGGAACTCGCAAACAGGTAATGGCAAGTAATTCTGGCGAGAGTTTAGATGTGTTACTGCGTCTACGAGCACCTATGCAAGAAATTCATATGCAGGCCAATAGAACTCCGCTTGCGGTATCGCTAGTGATTGATCGCTCAGGCTCTATGGGGGAGGGAAGGCTTACTGAAGCTAAACGCTGTGCCCTGGACTTATTGTCTCGCCTAAAGGATGAAGATTGGGTCTCTGTTGTGATCTACGATGATCAAGTTGAAGTCCTGCTGGAAACCATGTCTGCTCGTATGGCTAAAACCTTGTTGCCTATTCGTTTGGAAGGCATTCAGCCTCGTAGTATGACTAACTTACATGGTGGCTGGCTTAAGGGTGCTGAAACATTAGCGCCCCGAGCAGGTCACGGTATGGTCAGTCGCGTAATCTTGTTATCTGACGGCCATGCCAACCGAGGCTTACAAGAGCGTGAATCAATCTATGAGCAGGTGAGAGAGCTAGCAAGTGCTGGAGTCACCACCTCTACAGTAGGTATAGGTCTTGATTTTAATGAAGAGCTGATGACTGGAATTGCAACGGCCGGTCAAGGTAATAGTTGGTATGGCCAGCGTGCCGAGGATCTTGCAGAATCTTTTGATGCGGAGCTCGGATTCCTAACCAGTCTAGTTTGGCATGATTTGCGTATTAAGTTAACAACACCGCTATTGCCAAGTATGGGTCAGATCAAAGTGCGAAATGACTATGTAAAAAATACTGGAGGTCAATATTGCTTGCCAGCCATTGCGCAAGGGTCAGAAGTTTGGATGGCAATCTCACTGTCAATGTCTGAAGTTATTCACCTACAAGATAATGGCTCAGTTCTGCATTGCACGATATTGGCGAAAGATAAAGATGGTATTGAGCATGAGTTCGCGGTGAGTCTTCCGCAGCTTAAAGTGGCATCTCTAGCCGACTATCGGTTGGCTCAAGAAGATGAATTGGTGGCTCGCCGCTTTAATGAGGTGGAGTCAGCCGATATCCAGCGAGAGGCCCGCGTACATGTGCGCGATCGCAACTGGTCAACTGTGGAGCGGCTGATGGGTAAGCTAGAGGAGCGTTCCAGAGAGAACCCTTGGTTGGTAGAAACAGTCAGTTACCTGCGTAAGCTCTTGGAAAGGCGTGATCATGATGCAATGGAAAAGGAATTGATGTATTCCTCTGATAAGCTTAAGAATCGTGTGGCTGATTTAAATGATTCCATGTCGTTCTGCATGATGGAAGAAGCAGTTAAGCCAGCATTCATGCGCAAGAAGGTTTCTCAAGGTCGTAATTCAGATTCGCAAGAGACTTAATATAAATAAGGGTAGGGGTAGGCATGTTAGAGATCTACATCGGTTTTGGGATTCTCGCAATATTAGTGGTTGCGGTATGGCTAAAGTTAAGCAAGCTAAATCTTGATCAGAATATTGGTCAAGAGCTAGCGCAATTAAGAGTTGATCTTTCGCGTTTGGAGGGGTCCGTTCGAGAGCAGCTAGGCGCTCAAGGCACAACGATGACTGAGATACGCGCTGCCATGACCAATCTTGAGCGCGAGGTGATTCGAGTGCTGGATGCCAAGATTAGTCAATTAATTGCAGATACCAGAACCGAACGTGAATCTATGCAATTAGCCAGCACCAACGCAAGCACGGAGTTACGAACAGATCTCAATAGTCGTCTTACCAGTATGGGTACGACGATCACTCAGCAATTACAAGCAACTGGTAATCAGGTGAGCACTACCCTCAATCAACGCTTAGGAGAAATTCAGGCTGACTCGGCACAAAAGCTTGAGGCAATGCGCAAAACAGTTGATGAAAAACTGCATGCCACACTCGAGCAGCGCTTGGGCGAGTCCTTTAAGCAGGTATCAGAACGTTTGGAGCAAGTTCACCGAGGTCTTGGTGAAATGCAAACCTTAGCAACCGGAGTGGGTGATCTGAAGCGAGTTCTCACCAATGTGAAGTCTCGTGGCACATGGGGTGAAGTGCAGCTTGGTGCTTTAATTGAGCAAACCTTAACGATTGATCAGTATTCTAAGAATATCTCTACGAGACCTGGCAGCAGAGACTTAGTTGAATTTGCTATTCGCCTGCCGGGGCAAGATGCAAATTCTCCAGTATGGTTGCCAGTCGACGCCAAGTTTCCAGTCGAAGATTATCAGCGCCTAATGGATGCGCAGGATCGTGCTGATTTAGTGGAAATAGAGTCAAGTGCTAAGGCTCTCGAAAGTCGCATTAAGAGTGAGGCTAAAACAATACGAGAGAAGTATGTTGAGCCCCCGTATACAACTGACTTTGCAATTCTGTTCTTGCCTACTGAGGGGCTATATGCTGAAGTAATGCGTCGCCAAGGTCTTTTAGAGTCACTACAAAGAGACTTTCGTGTAACAGTAGCTGGGCCATCTACATTTTCTGCAATGCTCAATAGCTTGCACATGGGATTTAAAACTCTCGCTATTGAAAAACGCTCATCTGAGATTTGGAACACTTTAGGTCAAATTAAAACGGAATTTAGTAAATTTGGTGATGTTATTGATGCTACGAAGAAGAAATTAGAAGCGGCCACTAAATCCTTTGATGCTGTTGATGTGCGTACTCGACAAATAAATAAGAGGCTTAGCGGAGTAGAGGCTTTACCAATAGGAATTACACCTCTCATAGAGAGTGATGAGCTCGAAGATCCAGTTATAGGATCAGGTCTATCAGACGGCTAAGAAAGCAGATTTTCAATAAGCGGTTGATATAAAGGGCTTCTCCCTTGGAAAATCTGAGGAAAAGCCCTTATTTCAATGGCTTGATTGCCTTGTCTTTTCTCGGATAAAGGTCTGAACCTGCTCAATAGTCCAAAAAGAGGATCTTCCAATCTTGATCGGCTTAGGGAACTCGCCTTTCTGAACCATTAGCCAAAACTTGGATTTTGAAATTGGCATGACTTCCAGAATCTGTGGAATTCTCATTAAGATCACTTCTGAATTTGAATTACTCATGACGACCTCCTTGACGGACGCGCTTCATATTTTTTCGATATACCTGCAAAGCCATTTTTGCTGAACTCATCTTCGTGTAACCGTAAGAACGGTACAAACTGTAAAGCCGAATTGCTACCATCAAATTGTTCTCCATCTTGTCATGTTATGTATGAATATGTGTGCTACTGAAGAGCAATGTAGTCAATGAAATTTTGATGGTCAATCAAAAGTCAATACCCATCCTCCGAACACAAATTATTTTTGGCCTACAAAAAAATATTTATTCATATAAGTGCTACAACCCAATCCAGTAATAGGCTACAGCCTTGTCAGTAATTTCCGATGGCATCAGGAGATTGATGGACATACATAGATCAATTAACACTTCAAAAGAATTATTTAAGTAACTCAAATTTCTTAAAGAAGGATTACAGCGAATTAGTAGATAAATAAATTCAAAATAAATTCAGAAAAAACACGTTTGACGATACGCTTTCCGATTGTTAGATTCATCTCTTGCATTAAATAATTTACGTAAGAAAAAGAACGCTACGGAGACTGTTTTTAAATGAATTACTACGAGCATCACATTGGAGATTACGCAGAAGCAACAGCCCATCTCACCTTTATCGAGGACGCTACCTATAGTCGCCTGATTAGAAAGTACTACGCTACCGAGAAACCACTTCCCATGGATGTGAAGTTTGTCCAAAGATTGATCAATGCAAGATCTAAGGAGGAAAAAAACGCAGTGATCTCAGTGCTCAATGAATTTTTTACCCTTACGGATGATGGCTGGAGGCAAGAGCGCTGCGACCATGAAATAGCAAGGTTCAAGGATCGCCAAATCAAAGCCAGAAGGAGCGCGGAAGGTCGCTGGCAGTCGTTATCAGCAGAGCAAATACTGTCTGACAGTACGACTATTTCCTCATGCGATCGCAATGCGAACGCATTGCCAGCGCAATGCTCACCAGACACCAAACACCAGACACCAAACACCAATCTCCATACACCAGACAAACAAAACAATGGGGTAGAAAAGAAAAATGAAGGAGAGGGCAATCTAAGCCCAGCTCAAATAGTTCAACTTTTTGCAAAGGAGGGTATCAATATCCCCCTTGATGATGAACGCATCAACGAGATGCTTAGGTTGGATATTTCTGGAAAGGAAGTGGCTGACGCCATCTTGCAGGCTAAAGATACCAGGAGGCGCGCCTCAAGCTCAACACCGATTAATGTGGGATTTGTGATGGCCATTCTGAAGGGCATGCGAAGAAAGAGTCAAGCCATCAACCCAGTTGAAGATATCTGGTGGAAAAGTAACGAAGGGATAGATGCTAAGGGTAGGGAATTGGGCATGCGAGCTCAGGGTTCGGAAAGCTATGACGCCTTCAAAACTAGAATCTTCGCAGAACTACGCAAGCGTCAGGAGGTAGTTAATGCAGGCTAAGCAATCAAGCCAAGCCATGGCGGGCGTCATTCAACTACCTGATATGGAAGACTTTCCTATTGGCTCGATTGTGAAGACGCCAAGTGGACGCATAGGCACGGTGGTTAAGCATCGCGGTGCTCAAAGCCGATTTGATCTGTTTCAAAGAATCATCATTGAGTTTGAAGACCCTATCGGTGATTCAGTGGCGCTTCAACCTCATCTTCTGACAATGATCAGGCTTCCATGATTGAAAACAATCAAAAGAAATCAAAGGGTGGAGCTAGACCTGGGGCGGGGCGAAAGACTGGCAGCTTAACTAAGCGGACCCGTCAGATAGCCGAAGCAGTGGCTACCCAGGGAATCACTCCATTAGAAGTCATGATGAAGGTAATGCACCAGCTATATGAGCATGCCAGCAATGTGCGTGAAGAAGATCTTGGTGAAAAAGAGTCGGCAAGTGAAGCTCGAATTAAGCTACTAAACATGGCCGCTACCGTTGGAAGGCATGCGGCGCCATATATACATCCACGTCTATCTGCAATTGAGCATACGGGCAAAGACGGTGCCCCGCTGCAGAGCGGAGTACTTGTAGTTCCCAGTGCGATGAGTGTTGAGGACTGGGAGAGATCTGCTCAGCCCAAGCATTAACCCGCTAAACCTAACCAATGAAAACCGTCTGGGCACCATTGCCCGGCAGTCAGACTTTATTTCTGACATGTCCTGTGTATGAGGTATTGCTCGAAGGCACCAGAGGAGGAGGTAAGACCGATACCTTACTTATGAGCTATGCCCAGCATGTAGGCAGAGGTTTTGGCGATCATTGGCGCGGAACACTTTTTCGCCTGACTTATCCCCAGTTGGCTGACGTAGTAGCCAAGAGTAAGCGCTGGTTCTATCAAATCTTCCCGGGTGCCAAGTTCAATGAATCTGACTATGTATGGAAATGGCCTACAGGAGAGATGCTGTACTTTCGGTATGGCGCTAACGAGGACGACTACTGGAATTATCACGGCCATGAGTACCCATGGCTTGGATTTGAAGAGTTAACTAACTGGCGGAACCTATCTTTCTACGAAGCCATGCATTCAACCTGCAGGTCATCACACCCTGGAATGCCAAGGATGGTGAGGGCAACATGCAATCCATTTGGAGTAGGGCATGCATCTGTAAAGGAGCGCTTTCAGATTGGAGCTATCCCGGCGGGACAAATCATCAAGCAAGAGGGCGCACTACCAAGAGTGCGAATACATTCCACCATTTATGAGAACACCCATCTTCTAAAAAATGACCCTAACTACCTCATGAGCCTAGAGTCGCTAAGCGATCCAAACAGGCGTAGAGCCTGGTTAGAAGGAGATTGGGATATCCACGTGGGAAGTTTCTTGGAAGGTGTGTGGCAACCCTCTAAACACGTCATTGAGCCATTTGCCATTCCACCGACATGGAAGGTATGGCGTTCCATGGATTGGGGATACGCTAGGCCATATGCCGTTTACTGGTTTGCTTTATCCAATGATGGAATCTATTACTTATGGAGAGAGCTCTATGGATACGGTGATAAAGAAAATACCGGCACTAGAGAGGATGCAACGGTTGTGGCGGAGAAGATCAAAAAGATAGAAATTCATGACCAACGACTTGGTTATGAATACCGCATGAACTTAGCTGACCCATCTATCTTCTCAAAAATTGGCGCAGAGCGATCCATCGGCCAGATCTTCAGGGATAAAGGAGTGAAATGGACCGAAGCCTACAACGCCCCTAGAAGCAGAGTAAACGGCGCACAAGAAATCATCCGACTACTAGCTGAGGATAGACTCAAGATCTTCTCAACTTGTAAGCATTGGTTAAGAACCATCCCCCAACTGCCACCAGATTCATTGAATCCGGAAGATGTCGATACCGACGCAGAGGACCATGCTTGGGATGCAACTAGATACGGGGTGATGCGGGCGAGAAGAGTTGCCGATACTGTTGTTTGATAAACGAAAAGTCTGCTTTACATCCCATTTCTGCCGTTCAGTTAAGTTTTTTTGTGGCGCCTGATCGGCGGGTTGAAATCAAGGCCAATACCAGTCATAGCTACCCATAAGGCATGTGGCTACACGAAGTTGGCAATGCCTGTATATTTTGTGAATGAAATCCCTAGGACTTAAAACGATTGCTGGATTGAAGTTCCTCAGGGGTGCACTGGCTTTAGGGGTCGGATTAGCTCTACTTGATGTTTGGCGAAATGGTACTGAGGATGCGACCAATCGTTTTACTGGCATTATCCACTTAGGTAACCAAGATCCAGTGTTTCAGTTAATTAGCAATTGGTTGGGCAGCATTACGCAGGAGCAATTTCTTTTAGGAGCATTTGTGGCGTTAAGCATGTGCGCTCTTCGCTGGGTTGAAGGTGTGGGGATTTGGTTTAATAAAAGCTGGGCTGAAGTATTGGCAATACTGAGTGGATGTATTTATATCCCACTAGAAATGCATGTATTCATACAGACTAACTCACCATTAGCCGTGGCCATTCTGTTAATAAACTGTTTGATTGTTATGTATCTGAGTTGGGTATTGCTTAAGAAATATCGCAAAGTTAGATGAACCTAGATACCAGGTTTACCAAGAAGCCTGACGCCCATCTCAATCGCTAGGCGCCGGTGTTCGTCAGCACCAGCAATGGGGTCACCTTCAAAAAAAGGATTTCGAATTGCCATTTGAAGGGCTCTTACTTGGAAGCGCATATCGTCTTCTGAAGTAACTCTAAATGTATTAGTTTGGTCTCTTTTTTGAGCCTCTAGAAAAGGTGCAATCAACTCATCCATCAGTGTGTTGAACTTTTCTGGTTCTTTGGAATGTTTAAAAAACTGTCGTATAGCCATCTTCAGAATGGCCTTGGGCTTGCTACTGCATTCTTGGATGCCAACTTGGACAATGTTTGTAATTAATTCAGTTAATGATCTATGTGGCTCGTGAGACTGAACTAGCTTGATCAGACTGCCAATTGTTTTTTTTCTACGCCACAAAAATAACTGTAAATAAATATCATCAAAACTAGCAAAATAGCGATAGATAGTGCCAAGGGCATATCCCGATTTAGATGAGAGCGCCCGAACACTGGGCTCCTCTAGGCTGTCATGGTTAGATAGTTTGCCAGCTGCATCCAAAATATCTTCAATCGTTTTTAACGAACGCTGTTGTTGTGACTTTTTGGAATAGGAGCTCGGATCGTATTTCATAAGCCGATTGTAGGGAGGTTTAGTAAAACTTGCTAAATATAACTAGAACAAAAATCTGACCTCCCAATAATTACGCCTTTAGGCCCTGAATATATGGCTTTTGCTAACGCTAAAACTAGAACAAAGGTGAGGCAAAAATCAACGTTTTCTGTGCGAGGATCACGCGATTCACTATTACCGACCATGCTAATGTGGAATTTAATCGTTCAAAAGGTTGCGATGAAACTTTTTCTGCTACAAAAATCCGCGTTGATTTATACCACTTCATTCTTTATTGGCTTGAGCTTATCTAGTAATGTATTTTCTCAAGTTCAATCCTGTTCTGGACTAGATTGCACTGCAACTGGTCAGGGCTCAACAGCTAGTGGCGACTTATCCACCGCAACTGGTGCGGGCTCAGAAGCCAGCGGCACTTCTGCCACCGCAACTGGTCAGGGCTCATTTGCCACTGGCGATTATTCCACTGCAACTGGTCAGAACTCTAATGCAAGTGGTAGTAGTTCTACTGCAACCGGAGTAGATTCAACAGCTAGTGGCTTCCTCTCCACTGCAACTGGTATGAACTCTGTTGCTAGTGGCTCTAATTCCACTGCAACTGGTGCGGGCTCAATAGCCAGTGGCGGTAATTCCACTGCAACTGGTTCATTGTCACGCGCCACTGGTAATAGTTCCACTGCAACCGGAGTAGCCTCAACAGCTAGTGGCTTCCTCTCCACTGCAAATGGTCAGAACTCTAATGCTAGTGGTGACGGTTCAACAGCAAGTGGCTTTGGATCAGCAGCAAGTAGTTATTTTTCGACTGCAACTGGCATGAACTCTGCTGCTAGTGGCTCTAATTCCACCGCAACTGGTGCGGGCTCAGAAGCCAGCGGCACTTCCGCCACCGCAACTGGTGTGGGCTCAACAGCAAGTGATCGTAATTCTACTGCAACTGGTAATAACTCAGTAGCCTATGGCCCCAGTTCCACCGCAACTGGTCAGGCCTCAGTTGCCACTGGCGATAGCTCCACTGCAACTGGTATGAGCTCTGTAGCAACTGGCGGTTCTTCCACTGCAACTGGTCAGGGCTCAAAAGCTAGCAACATAGAATCTACTGCAACTGGTGCGGGCTCAGAAGCTAGTGGCATTAGCTCTACTGCAACTGGTGTGCGTTCATCAGCCAGTGGCGGTAATTCCACTGCGACTGGTTTATTGTCACGCGCCACTGGTAATAGTTCCACTGCAACCGGAGTAGCCTCAACAGCTAGTGGCTACTACTCCACTGCAACTGGTGCGGGCTCAGAAGCTAGTGGAGAAAAATCTACTGCTGCTGGTGTGAACTCAAAAGCCAGCGGGGATTATTCAACTGCAACTGGTCAGGGCTCAGGTGCTACCGGCCTCGGTTCCACTGCAACTGGTGAGGGCTCAGGTGCTACCGGCCTCGGTTCCACTGCAACTGGCGTAATCTCATCAGCCAGTGGTGACAGTTCCACTGCAACCGGAGTAGCCTCAACAGCCAGTGGTGACGGTTCCACTGCAACTGGTGTAGGCTCATCAGCCAGTGGTTATGGCTCAACTGCAACTGGTGCGGGCTCAAAAGCCAACGGCGCTAATACGATTGCTTTAGGTGTTAGTTCTACGGCTGGCACTTTAACAGGTGATAGTGGTGCAATTGCTATTGGTGCTAACTCAAGTGCAACGGGAATCAAATCCGTAGCGATAGGTTATGGGGTAATAGCATCAGCTGATAATGCGATCGTAATCGGTGATACAAATTCCGCAACGACCTTAGGCGGTACCTTGGCAGTCATTGGCGCAAGCGTAACTAATGGGATTACAAATACCGGTAATGTAGTGACAGATACTTTAAGTACTACAGGTGCCGCTACTTTAAACAGTGCAGCGATTGCAAATAATGCTTCAGTTGGCGGCAATCTCTCAGTTGCAGGGAAAATTTTAGGCAATACTAATGTAGTTTCAATTGGTGCTAATGCTATTCAAATGGTATCTGGCGCTAATGGAGCATCTAGTGGTATTTATGACCGTATCACGACTGATGGTCAAGCCCCTGGCGGAGCGGATATTCATCTTGGGGGCACAACGATTAGCAATGCAGGTGTAGTAGGGGTAACCCCTGTTAATGTTCAGGTAGATGGTGTTTTGTATTCCAATCAAGGCATAGTCAATACCGGAAATATTGGAACAGGTACTTTGACCACAACAGGTGAGGCCACCCTCAATAGCGCCACTATTATCAGTAACGCATCAGTTGGCGGTACTCTGGGTGTTACGGGCGCAGCAACCGTAGGTAGTCTGAATGCTGGTTCTGGGACTATTCAAACTACTGGGGTAGTTCAGGCTGGAACACTTACTACCACTGGCAACACTACAGTTGGTTCTGCGGCAAATTCGACTGTTACTGTTGGTAACCAAGCGAGCGGGGTGGGTACCTCAACTGTTAGCTTTAACAATAATAAATTACAGAATGTTGCTGCTGCAACCGCCTTAACTGATGCCGTTAATTTGGGTCAAGTGAATCAGTTGATTGCCAATTCTGGAGGCGCATCACCTGCACTTCAGAATCAAGTTAACGGAATTCAAAATCAGATTAATGGCATTCAGTCTCAAGTAAATCAAAACAATCTAATTGCTCAGCGTGGTATTGCTGGTGCCAGTGCGATTGCTGGCATTCCCGCCATTGAATCGGGTAAGAATTTTAGCGTTGGTGTTGGTGTGGGTAACTATGTGAGTGCAAGCGCCATTTCAGTTGGAGCACAAGCAAGGCTGACCCAGTCTACTGTATTAAAGATTGCAGCTGGAACCACATCATTTGGTGGTGTTGTTACTAGTGCTGGCTTAGGGATCAGTTTTTAAACATGAAACTGTATAAACTTTTAATTACTGCTGTTACTTGCATTACCTCATTTGGTGTTGTTGCTCAAAGTAACAAACCAGTACAAAAGACACAAATGCAATACATTGCTACCTTTGAGGCAGGCCAGCCAGGGGCCGGAATTTATAAACTCTACGACCAGTCTGATGATGTCATTTGCTATGTGCTAATGCCTGAAACAGCATCTAGAAAGCAGGTTGACGGTAAATGGGTCTATGAGGCAAATTCGTTGGGTTCACTAAGCTGTCTAAAGGCGAACTCCCCAGCAAAATCTGCAAACAAAAAATAGTGAGATTAATTCTTCCAATTATCTGCTTTGGGTTGATAGGCGCTCAAATGATCAAATTAACTTAATTTTTAGGGCATTATGAATACCTCATTTAAAAAATTATTTCTTGTTGTACTGGCTTTATTATTGGGAGCAGTGAGCTCTTGGGTAAATGCAGCTAGCTGCACATCTAATACCTCAACGGCGACAGCCTCCACGTGTGATGGACCATTATTAATCAATGCTGATACAAGTAATTTAAATAATGCCGGAACAATTATCAACACGGGATCAGGCGCTAGCAATTTTGGCATTGATTCAAGTGCGAATATTGCTGGAAACCTTTTAAATTCTGGTAGCGTTTTAATTTCTAATTTGACAGGGTCAATCAATAAACCTTTTGGAATAAATATTGGGACTGCCAATAAAACTATTAATGCCTTAACAAATAGTGGCAGTATTTCAGTAACGAATACCTCTACTCAAAGCACGGCTGATACATCGGCAATATATGCTGTAGGTATATATCAAATTCAAGCAAGCACGCTTAAAACCTTGATCAATACAGCCGCTGGCCAGATCTCTGCAGTGGGAACTAACATTGCAACAGGTAACGCTTATGGTATTTCTAACTTCGGGACTATTGGTCTTAATACCTGTGGGGGTGCGAACGATGATGTAAGTTGTAATGCCGTTGGATTATTAAAAAATAGTGGAGCCATTACTGTTAGTAATAATGGCTTTGGCACCTCCAGAGGGATCAATAACGGCTCTAATGGCAGTGGAATAGCTACTATATATCGTATAGACAACATTGGTACCATTTCTGCTTACGGTAATAGTCACACCATTGCAGACGGTGCTCCATACGGCCCTTATGACGCAATTGGCATTTATAACCATGGTACTGGTTCCTATGTAAATGGTAATTTAATAGGGGCGATCAATAACTCAGGATCAATTACATCGGATCGATATGGCATTCAAAATAACAATGCGGGAAGCATACATTTTATAAATAACACGGGACTAATTAGCATTACCTCTACTGCGAATATAGACGCGGTCACTGCAGGGAATACAAATGTAGCGGCAGGCATTCTCAACGTTGGCAGCACTATAGGAAGTTTGGTCAATAGCGGCAGCATTGGTGTGGATGGCGACAATAGAAATGGAATTATTAATGCCTCGAATAATCTTCAGGGTGGTGCTGCCACTATTACAGTAATTACTAACACGGGTACCATTGCGGGTAGCTCGAGCGGTGGCTATTCGATTGTCAATACGGGCAGCATTGGCACACTTAATAATTCGCAAGGCGCAGGAAATGTATCTGGTGCATTGACTTATTACGGCACTCTTCCAGCTAACTACAACAACATCATCAGCAGTCCGACATCCTTTGGTAGGTTAGCGGTAACCAGTGCCACAGGCACTACTACCTTCGGCATATACTCCGGTTCAACAGTTCGTAATGGCACTTACGCCTCTGTATTAACTGGCATTACTTCTAGCAATCTCATGAGCACCACGGGCACCTATGGCTCTGCTTCTTGGGTGTTAAGTAATAGCTCAGGCAGTATTTGGGATTTGATTATTTCCGGTATTTACACCGGCCCCTCAGTCGCCAACACCAACCAATCCCTCGTTAATGCTGCTAGTACACTACAAGGCACCTACACATTACAAAACTCAGTCTTAGCCAATAGCTTTTCTTATGACTGCAATGTGTTTGGCGCTAATGATGTGTGCGTTTCTGGTGGTGGCCGTAATACTGCTGTATCGGCTGCTAATGGCCTGAATAACACCAGCGCCTTATTAATTGCTGCTTATCGTGCGATGGCTAATGTGCGTGTGGGTGGCTATGCCGATCAGAACTTATCAGTCAATAATGCTGGTGCTGGTATTAACTTGGGCAACAACACACCATTGCTTGGCTTGTTTGCTGCTTGGAATGAAAAGCAGGATGGTACTGGCACAGAAGTTAAAGCATCTCTTGCTTACGGTCAAAAGAACACCACCATGACTCGCGGTGTAGTTGGTTCTGGCGCAACCGCTTCTGAGGCTGGTTCTGGCTCTTCGCAAATCAATAGCCAAGGTGCCCAAGTAACTGCCAAGTATGGCTTTGGCATTACTGACCAAGTAGTGGTTTCTCCATATGTTGGGATTCGTTACACACAAAATAATATGGGTGGTTACACCGAAGGCGCATCAAGCACTGTTACAGCACCACTCTCATATTCAGCACTCAATACCAACGCCACAACTGCTTTAGCTGGCGTTGGCGCTCAATACAAAGGCATTCCACAAACAACCTTGTTTGCTAGTGCTGGTGTAGAGACGGATACCAATACAAGTAATGGTTCATATAACGCAACCAACGCATCGATTGGCGCAATTGCTCCAGTGAACTTCAATCCTAACCCTGTTAAGACTCGTCCAACAGCCATGTTAGGGGCTGGTTATGATGTGGAGAAGAATCAGCGTTTTGGTGTAACTGGTATCTATCGTCAAGAGTCATATCAAGCCACAGCATCAACGACTGTAATGGCTACTTACACGGTGGGTCTCTAAAGAGGTTCATTTGACCTTAAACAATTAACCCGCTACGGCGGGTTTTTTGTTGCTTTGAGTGTCTCAAATGGGTCGAAAGCGGTCTGTCGTTATTTATCCAAAATAAATTCATTTGTTGAAAAATTCGGCCTTATAACTAATGAGTGCCCCAAGACTCCAAAGCTCTTCAACAAAAGTGGAATGCCCGCATCAAACATGCGCGCACTCACTGGGCTATCTTTCATAAGCGCGTAAAGCACAACCGCAATACAGTCGCCGGCTTCAATTGGAATGCTGATCCTGCTGGTAAGGAATTTTACGGCCTTAGAGCCAACTTAATTCACGGAACTATCTCGGCAGTCTTGCCTAACGTCTATGCGCGCAATCCAGAGATCTCAATCACTCCAGCCCATGCGGGCGCGGATATCAAACTCTTTTGCAGCACCCTTGAGAAAGTAACCAATAGAGCGTTAGAGCATGCTCAACTTAAGAATCGAGCCAAGTCGACCGTAAGGGCAGCGCTTACCTGTAGCTTCGGCATCCTAAAGGTGATGTATCAGAGGGATGTTCATAGCGATGCATTTATTCAGAACCGCATTAACGACCAACAAGAGAACCTGCTCGCTACACAAGATCTCCAACAAGATCTTCAAGACGCTAGCCAAAGAAATCGTCATGAAGAAAAGCTCTCTGAGCTAGAAGAGCAATTGTTGGGAGGGCGAGAGCAATCTGAGGTTTGGGCAGCTGAAGGTCTCGTTATTGATAGAGTCCTCACGGAAAACCTCCTGATTGACCCTTCCATCTGTGAGTTCTGGGATTACACCGATGCAGACTGGATGTGCCAAGTCATTCCCATGAAACGATCCCAAGCTGAAGCTCTGTATAAAAAGAATCTTGCGAATGCAATGATCTACCAACCAGGACAAGGAGAACTATCACATAAGAAGGCCAAGCGCTTAGCCTCAATGCAACTGGAGGCTGGACCAGTTACAGACGACCAGCAAATAGCTGTCCTAGAGATCTGGGATAGAACTACTCAGCGCGTATACACAATGGTGGAGGGCGGGACCGAATGGTTACGGGAACCCTATTCACCACCTAGGGCTGGAGAGCGCTGGTATCCATTCTTTCTATTGCCTTATCAGGTAGTTGATGGCCAGTTTGTTGGTCCAAGCCTAGTGGATCTAACTGAACGACTACAAGATGAGCATAACGAAGCGCGGGATCGATTCAATCAGCATAGAGATCTTTGTATTCCAGGATGGGTGGCCTCCGCTGATATCAATGAGAAGACGATCAAGAAGCATTCTGATTCTCGATTTGGCGAGATCACAATTGTCGATACCGAAGGCAAGCCTCTTAACCAGGTGATTATTCCCAGAGGTCACCCTAAGATCGACCCGATCGTCTATGACACCAGTGCAGTGCGCTATGACTGGGAGCAAGTCACAGGCTTGCAAGATGCTGCGCGCTCTACAGTGGTCAGACCCAAGACAGCAACCGAAGCCAATATTTTGCAAAGAGCCTTATCGGGACGCGTATTCGAATTCAAAGACCAGATAGAAGATTGGCTGCAAGAGATAGCGCAATACAGCGCCCAGATTCTATTGCAAGAACTTACAAGTGAACAGGTAGAGCGCTATATGGGTGCGCCAATTACTAGAACGACCATGGTCGATGGCCGACTCACCATCACAAAAGAGAAAACCTATGACTGGCCAACACTTACCAAAGATCGAATCTTTGACATGGTCGATCTCAGAATCAGAGCGGGCACTACCGGTGCACCGGATGGCATAGAAGAAAAAGAAGGTTGGTTGAAAGTCCTGCCAATGATTACGAATCTATCAATTCAAATTCAAAACCTACAAGCTAGAGGAATGGATTACGAACATATCCGTAATCTCCTACGGGAAACTATCTTGCGATATGACGATCGTATCGATTCAAATCTATTTATACCGAATGTAGAAAAGCAAGCGGAGGGATATGTCGACCCCAACTTTGGAGTCAATCTATTTTCGGAGGGGCAACGAAGAGTCAATAACGAGATAAGTAGCGAGCGTAATTCATTAAAAGAGGAGATCAGCAATGACGCAGGTAGCAAATGAGGTAACTGGCTTTAAATCAGAGGTTCTCAGCAATGGTGGATCCATTCAAAGAGCTCAAAATAGGGAAGAGCTAAAAGAACGCGAGCGCTTGAGAAAAGAGGCTGAAGACAAACATGCGGCTGAAGTACACGCCAGGCGAATAAAGGCAAGAGAAGAGCGTGATCTGAAGTTAGCAGAAAGAGCGGCAGCTCAGAAGGTATCCGATGAAGAAAAGGTAAAAAAAGCTCAAGAGCAAGCAGTTGCCAAATTAGCTAAAGAGCAGGAAGCTGAAAAGCAAAAGGCGCTCAGGGCACAAAAAGCAGAGCCTAAAAGTCAGGCCACAAGCTTGCTTGATGACCTTAGTAAAGCAACCAAGCCCAGCGCATCTCTTGCTCAAATATCTGAGGATATTGAAGAGGGAGAAGAGTTAGAGGATTCAGAGGTTGAGCCAATCTTTGCTCCAGTCAAGGGAGAGGTGCAGGTACCTGCCATGATGACCGCTCCTGAAGGCGAACTAGAGCCTCAAGCTTATGACCTGGGAGAGTTATTGCCTGCACCAGCTGCCATCACTGTAGATGTACTCCCACAGCCAGCCATTCAGACTGAAAGCGCAGAAGAATTCATCAATCGGGTGTTGAACCCTGGAGCTGAGGATTCGAGCCCCGAGAACAATAACAAGCCTAATGAAGAAGCCTCTGGCGACATCAAGTCAAAGCGTGGCTGCGAACGGATCCAAAAGATCATTAATGAAAAGCGAGATCTAGAAAAGCAAGTTGAAGATTTACAAGTTAAGGTGGTCAGCTTGCAAGATGTCATACGTAAATATGAGATCGAGAGTCAATTTGTTGATAACACTATGGCGCTCACTACCAAGCAGAAGAAACCTGCCGAACTAATCTCAGAGGCTAAGCATCAAATCATCAAATACTTAAACTCTCGAGAAGATGAGATTGATCATTCAGCTAAGGCTCAATGCTTTTACAAGTATTTAACTGATCCGTTTTACATGCAGGTGTTTGTGCAAACCAATAAACCAGAGCAATGGCAATCTACGATTGAATCCATCTACGACTCAATAGGGATGCCAGAGCCTAGCTTCGCCAACGCAAAGATCACGCCACTGCAGACACTTCAACCTATTCGGGCGCGAACATCCACCTTAGGTGCGCCACTGGCTAGCTCCGAAAACCCGATGGATCGGATTGCCCAGCATTTAGGCAATATGGGGATATAGATAGGTCTGAATTACATGCCACTCAAAATCAGTGGCATGTAGACAGAAATATCTTTAGGCACCATAAGCACCTCATTTTGTCTACAAAACAGCAGATATAGCCCTATTTGGTCTACAACTTAGCTTATATCGTGAGGATCAAGCAATTGATACTGTGAAGGGTTGTCTGTAAATGCGTTGCAAACCTTCATTTTTTCCCAAAGATTCGGGAAGTTCGAATAATCAAATCCAGCGGTCCAACGCCATGCGCGAGTCATGGATCGAATGAAAGGATCGGGATCATTATTTTGAGACAGCGCTTTTAATGGCAGTAAATATTCCTCACGATAAGCTGTGGGAATAATGATGCGAGAGGCGGAATGTTGAGTTAGGTAGGTATTCATCGTTAGGCGCGCAGTTCGGCCGTTACCATCCATAAATGGGTGTACTTCAGTAATAACAAACATCGCCATCAATGCGCGCGCAAAAGGGTCTTCTAGTAAAGCGACGCGCTTGAATCCTTCGCGCAAAGTACCTTTTACAAGCTCTGGGTGAACAAAAATGGTATTGCCCGCTTGGTTAGTTTGCTCTTTCCATTCGCCTGGATTTTTATCTGGACGACTAGAGAGTATTTGGAGATTACATTGCAAAAGCCACGCTAAGAAATCATCTTCATCTTTTGGAGGCTTAGAGCGAAAGGGTTGCTCCATGATTGCTTTAAAGGTACCAAGTACATCATGTGAGTCCTCATTTCGTTTTGGAATCATCTTCCCATCGAAAATAATCTCGGAGGCCTCTTCGACGGTGAATGTAGTGCCTTCAATGTAGTTCGAAAAGTACGATTCAAAGAATGCGAAATTAAAGGCGCTTTTACCCGTTTTTGCCTGATCTTCAATGATGGGAAAAGGCTTTCTTAAAGCAGAAAACAAAGTTTCGAAGATCTCAATGCGATCAGGATCATAAGGCTTACCAGCTGCGCGCGCTAATGCATCAGCTGCTCTTAAAGAGCGAGCCTTACCAGTTTGCATTAAGGCGGAAACAATCGTGTTTAGTGTTTTAAATTGAACCTCTAGACCTAATTCAGGGGCAATAGCTTTAGCATCATCACGCAGTGCATTGAGCTTATGTTCACCACGAATGGTGCATAGCTTGCTTAAATAAGACTCAACCCAAGGGCGACCCATAGTGCGAAGATCTGAGCCTTTGCGGCTATAGAGATTCTCTAACAGCCGCCTAGCCTCCGAGGATATAAAGAGTTTTCCATAAGGGGTATCGTTAAGCGAATCCTTGCGCGATTGAACTGCAGGAGGACCTGGCAAGATATTTAGAGTCAGCCCCGGAAATTCTATTTGACGTGCTCTATTGCCAGATACTAAAAATACATTGCCGCTATCATCTGGTTTGCAAAGATGAGCAGAACGGTAAGCTATTACAGAGCCTGGATAAAGATATTCGGTAATTTGCCGCCAATTGGGCCGAATGATTTGTTCGAGCGGGCTGTTGAGGTCGCTGGTGTAAATGCCGCGATAAATTTGACGCAAACGCCCAGACCTAGCCAAGCGGGAAATTCTCTGGGCGTTGGTTTTGTCTTCTCTTGAACTAAAAAGCAAGAGGGGTAGCTGGTCAACAGAAGTGCTCATAGGGCCTCAATTTATCCATTATTGTCAACAACTATGCATATATTATAGTTTAATGTCAACAAAAGTGCTTATAGAATCAAAATAACCCTATTTTTAGGTATATAGACACGGCTATTTCAAGGCCTTGGCATCGTTTACCAGTTGATAAATCTGATTGTGCCTGTGAAGGATTTCAAAGAAAAGCCTCAAGGTATTAAGAGCATCAACATCCGCTCTATGTGGGCTGCCTTCAAATTGAAGCTTAAAAGAACCCAGACCTGAGGATAGACCGCCACTGGGTTTTTTGCCCATGGCAAGCATGTGCAGGCTATACCAAGTTTTGACATCGATCCAGCGACGACCAAAATGGGGAAAGCTGATACCTCGATCTTTAAATTCAGATTTCAGTTCAAGTGAATCGCCACCGCCCCAGGTAATGGGATTAACAAAGCAATTGCGCTTAGTAATAATTTCACCAATTTCTTTAGCTACTTGTTCATGTGGAACTGCATAGTCAGAAATATCCTGATTACAAATGCCCGTTAATTGGGTAATGAACTCAAAAATAGGCTCTTGAGGATCTAAGAACCATTTATACATAGATAGGGATTGATTGACATAGTCATGGTAATTGCCAACGGCTATGCCGACCTGAATGATCTTTGGATTTACTGTGGAATTATCTTGAGCATTATTGAGCTCTAAATCAAGCGAGAAATAGTTTTGTTCTTGATGCATTTTTGATGAACACGGTTTTTAGTAGTGTGTTGATAATGTAGAGTCCCCCAAGGCTAACGTCAATGCCAAGCTCAATTCCTTGTAGGACGTCATGGTTAATTTATTGACTACACTAGATCTCAATATCAAGATCATCATGGCGACATATCTAAATTATGAAAATTCATGTACTAAGTGATTTGCATTTAGAATTTGCCGACTTTTCACCTGCATTGAATGTGGCAGATGTTATTGTCCTGGCCGGTGATATTAGCCTGCGCTCCGAGGGTATAACTTGGGCTAGAAAATCGTTTCCGAATCAAGAGATTATTTATGTGGCTGGCAATCATGAGTTCTATGGTTCCCAGCGTGTTCACGCCATTGAACGGATGAGGAACGCATCCACTGAGAACGGAATTCATTTTCTAGATGATGATGTGCTGCAACTACAGGATCCAAAATCAAATGCCCCCATCCGCTTCTTGGGAGCTACGTTATGGACTGACTTTTTATTATTTGGTCAGGATCTGAAGTCTAAATGCTTATCGTATGGCGAGCTTTACTTAAATGACTTTAGAGCAATACGCGATGGAGGAAGAAATTTTTCCCCGAAAAAATCGATTCAATTACATGAAAAATCATTGGCTTGGCTACAGCAGGAGCTAGAGAGACCATTTGATGGCAAGACAGTGGTGGTTACGCACCATCTACCCTCAATGGGCTCAGTTGCAGAGCGCTATAAGCAAGATTTATTGTCCGCCTGCTTTTCTTCGGAGTTGGCGCACCTCTTTGGCAAGATGTCTCTATGGATTCATGGGCATACGCATGATTCCTGCGATTATGAAATGAATGGCACTAGGGTGGTTTGTAATCCTCGCGGTTATGTTCGATCTAACCACGCCGAAAACCCAGAATTTAATCCATCGCTTATTGTTGAAATCTAGTTTCCTAGCAAGATCTTCTCAATAAGTGATTAGCCTTTAGCTAGAGTCTTGATTAATTCAGGACTACAAATATCATCAATGTGTCTAAAGGCCCGGGAGATTCCTTCAATTTGATCTGCAGGAATTCCAAGGCTTTCGAAGTGTGTTTTCCACTGCCTAGTTACTCGCCATACACGATCGATAATGGAGCTTGCTTGCTGCACAGATAAACCAAAGCGCTCTTTAGCCCCATAGGCATTATCTAGGGTTGCTAGCTTGCCTTGAGGTCCAATGCCTAGATGTTGATAGCGTTCACTTGCGATGACTGCATGTGGCATCACATCATAGAGTGGGCTTAGGCTCCAGCCTTTAAGCTCCTGGTTCCATAAGAAGGCATGATTGCGTAGATGATCATCATCGTTACTAACAAAAAGGTTAAAGATCATGCGTGCATATAGTTCTTCTACATCTGATTTGACTGTTTGAACCAGGCAATATCTGCGTATAGCATCTGCAATATCCATATAGCTTTTTGTATTGGACTCTGATTCGTGGCAAGCAACGAGTGTGAGGGCGCTAATCACATGATGACGAATCTCTACTGAGCGAGCTGAAGCGGTCCAAGAGCGATCAAAACGTTTGACCATTAACACCTTTTTCTTGCCAACTTGCTCTAATTGAGTTTGCGCTACATTGAGGCCAGCTAATTCTGCAAGTTTGAGGGTGGCGTATTCAATGCTTGGTACATCTAAGACTCCATCAGTGTTGCCTGGGAACTTGGCCATCCATAAAATATTGTCATCATCACGTACGCTTGCCTTTGGGCGCATACCCCCTAGGCCGCTACCCACAATCAAAATTCTCGATAACGCTTCTGATACTGGTAAGCCAGCCTCAATCTTCTGCGCACCCTCGAGTACGTATGACAGATTGTGAATACTTTCATGAGCAGGGCGCTCCTCTTGATCTAAGGAGGCTCGAACATCTAACGCCCCAATGCGATCACTGCCAGCTTCAAGTAGGTAGGTTGATTCTGGCAGGCTATTAGCTGGAACCTTCAGCCTAGCTTCAATCACTCTTCTTCCCCAAGAATCAGGAGCAGCATCACGAATTCCGCCAAAAGCTTCTAGACCATTTGGTGGAACGAGGCGCTTGCCTTTGATCTCGCTTTTATTCTTAAGGCTAAGGGCGACAGGATCAATTTCCTGTGCATTGCCCCTATCTAGGTAGCGCAGGCCATAAGCAAATGAAGAGGCAATAAGTCTTGAGCCTTCCTCATCTACTTGTAGTTGTCCTGCTGGTACAAATTCACCATCAAGATTGGCAAAGACAAACAGGTCCTTAGTTGTGTTTGCCATCAGAAATCAAGCGCTTTCATTTCAGCCGTACTTAAGTCACGGACGCGTTGAGGGCGCGAGCGACGCTCCAAGGCAGCGATCGCAGGATCATTGCCGCTTAACAGTTGCAATAAGGTCATGCCTGGAGCGATTGCATCTAAGTAACGTAGCAGTGCGCCAATGGCAACGCCAGGATCACCCTTTTCAATGCGTTGGGCAGTTGCACGAGACAAGCCCGCGCGAACCGCAGCCTCACCTTGGCGAATATGACGGGCAAGGCGCAACGAAACTAGGCATTGCGCTATTTCAGCGGATTGGCCAAGTTGCTTTGATGCTAGAGATAGCTGTTGATCTACGCGCATAGTTGCCTCATGCTGTTCATTAAGTACAAGGCACTAATATACCTGTTTAAACCTCATTGGTCAATAAAAATGACTCATAAATAAGTCCTTAAGTGAATTAATGACTTATTTATGAGTCATTTATTGATTTTTAATGGGTGGAGTACAGGCGGTCTATTTCCGTCAAGGGCACCCCAAAGGGGTGGCTTGCGCACCCTTGACGGCCACAGGCAAAGAAACGCTTATTTATGCCCAAGGTGGCGCAATGACACATTGGGCATAAAGACCAGTGCGGCTTAGTGATAGCCTAATGATGGTATCGATATTCCTGGGTCTTTCCACCATATCCATAAGAGGCAGCCCTTACATCCTGCACGTAGATATAACTCTCTTCATGCAGGTTGCCTAATATGCGAGCAAAGCCCTCAAAAGCCTCTTTAATGTATTTAGCCTTCTCATGCTTGGTATTGGTTTCATCGGTGATCTTGATATCAAAGTAAAAGCTATTCATGTTTTGATCGCTCGATAGCTTCCCGCCAACCATCCAGCATTCAGGATCTACATAGTCAATCGCAATTGCAGTTACTTCCTTCTTCTTGCCCAGAATCCGGTGAGTCAGATCTAACAGTAGTTCATGTATTGCTTTGGTGGTGGCAGCATTCTTTTGGCCGCTGACCTTTACGTTCAAGATGGGCATATTTATTTCCTTGGTTAATTAAAAGTAATTAGCTATGCAACTATTACTTAAATAAAAAAGCTCACGAATCAATACTTACTTCAGGGCTGATGTAATAGTCCTCATTTGGGTTACAACGGATTCAAACTCATTACTACCCAATAACTTCTTCATGCGCTTGGTAACGGCAGCACTAGCAGCATTTAGGTCCACCTTGATCTTTGTAGCGCTAGGGGTGGGATGAATCTCTTGTTCGCGACCATCTCTAGCGGACGCAGCACGTTTAATTAAGCCCAATCTCTCTAGGCCGTCTAGGCCCCTAGTAGCGGTAGGACGGCTGATATTCATCTCCTTGGCTAACTCGCTTTGGAGTAGCGGGGCTTTATCTAAAACCACTCTCAGCATAAAAGCCTGGGATGGCGTTAGACCAAATGGTTTAAATGCACTTGTCCATTCCCGCTCAAGCTGACGAGCTAGGCTGGTGGTATTGAAATAGAGGCATTGTTCAAACATGGGGTTAGTGTAACCTAAATTAATTAGCTATGCAACTATATTGAGAAATACCAACAAAAACCCCACAAATATCCCAAACCCATATGTCCCACCCCAATAATTGATATCAGCGCTTCAAGCCACCGCGTTAAAGCTAGAGTCGCGACTAGCAGCGTAGCAATGGATAGGTTCACGCTCTATCAATTGGAATGAAGCCAACCAAGACACAAATAGATAAACATATTGATAGGGGTGGCATATGCCAATTTCAAATACAGACTTGCAAGAGTTAGCTAAGGTTTCCTTGGATGAGTACTTGCGCAACCTACCAGTCGATCAAATTGCGGTAGAAAGACCTTTTCTTAAAAAACTTATGGAAGGGCGAAAGAGCCTATTGGGCGCAAAGCAGAACGTTGTCGAGAATATCCGCAAAGAACATGGCAGTAACTTTAGCTGGGCCTTTGGCGAGGAGACGGTCAAGTTCAATAAACGCAATACGACTGAGCAAGCCTCATTCCCCTGGCGTAGAGCAGTCGATGGCCTCTATATTGACTATGACCGCCTATTTAGCAATGGCATCAAAGTGCGTGAAGGCGGGGCTCGAGGTTTTCAGCTCGAATACAACGAGCGTGTACAACTCATCAACCTCTTGGATGAGCAACTTGAAGTCTTGAGGGAGGGCTTTCTGAATAAGTTAGACCTAGAACTACACCGTGACGGCTCACACGGCGCAGATGCGGTAGTAGGTCTAGATAGTTTGGTGAGCTTAGCCCCTGATGCTGGCACCGTAGGCGGTATAGATCGAGCCAAAGCAAGCTACTGGCGTAATTACGCCGTCAAAGATATTGCCTCAACATCCCCAGGGAACCTAGTGGGCGAAATGGAAACAGCCTGGCGCCAATGTATTAAGCATGGCGGTAGCCCTGATTTCATCATTGCGGGTGGCAAGTTTATTGATACCTATCGCAAACAAGTGACAGTGACCCATATCGCAGGATCAGGTGAAACCAAGTACATCGATGCTGGCGTGGGTGCAGGAGTGAACACAGGCCTAGCCTTTAAAGGTGTAGAGATCATCTGGGATCCGCAGTTTGACGAACTTGATGCCATGGCCAATAGAACGGTGGAGTGGAGTAAGCGCTGCTATTTCCTCAACACTCGCTTTATGAAGCTAAGGGATGACGACTTAGACATCGTTGCCCCAATTCGTCCGCACGATACCTTGGCTATGTACGCCATGGTGAACCTACGCTGCGCCTTATCTATCTCACGTGCAAATGCCCATGCGGTATTGGCAATTCAATGAGGAGGAATAAATGAATAACGGCATGAATCATAAAGAGCTCATTCATAGTGACTTCCAAATTAAAGAGGTGGAAGCGGTAGTACGCAGAGATGCATTCACGACTATCCATGTGTTTGTGCCGCCATATGAGACCAACATCCTTCGAAATCTCTTTGGGCGTGAGAACGTCACGGTGTTCGAGCGTCCTTCAAAAACAACGATTACTCCAGAGCAAGAGTATGACCGCCTATGCGCTAAGTACGGCCATGAAGTAGTGGCCAAAGTCTTTGGTGAGGATGATGGTGATCGCCTCATGGAGATCGTAGAGGGCTTGATGAAAGAAGGTCAACTCCCAGCACAAGAGAAGGCATCAGAAGGAACTCTTGCGCAAGAGCCATCAGAAACCAAAGGAGCCAAGAAACGCTAGCAGAAGGGAAGGCCACCGCTAGCAGCAGGTATTTGGGTGCGGCTGCGGGTGTTGAAGTAACCATGGTGTGTGGGCGCGCGTAACTGCGCCCCACTGCCAACACCAATTAAAAGCCTAGGCGGTAGTGGGGCGGTGGACTTCCATACTTATTCATATCTTCGAGCATCAAGAAAAGAGCTAATGACATGCTTCCAATCATCACCTCTCTAGTACAAACCTTGGCCGTCAATGGCCTTGGTCTGCTTGCGGGCGCGGTCCAAGCCAAAGGCAAAGAATTCATTGAGAACAAGATTGGGGCGCGCATTCCTGATAACCCCAGTCAGGAAGATCTCATCAAGCTCAAGCAACTCGAGATCGAGCAAGAGCAGCTCTTATTGCAATATACGCTCAAACAAAAAGAGCTCGAGATTGAAGAATCCAAACTTCTAGCTGAGATGCATCGAGCTTCACATGACAATGCCACTAATCGCTGGCAGTCCGATATGGGCAGTGATTCCAAACTATCGAAGAACATCCGTCCGGGAACCTTGGTTTATATCCTTACGGCCTACCTGTTATTTGCATTGCTCTCAGCCATGGGAATAGATATCAATGAGGCCTATGTGAGGCTCTTGGGCGAATGGGGTCAGCTAGTCATGCTGGCTTACTTTGGCGGTAGATCAGTTGAGAAGATCTTTGAGATGCGTATGCATGGCTCAAATAAAAAAGAAGAAGCCAGGTGAATACAAAGGTAAGTAGTCTAGTAGCAGATCAAGCAGCCTTTCTAATTGACGTCAGCAGACTAATCCAGTTTGCTACTGCGGAAGGGTGGGTGATTACCGGCGGTGAGCTTTGGCGCTCACCAGAGCAACAAGAAATCTACTTCAAGACCGGTAGATCAAAGACTATGAATAGCAATCACCTAAGACGTTGCGCTATTGATCTGAACTTCTTTTGGAATGGAAAGCTTATCTGGGACAAGGAGCTGATCCGTACGGTGGGTGATTATTGGGAAAGCCTAAGCCCCAAAAATATGTGGGGAGGGAATTTCAAGGGATTTGTGGATGTGCCGCATTTTGAGAGAGTTGCTTGATATTCTTATTAATATAGTTAACCCAATCCCCCATTAGAAATGCGCGTTTATCTAATTGATCTTGCCTTCTATATGCTGCTTCAGCCTTATTTTTGATCGTATGCGCTAAAGCTAATTCAACCGTCTCATTTGAGTATTCCGTAGTCTCGGCAGCCCAGTCACGAAATGTAGATCTAAAACCATGCGGCACGAAGTCTACATACTTAGGCATCTTTCTCATCATTGCAAGCAGAGCCATATTAGATAGCGGGTGTTCTTTGTGAATATTGCTGGGAAAGAGATAGGAATTCA
The DNA here is from genome assembly GCF_018688255.1 of Polynucleobacter corsicus. Lineage (NCBI taxonomy): Bacteria > Pseudomonadati > Pseudomonadota > Betaproteobacteria > Burkholderiales > Burkholderiaceae > Polynucleobacter > Polynucleobacter corsicus. The sequence continues at coordinate 556,974 of NZ_CP061314.1, forward strand.
CTCTGATTGTCTTTAGTTGATTGAGGATTTCTATAGCTCTAATATTTAGTGGAACGCGATGTTCTTTGCCCGCTTTCATGCGCTCGGCTGGAATCGTCCAAACCTTGGCTTCAAAATCAAACTCATCCCATTGAGCCTCGATTACCTCGCTTGTTCTGCTTGCGGTGAGGATAAGCAACTCAAGTGCATATGCCGAGAATCCAGAGTGACACCTTAATTCATTAACAAATTCTCCGATGCGCTTAAAAGGCAAGGCAGGGTGATGGACGCTCTTTTTAATCTTGCTTGCTTTAGGCAATAAGTGAGATAGAGCACCTTGATAACGCGCAGGATTATCACCTTGCATGTATTGATGTGCTTTACACCAATCTAGTATTACCTCAATCCGCTGCCGAACTCTGGTAGCTGTTTCAGTACGCACATTCCAAAAGGTACCCTCTATTTCACCTTTCTTGTTCTTAATATCTTGCTCAAGAACTTTCACTATGTGGCTAGTATTAATATGATCAACTCTTAGTTTGCCAATTAACGGTGAGACGAATTTAGCTATCGTAGTTGTCCATTGATCTTGATGCTTTTCATTTGACCATTCAACTTTTTTGGCTTGGATACATCTTTCCGCAGCTGCTGCAAAAGTGATGGTGTGAACGTTTTCCTCGAATGCTTTAGATCGCCTAGCTATTCTTTGCTCTAGAGGATCGACTCCATCAAGTATCTGCCGACGTAGGTCTAAAGCCTTCAATCTAGCGTTGGATAGTGAAAAAGATTCGATTGGGCCAATACCCATTTCTCGGCGTTTAAGAGTGACTGGGCTAGTAAAGCGAAAGATCCAGCTTCGAGCGGTGCCGTTGGGGGTTTTTGTAACCTGAAGGTATAGACCTTTATTTTCAGGGTCAGCATGGTAGCCAGGCTTATTAACTGAGATAATTCCACGTGCAGTGAAAGATGGCTTTCGAGAGCCTGCAGTTATCTGTTTATTATCTCGCTTAGAACTCAACCTACCCACCAGTCTACCCACCAGTCTACCCACCAGTTAAACGTAGATTTTAGTGAAGTTGAATGGGTTAGATTGGAGTAGGGTTACCTTGTAGGCCATGTATTACATGGGTTTATAGGGTAGTGGTAGACTTGCGCGGAGGGTGAATTTTTAGACACCCTCTCCGCCAGCCAGATTCTATATTTGTAAATATAGAAAAGATATTCATCAAGCCCCGCCATGACGTGGGGCTTTTTATTTCAAAGGAGCATTACGGTTGCAATCGAGTCAGCAAGTACTTCATGATGTTTTTGGCTTTGATCAATTTCGTGGTGCTCAGGCTTCTATTGTTGAGCATGTAGTTTCTGGTGGTGATGCTTTGGTCCTCATGCCCACTGGCGCAGGTAAGTCGCTGTGCTATCAGATTCCCTCCTTGGTGCGCCGCGGTGTAGGAGTGGTAGTTTCACCCTTAATCGCGTTGATGCAAGATCAAGTCGATGCCTTAACCCAGCTAGGTGTTAAGGCTTCTTTTCTAAACTCCAGTCTAGATGCGGCAACATCCCAACAGGTGACCAGTCAATTACTGGCCGGAGAGCTTGATTTGATCTATGTAGCACCAGAACGCTTAATGAACCCAGGCTTTCTATCCATATTGGATCGACTTCATGCGGGACCTGGCATTGCATTATTTGCGATTGATGAAGCGCACTGCGTTTCTCAATGGGGCCATGATTTCCGCCCAGAATATCGCCAGTTAACTGTTCTGCACGAGCGATTTCCGAAAGTGCCTCGTATCGCATTAACAGCGACCGCAGATGCACCAACCCGCGCAGAAATTGTTGAACGTCTTTCGCTGGAATCTGCTGAGCAGTTTGTCTCTAGCTTTGATCGTCCTAATATTAAGTATCGAGTGCTACAAAAGCAGAGTGCTAAGCAACAGTTAGAACATTTTTTAGATGCTGAACATGCCGATGATTCTGGAATCATTTATTGCCTATCGCGTCGCAGTGTAGAAGAGACTGCGCAATGGTTGCAAGACCGCGGGTGGGATGCCATGCCGTATCACGCAGGTCTAAGTGTGGAGACACGCAGCGCCAATCAAAAACGCTTCTTGCGTGAAGAAGGCGTCATCATGGTTGCAACCGTAGCTTTTGGTATGGGCATTGATAAACCCAACGTCCGCTTTGTGGCTCATCTAGATCTACCCAAAAGTATGGAAGGCTATTACCAAGAAACTGGACGGGCAGGGCGCGATGGCTTGCCTGCCAATGCTTGGATGGCCTATGGGTTTGGAGATGTGGTGAGCTTACGGCAAATGGTAGATTCTGGCGAAGCTTCTGAAGATCGCAAAAGAGTAGAGCGCCAAAAGCTCAACGCTTTGCTGGGCTATTGCGAATCTACGACTTGCCGCCATCAAACGATCTTGCGCTACTTTGGAGAGGTACATGCTGGTAGTTGTGGTCACTGTGATAACTGTCTAGAGCCAGTAGCGACTTGGAATGCCACACAGGAGGTGCAAAAAGCACTGTCATGCGTGTATCGCACAGGCCAACGCTTTGGTGTGACCCATTTAATTGATGTGCTGTTGGGTAAAGTAACTCCCAGGGTGAAACAGTATTTTCATGAGCAAGTAAGTACATTTGGTATTGGTGCAGAGCTCAATCAGGCTCAGTGGAATAGCATCTATCGGCAATTGGTGGCTGGTGGATATTTAGATGCGGATATTGAATTACATGGTGGCTTAAAGTTGGTGGATGGTATTGCTTTGCCTGTGCTACGTGGAGAGCAAGAGGTTTGGCTGCGAAAAGAAACAGGCTATTCCAAGAGCAAGGCTACGAAGTCTGGAGCAAGGAAGGGCTCTACACATCCCTTTAGTAATATTGCAGATGAAAAACTGTGGGAGGCGCTGAAGACCAAGCGGACTGAGCTAGCGCGCGAGCAAGGGGTACCACCATATGTGATTTTTCATGACAGCACTTTGCTGGAGATGGTTAAGTCTGCGCCAACCACCTTAGATCAGTTCAGTCGTATTGGTGGAGTCGGGCAAGCAAAGCTAGAGCGTTATGGTGATCACTTTATCAACGTCATTCAGGAGCATCTTGAGGCTCATTAGATTTGATGAGTTACCTCAGATTGCTCACCACAATCTGCAAAACTTGCAGGATAAGCAGTAGCAAAAGAGGTGATAAATCTAGGGCTCCAAAGTTCGGCATTGCTTTTCTGATTGGCGCCAGCAGAGGCTCCACTAAAAGTGAGACCAAATACTGTATCTGGGAGCCAGCACTAACCCAAGAGAGAATGACGCTTGCAAAAACCAAGCCAACTAATCCCGAAAGTATCAGATCCACTAAATCGATTAAGGCCAATAGGAGCCACGAGATGTTCGTTAAAGTAGCTCCTGAGAGTAACAAGAGGATGGCCGTCTTGCCTACAACCAGTAGGTAAGCAGCTAAAAAGCTAGCGACATCAAAGCGACCAACGCTTGGGACTATCTTGCGAAGTGGGATCACGATCCAATTACTCAGTGGAAGCACATATGCGCCGATGGTTCTACTTTGGCCAGAGCCCAGATTAAAGGCGAGCCACTGGAGATAGCATCTCAGGAGACATGCTCCCGCAACAATGCTCACGAGGACTTGGAGGAGAAGATTGGCGATTTGCATCAACATAGTTCTATTGTAGGGGGTTTAAAGCGAGGCTTCATTCAGACATCACACTTTCGTGTTCTAATGCCCAGCAATATGATTACAGTCGTTATCGCCTCTTATAAGTACGGCCATCTTGCAGCGCACTGCATTGAGTCCTTGCTATCTCAAACACAAGCCCCCGCCAGAATTCTATTTGTCGATGATGGGGCGCATGATTGCACGCACTTACCCGATTTATATCCCGATATTGAATATATTCTCAGGCCACAAAATTTAGGTACTGTGGACAATTTTCATGATTTACTCATGAGGGTCAATACGGAATACGTTCTTTTCATTGGTGCTGATAATTGGCTCAGATCAGATGCAATTGAGCTGCTATCCAATGCTCATGCAGATATTGTTACTTACGACATTGTGGTTACTGGTGAGTTAAAAGAAGAGATTCATGATCGTGTTCCTGGCGAGACTAGGTCTCACCAAGGGGACCTCTACTGGGATCGCGAAGGAAAGCACCATGGTTCGATGATGTATCGAACCTCTCTAGGTCAGCAAGTGGGTTACAAGGAAAGATATGCCGATGGCATTCATCCGCAGGAGGATTGGAATCTTTGGGACAAAATGCGCGAGCGGGGCGCCACTGTAGCCAGCCTGAATGAAGGCCTTTTGTACTACAGAAGACATCGTGAAAATTTTCTAAAGTACGACCATCTCGTTGACGCTCTTGAGGAAGAAGCTTAAGCACCTAAGCCAACGTTGTTCTCATGCTAGTTAGACTGCTTTGATCAACATATAGCTTTATCCCCAGTACTCCAGAGTTCTCGCGCACAGGCGTTTTCCTAAGGCTAATTTCTAGAGACTCAATTTCTGAATAGTGAGCACATGCCTCAACTATCCTAGTAACCAATCTTTCTTGAGTCTCATAATGGCCATCAGCAGCCAATAGATCGATTTCAAGGACGAGGGGATCGTAGTCGAACACTCGATTCATGAGATCTTCTGAAATCAAAATCAATTTAGGGTTGATCCATAAAGTCAGATTCAGTAGATGCTGATCAGGGATTGTGGACCCTGGCGCATAAGTCCCAATCTGGGTATTCAATCGGAGATCTTTTAATTCGATGCAGGCTGTTGATGTCATTTGATCCTCTCTTTGACTGTCTTAATTGCGCGCAATTAGTGATAAAAACTCACGACGTAAATTGGGATCTTTTAAGAAAGATCCCCGCATCACGCTGTTGATCATCTTAGAGTCTGGATCCTTAACGCCACGCCACTGCATACAAAAATGATCAGCTTCCATCACAATCGCAACACCAGTGGGCTTGACCTTTTTCTCAATCATGTCGGCGAGCTCTACAACCGCTTCTTCCTGAATCTGTGGACGACACATTACCCACTCAGTGAGGCGAGAGTATTTCGAGAGGCCAATCAGGGCGGAGTGCTTATCCGGCAGTATCCCAATCCACACTTTGCCCATAATCGGACATAGATGATGAGAGCAAGCGCTTCTGACGGTAATGGGGCCAATAATCATCAGCTCATTGAGATGGCTGACATTAGGAAATTTTGTTAGCGATGGTTGCTCTACGTAGCGGCCATTAAACACTTCATTAACAAACATTTTAGCGACACGCTTACTTGTATTTTGAGTGTTGTGATCACTTTTTGTATCAATCACCAGGCTTTCAAGGACAGATTGCATTTTGACCGCCACCTCCTCTACCAAGGCATCGAGTTCCCCAGGCTGAATAAATGCAGAAATATTGTCATTTGCATGGAATCGCGCTTTTTTAGCTTTGATGCGTTTTCGTATTACTTCTGAGAGTGGGATGCCATCGTTCATGTATCAATATTCTTTATTAATTTAAAGTAGTTTTTTAATATCCGCGCTGATGCTCGCGGGTGAGCTAGCTGACGCAAATCGTTTTACTGGAAGCCCATTACGATTTACTAGAAATTTTGTGAAATTCCACTTGATGGCTTCGGTCCCAAGCAAACCTGGAGCAGCTGTTTTGAGATATTCAAACAGGGGGTGGGTATTGGAACCATTAACATCCGTTTTTTGAAAAACAGGGAAGGTGACCCCAAACCGGGTGCTGCAAAACGCTTCGATCTGTTGAGGCGTACCTGGCTCTTGGCCGCCAAATTGGTTGCATGGAAAAGCAAGGATTTCTAAGCCCTGGCTATGAAATTCATCATATAGACCTTGTAGCTCTTTGTATTGAGAAGTAAAGCCGCACTGGCTAGCTACATTAACTACTAATAGCACTTTGCCCGCATAGTTAGTAATGGGTTCTTTATTGCCGTTTAGGCGCTCTAACTCTATATTTGGTAGCACGTTTAATTTCCAGAAAAGATCTTACAGCGTCAAACTCAAATGTATCTGAAAAGAGTGCTTTCTGCTGAGCGTGAAATGAGGGTGCTTTTCTAGATGAAAGCCACTCACTAGCTAAAGGTAACAACGTGATCAGCCACCAGGTGTATGCCAATCTTTTCACCAATCGCATGATCATGGTGGCTGGGTACAAAGGCAAAAATTTCAACACCTGAAGCGAGCTTGAGGGTGTACAAGAAGTCAGCCCCTCTAAAGGTCTTACGTACAACCTCTGCTAACAAGGTGCTGTGGTCATCATGCACAATATCATCAGCGCGCAAGAGTACATCGATTTCTTTTCCAACTTCCGCGCTGCGATCTTCTTCTAGGTCGAGATCACCTAATTCAATTTTGACTTTGTTGTTGGCTTGGACCACGCCCTTCAGAAACACTCCGCGACCAATAAAATCGGCAATATAGCGATTGGCTGGCTTGTGATACAGCTCGTAAGGGGTATCCCACTGCAGTACATTGCCATCCGTCATAACGCCGACCTTATCGGCAATGGCAAAGGCTTCAAATTGATCGTGAGTTACCAGTAGGGCGGTAATATTGTTTGCTTTGAGGATTTCTCGCATCTCGCCTGCAAGACGCTCTCTCAGCTCAATATCTAAACTAGAGAAGGGTTCATCAAGCAAAATTAAATCTGGTTCTGGTGCCATTGCTCTAGCTAGTGCCACACGCTGTTGTTGGCCGCCACTGAGCTCATGGGGATATGCATCAGATTTATCCGATAGGGACACCCGCTTAAGCCACTCCATGGCCACTACAGATCTTTCATTACCTGCTAAGTGCTGTAAGCCAAAGGCAATATTCTCTAAAACATTGAGATGAGGAAAGAGGGCGAAATCCTGAAAGACCATACCCACTTTTCTTTGATTGGGCTGGAGATGAGTGGAGGCCGAGCTCACTACCTGATCACGCAGGAGAATCTTCCCTGCTTTAACGGGCTCAAACCCACAAATAGCTCTCAAGACGGTAGATTTTCCGCAGCCAGATGAGCCCAATAAGCAGCCAATCTCACCTTGAGCAAGATCGAGATTCAGGTTTTTAACCGCAGTAACACGACCTTGACCGTCTCGATTAGGATAGTCGATTTCCACTGCTTGAATTGAAAGTAGGGTGCGAGCAGAGTTCATCTCTATAATTTTCACATTAATGCTAGTGGTTTAATACGTAGCTAGAGTCTAAACGGATTGCCGATTTCATGAATCGCATTGTGGTGCCACTTGCCCTGTTGTTATTTTTGCCCCTCTTTGGCTTGGCAGCACCTTTCCTATTCCCCGGTAAGGAATTATTAGCCACCGGCACCCTCAGCCATTTATGGAACTTTGTACTAGGCGGCTATATTGCCTCGACCTTAGTGCTTATTTTTGGTGTCGGAGGGGGGGTCTTTATTCTCGGGGTGGGTAATGCGTGGATCATTGCGAGCTATGATTTTCCAGGGAAGAAGATATTTGAGTGGGCTCTCATTCTGCCTTTGGCAGTGCCCACTTATGTCATGGCCTATCTTTTTGTTGATCTCTTGCAGTTTTCGGGTCCGATACAAAGTACGCTGCGCGCTGTACTAGGAGTTGATGCACTCTGGTTCTTTCCGGATCCGAGGTCCCTGAGTGGGGCTATTTGGTCTTTCTCATTCTGCCTCTTTCCTTATGTTTATCTCATTACGCGTACGGCATTCTTAGAGCGTAGTGGTCGATTGATTGAGGTTTCAGAAACGCTGGGCTACAGTCCACTGCAAGGTTTTGTGAAATTGGTATTGCCCATGGCAAGGCCAGCCATTTTTGCGGGCATGGCCCTTGCGCTAATGGAAGTGCTGGCTGATTTTGGTGCCGTCTCTTACTTTGGTGTGCAGACTTTTGCAACCGGTATCTTTAAGGCTTGGCTCTCATTTGGAGACCGAATAGCGGCAGTGCAGCTTGCCTTAGGTCTCTTAAGTTTTGTCTTACTTATTTTCTCTATCGAGCAAAGTAGTCGCTCAAAATTACGTTATGCCTCTGCAGCTCGGAGTAAGCCACTCGCGAAGTCTCTGGAAGGCAAGAAAGCTTTTTTTGCATTTGCATTCTGTGGCACTACCCTCTTGTGCGGATTTTTGATACCTGCATTTGCGCTCTTGCAATTACTCTTCAAGCAAGGCCTCACGATCGATGTTCGATATCTAGATTGGCTGAGTAATTCTCTATTAGTTTCGATTCTGACGGCGCTCATCTCGGTAGCCTTAGCCGTGTTCTTTGCTTACTCCGTACGCATGAATGCACGTTTAAGTTGGGTTAATCGATTGCTAGGCTTTGGTTATGCTTTACCTGGTGCGGTCTTGGCCATTGGCATCCTTTCTTTTCTAGAGATCTTTCAGCTTGCTTGGTGGATGTCTGCCAGCATATTAGTGGTGATCTATGCATACTTAGTCCGCTTTCTTTCTTCTAGTTTGCAGAGTGTAGAAGCGGGCCTGGCTCGTATCACACCCTCTATGGATGCTTCAGCGGCGCTCTTGGGACTTTCTAGGATGCAGATTTTGAAGCGGGTTCATGTGCCCCTACTTAAGCGCAGCCTGATTACTGCAGGCCTCTTTGTCTTTGTCGACGTCATGAAAGAATTACCAGCAACGCTCTTATTGCGCCCATTTAACTTTGATACCTTGGCTGTTGCAACCTATCAGTTAGCCGCAGATGAGCGTCTCGCTGAATTAGCTTTGCCTTCCTTAACCATTGTTTTGGTTGGACTTTTTCCAGTATTGCTACTTTCAAGGGTTATTTCCAAATCATAATTGATAATCATTCGTATTTGTGATACATTAGATTTTATCTAATTCTGATCGCAAATACAGCCATGACAAACTCACTAATAAGAAAATTCTTAGGCAACTCTGCATTGTTATTGAGCGCATTTTTGGCTTTGCCCTTGCAAGCACAGGATGTAAAGGAAGCGAAAGAACTCAATCTCTACTCAGCCCGTCACTATCAAACTGATGAGGCGCTTTACAGTGACTTCACCAAAAAGACAGGCATCAAAATCAACCGGATTGAGGCTGATGACAATGCTTTAGCGGAGAGATTAAAAAGTGAGGGTGCTAATAGTCCAGCAGATGTGATTTTGATGGTGGATGCAGCTCGACTGTGGCGCGCTCAAATTGATGGCTTCTTTAAGCCGATACAGTCAAAATATTTAGAGAGTCGTATTCCTGCAAACTTACGTTCTCAGTCTGAGCCAGAGGGATCAACTTGGTTTGGTTTTTCAACCAGAGCACGTCTTGTGGTCTACAACAAAGCAAAAGTGAATCCACAAGACGTTGACACTTATGAGAAGCTAGCTGAACCTATGAATAAGGGTAAGGTGTGTACGCGCTCAGGTGCCCATCCTTATATGTTGTCATTAATTGGCGCCATGATTGAACGTCGTGGCGAGGCCGCTACTGAGGAGTGGTCCAAGGGCATGGTGGCTAATATGGCTCGCTCTCCAAGAGGTGGCGATACCGATCAAATCAAGGCGGTAGCCTCAGGTGAATGCGGTGTAGCTTTAACAAACTCTTACTACTTGGTAAGGCTTTTACGCTCAACAAAGCCGGAAGACCAGGCTATTGTTTCTAAAATTGGATTTATCTGGCCAAATCAGCAGACCACTGGCGCGCACATCAATATTGCGGGAGGCGGGGTTGCTAAAAGTGCGCCACATCCACAGGCTGCGAAACAATTTCTTGAATACTTGGCAAGTGATTCTGCGCAAGAGTATTTTGCTAACGGCAATAACGAGTGGCCTGTAGTGAAGTCAGTCAAAATTGAAAATGAAGGCCTCAAAATGTTGGGGCCATTCAAAGCAGAAAATATCTCTATTGCGGCAATTGGTAAGAACCAAATCGCTGCTCAGCGTTTGCTTGATCGGGTTGGGTATAAGTGAAATTTATTTATTAGAGCCTAAAGATAGCTAGAATGAATCCATTCTGTAAAAGATCTGGATTTCAATATGAAAATTATTTCGGGTGCTTTGGTACTTGCGGTCTCAATAACCATGTTAGCTTGCGCAACACCGCCAAGCGAGTTTGGAGTCTATCGACAGTCTGATGGAACGGTTGGAGTTCATGCCCCTAAATCCGCTATAGATACTGAGGCTCAAGCGGCCGCAGCAGAGGAGTGTAAAAAACTAGGAAAGCGAAGCGCCACTATTGTCGAAACTCGTAAAACAGTGAACGACCGCTTTCCTATGACCTACATATTTGTGTGTAATACCTATTAAGCAATAACTGCCTAGCTCAGCAACCATTTCTTAATCGATTTATTAACGCACATGGCATCTAAAGCCAATCCAAAGAACTCTGAACCGTTGGTGACCATGCTTTCGATAGCTTCAACCTTGCCAGATTTCACGCCACGTAAATAAGTAGCTGCACGATAGCGTAGGAAGTGCTCATTCGCACCTTCTTCGTTATCAGTAGAGCAAATCTCAAGGCTACCGTAACGGGTTTCTGGATTGATATTCAAAATAGAGAGGCCTAATGCACCAATTAGCTTTTCTGGGACAGGAATAGGAACGTAAGAGTAGAGGGAGACTAACTGCTCTTGTTCGTCGATTTCAATAATATGGTCAACATCAAACACATCTTTTTCTGTCAACTCTGTCTCACCAGAATCACCACCCCCAAAGGTAGACTCAAACTGCAACATTGCAGTATCGCTATCTTTAGAGATTTCAATCATGTCAGGGTAGCCAAGCAAGCCTTTCCACCAATACATTAGCGAGAAGGTGCAGGGTTTTACTTCAACTAAACCCTTGTTGGTTGATTTGGCAAAGTACAAGCCGTAGAACTCATCATCTTCCTCGAGTCCGTACTGATCGACTTTAAGTTTCTTGGGCGCAGCTGCTTTAGGGGATTTCTTAGTAGCTTTCTTTGGAGCTGGCTTTTTAGCAGCCGGCTTCTTCGCCACTACCTTTTTAGCCATTTTCTTAGCAACTGGTTTTTTAGCAATCGCTTTTTTGGCGACAGGCTTTTTGACTACTGGTTTTTTCACTACCTTCTTTACGGCCTTTTTTGCTACCACTTTCTTAGTAGCAACTTTTTTAACGGCTTTCTTTGCAGGGGCTTTTTTTACCACCTTAGTAGCTACTTTCTTTTTTGCTGGAGACTTCTTTGTAGCCATGGTCTATTACCCTTCCTATTGGTAGTTAATGTGCTTATTGCACCTTCGATCTTACTTCAGATCTTTCCACTTTTACTGATATTAATATGGGGATTTACCTCTCAATATCAAGCCTCAATAAAAAGCGATCACTACTTAAGCCCCTTATGCAATCAAAGTTAGTAATAAAAAAATCAATCCTAGTCTAAGGCCGGTAGGTAATTTAGAATCAATGAAGAATGAGTAAATTAGCCAAAATCACTATTAGCACCCTTGGCGGTGTAAGTATCCTGATTGCAATAGGGGTATGGTACGCAGCCTCAGCGGTAGATCCAGTGAAATTGACCAAACTACTCTCTTCCTCTGTAAGGACTGCTACTGGTAGAGATCTCAAAATCACTGGGCCAGTCAGCTTAAGTTTTTTTCCGGGGGTTTCTGTTTCTGCAGAGAGTTTAAGTCTGAGTAATGCATCCTGGGCATCTGATACTGACATGCTGAAGCTCAAGCGGATTGATTTAAATATTAAAACTCTGCCGTTGCTGAGTAAGCGTATTGAAATTGGCAGTGTGAAGCTTGCTGGTCTGGAGCTATTTCTTCAAAAAAATGGGGCTGGTAAAGCTAATTGGGATTTCAGTGGAGATGCCTCCAGGGAGCCTTCCGGTTCTAAAAACAATACGGAAACCTCATCTGTTGGTGAAGACTTCATTTCCATGGAGAGTGTTTTGATTGCGGATGCTCACATTCAGTATCAAGACCCTTCAAATGCTATATCGAGTTATCAAATTGGGCGTTTATCGTTGGTAGATAGCGGCGATAAAACGGTCGTATCGGTCAGCATGAAGGCTCAAGAGCAAGCTCTCGAACTCAGCGGAAAAATGGACTCACTCTCTAAATTATTCAAAGAGTGGAATGCTTCCTCGACTCAATTTCCAATTGACCTGAATCTCACTATGAATGGCAAGTCTATGATGATGAAAGGTGAGGTAAGTAAGAATCAGAACACTCCACCTACAATCAATTTGACATTGAACTCAAAAGCATTTGACTGGCCCGTCTTTAGTGCATCCCCCAATCATCCTCCGCGTGCTATCAGCGGTGCCAAATCGGCAGCAGTCATGCATCAATCTCAAAAGCCGCAGCCTAAGTACTTATTTAGCAATGAGAGCATTCCCTTTGATGCGCTACCCCAAGCCAAGGGAGAAATCATAATAAATATTGGTGAATTGAATTTGCCAAAACGCAAGTCCATTGAAAATCTTCAAGCTACCTTGCAATTGAATGGCAGTGCGATTGATATTCCAAGCCTGAGGTTTGAGATGGGTAAGGGAAGTGCTGATTTACAGATTAAGCTCTCAGACCTGGATACTTCAAGTCCCGCACTCACGGCTAAGGGGGTGACGAAGGATTTCACACTGGAAAGCTTACTAGCTAGGCTTGACCCAGGCTCCAAGGTGAGTGGGGGTAGTATGAAGATGGCATTTGATGTCAAGACATCCGGAAGTAGCTTGCATCAAATGGCATCAAATTCAAATGGCAAGATTCAGTTGAGCATTAAGCAGGCTCGTATGGGCACCAATTTTTTAAATGATGCTGGTGATTTCGTAGTGACGCTTTTGGATTCGATGAATCCATTACGTAAAAAAACAACTGAGACAGTTTTGGAATGTGCAGTTGCTTATTTACCAATTAATAATGGCCAGATCAATATAGCTAAGTCAGTTGGGATTGAAACGGATAAGTTGGATGCGGCCTTAGCCGGCTCTATTAATCTGAAAACGGAGGCTATTAACCTTACCATTGATCCCAAAGAGAAATCAGGGCTCACAACGGGCTTGGATTTAACTGGAATGGTCAAGATGGGTGGGACACTGACAAATCCTAAGGCAGGCATTAATCAAGCGGGGGTGGTTAATAGCACCGTTTCAATTGGACTTGGTTTTTTGACGGGCGGTGCAAGCATTTTGGCTGAGAATGCCAGATCAATAACTTCAAAGAGTCACCCGTGCCGCGATGCACTCCACCCCTGGTCTGATATCTACCCCGGGGCGGAGTAAATTTAAAACAGTATTCCGCTGATAAAGAGGCTGAATAAAGAAATAAAGATGCTGGCAAAGAATGCGGTCCAGAAGCTGGAAATCGTAAAGCCACTCACTACTGAAGACACCAGCATGAGAACCAATGCATTCACTACCAGTAGAAATAATCCCATCGTGAGGACGGTTAGTGGCAGCGTGAAGAGAATTAATAAAGGCTTCACTACCGCGTTTGCAAACCCCAGCAGTAGGGCGGCAATCAAGAGTGAGCCGCTATCTGCAAAGCGTAAGCCGCTAAATAGATAGCTGGCAACCCAAAGAGATAGGGAAGTTAAGCCCCATTGGACTAAAAACGGCACTAAGTTACCCATGATATTTAACCTTTTTAATAGCCTTAGAAATCAATATCGATCGCAGTTAGTCTTAGTGTAGTCCTAAGCAGCTAATTTTTGCTTTGAATTTTTAATTGGCTTAAAGTGGATTTCAATATGCGTATTTGTGGCGGCCGCCAATTTAGTCAAGGTTCTTAGGGAGGGGAGGCTAACCCCACTCTCAAGTCTTGCAATTGCGGATTGGGAAGTGCTCATCAGTGCGGCTAACTCCTCTTGGGATAGCCCACTCTTCATGCGGGCCTCAATAACTTCCTTTGCAATCTCAAATTCCACACGAGATTCGTCGTAAGCTTCTTTGTAATCTGGATTTTTAATCCACTTTTTATGTAAATTTGAGATCTTAGTCATATTAACTTTGCCTGTTTAGCTCTTCTTGTCGCCATCTGCAAAGCTGCTGGTGGAGTTTTCTGAGTCTTCTTAATAAATACATGTAGAACGATTATTTTTTTCCCACTGGAGTAAATATAAATTCCTCTTGCAATTCCATCCTGACCAGAGACTCGTATTTCCCAGAATTTATCACCCAAAGACCCGATGTGAGGCATGCCAACATTTTGGGGGCCAAACTGCTCAAGCAATCCAGAGACTCTGACAAACTTACTTCTAATATCTACTGGCAGGGCCTCTAGCTCATCGTTAACTGTGGTGTTAAGGGTATGTACGGTCCATGTGGTCATCCATAAATTATATCAATATTGATATATGTCAAAAATGATATAACCTAATCAACAATAAATCAAGGGCTTTAATAATGCGGAGGGATTTCATCTTTTGGGCTGTTGTTACCTGCGCTATCCCCGCTGCTAGCTTGCTCCTTGATGGATTTGAGCTCACGATACAGAAATTCAATTTGCTGCTGCTGCTTGTAGATCGTTTGATTGAGTTGATCAATTAAGTCTTCAGTAAAGCTAAGCTTAATTTCAAGATTGGTGATGCGATCTTCGGTCATATCAGTTCCCTTGTCCTTCTCTTAAGCGTCGATCAATTCAAACCGACCATCTTCCATCTCCGTTTTTGGTCTGATCCAAAAATCGTGCGACTGAAGGGATTCATAGACATAGGCCGGCTCTAGATTCGCTTCAACATTGGCAAGTAAGACCACCTTATAAAAGCCACCCGTCTTAATGTGTCTTAGCTTGCTACCCGGCTTAAAGAGGCCGTCATCGGCATCTGCCATTTTTGGTTTACTCATGTTTAAAAATACTTTCTCGGTATGATCTAGGAATGACAAATGCTGTCCCATACTCCATTCTAGATATATCTCCGATCCCCGAGGGATTTACTGCTGCAGATGCCTTGCGGAACTCTCTGGATGTTGCCCAGCATGCAGAGGCTTTGGGCTATACCCGTTATTGGGTGGCCGAGCACCACAACATGACAGGTAATGCCAGCTCTGCCACTGCAGTCTTGGTCGGCTATATTGCTGGCGGTACAAAAACTATTCTCGTTGGGTCGGGTGGTGTGATGTTGCCAAATCATGCCCCCTTGGTCATCGCAGAACAATTTGGCACTTTGGCATCTATTTATCCCGGCAGGATTGAACTCGGCTTGGGGCGTGCGCCAGGGTCTGATCAAATGACAGCTAGAGCATTGAGACGCGATTTACTTGGAAGCGATGACCGCTTTCCACAGGATGTGCGCGAGTTGCAACATTACTTCGGCCCCCTTCAGGAGGGGCAGCTTGTGAGGGCTATTCCGGGTATGGATACTGAGGTGCCGATTTGGATATTAGGCTCTAGCTTGTATGGCGCACAACTAGCAGCTCACTTTGGCCTACCTTATGCCTTTGCTTCGCATTTTGCACCCGAGCAATTATTGGATGCGATGTCCACCTATCGCGAACTGTTTAAGCCATCGGATAAGCTGGCCAAACCTTATTGCGCATTTCTGATGAATGTAGTCGCTGCCGATACCGATGAAGAGGCTGCTCATCTATTTACTACTTTGCAACAAAACGTTATTCGTATGCGCCGCAATACCCGCGGGCAGTTACCACCCCCAATAGAAAACATAGATGACTATTGTGAGCCGCATGAAACAATGACTGCCGCTCATGCTTTGCGCTGTTCTGCGGTCGGATCCTTACAGACCGTAAGAAAAGAGATGCAGTATTGGCTTGATCAGACCGGCGCAAATGAAATCATCATCACGGGTCAAATTTATGACCATCAAGCTCGCCTCAAGTCCTTTGAGATTGCTGCTGAATCAGCTAAAGGCTTGCGCTTTAGTTCTGTAGCCTAAAGGCGTTGTAATCACTGGTTATGAGAATGTCTTCTGAGGCCGCTCTGCTGGCGATTTGAAGCACTGCATTATCTTTGCTAATCAGTACTACGGGCCTAAGTTGATAGGCTAGATCTAGGAAGATCTGATCATCCAGATCCTGGCATTTCCAGGGTGCGGGAGCTAAATTCGAATCATCCTGTTGCTCTGCAATAGATTGCCATTGAGCCAGAATAGCTACTTGAGCTTCTTCATCTAGCTTAAAGAGGGGGCGCGAGATCACATCAGCAAACTCTGCAATTGTTTTCTGGCTAGCTACGAAGTGTGTTGTTTTATCAAAAAGCGCTTTCTTTAAATGAAGGGCTCTTTCGTCATTAAAGACAAAAATATCTAGCAAGATATTGGTGTCTAAAACTACCGGCTTCATTGCTGTTGATTGCGCCAGATTTCTGGGGTGATAGTGACTTGTCCCATATCTGAAGAAACGTATGCTTCCCCATCTTGAATATTCACATGCAGAACCATACTCCGCTCGACTAGCTTATTGAGTTCTTTAGCCTGCTCTGCGGGAATGGAGATCACTTGAAGATTGCGGGCGCGCGTCAATTTATTGGCAATACCATCCCACCAAATTTTGCTGGTGTGTCCGCCATAGCAGTAAGCGATGACTTGATCGGATCGACCGCAGGCTTTCAGAATGCGTCTTTCGTCAGGCTGTCCTATCTCAATCCAAAGCTTAATCGCATCCGTGAGATCTTTTATCCAGAGGTCGGGCTCATCGGTATCGCTCAGGCCTTTAGTAAAGGCTAACTCCTCTTGTGCTTGTAGGGCAAATGCAATGATGCGTATCATCATCCGCTCTTCGGTTTCAGAGGGATGCTTGGCAATAGTGAGTGAGTGACTGCCGTAATAATGGCGGTCGGAATCTGCGACGTGAAGGTCGGCTTTGTGGATAGTTGCGCGTAGAGCCATAGTGCATTATCGCCTTTTAACGCAGCCATTCGCCCTATCCCAGTATTATTTGGAAAAATACCCCAATTTACTGTATATCGTAGAGACCCATGATCCGTATTACCGAACTTCGCCTTCCTATCAGCCATGCCCCCGAGGCATTAGAAGAGGCGATCTTGCGGCGCTTAAATATCCAGGCTCAAGACTTGATTCGGTTTGATATTTTTAAGCGCAGCTATGACGCCAGAAAAAACGTCGCTCTAGCCTTTATTTATACCGTGGACCTATCGGTCAAGAATGAGGAAAAATTACTAAAGCAGTTCTCGAATGACATTCATATTCGACCATCACCGGATATGAGTTATCACTTTGTGGCCAACGCTTCACAGGTGAAGAGTGCAAGTTTTGAGCGACCTGTTGTCATTGGATTTGGCCCTTGTGGAATTTTTGCCGCCTTGGTGTTAGCGCAGATGGGTTTTAAGCCAATCGTATTAGAACGCGGCAAACCTGTACGTGAACGCACCCAAGACACTTGGGGCCTGTGGCGCAAGAATGTCCTCAATCCAGAATCTAATGTGCAATTTGGTGAGGGTGGAGCAGGGACGTTTTCCGATGGCAAACTCTGGAGTCAAATTAAAGACCCGAAGTTTTACGGTCGCAAAGTTATTGCTGAATTCATCAAAGCGGGCGCCCCCGAAGAAATTCATTATGTAGCTAAGCCGCATATCGGAACCTTTCGATTGGTAGGCGTGGTTGAAAGAATGCGCCAAGAAATTATTGAGCTTGGTGGGGAGATTCGTTTCTCACAAAAAGTGATTGGCTTTGATATTCAGGATGATCAGATTAAAGGCGTCAAAATTGAGGGATATCCTGATCTGCCCACCAATCATGTAGTGCTTGCTTTAGGACATAGCGCTCGCGATACCTTTGAGGCTCTTCATGCGGCAGGTGTTTATATGGAAGCCAAACCGTTTTCTGTGGGCTTTCGTATTGAGCATCCCCAATCCTTAATTAATAAAGCACGCTTAGGCCCACATGCTGGTAACGAGCTGATTGGCTCAGCTGATTACAAATTGGTTCACCATGCCAAGAATGGCCGTGCTGTCTATAGCTTCTGCATGTGCCCTGGCGGTACAGTGGTGGCAGCTACTTCTGAACCCAATCGGGTTGTCACCAATGGCATGAGTCAGTATTCGCGTAACGAGCGCAATGCCAATGCAGGCATCGTTGTTGGCATTACCCCGGATGACTACCCTGGCGGCCCTTTAGCAGGCATCGATTTTCAGAGAGCCCTAGAGTCTAAGGCTTATGACTTAGGCGGATCTACCTATGAAGCTCCTGGTCAATTAGTTGGTGACTTCTTGGCAGGTAAAGCCTCTACAGAATTTGGTTCCGTCATCCCATCTTATAAACCGGGCGTGCATCTGACGGATCTCGCCGACGCTTTACCTCCTTATGCGATTGAAGCAATTCGAGAGGCGATTCCTGCTTTTGAGAAACAGATCAAAGGTTTCTCGATGAAGGATGCGGTACTGACTGGTATCGAAACGCGTACATCCTCGCCATTGCGTATTACTCGAGGCGCCAATCTTCAGAGTTTAAATATCAAAGGTCTTTACCCTGCAGGTGAGGGTGCTGGTTATGCTGGTGGAATCTTATCGGCAGGAGTTGATGGTATCAAGGTAGCGGAAGCGGTCGCACTCGATTATCTATCCAAGTAAGCATTCAATTAATCAAGTGATCGATTAATTTCTCAAACCGAGTTTCATCAAAATGTAAATTATCAAAGCGCTGTATTGCAGCATGCTCTGGTGGATCTACTCTTCGCTTGGTGTATTCATCCCAATGATGTAGTTTGTATTCATCTCTCGGATCTGCGCGTCGTTCCATGCGCCTTTTAGCTTCACTCTCGTCTAAATCAATCCAGGCAATTCTGATGCTCGATACGCTGGGTACACCAAGCTCTTCGGGCTCGAACATCCGACCACTTTGGATTTCACTAGAAAAGGGCCCCACCAGGATGACATTCACTCCGAGTTGTAGATTTTCTTTGGCGATAGCAATAAGTCCTGCATATTCCGAATCCCTTAAGTTCTGAAGATAAAAAGGACTATCTCGATCATTGGGGTTTTTGGTGGTGAGCTCCATGACATGGGCACTATAGGCGCCATACACCGTATCTTTATCTAAAAAGCAAAAGCTTTCCCCAGTCTTCCCAACAATGAGGGGTAGTGCTTTTTTAGCTAAAGTGGTTTTACCGGTGCCCGCATGGCCGGCAAAGAGAATGAGTCGGGGCGCGCTTGGACTGAGCTTGCAGGTCATTTATCCCTTTATTTGGAGGTGTTCTCTGAGTAAATTCTACTTCTCAATCCCATGTTTATTGGAAATATCACCACTTTGGATGAAGTGACGATAATGTCGCCATGGCTTTAATCGTACTCACTGATGCAAAACTGGCTTTTGGCCACGTTGACCTCCTCGCAAACACCGCTTTCTCACTGGAATCTGGGGAGCGGGTTGGCTTAATTGGCCGCAATGGCACTGGTAAATCCTCTTTATTGAAGATCTTGGCTGGCATAGAAAAAATGGATGATGGCTTGCTGCAGTATCAGCAAGGTCTCCGTATTGCCTATGTTCCACAAGAGCCTATCTTCGAGGCTGAGGAGACTGTCTTTGATGCCGTATCCAAGGGAGTAGCTCAAGCTAAAGCCTTGCGTGAAGAATATGAAGCCCTCAGCATTGGAGAGTGGGACGATGCCGCCCACCATCGCCTAGATGAAGTGCAATCGCAACTGGAGGCTTTAAGCGGCTGGAACTGGGAGCAACGCGTTCATGAAACGCTAGATCGCCTGCACCTAGAGGCTGAGCTCAAGATTAATACTTTGTCGGGTGGAACCAAAAAGCGGGTTGCTCTTGCTCGTGCGCTGGTAGAGATGCCAGATGTATTGCTACTAGATGAGCCTACCAACCATTTGGATTTAGATTCTATTTCTTGGTTAGAGGATTTGCTCAAAGAGTACAAGGGCTCTGTAATTTTGATTACCCATGATCGCGCTTTCTTGGATAACGTCTGTACGCAGATTGTTGAACTCGATCGCGGCATCTTGCGTACCTACCCGGGTAATTTCTCGGCCTATGAGGTATTAAAAGATCAGGAAATGAACTCAGAGTCTTTGGCTAATGCACGTGCCGACAAATTACTCGCTCAAGAAGAGGTCTGGATTCGTAAAGGCGTTGAAGCTAGGCGCACTCGTAGCGTGGCGCGTATTGCGCGCCTAGAAAATCTTCGCACTACTCGCTCGCAAAGACGTGATGCTGTTGGGCAAGTCAAGCTTGCGGTCTCAGCAGGAGATAGAAGCGGTAAGATTGTTGCTGATCTACAAAATGTTTCCAAGTCATACGAGCGCCCGATTGTGCAGGATTTCACGGCAACGATTTTGCGTGGCGATAAAGTGGGACTTCTGGGACCTAACGGTGCTGGTAAGACCACGCTCCTGAAGTTAATCCTCGGAACGATAGCACCAGACTCTGGCACAGCAACGATGGGTACGCGTATTGAGGTGGCCTATTTTGATCAGATGCGCGAAGGCCTTGATCTCAACGCTTCGCTTGAGGATTACATCAGCCCAGGTAGCGAGTGGATCGAAATCAATGGCAATAAGAAACACGTGAAGAGTTATCTGAGTGATTTCTTATTTGCGCCAGAGCGTACTAATTCGCCTGTAAGCACTTTGTCTGGTGGCGAGCGTAACCGCTTATTGTTGGCACGCTTATTTGCACGTCCTGCAAACGTCTTGGTTTTGGATGAGCCAACCAATGACTTGGATATCGACACCCTGGACTTGCTTGAGCAATTGCTCCAAGACTATAAGGGCACCGTGTTCTTAGTCAGTCATGATCGCTACTTCTTAGATAACGTCGTGACTAGCATCATTGCTAATGAGGGTGATGGATTCTGGCGCGAATATGAGGGTGGTTACGAAGACTGGAAGATTCAGAAGGCACGCTCAGACAAGATTCGTGCAGCCAACGGTGGCCTGAAAGCCGCTGAGAAGTCCGAATCAAAGCTAGAAGCAAAACCGGAGGCAAAGGCGGAATCAAAACCCGCTGTTGTAAAAACTGGGGTGAGTAAGCTTAATGGTAAAGAGCGGCAGGAATTAGAAGTCCTGCCTTTGCAGATTGAAACTCTGGAGACAGAGCAAGCTGAGATTGGGATCGCTATGAGTAATCCAGATCTCTATAAGAATGAGCCCGAATTAGCGGCGAGTATGCAAGCGCGCTTATCAGAAATCACTGCCGATCTAGATATCAAACTACAGCGCTGGGAGCTGCTCTTAAGTCGCTCAGAGTCTTGATGTAGCGTCGCTTATAACTTGCTAAGCACCGTGGTCAAAAATCTGGAGATATCTACCAGCTCATCCGGATGAAGCGAGTGTTCCATTGGGTAGGTATTCCAATCCACCGGATAGCCTAATTTTTCCAGGGTATCAGCTGAAGCTTCTGCGCGATCTAGAGTGATTACCGTATCCCAAATACCATGCGCCATGTAAATAGGCGTCTTGCCATTGGCCTCACTTCTCTCGAGTGCCAGTGAATTTGCTAGAGGTAAATAGCCTGATAGCGCCATGATGCCGGCCAATCGATGTGGAAAGCGTAGGCCAACC
The DNA here is from genome assembly GCF_018688255.1 of Polynucleobacter corsicus. Lineage (NCBI taxonomy): Bacteria > Pseudomonadati > Pseudomonadota > Betaproteobacteria > Burkholderiales > Burkholderiaceae > Polynucleobacter > Polynucleobacter corsicus. Next base: position 578,343 of record NZ_CP061314.1, read on the forward strand.
TGCAAAGACATAGCGCAGCCCTGCGAGAAGCCAGCCAAAACAATTTTTTCATAGGCAATCCCACGACTTGCCTCCCGTTCAATTAATTCCGAGATCGCTGCTGCTGATTTGTGAATGCCAGCAAGATCTTCGCGGTCGTTGATAGTTCTCCCTGTAATGTCATACCAAGCTGGCATTACGTAGCCGCCATTGACTGTGACAGCCATAGAAGGTGCGCTTGGAAAAACAAATCGAATGGCAGGGCACTCAGAAAGATTGAGTTGGGGAATGATGGGTACAAAGTCATTGCCATCAGCTCCTAGACCATGAAGCCAAATGACAGCAGCACTTGGATTGGGAGCAGTTTCAATTTCAATACAGGGCAATGCGGTCATTTATTTTTATCCTAAATTACAAAGTACATTATTACTAGGTCTGTCAGAGTCTTAGCCAATATTTTCACGAAGCAGTTGATTGCGAAGGCGGCTGATTTCGTCTAGAAGATCTAGCGCTAAAGCGACCCCAGGAGTATTGAGTTCTAGATCATGCGTCAGATGAGCAGCAGTCTTTGCGCGCTTAAGGGACTCTCCACTAAAGCGCCAGTCCTCTGGGGATGAGCCCGCTGGACTGAGAACACCCTCGGAGACCCAAGACATAATGAGATCCTCTGGTGCGCGTGTCGCTTGTGAGATTTCCACAATGCTCATATGTACTTCTTCTTCAACAACGCTACCTGTAATCCAGGTGATTTGTGTTTGCGTCATGTTCATCATCCCTTCAAATGGTTTCTGGGCTTGAAATCAAAAGCTTTCTCCAGCGCTTGATAAGCTTCTTTTTGCGCATCGGTTTCGGCGTCGGGTAAAACAATATTTGGCACTACGTATAGATCGCCTGCCTCTTTGCCAGGGATCCCCTTTGCTTTGAGTCGCATCTTGCGGCCGGCTGCTGTACCCGCCGGAATCCTCAGTTCTAAAGTTGAGCCTGCGGGGGTCGGTATATTGACGGTGGTTCCAAGCGCTGCTTCCCATGGGGCCAGCGGCAAATCAAGATAAACATCTTTGCCATCTACGCGATAGATGGGATTGGGGTGGAAATCAATTTCAAGGTACAAGTCACCCGCGCCACCAGAACCCATGCCTGGACCGCCCTGACCAGATAAGCGTAGATTTTGTCCAGCCTTAATACCTTTCGGAATGCTGACATCGAGCTTGCGTTCTTGGGTGCTGACATGGCCGTTAGCATCTTGCACAGGCATGTGCAGGGCGATAGTCCGTTGTGCGCCGTTATAGGCATCCGCCAGATCTATCAATATCTTGGCATGATGATCTTGACCTTTTAAGTTCATGCCTTGGCGGGGGTTGCCACCCCTGCCGCCTTGAGTATGACGCCCTCTACCAAAGAGCGATTCAAAGAATTCACTTTGATCGCCCTCGTAGCCACCACCAAAGTTGCTGTCAGAATATTCAAACCCTTCGTTCCAGTTTGGAGGAGGAGTGAAATCTTGACCATTTTTCCAGTTAGCGCCCATACGATCGTAGGCAGCGCGCTTCTCAGTATCTTTGAGAACGGCGTAGGCCTCGCCAACTTCTTTAAATTGGTCTTCTGCCCCGGCTTCTTTATTGACGTCCGGGTGATATTTGCGCGCCAACTTTCGGTAAGCCGCTTTAATTTCTGCTTCAGTGGCGCCACGCGCTACACCGAGTGTTTCATAGTAGTCCCTGAATTTCATAAGCCTAATGAAGTCCTGATTAAATCAATAGCTTTAATTCTACAGTCCCCGGCGCTGATTTCTAGCTTCTTTTCGGTAAAGAAAAAGCGGGCATCTGGCCCGCTTATCACTACTGTGAGGTGGAGTCTTTCATTAGCTCATGACGCCAACTTGCCAAGGCACGAATTCATAGTCACCTAGACCCAATAATTCGCTTTTTGAAGCCTCTCCTGAGGCTGTCCTGAGGAAGAGTTCAAAAATACGTTGCCCCATCTCTTGAACAGAAACCGTGCCATCTAAGATCTCTCCGCAATTGATATCCATATCTTCAGTTAGCTTTTGATACATGGGCGTATTAGTAGCCAGCTTAATGCAAGGCGCTGGTTTAGAGCCAAACATGGAGCCGCGTCCGGTAGTGAAGGCAATCAAGTTTGCACCACCTGCAATTTGACCGGTTGCCGAGACAGGATCAAAACCAGGCGTATCCATGAATACAAAACCTTTGGCTGTGACTGGCTCTGCATAGCGATAGACTTCCATCAGAGGTCCGGTACCACCTTTCATAGAAGAGCCGAGTGACTTTTCAAAGATGTTGGCAAGGCCACCAATTTGATTGCCGGGACTCACTTGCCCATTGATTTGGACATCACGACCAACAGAATATTCATCTTTCCACCAACGAATCCGTTTAATGAGCTTCTCGCCAATTTCTTTAGTGGCGGCTCTGCGGGTAAGTGTGTGCTCAACCCCATAAATTTCCGGCGTTTCAGAAAGAATACCTGTGCCACCATGGCGCGACAAAATATCTACTGCAGCGCCTAAGGCTGGGTTTGCAGTGATGGAAGAGAATCCATCTGATCCACCGCATTGCAAACCAACGCATAAATGGCTCGCAGAAACAGTTTGACGTTTTGCTTTATTGGCTTCTGGTAGGAGTGCTTTGACGGCTTCAATGCCTGCTTCAATCGTTTTACGTGTGCCGCCAGTCTCTTGCATGATGAAGGTATGCAAGGTAGAGTTTTCTTGCAACGCTTCTTGCTCCATCAATCCTTTTAGCTGATTACGCTCGCAACCTAAGCCAATGATGAGCGCTGCAGCGAGGTTAGGATGCTGTGCATAACCCGCCATCGTTCTACGAAGCAGTTGCATTGGTTCGCCACTCATTTCCATGCCGCAGCCGATACCGTGACTAAAGGCAACTACACCATCGATATTGGGATAGTCTTTCAACCTCTCGGGTGTGAACCAGTCAGCAATTTTATTAACCACCGTAGCAGAGCAATTAACGGTTGACAGAATGCCGATGAAATTACGCGTACCTACTTTTCCATTGGCGCGCACGTAACCTTGAAATGTTGCACGCTCAGATTCCGGAAGGAGGGTGGTGGGCTTATATTCGCTTGCATAAGCGTAGTCACGATCAAATTCACGAAACTCAGTGTTATGACTATGAACCATCATGCCGGGCTCAATATCGGTATTAGCAAAGCCCACGGTGACGTTGTATTTGAGGATAGGCTCACCCTTCAAGATTTTCTTTGTAGCGATCTTGTAACCCGCAGGTACTTGGCTACGGCTCGTGAAATTCTCGCTGGGCACTTGCTCACCAATAGCCACATCAACTCGAGCAACAACAATGTTGTCATTTGGATGCAGGCGAATAATTGCGCCAGCTAATTTTTTTTCAGATGTTTCAATCATGAGTGACTTTCGATTCGTGTATTTTTAATTATTCTGCAGTAATACCTGATTTTTTGACAATCGGCGCCCACTTGGCGACTTCAGATTTTATGTAGTCACCAAGCTGGCCCGGGGTGCTGGTGACAACATCAAATCCTCTTGAGTTCAACTGGGATTTAATGTCAGGGTTGTTCAGTACATTGGCTAGCTGGGCGTTCAATTTTTCCACAATTGCCTTTGGTGTGCTTGCTGGCGCAACAATGGCATAAACCAGTTCTACGTCAAATTTGGGCAGGGTCTCAGATATGGCCGGGATCTCTGGGGCATTTGGAGATCGTTTTAAGCTGGTCACACCCAATCCAGTGAGCTTTCCAGATTTGACATAAGGCAGCGCTGCTGGCGTGCCAACAATAGCTGTTTGAATCTGTCCACCCAGTACATCTGTTAATGCAGGAGCCGCACCCTTGTATGGCACATGAAGAATATTGGTTCCTGCTTGAGTATTAAACAATTCGCCTGCCAGATGTAGTGGTGTGGCTGCACCCGAAGAGCCAAAGCTAACTTTGCCAGGATTGGCTTTATCAAACGCAATCAATTCTGTAACTGTTTTTACAGGTACACCAGGGTTGGCTACCAACATCAATGAGGAGGAGGCAACCAGTGAGACTGGGGCAAAATCTTTAATAACGTTGTAGTTGAGTTTTTTATACAAGGTTTCATTAATAGCTTGGGTGCCTACAAGCATCAGGAAGAGTGTGTAACCATCACCTTTGGAGTTGGCTACATATTCCGCAGCTAAATTGGCACCCGCACCGGGTTTATTTTCAATAATGATGGGCTGACCTAGGTTTTCACCAAGCTTGGGAGAAAACCCTCGAGCAAGAACGTCTGATGGTCCACCAGCTGCAAATGGGATGATTAGCTTAATCGGCTGGTTCGGATACCCTTGTGCGCTTGCTAGCGATGGCAGAGTAATTCCTAAAGCCAGTAAGGTAAAGATGATTTTTCTCATGTATCGTTCTCCTGGATATTATTTTTTTAAAATCAAAACTATTTTGTCAAAGCTCATAAAGCAAAAATGAAAATCAAATGCGCTGAAATTTACCCCTTATCCATTCCCCTTATCGAGCCCATCAAGATGTCTCGTGAAATGGTAGTGGATGCAAAAACGGTATTGCTCTGCCTAACTGATGATAAGGGTCGACAGGGCTGGGGTGAGGCCTCGGTCGCGCCTTTGATGACCGGGGAAAGCTTGGATAGTCTCGTCGGCAGCATTAAATTCTTGGTAGAAAATGCATTGTCATTAGAGTGGGGCGAGCCGGCCGAATTTGCAAGTGTTTTTAATCGAATTTTGTATGCCAATGCATCAGCAAAATCTTGTTTAGAGATGGCTTTATTGGATTTATATACGCAAGAGCGCTCCATCCCTTTATGGCGATATCTACGAACTGAAAGTGATGTCCTGGCGGATGCCGAACCTGCACCCATACCCTTACTGAGAATGCTGGGCGGCTCATTGGACAAAGAGCTTAGAGATGCCAAGGCATTTCGTGAGCTTGGATTTAGGCACTGGAAAATTAAAATTGGCTCACTCTCGCTAGATGAAGATCTGCATAGGGTGAAAGTGCTGTGCGATGCCTTGGAGGGTGACGTCATCTCTGTTGATGCAAACTGCGCACTCACTTTGACAGATGCAATTCGATTTTGCCAGTCAGAGTCAGCAAGTAAATTAACGTTTGCCGAGCAGTTGATTTCTGCGGAGCTGCCAATGGTAGATTTTGTGTTGCTGAATGAAAGCTCCCCCATTCCAATCGGATTGGATGAGTCGGTCCATGGTCTTGCCGAGCTAGAGCAATTAATCGAGGCTAAGGCATTCAGTGGGGCTAGCTTAAAGCTGATTAAAACAGGCGGAGTAATGCAGGCGCTTGAATGCGCCAAATTACTAGAGCAGCATAAGCTCTCACTCAATTTAGCATGCAAGATTGCGGAGACCTCTTTGTCTGCAGCTGCTACTGCATCTCTAGGATTTGCCATGGGCAAAGTGAATTGGGGTTTTAGCATGTCAAATCAGTACTTGAAGTTTGATATCTGTGACACACCATTGATAGCCAGGCAGGGAAGCTTTGAGGTGGACCAGCTAGCACCCAGCGGCATTGGTATAACTCCAAATATCGATCGAGTAAAGGAAGCCATTGCTAAGGGATATGCGGCTATTCAATATTGAGAACATCAAAAGCAGCCTTCAATCTCCTGGAGTAGGAGTCTGAAACTTGCTGTATTTCTTCTGGCGTCCACTTTCTGAAGCCTTCACCAGATTTCATTCCTGTTTTTCCTTCACTCATCAGCTGTACTACCTTCGGGGGTAGAGTGGTAATGTTGGAGAGCGAGGGATAAATTTCTTTTGCTGCATTTGCCATCCCATCCCAGCCTGAGATTTCTTTTTGGGTCATTGGGCCAACCGCAGCATATCGAAAGCCAAAGCTGTAACGGACGGCATCATCAATATCCTCAGGGCTTGCAATGCCCTCTTGTACAAGCGATAGGGCTTCACGCATGAGTGCATGCTGAATACGATTTGCCAAAAACCCAGGAATATCTTTTTTTACTAAAACTGGTTTTTTAGCAATGCTTTTGTATAGGCTGCAGGCTTGTTCTGCAAATACCAATTCCGTTTTCTCTCCCATGACCACTTCTACTAGGGGCACCACTTCGGCTGGCATAAAGTAATGGGCTCCCATCATTCGATTGGCGGTTTTCAGTCCAGAAGCAATTTTGCTGATTGGAAACCCTGAGCTATTGCTACCAATAGGAATATGCGCTGGAACGCGTTCGTCAAGGTATTGGAATATCTCTTGCTTTAGAGCAAGGTTTTCTGCCACGGTTTCGATGACCCAGTCACACCCATCCCAGTTGGACCAGTTCTCAAGGACTTCAGCCTTCTGTCCAGCCTTGATCGCATCCTGACTTTGGCTAGCGTAGGCTCCGACAATGCCAATTTTCTGTGCGAGGGTCAGCGCTTTATCTAGGCATGCATCCGCTTTATCTTTGTTTCTTCCCAAAATAACAACGGGAATACTTTGTGCAACAAACCCAGCGGCAATACCTGCGGCCATGATTCCGGTACCAATTACGGCAACATATTTCATAAGAAACCTTACTTATACGGTTAAGTATTAATTAATTGAGCTCATCATAAGCTTATATTTACAGTACATTATCACCAATTATGTTTTAATTGTGAATCATTTAAATAAACCTATCCGTATAACTACAAAGAGGAGTAATCAACTATGACGATGCACAACCCATTTCAGCCTGTAGAGAAAATCAAGGCAGAAGTCTTTATGTCAATGCCTGGGAAGTTTAGAAAGAAATCCCGTACAGGCTGGTCTGATCCAAACCGCCAAAACGCTGAAGTTGAGTGCTTTTTAGAAGGTCCTTCTTTTGACCGTGAAGGTAACTTATGGTTTCTGGATATCCCTTTTGGACGGGTCTTCAGAATTACGCCGAAGGGTGATTGGGATTTGGTAACTCAATTTGACGGTTGGCCGAATGGATTGAAGTTTCACAAAGATGGCCGTGCATTTATTTGCGATTACAAGTTAGGCCTATTAGCCCTCGATCCTAAAACTGGAAAAGTGGAAACAATTCTTGGGTCCATGTATAGCGAAAACTTCAAGGGTTTGAATGATTTGCACTTTGCCTCCAATGGCGACCTGTACTTTACCGATCAGGGCCAAACTGGAATTGCAGATCCGACAGGTAGAGTATTTAGATTGCGCGCTAATGGTCAATTAGATCGCTTGGCTATTAATGTACCGAGTCCTAATGGCATCACCTTAAATACTCAAGAAAAGCATGTATTCGTTGCCGCAACAAGATCTCAGCAAATTTGGCGTTTACCACTCATGGCTGATGGTTCTGTTTCTAAAACGGGTGTTGCAATTCAGTTGACAGGTGGCGTTGCCGGGCCTGATGGTATCGAGATGGATTCTGAAAATGGATTGCTCGTTTGCCACTTAGGCGTTGGTATCTGGAGATTTGATAGCAATATGCTCCCGACCCATTTGATCTACTCAGACAACCCACACCACCATCACTTGGCAAACATGTGTTTTGGTGGCGAAGATAATCGGGATTTGTACATTACTGAATCTCTCTCTGGCGATATCTTGAAAGCACGATTGCCTGTAGCTGGCAAAAAGATGTTTGGCCTCTCCTAAGTTGAAAGAATCTCTACCGCTCTATAAGACCTTAGCGAATGCGCTGGCTCAGCGTATTTATGAGGGCGATTGGGCGGTAGGCTCTCACTTGCCATCTGAAGCAGTACTTTGTAAAAGTTTCACAGCAAGTCGCCATACCTTAAGACATGCCCTCCAAACTCTGGAGCGGGATGGCATGGTCTTACGTCGTCAAGGGGCGCCAACTCAGGTGATCTCCAGACGGAAGGTGAGAAGGTTTACACAAAGCTTTAATTCACCTGTTGATATTTTGAGTTACCCAAGAAATACTTATCGACAAAACACCATTGAAGAATTTATTGAGCTCGATAAACCGCTAAGCGAAATGATTGGCGATGCAGTCGGATCCTCTTGGTATCACATTGGAGCTATTCGAAAGCAGCGAGATACCGAGGAAGTAATTGCTTGGACTGATATTTACATTCTTCCCCAATTCGCATCCTTGACATCGGAGCCTGAGCACAGTCAAGTGATGGTGTTCGAGCAGATCGAGAAAAAGTACGGTACTCGAATTGATCGAGCTGAGGTCGATGTTTATGCCATCGACGTGTCTACTGATATTGCAAAGAAGCTTGGGTTGAAGGTGCATGCCCCTTGTTTAGTCATTGTTCGGCGTTACTTTGATAATCAGGATAAGCTTTTTGAAGTAACTTTCACTTACCATCCTCATAATAAATACACTTATAAGATGGAATTTAAGAGTGATACTGGGAATTAAATTACAAGAATAAACATGAAATATTTATCTATAACTCAGGCTGAGGCATTTATTGCACAAGCATTGCACGCCAACCAGGTGCCTTTGGCAGATGCCAAGCTCGTAGCCCAACTGATGATCCAGTCAGACCTCGTTGGCGCTGATGGGCATGGAATTTTCAGATTACCTGCTTACATTAAGCGTATTCGTGCTGGCGGTATTAATTTGAGTCCCAATATTCAGATTGAACGTGAGCAGGGTGCAACTGCTTTGATCAATGGGGATAATGCCTTGGGTCATTTGGTGATGAATAAAGCGGTCGAAGTTGCAATAGAAAAAGTGAAGCAACACAGCGTTTGTTGGGTTGGTAGTCACTATGGAAATCATTCTGGTGCAGCATCTGTATATGTCAGAAAGCTAGCTGAACAGGGGTATATCGGCATCTATATGGCGGTTGGCAACGCCAATCATATGGCGCCATGGGGCGGCATTGATTTATTGCTGTCTACCAATCCGATTGCTATTGCGGTTCCTTCGGGTGATAAGCCGATCGTTCTATTGGATATTGCGACTACAGTCGCTGCTTACGGTAAGGTAAAACTTGCTGCCCAAAAGGGTGAATTGATTCCCGATACTTGGATGATCGATCGACAAGGTCAGCCCATTACAGATCCGCAAAAATCGAGCGAGGGATCATTACTTCCTATCGGGGGTTACAAAGGATATGGTTTAGCTGTCATGATTGGTCTGCTAGCTGGCGCGCTCAATGATGCTGCAGTTGGCAAAGGCACGATTGACTTTAATGCGCATCATGATTTAATTACCAACACCGGTCAAACAATCATTGCTGTTGATCCAAGTGCTTTTGGAAGTAAAGAGCAATTTGTTGCCCGGGTAATCGCTTTGGTCGATGATTTAAAGGCCTCCTCTACATTGCCAGGTGTGAATCAAATTCGGGTACCCGGCGATGGTGCTGCAAGAGTGATGGCAGAGCGACTTTCGCATGGCATTCCGATCTCGAGCGAATTACAAGAGTCTTTGAATAACTGCGCCAAAGAGTGCGGGATTACAGCATTAGATTTATAACTTTCCGGAGGAGACAATAATGATTAAAAAATCAATTAAAAAAATAGTGTTGAGTTCTTTAGTGTTGCCACTAGTTTTGGGGACGGCGTTTGCGTCCTATCCAGATAAGCCAATCAAGATGTTGGTTGGGTATGCGCCAGGTAGTTCAACCGACATCGTTGGGAGAATGGTGGCGAATGAGCTCAGCATTGCCTTAAAGCAATCAGTCATTGTGGAAAATAGAGGCGGTGCTGCAGGTAGCTTGGCTGCGGATGCAGTTGCTAAAAGTGCTCCAGATGGTTACACCGTGTTATTTGCGCAAAATGGCTTAGCAATTAACGTAGCTGCAAACCCAAGACTCCCCTTTAATGGCCAAAAAGATTTGCTACCCGTTGTCGGAGTAGCCGCTACCCCACATATTTTGATTGTGAATACCAATTCCAAGGCTAAAAATGTGACCGATTTAATTTCTATGCTCCGAGCCGAGCCGGGAAAGATGAGCTTTGGCTCCTCTGGGATTGGTAACTCCGACCATATGGCTGGAGAGCTATTCCTGGCAACTACGGGTACTCAAGCGATCCACATTCCATACAAGGGTGGATCACCTGCTGCAACGGATTTAGTGGGCGGTCAAATTGATTTTTACTTTGCTGGTATGCCAGTGGGACTACCCTTATATAAGGGTGAAAAAGTCAATGCACTTGCGGTTACTAGTAAGAATCGATTTAGCGGAGCTCCCGAATTAGTCACTATTCAAGAGGCTGGTGTAAAGGGTTATGAAATGGCTTTGTGGCAAGGCCTGTTTGTACCAGCAGGAACACCTCCTGCGGTTATTAATACCCTCAGCAAGGCAATCTTGAAAATTCTAGAGACCCCAGAGATGAAGGAGCGTTTTGTGAAGGCGGGGGTACAAATTGCACCGATGACTACCCAGCAATTTACCGATTTATATGTCTCTGATATTGCCAGATGGAAAGTAGTGATTGAAAAAGCAAAAATTAAGCTAGATTAATTCCACCTAGCTCAGTCGTAAGGGTATTGACCTCAGTCGATACCCTTTTTTATTGGCTGCTGAGATCGAACACTAAGACCTCAGCATCTTTGCCGTCACCAATGAGTAGACTGCTTTCGTTCTCTATTAGTAGTGCATCTCCACTTGATAGAAGTATATCGTTGACATGTAAGGAGCCCCTTATCAGATGTACATAGGCCTTACGCTGTAAATCGAGATCCAATTTTTGAGTCTGATGGCCATCAAAAAGGCCAGCATATACCTTGGCATCTGCATAAATTTTGACGGCATTCCCCAACCCATCCGGAGAGGCAATTAAGCAGAGTTTATTTTGCTTGTCTGAGAGCGGAATCGATTTTTGCTCATAGCTTGGCGGGATCTCCATGACATTGGGCTCTATCCAAATTTGCAGGAAGTGGGTGGCTTGATCTTTAGCGTGATTGAACTCGCTATGGGTGACCCCAGTTCCAGCACTCATGCGTTGAACATCGCCCGGTGGAATGCCTTTGATGTTTCCCATGCTGTCTTCGTGCGCCAATTGCCCAGACAAAACATAGCTGATGATTTCCATATTGCGGTGGCTATGTTTGCCAAAACCCATGCCTGCGGCTACCCGATCCTCATTAATCACTCTTAAATTGCCCCAGCCCATAAATCGGGGGTCGTGATAGCCCGCAAAGGAGAAGGAGTGGAAGCTTTTAAGCCAGCCATGATCAGCGTAGCCGCGGTCTTGAGCTTTTCGGAGGGTTAGCATGAGGAGAGTCTTTTCTGGAGGGCAATAATCACATTATCATTAGCTTTTGACATATTTGCTGATTGGCCTTCCATGGGAAGTATCAAACAAGACATTAAAGAAACTTATCTCGGGCTATATGAAACCGTTCAGGAAAAGTGGAGTGATTTTTCTCAGTTCCTGAAAGAAGCTTGGCCTATTTTGGCCTTTCTCTTGGTGGTCTTGCTCGGAGTGTGGTGGTACGCCGATCCACCACCTCCAAGGCATGTTGTGATTGCAACTGGCCAGCCCGGCGGCTCCTACGACGCTTTAGGAAAAAAGTACGCTGCTTTTTTCAATAAAAAAGGTATTACTCTTGAATTGCTCCCAACAAAGGGTGCTGAAGAAAATGTGGCGCACTTGGTTGATCGCAAGGATCCAGTTCAGGCTGCCTTTGTACAAGCAGGTGCATTTAATCCTCATGAGGTTGTTGGAGTGGAATCTCTTGGCACGATTTCTTATGACCCAATTTGGTTGTTCTATCGCGGTCCAGAGATTAAGGCAAATGATTTTCAGGCTATTAAAGCTCGCGCCAGTTTCTTTCTGAATTCCAGAATGTCGATTGGTTTGAAGGGTGGCGGCACTCATGCGCAAGCAATGCATGTCCTGAAAGCCAATGGCTTTGAAGAGGGATCTCATTTTCTAAATTTCTCTAATACTCAATCGGTTGAAGCTTTGCAAAAAGGTGATATCGATGCAGCGTTTATTGTGGATGCTTACGAGGCTCCGAATGTTCAGAAATTATTAAAGGACCCTGGCTTGCATTTAGTTGCCTTTGATCGTGCGGAAGCCTATGCACGCTTGCTGCCATATATGCAAATACTAAATGTCCCTGCAGGCTCATTTAGCCTGGCGCGGAACTTTCCTCCAAGAGATATTAAGTTGATGGCTTCAACTACGAATTTACTGATTGATGACAGAATGCATCCGGCGCTCCAATTTTTATTTTTAGAGGCTGCACGCGAGATTAACGGTAAAGCAAGCTTCTTTGCGGAGAGTGGCGAATTTCCTTCCTTTAAAAATACAGGGCTTCCACAAAGCTCAGTAGCTTTACATTACGAAAAAAATGGCTCGCCATTATTAATGCTCTATTTCCCTTTTTGGTTGGCAGAACTGATCAATCGCTTAGTTTTTGTATTGCTGCCATTCTGTGCCGTGGCATATCCTGTCTTGCTAACTTTGCCGGGCTATCGCAATAAGCGCATGAAGCGAAAAATTGATAAGTTATACGGCACCCTTAAGAACTACGAGCGAGAGCTCACTGAAAACTTTCTGCCGGAAGTGAAAGATGAATATCTGAAGAAATTGGATTTACTGGAGTACGAGGCATTGCAGTTAAAAGTCTCTAAAAGTATGTCTGGCGATTATTACGCCTTACGAACCAGCATAGACTATGTCCGTAACTGCCTTAATCGGGGTGTCCATCCATATCAATCTCAAGATAATGCTGTTGGCGTATAGTTTAAGCACATCTATTTAATCAAGCCAAGCCCCATGAAACCTTACGATCATCCCGCTCGAAAACAATTGCACGAAGAGGTGCATGCGCGTCCACCTATTGCGCTTTGGCCAAATGAAAGAGTGCTATCACAATCCTTTTTGCTTGACGCAAATTCTCGTCAGACTCAAATTGAATGGATTCAAAAACTTAGTGTCGCCTTAGGTATTTCCAATGATCATCAGCAGGATCACTCCTTTAAGATGTTGACTCTGGCGCCTGAACCGGAGAGGGTATTAATTAAATGGGAGTTGCATGGCGAGTTTGCAACCATTGCAGCTATTACACACAACCCCATCAAAATCACTGGACCGTTATTGGAGTCACGCCTCGCTCTGGAAAAGAGTTTGGATGCATTACTTCAAAGTCTAGGCTGTCCAACCATTGTTGAGGCTGGCGGCGAAAGAATTTCTGCCTTAGATCTCGCATTTGAGCATCGCCCCCTCTTTGCGGAAGCTCAAGAAGTGTCTTCCATCTTTAGTGGGAATACCGTACTAGGTAGTTACATCTTATCGAGCAAGAAGGCTCAGTTGTGGACGGACTTGCGTTTAGATGAAGATGGCTTCATCTCTTATTTCATTCCCCACGATATTTTGGGCTCACGTCAGGCTGGTCGTGTGGCACGTGCAATTGCTGAAGCTGAAACTTATCGAATGGCAGCCATGATCGCTTTTCCGGTAGCGAAGAGCCTTTCGATGCCACTTCGAACTGCAGAGTCGGAATTGGCGGATTTATCTGAAAGTATTTCTCAATTACAAACTGAACCAGGAGTGCATACCGAAAAAGATGGCCAGTTTTTAGGTGAACTCTCTAATCTAGCCTCGCGAGCAGAGCAATGGATCTCCGGGTATGGATTGCGCTTTACTGCATCTGAAGCTTATAGCCAATTACTGAATAAAAATCTATTCGAGCTAGCGGAGTCTGCGATTCCGGGTGTGCAGTCCCTCTCCGAGTTTATGGATCGACGTTTTCAGCCGGCAATGGGAACTTGTATTTGGACTCAGCGTAGATTAAAAGAATTATCCGACCGAATCTCAAGGACAACTCAAACCTTGAGAACGCGTATTGAATTCGTTAATGAAGAGCAGACTCAAAAATTGCTGGCTAGCATGGATCAACGAGCGCGCTTACAGTTGCGTTTGCAAGAAACCGTGGAGAGCCTATCGGTTCTGGTGTTAACTTACTATGCAGTGAGTTTGCTAGCCTATATGGCTAAGGGTGGTAAAGAAGCTGGCCTTGCTATTCATCCAGAAATTATTGCTGCTATCGCTGCTCCAGTAGTAGCGATTGCTTTCTTATTTATTAGTAAGCGAAGACGTAAGCGAATCATTGAGATGGGTAAATCGCTGTAGACATTAAAAAAGAGGCCGAGGCCTCTTTTTTAATGAGCGTAAATACTTTTTAACCTAAGCTATCTGCCCAGATGTTGTGTGCCCAGCCCCAAGCATAAATACCCTCAAGAACAGAGGGTGCTGGTGATAGACCTCCAGAACCAGGAACGGTCTTGAATGTTTTTTCGGCGGCATTGTATTGATGGACGCTAGCAACGTGTACCACTTCTCGGCTATTTACAAAGCTATAGCAGGTGTTTGTCAGAACTGGTGCTGGATTGATTTCCCAGCCATTCAATTCTGCAACGATTGCCGCTGCTGCGACTTTGGCATGTTGATTAGCCATGTGGCCAGATTTGGGCATTAGTGGTGCAACTTGAATCGCGTCACCTAGCACATGAATATCTTTGCGTGCCGTTGATTCAAAGTTGAGGAAGTTGACATTCGCCCATCGGCCATTGGAATTGGCTAATCCAGTTTTGATGGCGATTTCACCAGCAGACATTTGCGGTAAGATATTTAATACATCAGCCTTCACATCATCTTCAACTTCGAGTTTGAGTGTTTTAGTTTTCGCATCAACACCAACTACATTGCTCTTTGGGCGATACTCAATCATTCCAGCGTATTGCTCAGCCCAAACCTTCTTGAATAAAGCACCCTTAGATACGACATCCTGATTGGCATCCAAAATCAATACCTTACCCTTAGGATTGTGTTGCTGAAGGTAGCTTGCCACCTGACATGCACGCTCATAAGGTCCAGGAGGGCAGCGATAGGGAGCTTCTGGAATGCTGATTGCAAAAGTACCACCTTCACGCATAGCAGCGATTTGCTTATGCAAGGCAACCGTTTCTGGGCCAGCTTTCCAGGCTTGTAGTGTTACACCATCTTTATTGGCTTGTGCGAGGCCTTCAACGCTTTTGAAGTTCAGTGAAACGCCAGGAGACACAATGGCTTTGTCGTAGCGTAAAGTTTTTCCAGAGGCGAGCGTTACTGTCTTTTTATCTGGATCAATGCTGCTGACGCTATCTTGAATAATCTTGATGCCATGGCGCTTGCTGAGGGTGTCATACGGTGAGGTAATTTCAGCGATCGTACGTGAGCCACCGATGACCAAATTAGACATTGGGCAGGACACAAAAGATGTATTGGGCTCAATCAGAGTCACTCTGGCGGTGTTATTGGAGAAGAGTCGCAAATATTTAGCGGCGGTAGCACCACCATATCCACCACCAATGACCAAGATTTCTGCTTTTTGTAAATTAGCTGCTTTAGTTTGGCTTGAGAGACCTGCAAGCAGGCCAACTGCTGCAGCGCTCTGACCTATAAAATGTCGACGATCCATAGCGCCTCCTTATTGTTTCTTGCCAAGTTGATTGGCAATAGTGGTGAGTTGTTCGTCAGAATAGCCTTTAGCTAACTGAGGCATGATGGTGCCCTCTAATGCCCCAGATTTATAAGCCTTTAGTTTGGCGAGCATTTGTTCGCTAGTGAGGTTATTTATTAGAGGCATGCCGCCATCCACAACGCCTTTGCCATCGGTACCGTGGCAATTGGCGCAGGTAGCAGCAAGGCTACGTTGATATAGTTGGTCAGCGGTTTGGGCGAAGCCCAGTCCACTCCACTGGCTCAGGCCAATGAGGGCGCTAGTTACCAAAATAGGTTTTAAATACTTCACTTGCATAGGGATTTTCTCCGTCTTACACACAACTGTTCTTGGGATATTGCTGATGGACTCTATCTTAATCAGATAGGGATAGGATTAGTGGTTTTACTTAGATTGATTTTCAATAAGCTCAGAGCTAAAAATGAGGGTATTGACCATGCCAGTTTTTAATATTTAAGTCCAAGACCTATAAACTAGCAATATGCGAGGATCATTTACCTATCGAAATGCCATTTTCATCCTACTTCTAGGTGTATTTACCTATCTATATGGTTTAGATAGTCGCTTTGCTCCGAAGAATGGGGATGAGTATCCCTATATGCATATCGTCCGAATGACCGCGGATGCTGGCGCTTGGTTGCCCCTTCAATCGGAGATGGACGGCATCAAAAATACGAAGCCTCCTTTGGTATTTTGGGAGGGCATTGCTAGTACCAGCTGGGGAAGCGACTGGACACTCTTCGCACTACGTTGGCCCAGTGTTGTGTATACCGGCTTAACCGCACTATTCTTATTTTTGACCGTCTCTCGTTTTAGCGGTAGACGGCAGACTGGCTTATTGGCAGCTTTAGTATGGCTCTCCTTTTTTGCAACTTACCGCTATGGTCGTCCGTTTTTAACAGACCCCCCCGAAGTCTTTTGGCTAAGCTTGCCTTTCTTCGCACTGCTGTATTGGGGTAAAGCTGCTTTTGAATCGAAGCTTTTATTTCCTGTATTGGCAGGCGCCTCTCTTGGCATGGCTTTACTGTCAAAGTCTTTTGCCTATATTGTTCCTGCCGCATTTGCTTTGGGCTTGTTCTACTGGCGTTGGCGTAAATGGAGTATTCCCAAGGTCTTATTGCAAGACCTTTACAAAGTCCTGCTGATTGCTGTGCTCGCTTTGGGCGTATTTGCACTTTGGTTTGTGCTTGATCCGTTCCCTGAAGCGGTTTGGAAAGAATTTGTTTTGGGTGAAAATGCCGGTAAGTTTGAAGCGCGTAGCTCCAACTATTTATTGGATTTAGTGCGGGGTGGCGATAGTGTTTGGATGCTGGCTTTAACGACTTTAGCTAATGCCGGACTCTTTACCTTCGTGTTGATTTCTGCATTAATTCAATGTTGGCGAGAGCGGCGTTTCATGTCTCTTGAAGAGAGTCTGTTACTGCTATTGATCTTAGCCTTTTTTATTGTGTTTAGTTTGCCAAGTCAGCGCTCTGGGCGTTATCTACTTCCAGTGATGCCAGCTTTTGCTGCCGTGATCGCACTGTATTGGGATCGATTGCCCGTCTGGGGATTTCGGATTGCATTACTACTGCAGTTGCTATTACTTACCGCGCTGGTTTGGGTGGGCGGTAATTTACAACTGTCAAACTTCCTAGGTCAGTCTGGCATCTGGAGTTACTCCCCTTGGCATTGGGTTTTTATGGGAGCCGCGATGGCCCTAGTATTGCTTGGACTATTGAATCGAGGGCGTACCAAGGTAATCGCTTTGGCGGGCTGCTTTCTTTGCTATTGCGCACTGACAAGTGGCTTATCACCGCTCGAGGGTGCCTTGGGTCGTTACTCGCAAGCAACAATCCAAGGCCTTGCCGGAAAAGATGTTTGGGTGCCTTGCGACTATCGCGCCAAGGATGAAGAGTATCGACTCTTGTTACCTGGGGCAATATTGCATGGCTATTTGGCAAAGGATGCCGGTCAAATTGATTTGCTGACGAATACTTACCCGTTGGTAGCGGTGCAGTCAGCGATTGGTGTGGAGCCCGCCTTGTGTGATTCTTGCAAAATAGTGGGTAATCGGATGGAGATGCGAGCACGCCATTCTGATGCAGAGATTCAGGCGATACTTAGGGGTCATATTGGAGAACACTTGTTTGTGAATGAATATTTAATTGCTACTCCTGCAACTATTGCGTTGTCATTGGTGGGTAAGGATGCTTGTCGATGAGTCGTGTGATTGCCTTTTGTTTTTTATTGCTTGCTTCGGTGCTAGGTTATCTTCACATTGACAGTCGGCCAGTATGGGCGCCGTTTGCAAGCGATTACCCCATTAATCCTACCAATCAACTTGATGATGTATCTGGATTAGCTGAGGATGCTAAGCCAGTTAAGACGCTGAAAAATACTGCGCCAGTAAAGTCACTAAAGCCTGCTCAGCCTAGCCTGCAGACAGATTGGCTGCCTGATACTGGAGCGCCTTCAGTGCATGCCGCCTCTTTAATCGCACTGAATGATGGTGCGGTGAGGGCCTTCTGGTTTGCAGGGAGTCGCGAAGGCGCTCCAGACGTAGTCATCAATACCTCTGTTTTTGATCCGCAGGCATCTCGATGGAGCGCCCCAACAGTTGTAGTGGATCGCGTTAGCGCTGAAAAAGGCTTATCTCGCTACATTGCTAAATTGGGCAATCCTGTTCCAGCCAGAATGGCCGATGGCCGCATGCAATTATTTTTTGTCACAGTTTCTATTGGGGGTTGGGCTGGCAGCTCAATCTCTTCGATGATTTCAGGTGATGAGGGTTTGACTTGGGATCGGCCGCAGCGCCTAATCAGTTCCCCGCTGATTAATCTCAGCACCTTAGTAAAGTCACCGGCTGTGTCATTTGTAGATGGGCGGCTGGGTTTACCGGCATATCACGAGTGGATTGGTCGCTTTGGCGAGTTTCTGAGAGTGGATGCAAGCCAAGTGATCGATAAGCGACGCATGAGTTCGGGTAGGGGTGCAATTCAGCCGGTAGTTTTTACTGATGGCCCGCAGGCGGCAGAAGCTTTCTTTCGTCAAACTCGACCTAACTCTCAGCCAAAGCAAATCCCTGTAAGTGAAACTAAGGATGCTGGGCAATCATGGACAGTAACAAAAGACTTGGAGATTCCAAATCCCAATTCAGCGCTTGCTGCACTTGCTTTAGCTAATGGTACGAGAGTGATGGTGTTGAATAACATCGAGGCAGGGCGCTATCGATTAGTGATGGTCATGCGCGAGCCCAGCTCCCCTCAATGGCGGGTAGTACAGGTGCTCGAGGATGATGAATCTTTACTTAATAATCAGCATCGAGAATTTTCCTATCCCTACTTCATTTCTGCCAATGGTGAAGATGCGCATCTTGCCTATACCTGGAATAGAACAAAGATTAAGCATGTATATTTTCCAGCCGCCTGGTTTAAGCATGCCCTCAGCAGTCTGAAAGAAAAGGAAGCGCAATGATGACTCCTTATTTACAACTGATCGCTCTTCTGGAGATGTCGCTTACTTGTGCGGTAGTGCTGATTATTCTGTCGCAAAAACTTTCCACAAAAGAGATTCCATTTGCAATTCGCGTGCTTGCAGTTTTTTTGCTGGTAAATCTATTTTTCTGGCCATTAGGAATGTCACTGGAATTGCCTTTGTCTGCCTATGTACGTGGAGTCGCTGGTGAGTTGAGTATTGTGACAATGCTCTTGCTTTGGAGTTCCATACTTCCCACTGCAAAAAAGACGCCGCTAGGATTTAAAGTCCCAGTGGCCTTGATTGCGATTGCGTTTTATCCCTTGGCGCTGGGTCTTGGAATGCTCGATCCCTATGCTTGGGGTTACGGCTCTATTGGTCTTTTAATCGCCACTATCTTCTTTGCTATAGTTTGCGGCCTAGCAGGCTGGACTAAGGGTATTTGGATCCTGTCCTTTGCGATCATTGCGTGGGCAGCCCATTGGCATGAATCTGCAAATCTCTGGGACTATCTCTTAGATCCCTTCTTGGCTATTTGGGCTTTGCTAGCAATCCCGAATGCGATTTATCAGAAACGTCGCGAGAGGGCCCAGTCAGGCTATTTGTTCAGGGCAGGTTGAGCGGTGAGTTAGTTAGTACATCAATTTATTTTAGGTAACAAAAAAGCCAGCAGAAATTCGCTGGCTTTTTTGTTTACCGCTATTCCGGAATTAATCTGGAATATTGGCCTTACGAATAACTGGACCCCAGATGTTGATTTCTTTTTCAAGGTGATCTTTGAGGCCTTTAGCGGATGCTTTATCCATTGGCACGATATCAATATTGGCATCATCCAAACGCTTCTTCACATCAGGAGTATTCAATGCTTTCTTGAGTGCAGCATTGATTTTGTCTAGCACTGGCTGTGGAGTGCCTTTTGGAGCGTACACACCGTGCCATACTTTCACTTCAAAGCCTTTGAGGCCTTGTTCGTTCAAAGTGGGAACGTTAGGAATTGCAGGCAAACGCTTCATAGTTGTAGTACCAAATGCCTTCACACGGCCATCCTTGATATAAGGAATAGTTTGCGTTGTCTGATCGCACAAGAGGTCAACTTGACCACCCAAGAGGTCAGTTAAAGCAGGACCAGTTCCCTTATAAGGAATATTGGTCAAGCGAACACCCATACGACTTTGGAACAGCAAGCCGCATAGCTGTGATACAGCGCCAGGACCCGCATTAGCCATCGTTACTTTTGAGCCGTTGGCTTTAATGTAAGCCTCAAGTTCTTTAAAGTTGTTAGCTGGCAAATCTTTTTTACCGAGCAATACCATTGGCACATCAGCAACCTGGCCGATGTACTCAAAGCTAGTCATTGGGTCATATGGGAGCTTGTCGTAGAGCGCATTTGCTGTAGCCATGCCCATGTGATGAATATAGATGGTGTAGCCGTCTGGAGCTGCGCGGGCTACTTTAGTGGAGGCAATTGTGCCGCCAGCACCGGGCACATTCTCAACTACAACGGTCTGACCTAGAGACTGACCCATTGGCACCGCAATTAAGCGTGCGATAGTGTCGGTAGGGCCACCAGCTGCAAATGGAACGACCAATTGAATGGATTTAGTTGGCCAATCCTTTTGGGCTGACGCAATATTGCTACCCAATAAAGTGCTGGCGCTGATTAGTGCGGCAATTCCAGCAAAGAGGGTTTTTTTGAATTTCATTTGAGTCTCCGTTAATGTGTAATGCGAATCAATCTTGCCACTATTAGACACTATCAACCCTAGGGCTTACCAGCAATCGCTAGTGTTCTTTGAGCTAACAAGACAACGGGGCGGTCAATCATGCGCCCATCTAGTTTTACTGCGCCACCTTTCGACGCTTTGTCAGCTTCAATCACTCGATGTGCCCAAGATACCTCTGCGGCCGTGGGCATAAAGGAATCCTTCACTAGGGAGACCTGTTTTGGATGAATACACAGCTTGCCACCAAAGCCCATTCTTTTAGCACGCTCGGCATCATCTGTGATGCGCTCTATATTGTCAGTAGATGGGGTAACCCCATCAATTGGAGGGGCAATTTGGGCTAAACGTGAGGCCAACACAATCTGAAAGCGCGCAGTTTGCAGTTCAGTTTCTTGTGCGTCACAGATCATGCCTAAGTCCGCTTGCAAATCAATATTGCCTAAGGCTAAGCGCAAGACTTGTTCAGAGTTTGCGATTTCATTGAGGCGATCAAGACCGATGGCAGTCTCAATCATCGGAATGATGGCAGTGTTTGGAAGGATTTGTGCTGCACCATTGATTTGATCGAGAGATTCACTTTTTGGAATGAGTAAGCAAGCTGCATCTAACTCTTGGACCAACATAAGGTCTGCCGCATAAAAATGACTACCGGGAGAATTTGAGCGAATGATCAGACGCTTTTTTTGTTCTGTGGTGAATGAAGGCCAAGCCGCACGTATTGCTGCGCGGGCAGATTCTTTATCTTCATGGGCAACTGCGTCCTCTAGATCGATGATGACGCCATCAGCACCACTATCGAGTGCTTTAGTAAATCGCTCTGGGCGGGTCCCCGGAACGAATAAGAAAGTACTACTAAAGCCGATAGGTGTATCAAGTGGATTCATGAATGTAGTTTTTTAAATATGAGGGTGAGACTTAGGAGATCAACATACCTATCTTGGACTCCTTGCGGATATTCCACAAGCGCTCAATTGCGGCGCTCATCTCATTTGGGCTTGCGCCGCCACTAAATGCAGCAAGGCGCATAGCCTTATCGGTAATTTCAGCGCGACTGAGAGTATTGCCAGGATCGCCTTTGGGTTCATCAACACGACCCTCTAAAACCTCACCACTATTCAGGTAGACCTTGACTTTGCCAATCCAGCGCTGAGGGTAGGCGCCATCCACTTCAGGATCTAGGACCATCGTGACGCGATCCCGGAATGCGCAAATGGCTTGATCATGAAAGTGTTGATCAAATTCTTGAAGACCTGCAAATTGATAGTGAGCGATCAAGGCTAATACAGTCCCCATGGAGAACTTAGATTGGTGCACAGTCACTGGATCAGTCACTGGGCCCAGCACATCAATGGCACCCTGATGAACCATGGTTTCTACTTTGGTGATATCGCTAGGTTTAAGGTGATGCGCCAACATGACTTGCAACAAGGCATCTGCCGCAGGGTGAGTGTGACGACATGAGGCGTGATATTTAAAGCTTGTCTCAGCAATAGTCCAGCGACTACCTAATCGGTCAATCAGCTTACTGGGATCTGCATCGCTTGACATACCAGCAGCTAAACCTTGTTTACCCTCTAAGATGTGTTCAGCGCCAGTAAAACCAGATTGCGCTAGGTAAGCCGACATCAAACCAGTGGAGGCAGCGTGTGCAGTATGTAGCTGCTTAGAGTCGGCGGCATCGCGCAGAAATTCCCAAAGGCCAGCGGATTGGGTGCCCGCCGAACCGAAGGCGTGCAACATTTGAGTGGGGTTCAGTTTCAGTAGATGACCCACTGCGGCGGCGGCGGCCAAGGTGCCGGCAGTACCAGTAGTGTGAAATGTTTTGTAGTGTGAGCGACCTAGAAATTCACCAACCCGAATACCAACTTCATAACCAGCAACAGCAGCAACCAACAGATCTTCACCTGAGGCGCCAATCGTTTGTGCTGTCGCTAGTGCCGCAGAAAACACCACGGTGCCTGGGTGAAAGACAGAGCCGTTGTGCACATCATCTTGCTCGGCTACATGTGATGCTGCGGCATTAGCGAGCGTCGCTAAAAAAGGGCTCGAGCTCTTGCGGCTAATCAGAATTTCAGCAGAACCAGGATTGGCAGCATTAAAGCCACCCATGTTTTGCGCAAACTGCGTCATTGTTTCTACTGGACGTGAACCTTTACCAGCAATGGCAGAGCCAAACCAATCCACCAGTAAATCTTCGGTGCGTGCAATCACCTCTTGGGGAATATCGCCAATCTTTAATTCGGAAGCAAATGTCGCTAAGGCTTTAGATAAGTGTGGAGTAGTCATGAAGTCAAAATTTCCTAAGCTAAAACTGCAGTGGCTTGCATGGTGAGCCAGCCTTCATGATCTTCGGCCCAAATGGAGATCGTTTTCCCAGAAGGATCTTTCTCCAAATCAGGCTTAGCGCTTACCTTAAATATATTGATATCAAAAGTCGGGCGAATGGCGCGGAATTCAAATCGCTTTAACTTGCAAGCTGGAATACTCTGACGTACAAGATCTACCAACAAGGTCGCAATTAAAGGGCCGTGAACAATTAAGCCAGGATAGCCCTCAACTTCAGTAACGTATTTACGATCGTAATGAATGCGATGACCATTAAATGTGAGCGCTGAGTAACGGAACAATAAAACATCATCAGGAGTAATTGTTTTGGACCAAGTAGCTCCAGTAGGCGCTGGCGTTGGTGCCACCGGCTTATCGTCTGGGCCGGGAGCATCGCGATACACAATGTCATGCTCTTCAACTAAAGCCAAGCCATTTTGATTGGAGATGGTGTGTTGGACCAATACAAAGATCAGATCACCAGTGCGACCCGCTTTGTGTGTAACGGATTCAATTTTGGAGACGCGTTCGATTGCATCGCCAACTGCCAGAGGGGCTAACCACTCAATTCGACTACCGGCCCACATGCGACGCGGCAATGGAACGGGGGGTAAAAAGCCGCCACGCTTGGGATGACCATCAGCGCCGATTTCTGATTGAAGGGCGCAGGGTAAAAAATAGAGCCAATGCCATAACTCTGGCAGAAAGCTTCCTTCGGTGGGCGCGGCATCAGATCGATCGAGTGTTGCTGATAAAGCCCTGACTGGAGCTGCGGTAACAGTGTCTTGAAGGGTTTCAGTTTTTCCGAGCCATTCTTGGAGATGGGTAATAGTTTGGGGTTCAATTCGCATAAGTTCCATTATGCCAATTTCAGCCCCCAATACAGCCTTACTAGATCAATAAAGTAGTTAGTAAATAACTCAGAAGCCCAGCTAGAGCTGAACCGATCAACACACTAATCACTCCTTTTTGGTACTTAAAGAGTGCTAGAGCGGCAAGTAAGGTAATCACAATGGAAATCCATGAGATTGAACCGCCAAGACCATGTGGAAAAAAGACGTGATACGCAAAGAACAGACCCAGATTGGCGATGACGCCAACCACTGCTGCAGAGATGGCAGTCAGGGGTGCAGTAAAGCTCAGCTTCCCATGGGTAGATTCGATGAGTGGACCACCGACTAGCACCAGGAAAAAAGAAGGTAAAAAAGTAAACCAGGTAGCAACACAAGCCCCAAGCACGCCAAACCAAAACGGATTGCTATTACCAATCAGGTGTTGAATATGGCCAGCAAGATATCCAACAAAAGCCACCACCATGATGAGCGGTCCTGGAGTGGTTTCTCCAAGCGCTAAACCATCCATCATCTGACCTCCGCTAAGCCAGTGAAATTGATCTACTGCGCCTTGGTAGACGTAGGGCAGAACTGCATAAGCACCACCAAAGGTAAGGAAGGCGGCTTTAGTAAAGAACCAAGCAATTTGCGGGTAGAGCGTTTTCCAACCAAAGATCAGTACTAAGGCAATAAACGAAATTAACCAGAGCGCGAGAACAACCGCGCTGTGCAGTGCCAGTTTCTTTTTGGAAAACTGAGCATGGTCTGGAGTAGGGGTGTGATCATCAATTACTGCGGGAGCGTGTGCCGCTGTTGATTTATCGTGAGCAGCAGTTTGCTGAAAATATTCTGGGTAGCACTTGCCACCCCAGATGCCCATCAATGCCGCAAATATAACAATGAGCGGGAAGGCCAAATTGAAAACAAAGATGGCCAGGAAGGATCCAAGCGCAATCCAACGTAGTGCTTGATTGTGTAGCGTGCGTTTACCAATCCGTACTGCTGCGTGGAGCACGATGGCAGTGACGGCGGGTTTGATGCCAAAAAAGATAGCGGCAATCCAGGGAACTTGGCCAAAGGTAAGGTAGATCCAAGATAAGCCGATCAAGATAAAGAGGGAGGGCAGAACAAAGAGAGTGCCCGCTAAAACACCACCCCAAGTGCGATGCATCAGCCAGCCAATATAAGTGACTAACTGCTGCGCCTCAGGACCTGGTAACAGCATGCAATAGTTGAGCGCATGTAAAAATCGCCGCTCAGAAATCCAGCGACGCTTTTCAACTAGCTCTTGATGCAGGACGGCTATCTGTCCAGCGGGCCCACCAAAACTAATAAAGCCCAGCTTGGCCCAAAATTTCAGGGCCTCGCTTAATGGAACGCTCAAACTTCTTCCATGCCGCCAACTACTTGGCTAAAGCCGTTATCGACATAAATGATTTCAGCGGTGATGCCGTTTGCTAAATCAGACAATAGGAAAGCGGCGGTATTTCCAACATCATCAATCGTGACATTGCGACGCATGGGGGCAGTCTGTTCAACTGCCTCCAAAATCTTGCCGAACCCTTTAATGCCAGCAGCGGCCAAAGTTTTAATCGGGCCAGCAGAGATTCCATTGGCGCGAATGCCTTTGGGTCCAACTGAGCCAGCGATGTAGCGTACCGAGGCTTCAAGTGAGGCCTTAGCAAGTCCCATGGTGTTGTAGTTGGGAACGTTACGTAAGCTGCCGAGGTAAGTTAGTGTCAACAAGGAAGATTTGTCGCGCAACATAGGCAAAGCTTCTTTTGCCATCGCCGGAAAGCTGTAAGCCGAGATGTCATGAGCGATTTTGAAGCCTTCGCGAGAAAGACCTTCTAAAAAGTCTCCAGCAATCGCTTCACGCGGTGCAAAGCCAATCGCATGGACAAAGCCATCAAACTGCGGCCAAGTCTTAGCCAAATCCTTAAAAAGGGCGGAAATCTGCTCATCGCTGCCAACGTCGCAGTCAAAAATCAGTTCGGTATTGAATTCTTTAGCGAAATCGACAATGCGGTCTTTGAAGCGCTCGCCAACGTAGGTAAAGGCCAGTTCAGCCCCTTCGCGGTGGCATGCCTTGGCAATACCGTAGGCAATAGAGCGGTTAGAGAGAAGTCCTGTAATCAGGATTTTTTTGCCGGAGAGAAAGCCCATGTTGTTTCCTTTACTTCAAATATGATTAGCTATCTACAATTGTTGCATATATGCCCACCCTAAACCCCATTCGCCAAATAGCCCATTTCTTGCTGCTAGCCATGCTAGTGGGGCTTGGGGCCAATGTAGCGCAGGCAGCCCAAGGGATTTCCCAGTATGGCAAGCCTAAATATGCTGAAGGATTTGCCCATTTTGATTACGTGAATCCTCATGCCCCTAGGGGAGGTACCCTCACTTTACCTAACCCAGGGCAAAGAACCAGTTTTGATAAGTTCAATCCTTTTACTCTGCGAGGTGTAACGGCGCCCGGAATTGAATTGATGTTTGAATCTTTGGCCGAGGGAAGTGCTGATGAGGTATCCAGCATTTATGGTTTGCTTGCTGAAGATATTGCTGTTGCCCAAGACCATAAGTCGGTAACGTTTCGTATTCGTCCTGAAGCCAAGTTTTCTGATGGTAGCCCAGTCTTAGCTGCAGATGTGAAACATAGCTTTGATGTATTAATGAGTGGTAAAGCGCATCCACGCTATAGAACCACCTTCGCAGATATCAAAGAAGCGGTTGTGTTATCAGATCGAGCAGTGCGTTTTGATTTCAAAAACAACAATACAGAATTGCCTATTTTGGCGGGAACGCTCCCTATCTTTTCTCGTAACTGGGGAAAGAAGCCGGACGGCACGATCATTCCTTTTGAGAAGATTGCATTTGAAGCACCATTGGGTAGTGGGCCTTATCTCATTGAATCCTTTAAAGCTGGTAAATCCATTGTCTATAAGCGAAACCCGCAATATTGGGCCGATCAATTAAGTAAGCCTTTAAATGTCCGCGTTGGTTTTTATAACTTTGAGCGCGTGCTTTACAAACTCTACAGTGATGATGCTGTTCGTCTAGAGGCCTTCAAAGCCGGGGAGTTCGACGCTATCGTTGAATACCGCGCCAAGATCTGGGCTAAGGGTTATGTGGGCTCCAAGTTTGATAACGGCACCCTACTGAGGAAGGCATTCCTCAATCACAATGGGGCAGGGATGCAGGGTTTTGCAATGAACCTTCGTCGCCCCATCTTTAAGGATGCTCGAGTACGTGAAGCTTTGGGTTACGCCTTAGATTTTGAATGGCTCAATCGCCAAATTTTTTATGATCAATACAGTCGTATCAATAGCTACTTTCAGAATAGCGATTTGAGTGCGAATTTTGATGGACCGCGTAAGCCCACTGAAGCAGAGCTAAAGCTGCTAAGACCATTAAAAACAAAGTATCCACAATGGGTGCCTGATGCGGTATTTGATTCAATGCCCCCAGCCCCCTCCACCAAGTCACCAGACAGCCTACGTCAGAATTTAAAGAAAGCCCGCGAACTACTGATGCATGCTGGCTGGCAGTATCGCGATGGCGCATTGCGCAATGAAAAGGGAGAGCTATTTCGTTTTGAGATGGTGGAAGATGGCGGATTCTTTCTGAGGGTAATTTCGGCTTATGTTCGCAATCTAGAGAAGTTGGGAGTTCAGGTGGATATTCGAACTAGTGACTTTGCCCTTCATCAAAAGCGGATGAATGAATTTGATTTTGATATGACAACAGTTCGTTTCCCAGATTCACAAAATCCTGGGAATGAATTATGGGATCGCTTTGGTAGTCAGGCTGCCAAAGAAAAAGGGTCAGATAATGTCATTGGCATTCAGTCACCAGTAGTGGATGCCTTGATTCAGGAAATTACTAAAGCACAAAATCGCGAGGAGTTACGTGCCGCTACGAGAGCCTTAGATCGCGTGCTCTGGAATAGTTATTACATCATTCCACAGTGGTACAACCCAACGCACCGTGTTGCCTATCGCAAAGAGATGCGCTATCCAGAACCTCCCTTGTACTACTCAGCGGAGCCTTGGATTATCCAAAACTGGTGGAAAGAGGAGGCTAAATAATGCAAGGTCAAATGCGCGCCTATATCTTTAAACGCCTACTGTTAATGATCCCTACCTTATTGGGCGTACTGACCTTGACCTTTGCAGTCGTGCAATTTGTACCCGGCGGCCCAGTAGAGCAGATGGTCTTGGAATTAAAAGGCAAGGGTGCTGGAGCAACTGGTGGATCAGAGTCATCCGGTGCTGGAGCAACCTATCGCGGGCGTCAAGGTGTTGATGCGCAACGCTTGGAAGAGGTTAAAGCGCTCTATGGATTTGATAAGCCGCCAGTAGAGCGTTATTTCATGATGTTGGGGCGTTTTGCCAGATTCGATTTAGGTCAAAGCTATTACCAGCACGAAAGCGTCTGGGGCTTAGTAATTTCTAAGTTACCCGTATCGATCAGTATTGGTTTGTGGACCTTCTTCATCACGTATTTGGTTTCGATTCCACTGGGTATTGCGAAAGCAGTGCGCGATGGCTCTCGCTTTGATGCAGTTACTAGCAGCTTCATCTTGGTCGGCTATGCCATTCCAGGATTTGTATTGGGGGTACTCCTCCTTGTCCTTTTTGGCGGCGGCAGTTTTTTACAAATCTTTCCACTACGCGGACTGACTTCAGATAACTGGAGTGAACTCAGCATGATGGGTAAGGTAATGGATTATTTATGGCATTTGGTTTTGCCGATCACCGCTTCTGTTTTAGGTAGCTTTGCCGTGATTACCATGCTGACGAAAAACTCCTTTTTAGAAGAGATTCGCAAACAGTATGTATTGACTGCGAGAGCTAAAGGCCTCACCGAAAAACAAGTGCTGTGGAAGCATGTGTTCCGCAATGCGCTCCTTCCTTTAGTAACTGGATTTCCGGCGGCATTTATTGGCGCCTTCTTTACAGGCTCGCTACTGATTGAAACCCTATTTTCTTTAGATGGGCTCGGTTTACTTTCTTACGAGTCTGTGATGCGACGTGACTACCCAGTAGTTTTCGGAACACTTTATCTTTTCACGCTGATTGGTTTGTTTACAAAGTTGATTTCGGATCTTTGCTATGTCTACATTGATCCACGCATCCAGTTTGGTGCGGGAGGCGGCTCATGAGTCGCTGGCATCGTTTTAAAAATAGTCGCATGGGTTATGCCAGTCTTTGGATTTTCATGATCCTCTTTGGTCTCTCCATGGGTGCTGAGCTGATTGCGAATGACAAACCTTGGATAGTGCGCTACGAAGGGAAATTCTATTTCCCAATTGTGAAGTCACAACCTGAGCGAGTCTTTGGCGGTGACTTTGCGACCCCAACCGATTTTTTAGATCCGGATATTCGTCACAACATCACCAGCAATGGTAATTGGGTAATTTACCCACCCATTCCTTACAGCTATGAGACGCTCAATTACTTCTCAAAAGCACCTAATCCTGCACCACCATCGTTTGATAACTGGTTAGGCACTGATGATCGTGGGCGCGATGTCTTATCGCGTTTAATTTATGGTTTTCGCCTGTCGATTTTGTTTGGCTTAGCGCTCACCATTGTTGGTGTCAGCGTAGGCATCATCACCGGTTCTTTAATGGGATTCTTTGGTGGCAAGTTTGATCTGGTTTCTCAACGCTTGATTGAGATTTGGTCGGCGATGCCAGAGTTATATCTACTTATCATCTTTGCCTCTATCTTTAACCCGAGTATTTGGCTCTTGATTATTCTGCTGGCAGCATTTGGTTGGATGGGTTTGTCTGATTATGTGCGCGCAGAGTTTTTTCGTAATCGCGCGCTAGAGTACGTTCGTGCAGCCCGAGCATTGGGCTTAACGAATCTACAAATTATGCGCCGTCATATTCTGCCCAACAGTCTGACTCCTGTTATTACCTTCCTTCCCTTCAGAATGAGTGCGGCGATCTTGTCGCTCACCAGTTTAGATTTCCTGGGTTTAGGTGTGCCACCAGGAACACCTAGTCTTGGTGAATTGCTCTCCCAAGGTAAAAGTAATTTAGATGCGTGGTGGATTTCACTATCGACCTTCGTTGTTTTGGTGGCCACCTTACTTCTGCTCACTTTTATGGGCGAGGCCTTGCGGGATGCCTTTGATTCTCGTAAGTCAGGCGCTATGAGTGGGGGTCGCTCATGAGTGACAAGACTAATTTAAATAAACCAGTAATTCCTTTACTGCGCTATGAAGATTTCTCAATTTCGTTTGGTTCGGGACGGCGTGAAAAATTTGCCGTCAACCATCTGGATCTAGAGATTGGTGTGGGTGAGCGCGTTGCCCTAGTTGGAGAGTCTGGTTCAGGCAAGACGCTGACTGCCCTAGCGCCTCTGCGTCTTGAGCCTGAGGGTGCAAAAACATCCGGCCGAATTTTGTGGGGTGGCAAGAGTGCAGATGCTGGTAATCCTTCAGTGAATTTGCTGGATTTACCCATACAAGCTATTCGTGAGATTCGGGGTCGTGAGATTGCGATGGTGTTTCAGGAACCGATGACTGCACTCAACCCTTTATTCACTATCGGCAATCAGATTGTTGAGGCAGTGCAGATTGATGAGCCATTGATCTCCCAGGCCGACGGAATGTCTGCTGCAATTGAGCTGCTCAAGAAAACTGGCATTCCTGAGCCAGAGAAGCGCTTCCACTCCTATCCACACCAATTATCTGGTGGACAACGTCAACGCGCCATGATTGCCATGGCCTTAGCGTGTAAGCCAAGATTACTTATTGCGGATGAGCCTACTACCGCTCTAGACGTAAGCTTGCGTTTGCAGATTTTGGATTTACTCAAAGAATTGCAAGAAGAGTCTAAAGATCATGGTGGCATGGCAATCCTGTTGATTACACATGATCTCAACTTGGTTAAGCATTTTGCTCAGCGCGTTGCCGTTCTCAATCAGGGCAATCTGATGGAGGTCGGGACTACAAAGCAAGTCTTTGTGCATCCAGATAACGCGTATACAAAAGCCTTAGTCAACAGTGTTCCGGTGCGGGATTTAGCGCCAGTAATGCCTTTGGCACCCGTCTTATTAAAGACAGAGAACTTATCTGTCTCTTATCCGGGTACAGAGTCTAGCTCTTGGTTTAGAAAAGCTCCACGTCATCAAGTGTTGCGTAAGGTTGGCTTTGAGCTAAAGCAGGGGCAAACTATCGGCGTAATTGGTGAGTCTGGTTCAGGTAAGACCACCTTAGGTATGGCGGTTTTAGGTTTATTGGGTGATTCTGCGGCTGAGATCACGGGCGCAGTAGATGTGCTTGGTCAGGATTGGCAGAAGTTAAAACCATTAGAGCGCCGAGCCATGCGCTCAAGTTTGCAGGTCATTTTTCAAGATCCGTTTGGCTCACTTTCTCCGCGTATGAATGTGATGCAAATTGTTTCAGAGGGTTTGGATGTGCACTTTCCGAATTTGTCTGCAGCGGATCGTGAGTCCCGCGTCCTGGATATTTTGCGAGAGGTGGGAATTGATCGTTCTGCTCTCACGCGTTATCCCCATGAATTCTCGGGTGGCCAGAGGCAGCGCATTGCGATCGCTCGTGCTTTGATTCTGAAGCCGCAGATCTTGGTATTGGATGAGCCAACTTCGGCATTGGATGTATCGATTCAAAAACAGGTGCTCGCCTTGCTAACTGAGCTCCAGAAAAAATACAACTTAGCCTATTTGATAATTAGCCATGATCTGGCGGTCATTCGGGCGATGTCGCACGAGGTGATGGTGCTCAAAGGGGGAAGGGTTGTGGAGTTTGGTGATACTGAGACTCTCATTAAGCACCCACGTCAGAGCTATACCCAAGAGTTGTTTGCGGCCGCTGAACTGACCTAAGACTTCCCTGAAATAGACCCCCTAAGGCGCTATATTGGTGCATTTACGCCCCATAATGGTAAATATTCTATTGAAAACAATAAGTTAGCTCTTGAGCTAGCATTTGGTGACAGAGGCCTTTTTTGTTAGAATAGAGAAATGTCCCTTAAAAAAGACCTCCTAACAATCGCTGTGCTGATTGCAATCACCTTGGCTGCCAATCCTGCACGGGCTGCGGATGCTGTTGCTGATGCTGCAAAAGATCTGCCTGCAGAAGTTGCTAAAGAGACTCCCAAAGAAACCATGTTTCAGGCGGGTAAGTCTTACTTTGCTCGTGTGTCAGATCGTTTGGCAGACTCCGTTACCGGTAAATCAGATGAATTAATTAATCGCGCTATGGAAGTGATTGGCGTACGTTATCGCTGGGATGCAGAGTTACCGCAATCTGGTTTGGACGGCAGTAGTTTTGTTGGCTATGTTTTTAAAGATAAGCTGGGTTTTTTATTGCCACGCAAATCTACTCAAATGAGCCGAGTGGGCAAACCGATTACTCGTGAAGAATTGCAACCTGGTGATTTAGTGTTCTTCAACACCATGCGTTTAACTTTCTCTCATGTCGGCATTTATGTTGGCGACAATAAATTCATTCACTCCCCATCTAAAGGTACCAGTGTGCGTGTAGACGACCTTGGCAGTCTTTACTGGGATAAGCGCTTTGATGGCGCTCGCCGCTTAGACGGCAGTGACAACCTGGGTGACGCAGAGCGTAGAGAGTTGTTGAATGAAGTGAATAAACTCAAGCGCAAATCTCGTAGCCTTTAATTTGTATTTAGCTAAGCGAGTGTATGCTCCCTTAGCCATTCTTTTAGCGCTAAATCAATCTTAGTTTGCCATCCTGATCCCGATGCTTTAAATGCCTCGACTACATCGCTGGATAAGCGAATAGTTGTTGAGACTTTTGTTGGCAGAACTTGAGCCCCTCTCAGCTTTCGGGGGGCTAATTTAGCTTGCAGTGACTCTGGTAAGTCTTTAAATGTTTTTGACTTACTAAGTTCTTCAGCTGACCACTCGAAGTTTTCGTCATTAATTTTGGATTTGTTTTTCATATTCAGTGAGCTCCCGTTTATTTGCTTTTCTAAAGCTAATGACTCGTATTCCCTTTTCGGTCTCAGTAAAGACTAATGTGTGCAATCGACATCGCAAAAAACCGATTGCTCGTATTCTGATTTCCCCATAGTCTCTTCGTTCATCTATAGACAGTCTCGCACTCTCAAAATCAAATTCGATAACATCTTCAAATGAGAGGTTGCGCTCTATTAAATTCCTTTTGTTTTAAGATCATCATAGGTAATTTCCATATATCTAATTGTAGTTACAATCAGATATATGGAAATTTACCATGCTTATGAAATGGGGATGTGGAGAGGTGCTGCTACTTCAACTTTTCCCTAATCAGCGCCATTTGCTCCTGTGCAGCAACTTCACCAGCTAGGATGGCGGCATTTCTGGATTTGAAGTCGCCGCTACTCATTTGCTTGAGGTGGGGCGTAATCACAATATCTGCGCTCTTAAGCTCATGCTGATTAATACTTCGCTGCATGATAGAGATGGTTTGTTGCATAACGCCAAAGGTTCCGCTGGCATCTTGATGAATAGGCTCTGATGAGATGTTGACCGCAATCACCAGTGTTGCACCCATCTGCCTGGCATAACTTACTGGTACTGGAGCAACCAAGCCGCCGTCAACATATTCTTTGCCGCTGATGACTGCGGGCTGGAATACGCCTGGAACACTGCAGGAGGCGCGTACCGCTAGCCCTGTATTGCCAGAGCGAAACAAAGTACCTTTACCTGATTGCAGTTCAGTCGCCACAATTCCTAGGGGTATGCGCATTTGCTCGATAGACTTATTTTGTACTTCACGATTCACCATGTTTTGAAGGGCATCCCCTTTAATCAGGCCTCCGAACCTTCCCGCAAAAGGCAGGCCCCAGTCGGCAATAGTTGCCTCATCAAGAGTTAAGGCGAGTCGATTGAGATCATTACCGGTGGCGCCTGAGGCAAGTAATGCTGCAATCACGCTTCCGGCACTACTGCCGACCACGATATCGGGCCGAATACCTTGTGCCTCTAATGCCTTAATGACGCCCACGTGGGCAAAACCTCGGGCGGCACCTGCCCCTAAGACAAGGCCAATGACGGGCTTGCGACTACTCATTAGGCTGCACCCGCTCAGGCTTGAACCCCCAATGAGAGCTCCTAAACCTAGGCCTAAGCCCAGAAAACGACGTCTTGTGTCGGCCTCGGGGGATAAAAGAGGGGGTAGGGCTGTAATTTCGTGCATATAGCTATTGTATTGAGCCTCCCTTATAATGGGTTCAAGGTGAGCGAAAAAGACTTCGTTTCAGCGCGGGTAGTTCTCCAGTGTGTATTTACAGAGATCAACTGCCTGTTGTAGCTAAATAGCGCCACCAGAAAACTACCAACCCATTACTGAAATACATTTTTATAGTCTCATCAGGTCCTTACCTGATAGCCCGAATTTTATGGATGATCACAATAAACGCGTAATTGAAACAGCCCTCTTGTGCGCGCAAGAACCACTCACAGTTGCCGATCTGACGCGCTTATTTGTCGAAGATATTGCCGCTGGCGAAATGGATGATGCTCTTTTGGAGCTTCAAAAATCTTGGGAAGACAAGGGCATGGAGTTAGTCCACATTGCAACAGGCTGGCGCTTTCAGAGCCGCTTAGCGATGCGTGAATATCTTGATCGATTGACTCCAGAAAAGCCGCCAAAGTATTCACGCGCGGTAATGGAGACCTTGGCAATTATTGCCTATCGTCAACCAGTTACCCGTGGTGAGATCGAAGAGATTCGTGGCGTTGCAGTCAGTAGCAATGTGATGAAGCAGCTAGAAGATCGGGGTTGGGTTGAGGTGATTGGCCATAAAGAGACTATCGGTCGCCCAGGTTTATATGCCACCACCAAACAATTTTTAGATGACTTGAGTCTGGCTAATTTACAAAGCTTGCCAATGCTAGAAGATGCTGCACCGATGGCCGCAGCTGCGCAATTGGGTCAGGCGGTAATGGAGTTTGACCCTACTGCAACTGTAGAGACAGTCATCGAGTTAGACGAACACGGTCAGCCCATCATTCAGTCAACAGAGGATGCGTTAGTAAACGAAGAATCCATCAGCGAAGAAATAAGTGAAGTAGTAGAAGAAGTTACTCCAGAGTCTGAAGAAAAATCAGACGAACAAAAATAATTATTAATGACAAGTCATAACGAAAACGATTCATCTCCGATTAAACCTACATCGGATAACTCAACTAGCTCTGAGTTTGCACCCAATCATTCAGAGGGAGCAAAAGGCGAAGGGCGCGAAGGCGGTCAACGTCGTCCACGCCGTCAGGGTGCAGGCGCAGGCAAGCCATTTAATAAGAAACGTCCATTTAACAAGGATAGGCCTCGTCGCGAGGGCGATGGTGCTAACCCACCAGCTGCCAAGCTGGCACCGAATGCAGCAGAGAGTGAAGCCTTATTCGCTTCAGTGGTCTCTGGAGAATTTGATGCTGCATTAGATGCGCCTGAAGTAGTTGAGGTTAAGAATCCAGATGGTGTGAATGAGAATGAGATTTCTCATCAAACTGGTGCAGAGCGTCGCGCACAACGTGTGCGTCATGACGAAGATGCTGATACACCTAGCGATGATGAGATGAGTAGTTTGCAATTTGCCAACATCGATGATTTGCCGCTCAGCTTGCGTGATGAAGTTTGGTCAGACTTAGATGGTTTGGATGACGAAGCTGACGACGAAGATACTGTCAAGTTGCACAAGGTATTGGCTGATGTCGGTATGGGCTCACGTCGGGATATGGAGGACTTGATTATTCAAGGGCGCGTATCCGTGAATGGATTGCCAGCCCATATCGGTCAGCGCATTGGGCCAACCGATCAAGTACGTATCAATGGTAAGCCGGTGCATCGCAAGATTCAGACTAAGCCACCACGCGTGATCATGTATCACAAGCCTTCCGGCGAAATCGTGAGTCAGTCCGATCCAGAGGGTCGTCCAACGGTATTTGATCGTTTGCCAAAGCCACGTCAAGGACGTTGGATTGCAGTAGGGCGTCTGGACTTTAATACTGAAGGCCTGTTGCTATTTACGACTTCAGGCGAGCTGGCTAATCGTTTAATGCATCCCCGTTACGGTGTTGAGCGCGAATACGCTGTCCGTATCTTGGGCGATCTGAGCCAAGAAAACACGGCTCAATTAAAGAGCGGCATTACTTTAGATGACGGCCAAGCTAAATTCTTACGTCTTTCTATGGGGGGCGGGGAAGGTGCAAACCGTTGGTATCACGTTGCTTTGACGGAAGGTCGTAACCGTGAGGTGCGCCGCATGTTTGAAGCAGTCGGGCATGTCGTCTCTCGTTTGATTCGTACGCGTTACGGCATTTTCTTGTTGCCTCCACGTTTGAGACGGGGCAAGTGGGAAGAGATTGAGGCCGGCGGTATTTATAACTTAATGAAGTTTGCTGGCTTAAAAATGCCCCAACCCCAAGATAAGGGTCGTGGCCCAGCTTCTGGGTCTCATGGACGAGACCGCAATCCTGCTTCCAGCGGGGACTTTCAGCCAGATCCAATGCAAACCTCGGTTTCTTATTGGGGTTCACGGGATGCTTTAACCCAGGCTAGTGGTCATGGCGCTCTTACTCACCAAGGTCGGGGTGGTAAACCCGGCGGTGGTGGTTCGAGCGAGGGGCGCGGTCCTTTCCGCGGTCGTACCCAGGGTGGGCGTCCAGGCGCAGGTGGTCAGGGCGGTCAAGGTGCTGGCCAGGGAGCTCAAGGCCAGAACCGCAATAAAGCCAAGAAAGTTCATCACGGACAATCTGCTTTTGTAACAGCAAGCCCCCAAAGCCCAGGTAATGGCCCTAAACGGGGAGCTCCAAAAGGGCGCAAACCCTTCAATAAAGGCCCTAGAAAACCGCGAAATCCAAGCGAAAGCTTCTGATTTTGATGAGTTTTCCTCTAAATCGGCTATAATTTTGATCTTACGGCATATTGCTGCTGTTTTGAGTTGTTACCGACTGATGTTGCGATCAACGTAAGTCGGCCTGTTCTGAATTTCGAGAATATGGGCTTTGAAGCCCATTTTTTTTTGCCATTTTGGATTGAAGGGTGTTCGTGAGAGATCAGCGGATTATTTCTGCAGAAGTAGAAAACCTAGGGTACACGCTAGTCGATATCGAGCGTGAAGCCGGAGGTTTGCTGCGCGTCACGATTGAAAACCCGGATTACGAGCGCTTGATTAATGTCCAGGATTGCGAAAAGGTAAGTCATCAGCTGAGCTATACCCTGCCAGTAGAAAACATTCCTTTTGAGCGTCTTGAGATTTCTTCTCCTGGTCTAGATCGCCCTGTGAAGTCAGCGGCTGATTACGAGCGCTTCTCCGGAATGGAAGTGGATTTGAAATTGCGAGTTGCCGCTGGCGATCGCAAGAAGTTTCGTGGTGTGTTGCAAGGTTTGCTGAGTGGTGAGTTGGATTCACCTGATGCGAAATTTGGTTTGTTGTTCGAAGGCGCTGATGGCGCTGAGTCTCAATTGGAGTTTTCTTTAGCCGAGGTCGATAAGACTCGGTTGGTCCCTGTTATTGATTTCAAAGGAAGAAAGTCATGAGCCGAGAAGTTCTCATGTTGGCAGACGCCTTAGCGCGTGAAAAGAACGTAGATCAAGCGATTGTGTTTGAGGCGCTAGAAATGGCGTTGGCATCAGCTACTAAGAAACGTTATCCGACAGAAGATGTAGATATTCGTGTATCGATTGATCGCGAGTCTGGTGAATACGAAACCTTTCGTCGTTGGTTGGTTGTTCCTGATGAAGCTGGTCTCCAAGAGCCAGATAAAGAAATTCTGCATTTCGAAGCGCTTGAGCAATTTCCGGACATGGAAGTTGGCGAGCACATCGAAGAGCAAATTGAATCCTTGGCCTTTGGCCGTATCGGCGCACAAGCAGCCAAGCAGGTGATCTTGCAACGCATTCGTGATGCTGAGCGCGAGCAAATCCTGAACGACTACCTTGAGCGTGGCGAAAAAGTCATGACCGGTACCGTGAAGCGTGCTGACAAGAATGGTTTGATTATTGAGTCTGGTCGCGTTGAAGCCTTGCTGCGTCGCGATCAAATGATTCCTAAAGAGAACTTGCGTTCTGGTGACCGTGTGCGTGCTTACATCCTTAAAGTGGATCGTGAAGCCCGTGGCCCACAGATTGAGCTCTCACGTACTTGCCCAGATTTCTTGATCAAGCTGTTTGAGAATGAAGTTCCAGAGATGGAGCAAGGCTTGTTGGAAATTAAGGGCGCAGCCCGCGATCCTGGTATCCGCGCAAAAATTGCTGTGATTACTTATGACAAGCGCATCGACCCAATCGGTACATGCGTTGGCGTTCGTGGCACACGCGTTACTGCGGTACGTAACGAAGTGGCTGGCGAGGCAGTGGATATTGTGTTGTGGTCTGAAGATCCAGCACAGTTTGTGATTGGTGCCTTGGCTCCAGCGCAAGTATCTTCTATCGTGGTTGATGAAGAGCGTCACGCCATGGATGTGGTGGTTGATGAAGAGAACTTGGCAATTGCGATTGGTCGTAGCGGACAGAACGTTCGCTTGGCTAGCGAATTGACTGGTTGGCAGATCAACATCATGACTCCAGAAGAGTCTGCTGAGAAAACTGAAAAAGAAGCTGCTTCTGTACGTCAATTATTCATGGATAAATTGGACGTTGACCAAGAAGTGGCTGACATTTTGATTGAAGAAGGTTTCAACACATTGGAAGAAGTTGCTTATGTACCTCTTTCTGAAATGTTAGAAATCGATTCTTTTGACGAAGACACCGTAAACGAGTTGCGTACTCGTGCACGTGACTCTCTCTTGACTATGGAATTGGCCAAAGAAGAGCGTGTTGGCGAAGTCTCACAAGATTTACGTTCCCTTGAGGGAATGACGACTGAATTGGTTGCAAAGCTTGCTGACAATCAAGTTCATACCCGTGACGACTTAGCTGAACTGGCTGTTGATGAGCTAGTTGAGGCGACACAAATTGACGAAGAAACCGCGAAAACGCTCATCATGAAAGCGCGCGAACATTGGTTTACTTCATGAGAGGAAGTAGTGCATGGCAACAACAGTAAAAGTACTCGCTAAAGAATTAAAACGTACCGCGCCAGACCTCCTGGAGCAATTGAAGGCGGCCGGTATTGAAAAAGGTTCTGAGGACGACAGCATTACCGAAAAGGATAAGACTGTCCTGCTTGAGCATTTGCAAAAAGAGCATGGCAGTGCAGATACAGGTAGTCGTAAAAAGATTACTTTAATCAAGCGCGAAAACTCGGAGATTCGTCAGGCAGACTCTGCTGGGCGTACTCGCACCGTTCAAGTTGAGGTTCGTAAAAAGCGCGTGCTAGTTAAAGCGGGGGATAAAGCTCCTGAAGAGACTCCAGCTCCAGCGGCTAAGGAAGTTGCTCCTGCAGAATCTGCTAAGCCAATCCTTTCTGCCGAAGAGTTAGAAAAACGTGCGGCTGAAGTTACTCGTCAAGCGGAATTATTGGCTCGTCAAGAAGCTGAAATGAAAGCGGCTGAAGAGGCTCGTCAAAAAGAGGCTGATGCAGCAGCGGCTGCAAGTGCAGTTGAGCCAGTAATTGAGAAATCTGCTAAATCAGATGGCGATACTGCAGTAGCAAAAGCTGCAGAAAAGAAAGCGCAAGCTGACAAGGCTGCTAAAGATATTGCTGATGCCAATAAGGCGCAGTTAGCGGATATTACAAAACGTCGTGCTGCTGCTGAAGCTGAAGCCTTAGCGATTCGCGACATGATGAGCGCACCTGCACGTGTTCTCAAAGCACCAAGTGAAATTGCTGCTGAAGAAGCTAAAAAAGGCACTTTGCATAAACCTGCCAAGGTTGAAGGTGCTGATGATAAGAAAAAAGCAGCTGCTAAAGTTGGTGGTAAAACTATTAAGTCCGCAGAGACTTCATCCACTTGGCAAGAAGAAGGTGCCAAGAAACCGGGTGGTCTCAAGACTCGTGGTGATAGCTCTGGTGGTGTAGGTGGTTGGCGTTCAGGTGGCGGCAGAAGAAAGCAACGTCAAATTGCTGAAGCCAATACCGATACCAATTTCCAGGTACCTACCGAAGCGATTGTGCGTGATGTCAATGTTCCCGAAACCATTACCGTTGCTGAGTTAGCTCACGCCATGGCCGTGAAGAGTGCAGAAGTAATTAAGCTCTTGATGGGTATGGGTCAGATGGTCACGATCAACCAGATCTTGGATCAAGATACGGCCATGATCATCGTCGAGGAAATGGGACACACTGCTCATGCTGCCAAGTTAGAGGATCCTGATTTAGATTTGGGTATTGCTGGTCACGATGCGGAATTATTACCGCGTCCACCAGTAGTCACGGTAATGGGTCACGTTGACCACGGTAAAACATCTTTGCTCGATAAGATTCGTGCGGCTAAGGTTGCTACCGGCGAAGCGGGTGGTATTACTCAGCACATTGGCGCCTATCACGTTGAAACTCCACGTGGCATGATTACCTTCCTTGATACCCCGGGTCACGAAGCCTTTACGGCCATGCGTGCTCGCGGTGCTAAGGCAACGGATATCGTGATCTTGGTAGTTGCTGCGGATGATGGTGTGATGCCACAAACCAGAGAGGCGATTCACCATGCTCAAGCAGCGGGTGTTCCAATCGTTGTGGCAATCAATAAGACTGATAAACCTGAAGCCAATTTAGAGCGTGTCAAAACTGAATTGGTTGCTGAGCAAGTAGTTCCTGAAGAATACGGTGGCGATGTGCCATTTATTGGCGTTTCTGCCAAGACTGGTGACGGCATCGATGCATTGCTTGAGAACGTACTCTTGCAGGCAGAGATTTTGGAACTCAAAGCAGCTAAAGAGGCTCCAGCTCAAGGCCTAGTGATTGAGGCACGCTTGGATAAAGGGCGTGGCCCAGTTGCTACTGTTCTTGTTCAATCTGGAACACTGAAGCGTGGCGATATGTTGCTAGCCGGTTCAACTTACGGTCGTGTTCGTGCGATGTTGGATGAGAACGGTAAGCCATGTAATGAGGCTGGCCCATCTATCCCTGTAGAGATTCAAGGTTTATCTGAAGTACCTGCAGCTGGTGAATCAGTGCAAGTGGTTCCTGACGAGCGTAAAGCACGTGAGATCGCACTCTTCCGTCAAGGCAAGTTCCGTGATGTGAAGTTGGCTAAACAACAAGCATTCAAACTCGAAACCATGATGGAAAACATGGAAGAGGGTGCGATCGAAGCGAAGTTATTGCCACTGATCATTAAGGCGGACGTACAAGGCTCTCAAGAGGCATTGTCACAGTCATTGCAAAAGCTCTCTACTGCAGAGGTGAAGGTTCAAATTGTTCACGCAGCAGTGGGTGGCATTACTGAGACTGACGTGAACTTAGCAGTTGCTTCTAAGGCGGTCATTATTGGCTTTAACTCTCGTGCGGATGGTGCAGCGCGTAAGTTGGCTGAGAATAATGGTGTGGATATTCGTTATCACAACATTATTTATGACGCGGTTGATGAAGTGAAAGCAGCCTTGAGTGGCATGTTGACACCAGATAAGAAAGAAGAAATCACCGGTATGGTGGAGATTCGCCAAGTCTTCTTGGTATCTAAAGTTGGCGCAATTGCAGGTTGCTTGGTGTTAGATGGTGTTGTCAAGCGTAACTCTAGCGTTCGTCTCTTGCGTGAAAACGTCGTGATCTGGAGTGGCGAGTTGGATTCTCTCAAGCGCTTTAAAGATGATGCAAAAGAAGTTCGTGCTGGTGTTGAGTGTGGCTTGTCATTAAAAGGCTACAACGACATCAAAGAGGGCGATCAACTGGAAGTATTCGAAGTGACTGAAGTTGCTAGAACACTCTAAGAACTACCGAGTACATGCATAAAACTAGCCCTCATCGTAACCAGCGTCTCGCGGATCAAATTCAGCGAGACCTGGCCGAGCTGATTCCTCGTGAATTGCGTAGCCCGAGCCTAGGTTTGATTACTTTACAAAGCATTGAACTTACGCCAGATTTAGCGCACGCAAAAGTCTTCTTTACTGTTTTAGGCGCTGAGCCTGAAGTAGCATTGAAGGCGCTCCAGGATAAAGCGGGTTACTTGCACTCTTTATTGTTTAAGCGTTTGCATATTCATACCGTGCCAACCCTGCATTTTCATTACGACAGTTCTGTTGAGCATGGCATCGAGATGTCTCGCTTAATTGATCAAGCGGTCGATAGTGATCGCAAAGACGAGAACGCGTAAATAGCCATGTCTGTACGTATCGACGGCGTTGTCTTGCTTGATAAACCTGCTGGCATGAGCTCGCAAGGTGCGGTCACGGCCGTGAAGCGTGCGTTCAATGCAGAAAAAGCTGGGCACACAGGTACTTTGGATCCAATGGCTACAGGCTTGCTACCCATTTGTTTGGGTGAAGCAACTAAGTACTCTCAGGATTTATTGGAAGCTGATAAGACTTACATCGCTCAGGTGAAATTTGGTCAGCGTACCGATACTGGCGATGCTGAAGGCTTGGTGATTGAAGAGTTACCGCTACCAGTGTTCGCTGATGAAATTGCCTTGAAGTTAGCGCTAGAGTCATTGCTACCAGCGTTTACCGGCCCCATCAGTCAGGTTCCACCAATGTATTCTGCGCTCAAGCGCGATGGTAAACCTTTATATGAATATGCTCGTGCTGGTGTTGAGTTGGAGCGTGCACCACGAAATATTACGATTCATGCCATCCGTTGGACTAATATCAATTGGCCTGAAGCTACTTTAGAAGTGAGCTGTAGCAAAGGTACTTACATTCGCGTCATAGCAGAAGATATTGGCAAGGCATTAGGCTGTGGTGCACATTTGGTTGGCTTACGCCGTACTGAAGTTGGGCACCTGAATTTAGAGCAGTCTTTCACGATTGAATCTATTCAGAAAGGCTTGCAAGATAGCTCTAGTTACATCTTACCAGTCGACGCACTCTTACAAACTCTGCCACATCTCACTGTAGATGAGCAGCAAGCAAAACGTTTAGAGATGGGCCAACGAGTTCCACTCAATTTACCCTCGATAGAAGCGCTAGTGCGTATCTATCGCGCAACTGCTGCTCCACACAATTTTATTGGTACTGGAGATTGGCGCTCTGGGGTATTGCATCCCAAGCGCTTGATTTCTTCAGCCCATTAATATTTTTGACTTATTAACTTATTAACTGATTAACCTTAATTAACCCGAATTTCATATTCTTAACTTCAGAAGCTTCACATGACTAAACGCG
Source organism: Polynucleobacter corsicus (assembly GCF_018688255.1). Lineage (NCBI taxonomy): Bacteria > Pseudomonadati > Pseudomonadota > Betaproteobacteria > Burkholderiales > Burkholderiaceae > Polynucleobacter > Polynucleobacter corsicus. The sequence goes on from NZ_CP061314.1 coordinate 621,239, forward strand.
CACTCCGTAATATCGCCATCATCGCCCACGTTGACCACGGTAAAACTACTTTGGTTGACCAACTCTTGCGCCAATCTGGCACATTCCGCTCAAATGAAAAAATGACCGAACGCGTCATGGACTCAAATGACTTGGAAAAAGAGCGTGGCATTACTATTTTGTCCAAGAACTGTGCGGTGGAATACGACGGCACACACATCAACATTGTTGACACACCAGGACACGCCGACTTCGGTGGTGAAGTAGAGCGTGTGCTCTCCATGGTTGACGGTGTTTTGCTTTTGGTTGACGCGGTTGAAGGCCCAATGCCACAAACTCGCTTTGTAACCAAGAAAGCTTTAGCTCTTGGTTTGAAGCCGATTGTGGTGATTAACAAGGTTGATCGTCCTGGCGCACGTTGTGACTATGTAATTAACGCTACTTTTGAATTGTTTGACAAACTAGGTGCCTCGGAAGAGCAGTTAGATTTCCCAATCATCTATGCATCAGGCTTGAATGGCTATGCAGGAACTACAGAAGATGTCCGTGAAGGTGATATGCGTCCATTGTTTGACGCTGTTCTGAAATACGTCCCTGTGCGTGATGATGATCCAGATGGTCCTTTGCAATTCCAGATTTCTTCAATCGACTACAACAGCTATGTCGGCAAGATTGGTGTTGGCCGTATTAGCCGTGGACGTGTGAAGTCAGGCATGGAAGTAGTCTGCATGAATGGTCCTGATGGCGTGCCATTTAAAGGCCGTATCAACCAAGTATTGAAATTTAAAGGTTTAGAGCGTGAAATCGTTGACGAGGCATTTGCCGGAGATATTGCTCTAATCAACGGTATTGAAGAGTTAGCGATTGGTACAACGGTTTGTGCAGTTGATAAACCAGATCCATTGCCAATGCTCAAGATTGATGAGCCTACTTTAACCATGAACTTCATGGTGAACACTAGCCCATTGGCTGGTCGTGAAGGTAAGTTTGTGACTAGCCGCCAGATCCGTGAGCGTCTTGATCGTGAGCTCAAAGCCAATATGGCTTTGCGCGTAAAAGAAACTGATGATGACACCGTATTTGAAGTTTCAGGTCGTGGCGAATTGCACCTCACCATCTTGGTAGAGACTATGCGTCGTGAAGGCTATGAGATGGCGGTTTCCCGTCCTCGCGTTGTCTTCCACGAAGAGAATGGCGTCAAGATGGAGCCGTACGAGAACTTAACAGTGGACGTAGAAGATGCTACTCAAGGTTCCGTAATGGAAGACTTGGGTAAGCGTAAGGGTGAGTTGCAAGATATGGTGAGTGACGGAAAAGGTCGTACCCGTCTTGAGTACCGTATTCCTGCGCGTGGCCTGATTGGCTTCCAAGGCGATTTCATGACCATGACTCGCGGTAACGGTTTGATGAGTCATACATTTGATTCTTATGCTCCGGCTAAAGATGGCATCTTGGGCGAGCGTCATAACGGTGTATTGATTAGTCAAGATGATGGCGAAGCAGTTGCCTATGCAATTTGGAAGCTACAAGATCGCGGTCGTATGTTTGTAAAACACGGCGATCCTGTTTATGAAGGTATGGTGATTGGTATTCATAGTCGCGATAACGACTTAGTTGTGAATCCGATCAAAGGTAAACAATTAACTAACGTACGTTCTTCAGGTACTGATGAGGCGGTTCGTTTGGTGACGCCAATCGATTTGACTTTGGAATATGCTGTTGAATTCATTAGCGATGATGAGTTGGTTGAAGTAACCCCTAAAAGCGTACGAATTCGTAAGCGTTATTTGAAAGAGCATGACCGTAAGAAGGCATCCCGCGAGTAATTTCGCAAAGGTACTTTCAGAAGTCATCTAGCTGTTAAATAAGAGTCACCCTTGGGTGGCTCTTGTTTTTCCCTCGTAGCAATATTCCTAAAACCTTAGTAAATTAATCATTTCATGCTGCCATCCATCGAACAACGCCTTGCCCAAGAGTTATCTGCTAAACCGGCTCAAGTAGCTGCCGCTATCGCCCTGATGGATGAGGGCGCAACCGTTCCCTTTATTGCGCGTTATCGTAAAGAAGCAACCGGCGGTCTAGACGATACGCAGTTGCGTTTACTAGAAGTTCGACTCGGTTATTTACGAGAGCTGGAAGAGCGCCGCAAGGCTATTGTTGCTTCAATAGAAGAGCAGGGCAAGATGACTCCAGAACTACTTAAAGCAATCACGCTAGCCGAGGATAAGACGCGCCTAGAAGACCTCTATCTCCCTTATAAGCTCAAGCGTCGCACTAAGGCGCAAATTGCTTTAGAGGCTGGATTAGAGCCGCTAGCAAATGACTTATTAGCCAATCCCATGCTAGATCCTGAAGTGGAAGCGGTCAAATATCTTAAAGAGGCATTTACATCGGATCAGGGTGATAACCCTGGTGTAGTTGATGCCAAGGCTGCCCTTGAAGGTGCGCGTCAGATTTTAATGGAGCGCTTTGCTGAAGATGCTGGATTGGTGCAATCACTCAGAACCTATTTGCAGGAGCATGGCGTGGTGGAATCCAAAGTCATTGCCGGCAAAGAGCAAGAGGGTGAGAAGTTCGCAGATTACTTTGATTATTCAGAACCCATCTCAGCAATTCCATCGCATCGTGCCTTAGCTTTATTTAGGGGTCGGCGTGAGCAAATGCTAATGGTGAACTTGCGTCTAGATACTGAAGAAGAAAAGCCTAAATGGGATGCGCCACATAATCCTTGCGAATCCCGCATTGCTAATCAGTTCAAGATTAAAAACGAGGGCCGCCCTGCCGATCAGTGGCTCGCAGAGACCGTGCGCTGGACATGGCGCATCAAGTGCTCTATGCACTTGGAGTCTGAGCTCATGAGTGCTTTGCGTGAACGCTCTGAAGTTGAGGCGATTAATGTCTTCGCCCGTAATCTGAAGGATTTACTGCTTGCTGCACCTGCAGGACCAAAGGTTACTATTGGCCTAGATCCTGGCATGAGAACCGGTGTCAAAGTTGCCGTGGTGGATGCGACCGGTAAGGTGGTAGATACCGATGTGATTTACCCGCATCAACCTAAAAATGATTGGGATGGCTCACTGCATACCCTTGCGAAACTTGCAGAAAAGCATCAGGCTAACCTGATCTCAATTGGCAACGGTACAGCCTCGCGTGAGACTGATAAGTTAGCCCAAGATTTAATCAAAGCTAAGCCCGAACTCAAGCTAACAAAAATTGTGGTCTCTGAAGCGGGAGCATCGGTTTACTCTGCCTCTGAGTACGCCTCAAAAGAATTGCCTGGCATGGATGTATCTCTACGTGGAGCCGTATCGATTGCTAGAAGGCTGCAAGATCCTCTAGCTGAGCTGGTGAAGATTGATCCGAAGTCAATCGGTGTGGGTCAATATCAGCATGATGTGATGCAGACTCAGTTAGCTAAGTCATTAGTGGCAGTAGTAGAGGATTGCGTCAATGCGGTAGGTGTTGATGTGAACACGGCATCAGCGCCATTATTGGCAAGAGTCTCAGGCTTGAGTAGCACAGTTGCTGAAGGTATCGTGACTTATCGAGATAGCAATGGCGCCTTTGAGACGCGAGCAGATTTGCGTAGCGTGCCACGCTTAGGCGAAAAGACTTTTGAGCAAGCGGCTGGTTTCTTGCGCATCATGAATGGCAAAGATCCTTTGGATGCATCTGCTGTCCATCCAGAATCCTACCCTTTGGTAGAAAAGATTCTGAAAGATATCAAGAAAGGCGTCAAAGAGGTGATTGGCGATGCTGGAATACTCAAAGGACTTAACCCAGAAAAGTATGCTGATGAGAAATTTGGCCTTCCCACTGTTACTGACATCATTAAAGAGTTAGAAAAGCCCGGTCGTGATCCACGGCCGGAGTTCACTACAGCGACATTCAAAGATGGCATCGAAAAGATCAGTGACCTCAAAGCAGACATGATCTTAGAAGGCGTTGTCACCAACGTGGCAGCCTTCGGTGCTTTTGTTGATATTGGTGTCCATCAAGATGGACTCGTTCATATCTCTGCATTGGCAAACACTTTTGTTAAAGATCCGCATACGGTAGTTAAAGCGGGACAAGTTGTGAAGGTCAAAGTGCTTGAGGTAGATGAAAAACGCAAACGGATTGCATTAACAATGCGACTCTCTGATGAAGCGCCTAAAGTATCGGCAGGCTCAAAACCTGAGCAAAGGGCAAATAGACTTGGCACCCCAAGAACTCCAGAAGCTAGAAGACCGCAAGAAGATAGAAGGTCTGCGCCCCCAATGAATAATGCAATGGCAGATGCTTTACGCAAATTAAAGGGGTAAATCTCTCCTCAAAGAGGATCTTGAGCCCCTAAGAATAATGTAGTAACATTGCTACATTAACTATGTTTGTGGAGGCTTCAATGATCACCACTTTATCGAGCCGAGAGTTTAATCAAGATACTGGTAGGGCTAAAAAAGCATCTGAAACAGGCCCAGTTTTTATTACTGATCGGGGTAGGCCTGCACATGTATTGATGACTTTTTCAGACTACCAGCGAGTCCTGGGAAAAAGAAAAAACATGTGCGATCTTTTGGGGGTGAAAGGTGCGGGTGAAATTCAATTTGAGCCCGCGAAAGTGCAAGGCCTCATCAAGTCCATTGGAGATTCTTTGTAATGTATTTATTGGATACCAATGTTGTATCTGAGTTGAGGAAATCAGCTGATGGTCGAATCAATCAGGGCGTTCAGTCTTGGGCTGAAGCAATCTTTCCAGAATTAATGTTTATTTCTGCGATCACAGTATTGGAATTAGAAATCGGTGTTTTACAAATTGAGCGCCGAGATAAAAAACAGGGGGCAGTACTTAGAAGCTGGCTAAATCACAATGTCTTGCCAGCATTCTCCGAGAGAGTCTTGCCAGTTGATCTGGCTGTTGCCCAACGCTGCGCTAGCCTTCATGTGCCCAATCCTAAATCGGAGCGAGATGCCATGATTGCAGCTTCTGCTATTGAGAGTCGAATGACTATCGTCACCAGAAACGTATCTGATTTTAGTCAATCAGGTGCAAAGGTTTTTGATCCTTGGATTTAGTGCATCATATCAGCGTACAAGTTTGAGGAGTGAAAAAACACATGACCCCAATAAAGCACTTTCTTTTGGCCTTGCTCGCTCTGTATGCCTCTGCTTCTTTAGCGCAATCACCACCAACAGTAGCCGCAGCCTCAGACCTCAAGTTTGCCCTAGAAGAAATTGCTGCTAACTATAAGGCCGATAAAGGGCAAGAGGTGAGGTTGGTATTTGGTTCATCTGGCGTGCTCTGGCAGCAAGTTAAAAACGGAGCACCCTTTGGTTTGCTGATGTCTGCAGATGAGGCGTATATAGATGACTTATATAAAAATGGCTTAACAGTAGATCAGGGCAGTCTTTACGCTATCGGCAGAATAGCCCTCTTGCAGAAAAAGGGTCATCCAATCAAGCTTGCTACAGATAAAGATGGTTTGATTAAGGCAATCAAAGAGGCTAAGAAAATTGCTATAGCCAATCCAGAGCACGCGCCTTACGGCAGGGCCGCAAAAGAATATCTCATTAGCATTGGAGCTTGGGATTTAGTCCAGCCTAAGTTGGTATTTGGAGAAAACATTTCACAAGCAACCATGTTTGCCTTAACGGGCTCTGCAGATTTTGCAATTTCAGCTCTATCTTTAGCTATATCACCCCAAGTGCAAGCGCAATCTAGCTATACATTGATACCGGATCATTTACATAAGCCCTTGAGGCAAAAGATGGCCTTGATCAAAAATAGCGCATCTAGCGCTAAGAATTTTTATCAATACCTGCAAGAGCCTAAGTCTCGGCAAATCATGAGTAGGTATGGCTTCATTGCCCCGTAGTCATCTATTTGTAATATAGTTCGATTATTGTCGAATTATGAAAAATACCGAAGCCATTTTGGCATTCATGGCGCTGGGGCAAGAATCGCGCTTAAACGTCTATCGCCTCATCGTTCAAAAGGGTGATCAAGGTTTATTGCCCTCGCAAATCCATGAAATGTTGGGTATTCCCAATGCGACCCTCAGCTTTCATCTAAAAGAGCTCTATCAAGCGAATCTGATTACTGTTGAGCGTCAAAGCCGCAATCTCATCTACCGTCCAAACCCAGGGATAGTGGAAGAGCTAAGTCAATTCCTGCTAGCTAACTGCTGCGGCGGTAAGCCATGCAAAACCACGAAAACCATCAAGAAGGTGAAAGCCCAATGAAGCAGTACAACATCCTTTTCTTATGTACCCATAACTCTGCTCGATCGATCTTAGGTGAGGCTTTAGCATCCACTCACCCAAGCGGTAAATTGATAGGGTATTCAGCAGGCTCTACTCCGGGCACAAGCGTTAATCCTATTGCTGCTGACATTGCAGAAGAATTGGGTATGGACCGCACTCTTTTGAGGTCGAAGAGCTGGGATGAATTTGCTCTACCAGACTCTCCAAAGATGGATTTTATTGTGACAGTTTGCGATAACGCCGCTGGCGAAGTGTGCCCATTTTGGCCGGGTCAGCCTGCGACAGCGCATTGGGGATTCCCTGATCCATCCCAAGTGCAAGGTACTGATTTAGAGAAAAAAGCGGCTTTTAATGAGGTGAAGAATGGCCTTAAAAGACGTTTAGATATTTTAGCTGCAATGCCATTGGAAAAACTTGACTCTATGAGCCTTAAAGAGATTCACACATCAATCTAAATACAAGCATGAATAGCATAACTAAAAAACTCTCCTTCCTAGATCGCTATTTAACGGTCTGGATCTTTGCGGCAATGGCCTTAGGCATTGCCTTGGGTCACTTTATTCCAGATGTGGAAAGGTTTATTAACCTCTTTCAGGTCGGAACAACCAATCTCCCAATTGCTATTGGTTTGATATTGATGATGTATCCACCATTTGCCAAGGTTCGTTACGAAGACTTGCCAGATGTATTTAAAGATAAGCGCATTTTTCTGATCTCACTATTGATGAACTGGATTATTGCGCCAACTTTAATGTTCTTTTTGGCGATTACATTTGTTCCTGATCAGCCAGAGTATATGGCCGGCCTCATCTTGATTGGAATCGCACCGTGTGTTGCGATGGTGATTATTTGGAATGATCTAGCCAAGGGCTCTACTGAATATGCTGCTGGCTTGGTAGCATTTAATGCCATTTTTCAGGTGCTGTTCTTTAGTGTCTATGCTTATTTCTTTCTCACTGTCTTACCTCCTTATTTTGGACTCGTTGGATCAAGTGTCAGCATAGGTATGGGGCAGATTGCACAGAGTGTATTTATCTATTTAGGCATTCCTTGTATCGCAGGAATATTGACTAGGGTGGTGATGCTCAAGTTCATGACTAAAGCGCATTATCACGAGCAGTTTGTACCTCGCATTGGTAAGCTCACCCTGATTGCCTTGCTCTTTACCATCGTCGTGATGTTTAGCCTCAAAGGCGGGGTGATTTTGACGCTCCCGATGGACGTCCTTACCATCGCCGTTCCATTACTCATCTTCTTTCTGATCATGTTCTTACTGACATTCTTTGTCACTGGCAAGATGGGGATTGATTACCAGCGTTGCTGCACGCTCTCATTTACTGCTTCGAGTAATAACTTTGAATTGGCGATTGCTGTGGCGATTGCGGTATTTGGAATCAACTCCGGAGCAGCCTTTGCAGCAGTCATAGGGCCCTTAGTAGAGGTGCCCATCATGATTGGCTTAGTTACTGTGGCCTTATGGTTTAAAGGGCGCTATTTCTCAAGAAGCGTTTAAGTTGCAGGATTTGCAGTTCTCATTCGGCAAGTTTTTTATGCTCTGTAAGGTCTAACTAGATTCTCTAAACCAAAGGCATCATTTGCATGCCTGAGTTGGTCAATAGACTCTCTCAGCGCTTTTACTTCTTTGCATTTGAGTTTTTGAAGTTTCTGACGATCCATGCCGTAGGTATCGACTAGGTAGCGAATTCTAGTTAAGCATATTTGTAGACGAATAAGCCAGTAGATCGCAAATATCCCCGGTGCGAATAAGAGCAACAAAATACTCATTGAAGAATCCATAAAAAAGACCGTCACTTAGACGGTCTATTGAAAATAATCTAGCGATGCACTTTTTAAGCTTACTTGACTAATAAAACAGCTTGCTTGGCTGTATTGCTGACTCTCTGAGCAACAGAACCCATCATGGTATCGACAATACCACTGCGACCTTTTGAGCCCATGACGATCAGATCAAACTTTTCTTTATTAGCGAGTGCAATAATTTCGTTGACAATATTGCCGCGCTTAATGACCATGCTGTGTTTTATGCCAGCCGTATCTAATACCTTTTGGGCCCCCTTGAGTTCTTTCTCACTCACTTCTCGGAGGTAATCATCGATTACGCTATTTGCCACAAATTGCTTCACATGACCAAGGCCAATATCATCATGAACGCTAATTAATGTCACCGTGCACTTGCTGCGCAAATCTTTTACTAATTTCACAACATACTTAGCTGCATTAAGTGAAGATTTGGAGCCGTCAACTGGTAATAGAATTTTCATAACACCCTTATTTTTATAGTAAATAAATTAGAACCTCATGGATTCAATTTACTCTCTATATCCTCGTAAATCCACAAAGCTTTTTAATACCCTACTAATTTATGCATCCATTTCTTGAGAGGGATTTATTTCAAGAAGGCGTCGTAGAAGGTTTTGATAATGAGAATGGTGACCAGAATGAAGAAGCCTTTACGAATAAAGGAGTTGCCATGCTTGATCGCAATCCTAGTGCCAATTTGACCGCCTACCAGATTGGCGCTGGCCATGAGTAAGCCGAGTTTCCAGTCAAAGTAACCTAGATAGAAAAATACGCAGAGCGCACCTAGATTGGAAGCAATATTGAGAAACTTGGCAGGCGCTGCAGACCGCAAAAAATCAAATCCTAAAACACGGGTGTAAAAGAGTTTGTAAAAGGCGCCAGCTCCAGGCCCTAGGAAGCCATCATAAAAACCAATCATGCCGGCGCCAGCTGAGGCAATGGCTTTTTGTTTATGGTGATGATGCTTGGGGGCGTGAACCAGACCGGCGCTCGATTTGATATTAAAGATCAGCAGTGCTAGCAATAAAAAAGGCAGGGCGCCTCTGAGCCATTCGGTTGGTAGGCGAGTAACGAGGTAGGCCCCTGCAACTGAGGCAAAAAAGGCACAGGAGGAGGAGACGATTACCAATCCCCAAGGGCTTTTATTAACTCGACTGTACTGAATAGCTGACCCAATCGTACCCACGATAGAGCCAAACTTATTGACTGAGAGTAGGGTGGCTGGTGGAAAGCCCGGTAGGGCTGCAAACAGTGCTGGAACCTGAATCATCCCCCCGCCACCAATAATGGAGTCGACCAATCCCGCAAATAATGCGAAGGCAAACAATAAGCCAAGATCGAATACGGAGAGTTCAAGCATGCTGTCTATTCATTTTCTAGTTCTAATGGGCGCTACTGCCCCATTTTAGAGGGTTTCATTTGGGTGTACTTGGATTGCCTTGCCTAGCTTGGTGGGAGTGGATAATCTAGTGCAAATGAAAGTCAATTCTGAAGGAGTCTCCTCATCAAGAGTCTATTTGCCTGCTGGGCAGAGCCATGCTTCTTTGCTGGACTTTTTCACAAGTAATTTCCCTCATATCGATCTAGCTGAATGGGAATCTCGTTTTGCAGAGGGTCTAATCATGACTCCGGAGGGAGGGGCACTTGCAGCTAGTAATTCTTACCTACCTAATACCCATTTACTGTATTTCAGGCGCTTAGCTCGTGAACCAGAAATTCCTTTCGAAGAAGCCGTCCTCTTTCAGGATGAGCATATTTTGGTTGCCGATAAACCCCATTTTTTACCAGTGACTCCAAGCGGTCTTTATCTACATCAAACTCTACTCAATCGCTTAAAGAAAAAAACAGGTATTCAAGACTTAAGTCCTATTCATCGCATCGATCGCGATACCGCAGGGTTGGTCATTTTTTCTATCAATCCCCAAGAGAGGGCGCAATACCAAAACCTGTTTAGAGACCGAGAAGTCAAGAAAGTATACGAAGCCATAGCACCGTATTCAGAAGAGCTGATCAAAAAACTGCCGCTGACTTATGAAAGTAAGATAAAAGAATCTGAACATTTCTTGCAAATGGAAGAAGTGGATGGCGTAGCAAATACAGATACCTACATTGAGTTGATTGCAGTAAATGCACCCTGGGCTAAATATCGTTTAACTCCCGGTAGTGGTAAGAAACATCAATTGCGATGCCACCTTAATGCCCTTGGGGTTCCCATACGTCATGATCAGATCTACCCAATTCTGACGCCTTATCAGGAATATGACTTGGATTTCTCAAAACTACTCCAGCTCTTAGCAAAAGAGATTCATTTCAAAGACCCGGTAACGGGGCATGAGAGATCCTTTTCTAGCAAAAAAGAATTAGACTTCAATTAGTTTATCAACCTTGATTTCTGCCCCATTATTGATAAAGACAACGTCCAGACTCATTAGCATTTGTTGTTTTATAAAGGCATAGAATACCTAAATGATGAATGAAAATATCACTCAAGCATTAGAAATCAAGGGCTTGGCTTTATCGGATATTTCGGCATTGTATGCAGGCTTCAATTCATCAAGTCAGGGCTTAGCCCTCGAGCAGGCTCTCAAAAACTATCAAATTTACGGATCAAATCGCTTTAGCTTGGAGAAGGAGATTTGGCCTCCCATTCAGTTTGTGAAGCTATTTTTCTCGCCACTCTCCCTTCTATTGATTGGACTCTCATTACTTTCATATTTGACTGGCGAGCATAGAGGGGCAGCCCTGATTGGATTGATGGTCTTTCTCTCAGCTACCCTAACTTTTTTACAGGAATATAAGTCTAACAAAGCTGCCAAGAAGTTACAGTCTTTGGTGAGTACCAAGGTTTCAGTAGTGCGGTCGGACAGGCAATGCGAAATAGATCTTGCTGAAGTCGTGCCAGGAGATTTGGTACGCTTATCGGTTGGCGATCTAATCCCAGCAGATGTTCGTATTGTTAGTAGCAAAGACCTTTTCATTAATCAAGCGTCTTTAACTGGGGAGTCACTACCAGCTGAAAAATCTCATTTAGTATCGAGTTCAGGTGTGACATCGTCATTTGACTGGCCAAATTTAGCTTTTATGGGAAGCCATGTGGTCTCCGGGATGGGTGAGGCCTTAGTGCTCAAAACTGGGAATACTAGTTTTTTTGGCCAGGTTGCTCAACAAACTACTGCCCAATCTAAGCATTCTGGTTTTGATGAAGGGATCAGTCGATTTACTTGGTTGATGATCCGACTCATGGCCGCCATGATACCGGCAGTATTTTTCATCAACGGCATGATGAAAGGAGATTGGCTTGAGGCAGCATTGTTTGCGATTGCGGTTGGAGTGGGCTTAGCACCAGAAATGCTTCCCATGCTTGTGACTATCAACTTGGCTAAGGGTGCAATTGTTTTATCAAAGAGGCAGGTCATTATTAAGCGACTCAACGCCATGCAAAGCCTGGGGGCTATGAATATCCTCTGTACCGACAAAACTGGCACCTTAACTCAAGATGAAATTATCTTAGAGCGGCATGTAGATATTTATGGGGTCGAGGACGAGCGCGTATTAGAGTATGCCTATCTAAATAGTCGCTATCAAGCCGGCCTTAAGAACCTGTTGGATGTAGCAATTTTGAAGCATGCTGACGTTCATCAAAAGTTACATGAAGGGAATGTTTATCGAAAAATCGATGAAATTCCTTTTGATTTCCAGAGACGTCGCATGTCCGTAGTCGTTCGCAAGAGTGATGATCGAGATATATTAATTTGCAAGGGTGCAGTTGAGGAAATTATTTCTTGTTGTAAATATGCTCAAATAGGAGATGCATTAATTGAGCTTGCAGGTGAGCACCAGCTGAAGTTGCAGAGTGTTGTGGATGATCTCAATAATGATGGTTTTCGAGTGATTGCCGTGGCCATTCGAGAGGAGGCAGTTTCCGATAAGTCTTATAGTGTTGCTGATGAGTCTGGCTTAATCCTATTGGGCTATATCGCATTTTTAGATCCACCCAAAGATTCTGCCAAGCCAGCAATTCAAGCTTTGAGGGCTTGCGGCATTGAGGTGAAAATCTTGACTGGTGATAACGAGCTTATTACCCGTAAGGTTTGTCGGGATGTGGGTCTTCCAGTAGACCAGGTAATGCTAGGTTCACAGATCGATGAATTGGATGACGTGCAGTTAGCTGATAGGGTGGGAATTACTGGAATTTTTGCCAAGATGACTCCCCAGCAAAAGGCTAGAGTCATTCGCATCTTGCAATCCCAAGGAGATGTGGTCGGTTACTTGGGGGATGGTATTAATGATGGACCTGGACTAAAGACTGCAGACGTGAGCATCTCCGTTGACTCGGCCGTCGACATTGCAAAAGAATCTGCTGACATTATTTTGCTAGAAAAGAGCCTTATGGTTTTATTCCAAGGCGTGCTTGAGGGTCGGCGAGTCTTTGGCAATATTATGAAATACATCAAAATGTCTGCCAGCTCTAATTTTGGAAATATGTTTAGTATGTTGGGCGCAAGTGCCTTATTGCCATTTTTACCGATGGCACCAGTGCAAATTTTGCTGAATAATTTACTCTACGATTTTTCTCAAACCGCTGTACCAACAGATGCCGTTGATTCGGAGTACTTAAAGAGCCCAAGAGCTTGGGATATCCGGGGACTATCCCGATATATTTTTTGCATAGGACCTATTAGCTCGATATTTGATTATTTAACCTTTGCATTGATGTGGTTCATACTCAAGTTCAATACTCTCGAACTTTCACCTTTGTTTCAGACTGGATGGTTCGTGGAGTCCTTATTGTCACAAACCTTGGTTGTGTATGTCATCCGTACGGGTAAAATCCCTTTCAAAGAAAGTGCCCCAAGCATTCCTTTGGTAGTGACTACTTTAGTAATTTGTACTATCGGGATTGCGCTTCCATTTACTGCTATCGGCGCTGGTTTTGAGATGGGCGCACTACCGCAAGAATATTGGTATGGACTCGCTTTAATTCTGCCGTGTTACTTGTTGATGACCCAGTTAATGAAGATGTGGTTTATCAAAAAATGGGGATTAATATAAAACTCAGCATGCCCAATTAAATCAAGGGTCTCGGACTGGTCAGAACAATTTAAAATACCGAGAATATATAAGCAATTAAAAAACCTGTGGAAAATAAGAAAAAGAAGCGTCTAGCTGTAGCCCCAATGATGGAGTGGACTGACCGTCACTGCCGATCTTTTCATCGCTCGCTTACTAAAGATGCTGTTCTCTATACCGAGATGGTGACGACAGGCGCTCTGATTCATGGGGATGTGCCACGCCATTTGGATTATTCGCAAGATCAGCATCCAGTCGTATTGCAACTTGGTGGCTCTGAGCCTTCTGATCTAGCAAAAGCTTCAGAATTAGCCCAGCAGTGGGGCTACGACGAGATTGATCTTAATTGTGGTTGCCCGTCTGAGCGCGTACAACGTGGAGCATTTGGCGCTTGTTTAATGGCTGAGCCACAACTGGTTGCCGATTGTGTCAAAGCCATGAAAGCTGCTGTTGATATCCCGATCACAGTAAAGCATCGCCTAGGCTTAGATTCCATGGATGCCGCAAGCTCCGAACAAGATTATCAATTTGCTTTGAACTTTATTCTTGCGGTAGCGGATGCGGGTGCTAGCCAAGTTACCATCCATGCTCGCAATGCTGTTCTCAAGGGCTTATCTCCAAAAGAGAATCGCAGTAAGCCGCCTTTGCGTTATGAGGTGGCTGCTAAGCTGCGACTAGATGCGCAAAAGTATTTTCCGAGCCTGAAGGTATTGCTCAATGGCGGATTGGAAACCAATGAGAAAATTGCTGGTCATTGGGATGACTTTGATGGCTTTATGGTGGGTAGGGCGGCGTATCATTTTCCGGCGATGTTACTTGGTTGGGATGATTTGATTAAGACCAATGGTGAAGCTGCTGGATATCTATTTAGTGAGACCGAGTGGCATCGCATACAGATTGCATTAGTGAAGCAGGTGCAGGCATGGTTTGATGAGTCCCAATCCAAAGGCAAACCGTTTTATATCGGAGCTTTTACAAGACATATCCTTGGCCTGGCCCATGGTAGGGCAGGCTCCCGTTACTGGCGCCAACGACTGTCAGATCACCACGCCTTAGCCAAAGTTCAAAGCAAAGCTGCTATTTTGGATTTCTTTATCGATGCCAGCCTTACCCTAGGGGATTGGGCTACGTTTGAGTTTGAAGGTGCCTAAACCCCGCATCTAAGCCATTTTTGACAGGGTTTTACCTCAAAAGCTATAATCTAGGTCTTCAGTGGCGGACGTAGCTCAGTTGGTAGAGTCCCAGATTGTGATTCTGGTTGTCGCGGGTTCGAGCCCCGTCGTTCGCCCCACATAGCATATGGACTTCCTGTCCGTTACTGTCAAAATCAACAGCTTTGAGTGTGAAATTTGGGCATTTCTTGTCGTTTCTTGCGCCTAAATCACCGTTTCTTGATCCCTCAAATTGGTGAGAGCATATCCCCGCAAAGCCCCGTTCTATATGGGTTACTGGTTTTAAGATCTCCAAAAACTCCCGCAGGCCCACCTGTCTTTTTGATGTTCCATATAGGATGTTCATCTGGTTGTCGCGGGTTTGGGCCTCATCGTTTAATCTATATGGAATATAGCTCTGCTATCTACTGCCGTGTTTTATGAGGCTGAAAAAAATTCCCAAATTGGGAACATCTCCTCTAAAGAGACTGGTAATCGTCCCCTAGAACCAAAGTAATCAGAAGTAGAATTTTCTCGAATATAGAGGAGTTCTACATGAAGCGTTCTAAATTTACTGATACCCAGATCATGGATGCCCTAAAACGGGTCGATGCTGGTTTAGCTGTTCCAGAAGTCTGCCGTGAGCTGGGCATTAGCACTGCTACCTTCTATAAATGGCGTGCCAAATACGGTGGTATGGATACCTCCATGATGGCTCGCATGAAGGAGCTTGAAGCTGAAAATGCCAGACTTAAGAAGATGTACATCGAAGAGAAGCTTAAAGCGGAGATCGTGACTGAGGCCCTCGCAAAAAAGTGGTGAACCCAATCTCACAGACGTGAGATAGCCCAGCGGGCAGTCAGAGATAAAGCCATCCCCATTCGTTTGGCTTGTGAAGCTTTTAGGGTCAGCGAGTCTTGCTACCGCTACGAAGCGAAGAATAATACCGAAAATGAGCTCATTGCTAACTGGCTCATCCGCTTGACCGACAACAACCGTAACTGGGGTTTTGGTCTTTGCTATTTGTACCTTCGCAATGTCAAGAACTTCAAATGGAACCATAAGCGTATCTATCGTATTTACAAGGCTTTAGAGCTGAACTTACGTATCAAACCTCGTAAGCGTTTAGTCAGAGATAAACCCGATGCCTTGGTTGTGCCGCTCAGCATTAACCAGGTGTGGTCAATCGACTTTATGCATGACCAGCTAGAGGACGGCAGATCCATCCGACTGTTCAATGTGATTGATGACTTTAATCGTGAGGCCTTAGGGATTGAAGTGGACTTCTCCTTACCATCTGAGCGAGTCGTTCGCAGCTTAGATCAGATCATCACTTGGCGAGGTAAGCCTTGTGTGATTCGAGCGGACAATGAGCCGGAACTGATTAGCGGCAGACTCATGGAATGGGCAGCTAAACATCAAATCCACATACAACATATCCAGCCAGGCAAACCACAACAAAATGCTTATGTGGAACGCTTTAATCGCACCGTCAGATATGAGTGGTTATCTCAGCATTATTGGGAAAGTATTAACGAAGTTCAAGAGTTTGCAACGCAATGGATGTATAAATACAATCATCAACGTCCAAACATGGCATTGGGCGGTATTACCCCGAAACAGCGACTGGCCATGGTTGCTTAATTAATCCTGCTTCTGAGAGCGGTGGTTAATGGGGGGATTACCATTGGAGCATCTGGAAGAGATCCATGGTTTACCTCAGGCGATACGTCTGGACAACGGGAGCGAACTTCGGTCTGCCGTGTTCATGGGCTGGTGCGAAGAAAAAGGGATTGAACTGAAATTTATCCAACCGGGAAAACCGCAACAAAATGCATTTATAGAGCGATTTAACAAAACCTACCGTCATGAAGTACTCAATGCGTATTTATTTGAAAACCTCAGGGAGGTGCGTGAAATTACAGAAAATTGGATCACGATTTACAACGAAGAAAGACCACACAGCTCTCTTGGCAGAATATCGCCTAGAGACTATCGAGCACAGGCAGAAAACAACACTTTAGGTATGTCGGGTTGACGGGGGATACTACACAGGTATTTTTAATTTCCCTTAAGCGATATACATCTGTTTTTCAAATAAAAGTAAGGGAGGCAAAGCCTCCCTTATTAATGCAAAGTTATTGCCGTATAAATTAAAACAGGTCTGCGTTCATGACCTTAGTCCAGGCGGCAACAAAGTCATTCACAAACTTTTCTTTGTTGTCATCTTGCGCATACACCTCTGCATAGGCGCGCAAGATAGAGTTAGAGCCAAATACCAGATCAACTCGAGTAGCAGTCCATTTCGTGTCACTTGTATTGCGCTTAACAATGTCGTAGCTATTTCTGCCGGTAGGTTTCCACTCGTAATTCATATCAGTTAGATTGACGAAGAAGTCATTACTCAATGCACCTTCTCTTTCTGTGAATACCCCGTGTTTCTTTCCACCATGGTTTGTGCCTAGTACACGCATTCCGCCTACCAGCGCAGTCATTTCTTGGGCAGTAAGTCCCATTAACTGCGTACGGTCTAGGAGCATTTCCTCTGGCATCACAACATAGTTTTCTTTTAACCAATTGCGATAGCCGTCAGCGAGTGGTTCAAGAACTTCAAATGACTCTACATCTGTCATTTCTTGGGTAGCGTCACCACGGCCTGGTGTAAATGGCACCTTGATATCAAACCCTCCAGCTTTGGCGGCCTGTTCAATGCCGATATTGCCGCCAAGTACGATGGTGTCGGCAATGCTAATGCCGGATTCTGTGGCAATTTTTTCATAGACCGATAGAACCCTTGCCAAACGTTCTGGCTCATTGCCTGCCCAGTCTTTTTGAGGCGCCAAACGAATGCGTGCACCATTGGCGCCACCGCGTTTATCTGAGCCGCGATAAGTGCGAGCGCTATCCCAAGCGGTGGTCGCTAGATCGCTGATAGATAGACCGCTGGCTTTGATCTTGGTTTTCACGGCCTCAATGCCATAGTCTTTAGAGCCCGCTGGCACTGGGTCTTGCCAGATTAAATCTTCCTGAGGTACATCTGGGCCGAAGTATCTCGCTTTTGGCCCCATGTCGCGATGGGTTAACTTAAACCAAGCCCTAGCAAACGTTTCGGAGAAATAAGCTTGATCCTTGTGGAACTTCTCTGAGATCTTGCGATACTCTGGATCCATCTTCATTGCCATATCCGCATCAGTCATCATTGGCATGCAACGAATAGAGGCATCTTCAACATCAACCGGCTTATCTTCTTCTTTAATATTGATGGGTTCATATTGCCAGGCACCTGCTGGGCTCTTAGTCAGTTTCCATTCGTAATTCAATAACAAATGGAAGTAACCGTTATCCCACTGGGTTGGATGTGTTGTCCAAGCGCCCTCAATGCCGCTGGTGACGGTGTCTCTGCCAATGCCGCGAGTCTTGTGATTCATCCAGCCAAGACCCTGCTCATCAATCGGAGCTCCCTCTGGCGCTGGCCCAAGATTGGCCGCATTACCGTTGCCGTGCGCTTTGCCAACGGTATGGCCGCCTGCAGTTAGAGCAACAGTCTCTTCGTCGTTCATGGCCATTCGAGCAAACGTTACTCGAATATCATGAGCCGTTTTTAATGGATCAGGATTGCTATCTACGCCTTCTGGATTTACATAGATTAAACCCATCATGACTGCTGCAAGAGGATTGGCTAAATCTCGTTCGCCAGAATAGCGACTACCTTCACCACCACTCTTTTGTAGCCATTCTTTTTCAGAGCCCCAATAGATATCTTTTTCTGGATGCCAAATATCTTCACGGCCAAATGAAAAGCCAAATGTTTTTAAGCCCATGGATTCGTAAGCAATCGTGCCAGCCAAAATCATCAGATCAGCCCAGCTGACTTTATTGCCATACTTCTTTTTGATAGGCCATAAGAGTCGACGCGCTTTATCAAGATTAGTGTTGTCAGGCCATGAATTTAAGGGAGCAAAGCGTTGATTACCTGTGCCGGCTCCACCGCGACCGTCAGCAATACGATAGCTACCTGCAGAGTGCCAGGCCAAACGAATCATCAGACCGCCGTAGTGACCCCAATCTGCTGGCCACCAATCTTGGCTATTGAGTAGCAGCTCTTTCATATCCTGCTTAAGAGCACCCGCATCGAGCTTTTTTAATTCATCTCGATAATTGAAAGAGGGGCCCATAGGGTTTGTCTTGGCATCTTGCTGATGAAGAATATCTAGGTTTAGTGACTTTGGCCACCATGCCATGGGGGTGTTACTTGACTCGGTATTGGCGCCGTGAGCAACTGGGCACATTCCTTGTGATGTCATTTAGATCTCCTTGTAGGTAAATCATTTGTGGTTTTTCAACCTTGACTAGTTCAGACTAACTGATAAAGCAATTGTTTGTATATATTGGGCTGGCTTATCTATTCACCAGCCATAAATACAATAAGAATATTCATCATTTATCTCCTATGATGGGTTCAGGCTTCGAATTTCTTACCAAATCCCTTTCGTATTGATATTTAAGAAAATACAAGCCTTCTGCTATCCCAGCCAATCGATTTTGAATTGTCATCTTTAATCCCCTTGTGTTTTGTGTTGCGATGGGCTTATCTTGTTCCTTAGCAATTGATCTGTCTAATGAATTAATATATAATTAGTAATCGATTAAATCGATAACAAAATTCAAATCATTTTTTTCAGTCCATGCTGATCCAGATGGTTGGGAATGAAGATGATTGCTTGTTGGTGGTTAACGCTCAAGTCCCCAGTGAGTCGGACTCTGCCAGCGGCGGTTAAGTAAGGCGAATGAAGCTCTGCACCTTATAGCTGCCTTGCGATTAATACAGATAAAGAGGCCAAGCTAACGGTCCTAAATCAGCCGCCTTATTGCAGAATAGAAGTTTTTAGTAGCTGCTTATTTTTCGGGAACGGCCGACGTGGAAGCCATATAGTATAGGGGCGCTATTTGCAAAATAATTCCCGAAAAAGACTTGGGAGCCATATAGAATATGACTTGCATAACCAGATAGTGATACTTATGTTTTGCCTCTAATCAGGTTGATGCAAGTCGGAATATCAAAAGACTGGTTGACGGCAATCGGCCTCAAGTTACCAAATTCAGTAATACCCTACTTATGCAGAGTATTTGCTTTTGCTTTTTGTGGATAAGATTATTTTATTGTGAATTATTCAACCCAGTTACTTGCTCTCATATTTGTATGTACAATGTACATATGACTTCATTAAGATTTAAATAGGAGCCCCGAAAAGCTTCGGCTAACCGGAAAAAGCACAGCGTTTCGTTTGAAGAAGCAAAATCTGTGTTTTACGATGAAAAGGCTAAGTTAATCTCCGACCCCGATCATTCGGAGGATGAAGACAGATTTATTTTGCTAGGCGTAAGCCACGCACTTCGGACAATTTTGGTTTGCCATTGTTATCGAAGTGAAGGTAATGTCATTCGTATTATTTCGGCTCGTAAGGCGACGCCTAAAGAGTCAAAAGCTTATTAAAGGTGATGAACATGCGTAAAGAATATGATTTCTCAAAAGCTCGTAAAAATCCATATGCTTCTATGCTCAAGAAGCCTATTACGATTCGTTTAGACGAAGATTCTGTTAGCTACTTTAAGTCCGTGTCAGAAGAAGTGGGCATTCCTTATCAAAGCCTCATTAATCTCTATTTGCGTGATTGTGCGGCATCTCATAAGAAGTTAAACCTTAGTTGGAAGTAGTTTGGAGGTGGGGTTAAATACCCCGAGCCCTAGTCGATGGCAGTTGTTGGTCGCTGTTGAAATCTTAAAATAGACTCCTTCAGCTTACTCAAGAGAATTTACCTTTTCATGGTTACTAGGGTTTGTAACCCTCTGATTTTATTGAGTTGAAAAATTGAAAAAGTAACCATGAATCACCTTGTAAGCCAAATATCTCTTGATATAAGCCCTCAATTGTGACTCTGGTTATCGCGGGTTCGAGCCCCGTCGTTCGCCCCCGCTAATCAGATGAATCTTGGGTCATCAAGAATTCTAAAAAACCTCAGGTGGTTTTTTATTTGCTGGGATGATGTCGTTTAAAACGATATTGATTGGATTCACTCCTCCAATAGGCTTCTTAGCATCCAGGCAGTTTTCTCATGGATATCTTGTCGCTGAGTCAGTAGATCGGCAGTTGGTTGATCATTCGCTTTTTCTACCAGGGGAAAAAGCTTGCGAGCAGTTCTTGATGCAGCCTCTTGAGCTTTTACAAGATGCTTAACCATATCAATCGCCTTTGGCACTCCATCCACTTCTTTAATGGTGCTGAGCTTTGAGAACTCTTTATAAGTACCGGGTGCTGGCTCTCCAAGCGCTCGAATTCTTTCTGCTATTAAATCCAGTGCGGTCCATTGCTCGGTATATTGAGCCATGAACATGGTGTGAAGAGTATTAAACATTGGACCCTTCACATTCCAATGAAAGTTGTGGGTCATCAAATAGAGGGAATAGCTGTCAGCCAAAAGTTCTGACAATCCTTTGGCAATAGCTTTACGATCCTTTTCGTTGATACCAATATCTATCTTTGTGCTCATTTTATGCCCCTGTTTCTTTAAAAAACTGTGTTGTGAATTCATGCATTGATCAATCATGCACCTTTCTATAGCTAAAGGATATGGTGATATTAAAATTAATTACTGGATTGGACATCCTCGTTTTTGGTTCGATTCCGCCCCGGGTCACCAAACCCAAATAATGCCCTGCACCGTGCGGGGCATTTTCTTGTGGTCGGGTGGTAATTGCGGCTATTTTTTAGAGGGCCAAGTTTTTCTCAGGCTCACCGGAGGAATTCGTAGGGCCTCGCGATATTTGGCTATCGTTCTCCTAGCTACTTGGTAGCCTTCTTTAGCCAGCATATCTGAAATAGCGCCATCTGATAGCGGTTTTGTACTTGGCTCCGCCTCAATAATCTTCTTAATGAGCGCCTTGATCGCCTTAGATGAGACTTGATTCATACCCTCGTCTTGCACAACCTGAGCCCCAAAGAAATACTTGAGAGAGAAGGTGCCTTTAATGCAGGTGAGGTACTTTTCGTTAGTGACTCGCGAAATAGTAGATTCATGTACATCCACTTCCTCCGCAATCTCTTTAAGTAATAGCGGTTTCATACCGAGATCGCCAAATTCAAAAAAGGATTGCTGTCTGCGCACAATCGCTTTTGCTACCTTTAGGATAGTTTCACTTCTTTGATGAATTTGCTTAATTAGAATTTTTGCTTCACCAAACTTTTGAAAGAATTCTTCATTCTCGGGGCTCGGTTTTTGGTTCTTAATGATCCCCACATACTCTGAGCGCAAAGAGACTCTAGGTTGATTATTGGGATTGAGGATAGCCTCCCAGCCCTTGCTAGTTTTTCTTACAATGACATCGGGCGTAATAATTTGTCGCTTAGTTGAAATAAATTCATCACAAGGGGAGGGATTGAGTTTTTGAATCATCTCTAGTGCAAGCTTTAGATCATTCTCTTTGCATTTGGTGATCTGTTTAAGTTTGAGCCAATTTTTACTACCAACTAAATCTAGGTGTGAATAAATAATCTCTTCACATAGTTTGAATGCTGTAGACCCCTGGGTAGCAGATGGAAGTCTGTGTAATTGAATTGATAGGCAATCGGCAAGATTAAGGGCCCCGATTCCTGGAGGATCTAAAGAGTGCAGAATTTTTAAGCATGCTTGAATTTGGTCGGCCGCCTCCCCATCGGCAGGATCCAAGACCGGACTCAATGTTTCTTCGAGCTCATCTAGTCTTTCCCTAAGGTAGCCGCGGTCATCAAGGCAGCCCACCAAATATTCTAATATCTTTCTTTGGGACTCATTTACCCTTGAAGTGCCAACTTGAGACATGAGGTGGGCAAGTAAAGTAAGCTCCTCGGCTATGGTTGCGAACTGATCCATGTCCTCTGGATCAATACGTTGAGCCTGGGTGGATGAGGTCCGATGTGAAAATTCGGGTATGGCCTCTAGATACTCTTCTTCTGGGCTTGAATCATATTCAAGGAAGGGGTTTTCTTCGGCAGCAGCCAGCAATTCCTTCTCCATCTCGAGCGAGGACATTTGCAATAATTTAATTGCTTTTTGAAGCTGGGGAGTAAGGGTAAGTTGGCCGCTCTGAAGTTGACCGAGTGATATCTTCATCTGGACTTCATTTTTACCAATAGTTACTTATCTTAAATATAATTTTTATAGCTACATTTTAAGTATAAAAATACAGGTTTTATGGTTATTATCTGCATTATTGTTATAAATTTTGTCCATACCCGTATTTGCCCCAAGAATCTATCTATATATGAAAAGTAATTTAATGCAGTGGCTTGGATTCGAGGTTGATCAATATAAGCTGGCGATCCCTCTTGGCCTAGTTACCTCTGTGTTTTATTCGCCCCCAGATAGTCACAAACAAAAACATCCGTATGGACTTGAGGTGCACGAAGGCGCACCTATTTTTTTACTACCTCCAGAGAGATTGTTGGAGTGTGGTTTTGAGCGCTCCCCCTCATTACTCCAAAATCAAGTATTGCCTTGGGTGATTGTCTTAAAGACAAGTGAAGATACCGCTGTTGGATTTAGAGTTGAAAAAACGTTTGGTCCTTTTGAGGCGAATATGAATTCTGATTTATCGATTCAGTATGGAGATCAAATTTTGCTCGCTGTAAATCCTGCGGAGGAATTAAATGTCTAAATTGTGGGGCGGTTCCGGAATTCAGATGAGTCTAGATGCAAGCAAACGTCTTTTGATTGGACTTCTTCTAGGGTTGTGCATCATTTCTTTAGTTGTCGGTCATTGGCTTGAGCGTCAACAAGTGATTGTGGCCGCTGAAACTCAGCAAAAGGCAAAGCAAGTAAAGACCTGGTATGAATTTTTTATTTCTGCCAAGCAGATAGGCGATTCAACTCAAGAAATTAATGCTGATTACTTTATTCGTGCCAATAAATTACTAAAGCAGATTGATAAGAATATCGATAGTGATAAATTGAATTCGACACTTGAGAAGCTGGTTGGGGAAAAAGTAAAGTCAGATCAACATGTACGCGCTAAATTAATTGTATTAAGAGATAGCCTTAAGCAATTGACCAGCAATGAAAAGCTATTAGTGAGCCTCTCAACTGGCATAGATTCTCTTAAGGAGCTGACTGGAGAAAAAGGGCTCTTAAATGTTGATCGTATCCGCAAGGAGTCCCCATACCGGAAAATTGCTGAGACTTTGCCAGAATTGACGGATGCTGGATATAAGTGGCAAGCAAATTCACAAGATACTGCTGCCCTTAACAAAATGATGGCTAGCTTGAAGGTCTTGGCAGAGCAAAAAAATGCTTTAGATGCGTTAGCAAGTGGCGATAAATTCAATCCACGCCAAGCGGAGATCTATAAGGCACTTAAAAAAATCCCTTTGTATGTTAAATCTGCCGATTATGTGCAGGCTGTAGAGCAGTTTATTGCCGCGAGAACCAAGGTGGCAGAGCTTACGCAAGATCGCAATGGCATTGGCAGTTATGCCAATAGCTTGGAGGCGCTCTCACGCGATGGTAATCAAACACTAATGCTTCAGGTTTCACAGATTTTGACTTTGTTAAGCTTGCTAGCTGCGCTAGTTGTTAACTTTACCTACGGCAAGCGCAATCAATATGGCGGTATTGATGAGAGTGAGCTCGATGAGGAGAAGTGGGAGTCCTTAAAGGACGCGCACGATATTTTGCCGTATACACAAATTGCATTAAATCAAATTGCCGATTTAGGTGGAAAAGTCTTGGTGGCAACTAAGCGCTTTCATGGCGTTCTCGCCGATGAAAATTCTGTACGTCGTAAAAAAATCCAAGAGTTACCAGATCCCAGCCAAATAATCGATGCTGAAATTGCCGCAATAAAGGTCGAGATTGTTGCGTTAAGGGAGCAGGCGATTCAGCTAGGTCTGCATAACTCTGGTATGCCGATGCAAATGAACCTGTCAGAGCAGTCGATGCGGCTCAATACAGTTGTGGAGCATTTAGAGCTTGCATTGGGTGGTATGAGTAATACGATGCATCAAGTTGTTTCTCAAAAATATCACTTTGAGCTGCAAGATGCTTCACGTATCTCAAGGGATTCTGAAGGCTTGATTTTGGCGTTGACACAATTACAGCGTCAGATCGAGAGAATGGAAGGCGTTCTAGAGGAAATGGGCGCAGCTTTGGATAAGGTGGTGCATGGCGCTATACCTGAAGAGACGACAACTCTAACGAGTTATGGTTTGGGTGAACGATAGTGGCAAATGATTACCTCAGTCTGTTTATTGCAGATATTAATCGCGCTTATGAGGGATTGACCTGGTCTATCGAGGCAAATCCTCCAGCCCTATCTCAAGCCGGGTTACATGCACGCGATTTAGCTGACGCTTTAGGTAGCGTTGGCTTATCGCAATTAAGCGCACTGATCGATGATGTATCACGTCAGCTATCGCTTGAGCAGCCATCGGTTTTGCCAATTGCTCAAAATCTGGTCGGATTATTAAAAAGGGCTTTATTTGCATTGGAGCAGTCTGATGACATGGTGATATCTCCCGTATATGCCGAAGAGATTCAGCGCCTTTCTAGTGATATGGTGGCCTTATTAGGCGGTACGTCTTTCCAGTCCCCCCAAACGAAGTCGATGGTTAATGAATGGGGCCTCGATGCTGTGGCAACTTCCCCTGTGCTTACTCCGCTAGCTGCAGAATTGCCTGAAAATTGGTTTGTGGAAGATGATTCGAGTGATGACTATTCTTCCACTTCAGCTGCATTATTGGAGAAAAACCCAAAAGAATTTATTTCTGCTGCTGCGGTACTGGCTCAAAGACGGGCAGGATTAAATCTCGTACAGCGTATTCGGCAGATGCTGAGCGTGCAAAATTTGCCATTAAATAAATCAATTGATTTTCTATTGTCTGAACATCAAGATGCTTTAAGTTCTTTAGGTCAAATTACTTTAGCTAGCGCTCTGGTAGACATGGCTCCGGAGATGGTAGTAGATGGTGTTTTAGCTGATGTTGAGGTAGTGAACACTTTGTTAAGTGCGATCAGCATCTTGCCAGAAGCCCAGCGATTGGTAGCTAACAAGCAGGCGCTTACTTTATTCATTGACTTGTATGGAGTGCAATGCGATGAAGTGAATATGAGTTTGGCAGGAGAGATTATTTCAAGGGCTCAGGGCAGGATCGAGCAAGAGCAGGATCGCTTGAGAATTACGATGCCAGCTAGTTTAAAACGCATGCGCTTTTTGCCATTTAAGCGTGGCTCAGATTATTACGTCGTCAGCTGGGCTCAGTTACTCTCCATTTCGAATACGGATGGTCAGTTTGCTGCTGACGATGCTTTAGGATCTGCAGTTGGTTGCGAGAAAGTATTGCGACTTAGTAGCGGGTGCACTCATGAGGTTCTGTATGCCAAGGAGGTGTTTCCGATTATGAATATGAATAGCTTTGCGCTCCCATCGGTATTATCTGGACCATATTGGATGAGGGGAATAGCCTTAGATGATGCGAGTTCCCCGTATTCTTGGTTAGCCGTTTAGTTCACTCAGTCATGTTTATCTAGTTAATAAAGGTTAGTCTTGCTAAAAATCACCAGTTTTTCAGTCTTGAAAGTCATTTTGCTGGGCGCTAGCCTCTTTGCGGGACAGGCTTTTGCTCAGGCGCCCCCAGCGCTGGATAAGGAAATCAGGACTTTAGTCGCCAAGCATCCGGCGATGCTGAACTACAAAACCTCAGTTGAGTATGTTGATCCCCGTATTAAAGTGCCTGACTGCCCAGGGGGATATGAAATTGAATTGCCTACTCGTACACGACTCTGGGGCAGGGTCAATATCCCTGTCAGATGCAATAAAGGGGCTAAATGGTTTGTTTCACTACCTGTCAAAATCCAGGTTTTTGGGCAATATTTAGTCTCCTCTCGTCAGATTCAGGGTAATTCCCGGCTTTCTCAAGGTGATTTTGTGCTCTCTGAGGGCGATTTAAGTGATTTGCCAGATGGATTTGTCCAAAAGCCTGAAGATGCCCTGGGTAGGCAGGTGATTCGGCCCATTGCTCCAGGAAACCCAATTTTCCTAAACAATTTACGTGAATCGTCCGTAATAAGGGTAGGTGATCAGGTTAAGGTCAAGATTGTGGGTTCTGGCTTTGAGGCTGCTGGTTCTGGAGTTGCCCAGTCCGGGGGCTCCAGTGGCGACTCCGTCAAGGTCAAAATGCCAGATGGACAAGCTCTACAGGGCAAAGTAATAGGCCCTTCGACAGTTGAGATTAAAATCAACTAGCTGTAAATACAGTAAATAATGAAGTTAGCAAGGAACGGATAGCGTGAAGATTAACGAGAACAGATCGGCACTACCAGGTCAAACTGAGGCGAAGAAAAGCACTCAGGGTGGCTCTGCGTCCGCACCTGACTCCACTTCATCTGCTAAAACCCCCAATGCTGGAGTAAATCTAGATCTCAATCCAGCAGTTACAGCAGCCAGCACTGTATCTATTTCGAGTGCCCGCTCTATCTCTGATGCAGATGCATTGGAGAAGATTAGAAAGCTGATCGAGCAGGGTGAATTCAAGGTAGATTTTCCTAAAACTGCTGAGCTGATTTTGCGGGAAGCAGTTGCCGCTGCCGGTAATTCTTCTAAGTTCTAAGTGAACAATCCCATTCAGTTTCAAATTTCGCAAGTAGCTAGTGCCGTTGGATTATTACGTGCTGCGCTAGAGGCTGAAGATATTGATGCTTTACCAAATGCGATTGCCGCCGCACAGCAAGCACTCGATAAACTTAATGCCTATCCTGGTGGTGTAGAGCAACTACGTATTGATATGGATGCTTTACCTTCACCACTCAAAGAAGAAGTAAAGACTCAGCTTGAGGAAGCTACTGTGGATCATCATATTAATGGTGAACTCATTCGCTTAGCCGCACAAAAGAATGCAGCGCTACAAGCGTTCATTGCACAGCAGTCAGATTCTGCCACCTACTCAAGCACTGGTAATGTGCCAGGCCTGGGCTCTGGTACCTTCTCCAAAAAAGTCTAAGGATCTCTGCCTCAATACTGTATAGACGCTTAGGCGTCTTTTTTTATGCCCGCACGAATACGAATCATTGCCTGGGTATGGAGTTGACTCACTCGGCCGGGAGTGAGATTTAAAACGGTAGCGACATCTCTAAAAGACAATTCTTCTTGATAGTGCAAGGCCATCACTAATTGCTCCTTCTCTGGAAGCTTTTTCAGCAAGACTTCTAAGCCTTGAGCTAATTGCTTCATGGACGCGAGTTGCATCGGATCATTTTGCTTGTCCGGTGGAATGAGTTCATCAGGCAGATCATCAATTGGCGTGAGATTGACCGCTCCCGCAACGACATTAAAGTATTCGTCTAACGTGAGACCGGCAGCGTCTGCAATTTCAGTATCTTCGGGCGCTCGACCTAGCTTTTGCTCTAAAGATCGAGTCGATTTTTCAAG
This sequence comes from Polynucleobacter corsicus, assembly GCF_018688255.1. NCBI lineage: Bacteria > Pseudomonadati > Pseudomonadota > Betaproteobacteria > Burkholderiales > Burkholderiaceae > Polynucleobacter > Polynucleobacter corsicus. Next base: position 648,958 of record NZ_CP061314.1, read on the forward strand.
GGCGGTAATTTGGTCGCGCTGATGTCTTGGCAAAATATCATTTGCTCTGCACGAATCGTAGATTGCTCCCCGAATTCGTGTTTTAGCATACACCTCAAAACTTAAATTTGGCTGTGGCTGATATCGCTGTAGAGCATCTAATAGACCCGTCATTCCTTCTTGAATGAGATCATCTACTTCAACATTGGCAGACAGACGGGAAGCAATCTGATAGGCAATCTTTTTAACTAATGGCGCATGCAACTTAATGGCCTCATCGAGGCTGATTGCATGATAGGGATTTCCTGCGTAAGGTCGCATCGTAATTAGCTGCTGATTTGGTGGGCAATATGCCTAAATAAGCTAGCCGGAATGATGGGATCGACCTGAGCTGCAGTTGAAGCTTCATCATTAAAGTCGCTTAAAGATTGAGCACCTACGCAATGTAAAAGAGACAAGGAGATATCGAGCTTTGCAGAAGCTTCTTGTGCCAGCGCTCGAAAGGCTTCATCGCCTTCATTGCGATCATTCCCGCCAACCATCATGATGGAAGCAGGCTCATCAGCACTACTAATCATGAGTTGATTAATGAGGGCAATCGCTTTTGCTTGATTGCTTTTGCTGCAAGAGGCTATGACGATGTGATTGAGGTTGGCGCTTAGAAATGGCATTACCGCAGGCGCTGGATCGTCGCTGACTACAACAATGTAATCAAGGCCGAGACCAAATTCTTGTGTGCGGATGTCCAAAGCGGGGCGTACAAGCTGTTTGCTTGCAAAGTAATGACGAGCACGTGAGGCAGTCGTAAACCAAAGATTATCTTCAACTTGCAAAACAGCTTTTTCCAACGGAACTAAATTAGAAAGTGCCTGGCCTAAATCGTATTTAGTGCTGTAGATTTGGGAGTTCAATCTTTGGCGGTTATGAAATGACACTTCATCGACCAGTAAGACCTTAAATCCAGATCTTCTTAAGGCGTGTGAAACACCAAGACCAATCGCAGCTGTGCTATCTGGATCTAGGGAACTGCTTAAAAAAAATACTTTTGGCAGGTTATTTCCAAAAAGATTGCGTAAGCCCTCTGCTTGATCTGTGTTGCCAATGCTTGGTGGTTTACTAGAAAGGCTCATGAAAAGTTATTTTTCGTCCAGTCATTGAGGTAATCAGCCATAAGAGCTGGCACTTGCTCGTCCTGAACACTGAGATTGCTACTCAGTTGACGGGGACGCATTGCACGGTGCGCCAAATAAGGTACGTTCGCTTGACTTAAGTCCTCAGGAACACGCTGGCCGTTAGAGAGGAACATTAATGGCAATTCATGACGAATTAATGAATCTAGTACTGGGGCAATTTGGGCTGCTTCATCGGTCTTGGTGATAATCGCACCTAAAATACCAGTTTGATTAGCTTCTTTTGATGCCTGATTGTGTAGCGTAATTACATCTTCTTGTGTACGAAGATCGGTCGTAGAGCTCATTACCAAAATGCGATGGGCATGGCGTGAACCTTCTTTCAGAAGCTGTGATTGTTCAATCATCAAAACGTCACGCTGATTTACACCAGCGGTATCAAGCAAGATGATTCTTCTTTGAGAAAGCTCTTGTAATTTACTCGCTAAATCTTCGCTATCGCGTAAGGAGATTACGGGTAGACCGAGGATGCGTGCGAAGACCTTTAATTGTTCTTGTGCACCAATACGGTAAGTATCAGTGCTGAGCAGGGCGACTTGGTTACGGCCATAGCGCAACACGCAACGCGCAGCCACTTTGGCAACCGTAGTCGTTTTACCAACGCCAGTCGGGCCAATGAAAGCAAATACCCCGCCTTGGTCAAAAGCAGCAATCGGGTCAATCGTATGAATCATTTGCTCAAGCTTCTTCTGGACCATACCTAATAGCGAAGTAACACTATTGCAGCCATCCAGATCTTGCATGAGTTGAGTGCAAAGCTTTGGTGAAAAGCCAGCACTTAATAATGCTTTAGTGACCTCCGCAGCGCTAGCGGATTGCTGTTGAAGATTGCCCCAGTAATTGCCAGCCAAATGTGACTGCAGCATTTTTTTCACTTCTTCAACTTCGGCGATCAGTTTTTCAACCCGTGGAGTTTGCTCAGTACTTGGATTAACTCCTAATTGGTGATCAACTACATTCGCACGCGGCTCGGTCTGAATAACATCCGCAATAACCAGGCCGCCAACATCAGGATTTGAGCCTGAGGTGGGTGCTGGAGGATTAGCAATCGAGCTAGCAATCGAATTAAAGCTTGGGGTTGGTACCGCAACGACTGGCACTTCTTCTATAGTCGCTGCAGTGTTTGTAATGGGGCTGGCTGGGTGTGGGCGCTGTGTTGCGAGCTGAGCCAGGGCATCTGGCGAGATAGCCACTATCTCTACTCCCTCTGGTACATCCCGGGTAGCAAGCACTAGCGCATCTGAGCCCATTTTCTCACGCACCATTTTTAAGGCGTCAGCAGAATTAGCGGCGGTAAATTTTTGTGGGCCCATATTAATTACCTAGCGTATGAAAAATACGAAATAAAGATGAGAAATTAACAATGCGTTCATTAATTGTTGCCGGCTTGTTTACACAAGACATCAAAGTAGGAAAGATTTGCGGTAGGGGGAAGCTCACCCATGCCCAACACAATCGCTTGTGGACGCACACGTTTAGCGAGTTTTGCAAAGGTAAGGCGGCAGCGCGTGCTGCATACGATTACAGGCGGCAGGTTGGCTTCTTCAAGCGCATCGATACCGCGAATGACTTCTTCACCAAACAGTCTTGCAAGCGAAGGCTCGATGACGCCATCGGGCGCGATAGCATTGGTGCCAATCGCCTGCTCAATTAAGCGCTCAAATTCTGGCTGAATGCCTAGTACTGAGAAATTATTAGAGTCTTTGTAAACATCTTGCACGATCATGCGACGCAGTGCATAGCGCACAGGTTGCAACATATCAATTGGGTCTGGGGTCTTCGGTGCAACTTCACCAGCAACCTCTAGGATGGTGCGTAAATCTTTAATAGGCACACCCTCTTCCAAAAGAAGTTGCAGCAATCTTTGAAAGTTAGCAACACTCACTACCTTGGGAACAACGTCTTCAACTAGTTTTGGATAACTGAGTTTGAAGTGATCGAGTAATTCTTGGGCTTCTTGACGACCCAAGAGTTCGTTGGCGTGCTTGTGGACTAAGTTATCTAAATGAGTGGCCAGAACTACTGCAGGCTCTACTACGGTATAGCCTTTGGTAATAGCCTCATCGCGACGATTGCGCGTAATCCAAATTGCAGGCATGCCAAAAGTGGGATCAACTACCTTGATGCCGTCAATACCCTCTGCACCGGCTGGTTGAATCGCTAGCAAGCGATCCGGTAAACACTGACCGCGACCAATTTCTGCGCCATAAAGTAAGAAGCGGTAGGTTTCTGGTTGTAGCTGTAAGTTATCGCGAATATGAACGGATGGCGTTAAGAAACCAGTATCACCAATGAATTTTCTACGAATGGCTCTAATGCGTTTAATCAAATCACTATCGTCACCATTTTCAACTAAAGAAATCAGGCGGTAAGGGAGTTCAAGACAAAGGGGCTCGATGACCGGAACATCTTCCCAGTTCAATTCTTCGCGATTGGCTGGCCTTGCACTTGCAGTGGCTACACGGGCTTTTTCCGCTTTAATGCGGCTATTGATCAACCAAGACAGGCCACCAAAGAGTGCTGCAAAACCCAAGAAGGAGAGGTGGGGCATACCAGGCACTAAGCCTAAGATACCTAAAATGAATGCCGCAACGAGCAGACCGCTGCTGTTGGCGCTAAATTGCTTAGATATTTGATCTGAAAATGCATCTTCAGTTGCAACTCGGGTTACCAAAATACCTGCGGCAGTAGAAATTACCAGCGCCGGAATTTGGGCAACTAAGCCATCCCCGATGGAAAGGGCTGCAAATGTATTGAATGCATCCACAAACCCCATGTTGTATTGCATGACGCCAACAATGATTCCGCCAATCAGATTAATTACCAAAATCATGATGCCGGCAACCGCATCCCCACGGACGAACTTAGAAGCACCATCCATGGAGCCGTAGAAGTCAGCCTCTTGCGCCACTTCAGCGCGCCGCATCTTAGCGTCCTCCTGCTTAATAATGCCGGCATTTAAGTCCGCATCAATCGCCATTTGTTTGCCGGGCATAGAATCCAAAGCGAAGCGGGCAGAAACTTCAGCAACTCGGCCAGAGCCTTTGGTAATCACTACAAAGTTGATGATGGTGATCACAATAAAGATCACAATACCGACGGTCAGATTGTTGCCAATCATAAATTGACCAAATGCTTCAATTACCTTACCAGCAGCACCTGGCCCCGTATGGCCATCGATCAATACGATGCGGGTGGAGGCCACGTTTAAAGAAAGACGCAGTAGGGTTGTCAGAAGCAGAATCGTTGGAAAGGCAACGAAATCTTTAAAGCTCTTGATATTGATCGCCGAGATCAAGACCATGATGGAGATGGCGATATTGAGCGTGAACAACATATCGAGCACGATCGCAGGCAGCGGCACCAGCATCATCACCAAGACCATTAGGACCAGAATCGGGATACCAGCTTGCGCGGAATTGGTGCTTAAGCGTTTAAGGGAGCTGCCAAGAGCTGACATAAATTCAGGCGTGATATTTAAGTAATTGATTTATATGGGAAAAACATAAATATGCAATTTTTAATATTAATTACAAAAATTACATACTTTTACCAATGAGAATCATAACGGAAGGAGGGGGTTTTATAGCTGTTAAGTACTAAGCAAACCCTCACAAAACAACTTAAAAATAGGGATGTACCCCTTAAAACACCCCCAAAAACACCCTGAAGTGAGCGCCACAAGCTCTCGATAAAGGGAAAAGGGGGTCAAGAGTGCATTAAAAACACGGAAATCTAATAAAAATACATAACAAAAACAATGACTTAAGAATTCCTACTAAATAATTCCCAATTACCCCTAAACATATCGACCTGGGTATCCGTATTAAGTACGTAAGAAACACATTTATGAAGCATTAACAGTTACGGAGAACTAAACATGCCAGCAGTCCTTAATACCAATATGGCGTCCTTGTATGCCCAAAAGAACCTTGCTACTGCCCAAGCTGACTTAGCTGGTTCAGTACAGAAGCTCTCTTCTGGCAAGCGTATCAACAGTGCAAAAGATGATGCTGCTGGTTATGCAGTTGCTGAAGCAGTAAAGGCAACCAAGAACATTACTGATCAATCTATTCGCAATACTCAAGATGCAATTTCCTTAGTTCAAACTGCTGAAGGTGCATTAGATGTTGTAAGTAAGATGCTCCAGCGTGTTTTGACATTGACCACTCAAAAAGAGAATGGCACTCTGACAACAACGCAAACAACGTCAATTAATAATGAAATCACAAGCATGTTAAGTGAAGTTGGCCAGATTAACTCACGTACTCGTTTCCAAGGCGGATCAGCCTCACTTTTTGGTACCACTTCAACATTTACAACTGGTTCAGGTACAGCAGCTCCAACGCAAACCACGGTGACTATTGCATCGTTGTCATTATCTGCATTGGATCGATTGTCCTCAGGTGTTGCAACTGCGGCTTCAACTGGGACCGCTATTACTATTGGCGGCGGCATGAGTGGTGCTGCAGCGGTTGGCGATAAGATTTTCAAGAATGGTGTTGATACTGGCCTCACAGCCGCTGCTGCAATTACAACCACCGGCGCAACAAACTTAGCTATTACAACGTCAGCGGCATTAACGGTAGCTATTGGCGACGTTATTAGTGTTGGATCTGCAGCTGGTATTTCAAGTTCATCTAACTCAGCTTCAATTATGAATGCGGTTCAAGTAAATATCGAAAACCGTGCCAAGTTAGGTGCTTCTCAACAGCAACTCAACTACATCGTTGACAATATGCAGACTCTGTCCAATAACTTGGCGGATGCTCAAAGTCGTATTATTGATACTGACTATGCATCTGAGACAGCAAACCTAACTCGTGGTCAGATCTTGCAGCAAGCTGCAACATCGATGTTGGCGCAGGCAAACCAAATGCCTAACGTCATCTTGACCTTGTTGAAATAATTTTAAATATTTAATTAGCTACATTACGGAGAACTAAACATGCCAGCAGTCCTTAATACCAATATGGCGTCCTTGTATGCCCAAAAGAACCTTGCTACTGCCCAAGCTGACTTAGCTGGTTCAGTACAGAAGCTCTCTTCTGGCAAGCGTATCAACAGTGCAAAAGATGATGCTGCTGGTTATGCAGTTGCTGAAGCAGTAAAGGCAACCAAGAACATTACTGATCAATCTATTCGCAATACTCAAGATGCAATTTCCTTAGTTCAAACTGCTGAAGGTGCATTAGATGTTGTAAGTAAGATGCTCCAGCGTGTTTTGACATTGACCACTCAAAAAGAGAATGGCACTCTGACAACAACGCAAACAACGTCAATTAATAATGAAATCACAAGCATGTTAAGTGAAGTTGGCCAGATTAACTCACGTACTCGTTTCCAAGGCGGATCAGCCTCACTTTTTGGTACCACTTCAACATTTACAACTGGTTCAGGTACAGCAGCTCCAACGCAAACCACGGTGACTATTGCATCGTTGTCATTATCTGCATTGGATCGATTGTCCTCAGGTGTTGCAACAGCGGCTTCAACTGGGACCGCTATTACTATTGGCGGCGGCATGAGTGGTGCTGCAGCGGTTGGCGATAAGATTTTCAAGAATGGTGTTGATACTGGCCTCACAGCCGCTGCTGCAATTACAACCACCGGCGCAACAAACTTAGCTATTACAACGTCAGCGGCATTAACGGTAGCTATTGGCGACGTTATTAGTGTGGGATCTGCAGCTGGTATTTCAAGTTCATCTAACTCAGCTTCAATTATGAATGCGGTTCAAGTAAATATCGAAAACCGTGCCAAGTTAGGTGCTTCTCAACAGCAACTCAACTACATCGTTGACAATATGCAGACTCTGTCCAATAACTTGGCGGATGCTCAAAGTCGTATTATTGATACTGACTATGCATCTGAGACAGCAAACCTAACTCGTGGTCAGATCTTGCAGCAAGCTGCAACATCGATGTTGGCGCAGGCAAACCAAATGCCTAACGTCATCTTGACCTTGTTGAAATAATAAGTTGTTGATTTCTTAAGGAAAGTCTATTAGCCTAAGGGCTAGGCTAATAGACCCAGGTAAGAGGCTTCATATGAATCCAATTTCTTCCGCACCACAAGCAGTAATGCCACAGTCAAATGTGGCGTTACCGTCTAATCCCGGATTGCAGGCTTCCGATCCGGGGCAACCTATTGTTAAACCATCTGAAGTTGTTGCGCCTAAGCAGGCTCAGATTGTATTAGATACCTCAGGCATGTCCGCTGCGAGTGTTCGCGAAAGTGCGCGCCCAGTCGAAAAAGTAGTGCAAGCTGCAGCTGATGCTATTCAGACATTTATTCAGTCTAAAGGCGTTAATCTCAATATCTCTGTTGATCACACTACCGGTTATCACATTATTCGTGTGACTGATAACTCTGGCAACATGGTGATGCAGTTACCATCTGAAGAGGCTGTGCGCATTGCACACAATATGGATAGTTTGCAAGGCGTCTTCGTAGACCATATCGCCTAAATTTTTATTTGCTTAATGCAAATGCCGCCATACCAATTCGAAAGTCTCTAATTTATTATGGCCGTTAATTCAACTTCAAACACAACATCAACACTCAACGGATCCAGTGGGACCCTTGGTGGCGGTACTGTTATTGATGTTAATGCAATAGTGGGTAAGCTTGATTCAGTCGAGCAAGCACCAATTGATAAGTTGAATACTAAAATTGCCAAGCAAGATGTCTCGATTACTGACTTAGGCAACATCAAATCTAAAATGTCGATCTTACAGGCGGCATTGCAAGATTTTACAGATCCCTTAAGCTATCTCAATAAGTCCGTGACAAGTAGCAACGCCACTGTACTGTCTTCATCGATCGCTAGTTCTTTAGAGGCTAGTGCCGGTACCTATCAAGTTGATGTCACTTCAATTGCCTCTGCCTATACATCGAGCTTTGTCTCTAGCAAGTTTAATTTCACGACAGCCAATAGTATTTATTTAAAAGCTACCGATGGTACTGGTCAGACAATTAATCTTGGTGGATCTGGAGTGGCAACTTTATCTGCCTTGCGTGATGCTATTAATGCGAATTCAGGAGCTTCAAAGATCAGGGCTGCGGTTGTAGACACTGGCTCTGGCTCATCACTAGTCCTCACTTCTACAACCGGAGGCTCCGCAAATTCACTTACTGTGCAAACTACTAATGCCAGTGGAGCGGCTGTTACTGCAACTAGCTCACAAGCGGGTGCTGATGCGGTATTTAAGGTCAATAATCAGACCTTTACTCGTCCATCCAATACCGTGACAGGCGCAATACCGGGGGTAAGTTTGCAATTGCAATCCGCCGGACTATCAACCCTTACCATTAGCTCGACCAATACTACGTCGGCTCAAGCAATGTTGACTAACGTTGGCCAGGCCTATAACGACTTAATGACTTCATATACTCAATTAAGTAAGTACAACAGTGACCCCGCTCAACGTGGCTCACTTTATGGTGATGCTGCATTACAGTCAATTATCGATAACATCTCTCTATCATTTACCTCTTCGCTGACAAGATTAGGTTCGTCCTTAACGGATAAAAATAGTAGACCAATTAGCTTCACATCCCTGGGCCTAGAGATGCAGCTAGATGGTACATTAAAGTTTAATTCTGCAATGTACGATGCAGCGGTAAGTGCTGGAGCCTTTGATGAAATTGCGCAAGGCACAACTAGCTCTACAAGAACAGCGGTCAATTCTGCAATGTTCTATGGTGCCGGCTTGGACGCTGATATCAATAGTTTTACTGATCAGAAATCCATTCTTGAGAATCGCGTCAAAGATTTACAGACCCGTAAAGATGAGAAGATGGCTAAGTACCGCGCGCAGTACGCCGCATTAGACGCCTTACTCTATCAGTTGCAGTCGATGAACACCTCTTTGTCTGCAACCTTTAATGCCTTGAATAATCAAAAGAGTAACTAAGTCGTATTGATTAAGTTATTTAAAAAGAAACTATGTCCAATAAAGCACTTCAAGGTTATCAAAACATTTTTGCTCAAACATCGGTAGAGAGTGCGCGTCCTGAGAATTTAATCGCCCTCGTATTTGAAAAGCTGCTTGATCATCTTTTGTCTGCAGAAAAGCAAATGCAAGCAGGCGAGTTAGCAATTGAGTCATTAGATAAAGCTTTAGACATCTTCAAGATTGGTTTGATGCCGGCTTTAGATTTTGAAAAGGGCGGTGAGATTGCCGCTAATTTGGGTCGCTTATATGACTGGTCTATTCGGACTATTTTGAAAGCGCGTATAGCCAAAGACCCAGCCATGATTCGTGAGGTTTATAACGTATTGCTACCAGTTAATGAGGCTTGGCATACCCTTTTAACTGATCACGTTCCCGCATAAGAGATGCGAAGGGGGATGAATGGTCTTTCCCATCTCAGGACCACAGCTTCCTGACATCGTTACCCCACCCGCAAATAAGTTACGGACCGACGCTGTATCTAAAGTTGGGCCAGTAGTTCTCAATGATCTTGTTAGTGTAGATCCCCGTACCGCAGTCAATGTGGCCATCCCAACATCGTTAGCAGATGGCGCAGCGCAAGCTCGTAATCCTCTGGCTCAACCAGGCGTTATGGTTACCCCTGGAATGGATGCTGGCACTGCTGCAACCTTGGAAGGTGCATTGTTAGCTAATGCAGGCGTTGATGGTAATGAGCATGGCTTGCCCCAAGATCTCGCACGCATTCTAAGTGATGTAGGCTCCGCTAACAAATCAACAGAGCTAGTAACGCAATGGCCTGCAGTCAACTTAACAACCAGCGCTGATGCCTCTGAAAATCTTCCGCCACAGCAGGCGCTCACCCAAAACTTTCAGAAAATCTTACAAGGTTTAGCTGGCTCACCCATGTTTGCAGCGAGCGACCTAAAGCAGTTGCTTGAACCTTACTTAAGTCAAAAAGTGACCGGTGGCCTAGCGGATCTGAAGCTGCGTGATAGCGCTGCGCAGTTGCTCGACAAACTCGGCGCTGATAACCCTGCCGTGAAAGACAGCGCACGTTTGCTTTTATATGGCAATCTCTTGTGGCAAGAACAAATCATGCCGGGTGTACAGGCGCGTATTAAACGTGAAGATGCTTGGGAAAAAGATCCTCAGAATGAGGGTCAAATTATGCGTGGCTCAAAGATCTCAATTGAAATGGATCTACCCAACACAGGAAGCTTTAAGGTAGTTGGTTTGCAGTTTGGTGATTGGCTTAATGTAAAACTCAGTCCAAACCCAGAGTTTCAGAATATATTTCAAGATCAATTACAGGATTTGAGTCAGCGCTTGGAGGACCAGGTTGCTATTCCGGTGAACTATACATTTGCTGGTAAGGATGAAGGGTGAAGGATCACGCGTGAATCCCGATAAGCAAACTAAAGCAGTAGCACTCGCTTATGAAATGAATTCAATCGCGCCACGAGTAGTGGGGCAGGGAGAAGGCTATTTAGCTGAAGCCATTCTGGCTAAGGCAGCAGAGCTTGGTATACCAACACGTGTTGAGCCACAGCTAGTGGAATTCCTAATGCAATTGCGCTTGAATGATTTAGTGCCGCCAGAGTTATACGCAGCGGTAGCTGAGGTGATTGCTTGGGCACATCAATTAGATGAAAATCTGCAGCCCGGCCAAAGACCTGGTGCTGGAAAAACCTAAGGTTTTAAACCTGGAGGTTGGTAACGTCTTTGTAGGCGTCAATCAGGCGGTTGCGAACAGCCAACATACCTTGGAATGAAATATTTGCTTTTTGCAAAGAAACCATAACTTCTTCTAGGCTCATCGAAGAGTCGCCAGTAGAAAAAGCCTGAACTTTAGCTTGAGCGGTATTTTGCGCATTGCTGACTTCAGCAACTGCATTTTTCAGAATGGTTTTGAAATCAACGCCATCAGGGCTTGAGTTTGTTGAAGGTGCGTTAACGCCTGAACCCTGGCCCAATGCTGCAGCTTGTTCAAGGGCTTGCAACTGGGCAAGCATTGCGTTTACTTTTTCAATACTCATGATTAGATTCTAGGTTACTTTCATTCAAATTCAAAACCGGCATCTTTATAAGCCTTCAGCTTATAGCGAAGGGCTCTTTCAGATATTCCTAATACACTTACGGCCTTTTTGCGGTTTCCGTTTACCTGAACTAAGACCTTCAAGATATGGTCTCTTTCCAAACTGCTGATATCGGAACCCCCTTCAGGGCCAGTTTGTGGTGCATTCACTACACTTGCACTACTAACACTTTTATTTAAAGCAATTTTTGTGCCAGAAATATCATCAAGCTCCAGATCTGCTGGCTCAATGACCGAATGATCAGATAGTAGTAGGGCTCTTTGGATGGCATTTTCTAGTTCTCGGACATTCCCCGGCCAGGCGTAGCTCTGCAGAAGGGCTTTGGAATTCTTACTGAGACTGGAGTCAGTTCGGCCCATGGTTTTGCCATAGCGGCGCAAAAAGGACTCAGCCAAAGGCAAGACATCGCCGCCACGCTCCCTAAGGCCAGGGATGCGGATTGGAAATACCGCAATACGGAAATACAGGTCTTCGCGGAACTTGCCTTCAGCTACTCTGGCCTGCAAGTCCTTATTGGTAGCGGTAATGATGCGGACATCACATGAGATGGACTCCCGGCCTCCTAGGCGCTCAATCACCTTATCTTGGAGGACGCGAAGCAGTTTTGCTTGTAACTCTAGGGGCATTTCTCCGATTTCGTCTAGAAAAAGGGTGCCTCCATTCGCTTGCTCAAACTTACCAGGTGAGGTCTTGGTTGCCCCAGTAAACGCCCCTTTTTCATGGCCAAAGAGAGTCGATTCAAGCAGGGTTTCTGGGATGGCAGCGCAGTTAATTGCGACATAGGGCTTGTTGGCTCGGTTCGATAATTCATGGATTCTTTTAGCAAAAATATCTTTACCAACGCCGGATTCTCCAGTCAAAAGAGCGGTCGCATCAGTCTTTCCGACCCGTTCGCAGCGTGCCATAACGGCAAGAGTTGCCGGGTCTACGGCAATAATTTCCTGAACATTGCCGTTTTTGGTCGTAATTGGATTGGAGCTCTCTTTTTGATAGCGCTCAATGACCTCAACGAGCTGATCGGGTACAAAAGGCTTTATCAAAAAGTCCCGGGCGCCGGATTTGAGGGCCTCAACCGCCAGTTTGGCGTCCGCAAAGGCGGTCATCACCACAACAGGTAGATCGGGCTGGATTTTACGGGCTTCTCTTAAGAGCTCAATACCATTCATACCTGGCAAACGAAAGTCCGTAATGAGGATATTAGGGTAGTTTGGCTGAATCAGGCCCAGGGCCAGCTCTGCTCTATCTACGATCTTGTGTTCAATACCCTTGAGAGAGAGGGTAATGGCGATAGCCTCCCGTAAATCGTCATCATCCTCAACCAGTAAGACTGGTGGGAGGTTTGATGGGTTGGTTTGGGAAATCGACATTATTTCTAGAGCTCGGTTAAAGATGGAAGGCTGATAGTAAAGCGTGCGCCACCATTGGGGCGGTTGCTGACCAAGATTTGGCCGCGATGGCTCTCAATATTACTTCTGGCAATCGACAGGCCAAGACCGTTTCCGGTAACCCGACCACTAGAGAATGGTTCAAAGATAGTGTCCATCATGTTTTCGGCAATACCTGGACCATAGTCCTCAATAATGATTTCAGTCTGATTGGGCTGGTCATGACAGCTGATTTCTACCAATTGGCCGGGTTCGCTCACCTGGATCGCATTCTCCAAAATGGCTACAAAGGCGCTAATAATCGAGTGTTTTTCAACATTAACAAGGGTATGTGGGCACTCTAAGCTTAGTTTGAGCTCGATATTGCGTTCCTGGCTTAATCCTTGGGCAGCCTGACAGGCCTCCTCTAATAGCTCGTGGACCGCTACTGGGGTAGTTTGCTGAGGCCTTTGCTTGAGAAATAAGAGCATATTTGAAGCTAATTTCTCTAGGCTAATTAATTGCTTACGTAATCTATCAGCAAATAACTGCTTTTGATCATCAGTAATATTTTGGTCCGCCAAGTGGGAAGCGTAGAGTAGGGCCGTAGAGAGCGGGGTTCTGAGTTGGTGGGCAATACCGGCACTCATCTTACCCATTGCTGTGAGGCGGCTCATGCGCTCCTCTTCGGCGCGATTAGCGATTGCGCTGGAAATGTCCTGAATCTGAATAACGCTTCGTGCACCAGTCTTGACTTCCAAAATTTGAAGGATTTGCTGTTTATCAGCCAGTTGTCTTGAATGCTCCCCGGCAGCGCCAGTAATTCCTGCCTTTACTTCATAAATTTGCGTAGTCTGCTGCTTATCATCCTGTCGCCTTAAATGGTCTCCGGGACTATTAGACGACTTCCAAGTCCCAGGGATTTTCCAGGGCATACCCTTGGTCAACTCCGGAATGAAGTGCGCAGCAGCTGGATTAAAGTCAATCAATTGATCATGTTCCGCCAAAATCACGCCTGCTGGTAGCGAATTGAGAAGACTAGAGAGTCTAGAGTTGGCAGCAATTAATTGGCTGCTTAATTCATTGAGCTGCCCTTGAAGCACGGCCTGTTGAGCTTCTAAGGCTTTAGATGCTTCAATAAAAAGATCAAATGCCTCTTCTAAACCTTGCGATTTTTGAGTTGCGGTATCGGTTTGAGGATCAGGCATAAATAATTGATTTAGCGAGGCTTTTCGTCAATGCAGCACGAAAAAATTTATCTTTCAATTATGACATTCATATATACTTTTTGGTATTAATGCTGTTTTTATGACTATTACGCTTTTTATAGCGGTATTTTTCGTATCTATTTTTTATAAAGTTTTTATTTTGAGCGATAGACAAGAGCCTAAATTATTAGACCCAGATAGCGGAGCTGCCTCTGTCAACTTGGGCTCAAGCGCAACTAGTACGGTTAATGCAAGTGCCTCTGCAGGTACAAACTCATTTAGCAATGCAATGAATCTTATTAAAGCCCGTTTTGACAATTTAAACATGCGTCAAAAAATGGGTCTAGCAGGTGCTGCTCTATTCTTAGTAGTTGCGGTTGCCGGCGTTTCCATGAGCGGAAATAAAAGCGGTCAATATAAAGTCTTATTTTCAAATCTGACTGATACGGATGGGGCGGCAATTGTTGCTTCGCTCCAGCAGATGGATGTCCCTTATAAATTTACTGAAGGTGGTGGCGCATTAATGGTGCCTGAGTCTTCTGTATATGACGCACGCTTAAAACTTGCTGGCCAAGGATTGCCAAAATCTGGAACCGTAGGATTCGAAGTTCTGGAAAATCAAAAGTTAGGCACTAGCCAGTTTGTTGAACAAGTGAACTATCAGCGTGCATTGGAAGGTGAGCTTTCCAAGAGCATTACTTCTATCGGTTCTATCAAGATCGCTCGTGTCCACCTGGCCGTGCCTAAGCAAACCGCTTTTGTGCGCGACCAAGAGAAGCCTACCGCATCCGTTGTCTTAAAAATGTACCCAGGACGATTTTTAGATCCACAACAGGTAGTTGCGATCACTTATTTGGTAAGTTCATCTGTGCCGAAACTATCCCCAGCACAGGTATCGATTGTTGATCAAGACGGTAACTTGTTGTCTCATCAACCGCAACGTGCTGATAGCCTTGATTCTTCTCAGATTAAGTATGTTGCTGAGCTAGAACATGCCTTATCTAAGCGTATTGCTATTTTGCTTGAGCCGGTGATTGGCAAAGACAATGTGCGAGCACAAGTCACGCTGGATTTGAACTTTGATGAGCGTACGTTGACCCAAGAAACGTATGGTAAAAACTCTGCGCCCAATCAAGCAAGTGTTCGTAGCCAGCAAAATTCAGAATCTACTGGTCAGCAATCAACGACTGGTGCAGTGCCTGGTGCGCTCACCAATCAAGCGCCGCCTCAGCCAGTTGCACCGCTAAGCGGACCACTTGCAGCTGATAACGAAGCGCAACAATTAATCTCTCCATCTAGCACGATGGGCGCTAATTCCTCTGGTAAACGCGACAGCACTATTAACTACGAAGTCGATCGAGCGATTGAGGTATTGAAAGCCAATAAAGGCCAGCTAAAACGCGTTGCCGCTGCAGTAGTTGTCAACTTTAAGCCGGCAATCATGGATAGGGATGGCGCAGTAGTTGAATCTGCTGCACCCTATTCCCCCGAAGAAATGCAGCAAATCAACAATATCGTACGTGATGCAGTTGGTTTCGTGGAGAAGCGTGGCGACACAGTAAGCGTAGCAAATATTGCATTTGCACCTGAAGTGACTGAAAAGATTCCCTTCTATAAAGATGCATCTTTGACAGATTTAATTAAAGAGTTTTTAAAGTTTGGTATTTTGTTATTGGCATTAATCCTGGCATACCTCACTGTCATGCGCACATTGATTGCGCCTAAGAAAGCGAAGGAACTTGAGCAGGAGGCACAAGCTACGGAGGATGTGATGGAGCAGATGCAACAAGCCCGCATTCGCGAGAGAAATTTTCGTGAGCAAGCTGAAGTTAGACAAAAGGCTGAGGAGGCAAGAGAAAATGCTCGTGCTGCCGAAGAAGCTTTGCGCGCTGAGTATGACAACTTAGTGAGCTATACCGAAGACTTTGTAAAAGCCAATCCACAAGTATTGGCAAGCTTGCTCAAGAATTGGCAAGAAACAAAAGCAAAGATTGATGCGGCTCGCAACAATCTATCTGGCGACTCTAAAGCTGCCGGAGGAAATATCTAATGAGCACACCTGCTAATCAATATCGCTTGCACCAGGGGATGGATTTAACCCCATCCTTAAGTGATGCCATGAAGCGAGGCCTTGAGCAATCTAGTGCCCAAGCTCATTCTGTAAGCGATGTGGACGAGTTTGATAACTTACATAAAGTAGCAATGATTTTGTTACTAGTTGGCCCCGAGTTTTCTGCTGAAGTATTACGCAAATTAAGCCCTGAGGATGTACAAGCGCTCTCGGTGCGCATGGCTGGCATGAGCTTTATTGATAAGCTAACTGCTGCAAAGGTGTTATCTGAATTTAAAGAAATTACTAACTGGCACGCCCCAGTTGGCGGTGATGTTGGTTCCATTATGGGCGTATTGGGTGACAAAGAAAATCTCGATAACGTTGTGACATTAGCGGGCATAGAGGCAGTCGCTTCTGCAACGCCTGAAGCACTCTATGAAGTGGTGCGTAATGAGCACCCTCAAATTGTAGCGAGCTTGATGACTTTCTTGCGCCCAGAGCAAACCTCTGCTTTTGTGGCGATGTTCCCTGAAGATCGTCGAAATGAATTGATGTTACGTGTCGCACTTTTAGATAAAGTGGATGCTGAGGCGATTCAAGTTCTGAACGAAGTCATGATGCAATTGCTGGGTCCAGATGCCAAGAAATCAGATGTTGGAAGTGGTGGAATTACACCTACTGCCGATATTCTGAATTACATGGCTGATGATATGAATAAGAGTGCTATTGATCGCATTCGTGATTACGATAACGACTTAGCCGAAGCTATTGTCGAAAGAATGTTTACCTTTGAAGATTTCTTAGATGTTGCTGACAAATCTCTTGAAACAGTCTTGCTCGAAGTGCCACAAGATATCTTGATCATTGCTTTGAAGGGTGCAAGTCCAAAATTGCGTGAGAAGATTTTCAGTAATATGACTAAACGCTCTGCAGAGCGAACCCGTGATGAGTTGGACACCTTGCCGCCTGTAAAGGTATCTGATGTTGAAGATCGTCAACGTGAAATCGTTCGTATTGCGCGTGCGATGGCCGATAGGAAGCTGATTGTTCTTCAGTCTGGTAAGCATCTAGACGAATTTATTTAAGCGCTTCCCATGGTTATTAAGTGGATGCCACCATCGTTTGATCCAAAGCTCCCAGAGCCGGTTATCGTTCCACATCACGATTTAGCTGAGCCAATACTACAGCTGCCTAACGTTGAGGAAATAGAAGCGATTCGTAAGGCCGCCTTCCAAGAGGGTTACACCCAGGGTTTTCAGACAGGTAATCAACAGGGTGAAGTAGAGGGTCTGCAAACAGGCACAGTTGCTGGTGCGCAAGCTGGCTATAAACAAGCTTATGACGATGCCAAAGCCGATATTGATTCTTTAACAAAGTCATTGCAGGATATCTTGGCTGCTTTGCAAGGTTTGCCTGAGGCAATTACTCAGCCGCTCAATGAATTGGCTTATGAGATTGCACTGCGTATTTCTGGTAAAGATGAAATTGAGCGCGGGCCATTTGTTGCCGCCATTCAAGAGGCCTTGATGCGCTTGCCTAGACCCGGTGAAACTTTGCATCTTCGCATCTCTGAAGCGGATTCGATTATCTGGAAGCGCATCATAGATGATCCAGGCTTACCTTTTTCTTGCAGTCTTTTACTAGATGCTGATGTGCCATCTGGTCATGCATTTGCAGAGCTTGATCATGCTCGTATCGATGTTGGTTTTGAGGCTAGAAAAGTGATTGCGCGCTCCTTACTGGGATTGCCAAATTACCAGCAATTGTCTGGCGAAGAAAACTTCTAAGCCTTCTCCTATGACGATTCGCGCGGATCAAGTCCATTCCAAATTAAATCTCGCCTTAGATCATTTCAGATCAGGTCCTAAATCGATTCGTGAAGGCCGCTTAAAAAAGGTTTCAGGTTTTGTCCTTGAAGTGGAAGGCTTGCCTCTACCAATGGGAGCCAGTGCCTGTATCTGGTCTCAGGGTTCAGAGTATTTTATTGATGCTGAATGTATTGGCTTTAATGGCGGCATCACCTATTTAATGGCCATAGATTCGATCGATGGTATTTCTCCGGGTGCCTTAGTCTATCCAGCAAATACCCCGTTCATGGCAAATGGCGTCTATACCATTCGTAATTCGGTCAAGCCACTCGCGATCGGCAATCAATTACTCGGCCGAATTGTGGACGGTTTTGGGCGGCCCTTAGATGGTAAAGGCGAGGGCGAACTTCAAGCCAGGCCAGTCAATACACGCTCATTAAATCCAATGGAGCGACATCCAATTCATGAGCCTATGGATACTGGCTTAAGAAGCGTGAATAGTATGCTGACGATTGGCCGCGGCCAGCGTATTGGTATTTTTGCTGGATCTGGTGTTGGTAAAAGTGTGACTCTCGGAATGTTGAGTCGTAATTGCGTAGCCGATGTGATTGTGGTGTCCTTAGTCGGAGAGCGTAGTCGTGAGGTGCGAGAGTTTTGCGAAGATATTTTGGATCCAGAAACAGCAAAAAGGGCTGTTGTAGTTGCTGCACCAGCAGATTCTTCGCCGTTAGCGCGTGCTAAGGGTGCTTGGTACGCCACTGAAATTGCTACCTGGTTTAGGGATCATGACAAGCATGTCGTGCTGATAGTGGATTCACTCACTCGCTTTGCTATGGCGCAACGTGAAATTGGTTTAAGTCTGGGCGAGGCTCCTGTATCCAGAGGATACCCACCTAGCGTCTTTGGAAAAATTCCCGAACTTTTAGAAAAAGTCGGGAATGGCAAGAGTCCTCATGGCTCCATTACAGCTTTTTATACTTTATTGCTCGAGGGGGATGATATCAATGACCCCGTAGCAGATACCGCTCGCGGTGTCCTCGACGGCCACTTTTTCCTGTCACGTGAGTTGGCTGACTCTGGTCATTACCCAGCTATCGATATTGAGAAATCGATTTCTCGTGCCATGCCCAGGGTAGTGAAGCCGGAACATTTAATGGCTGCACGCCGCTTTAAGCAGTTGTATAGCCGCTATATGCGAGGACGTGATTTGCTCAGCATGGGCGCTTACGCTCCAGGTACTGATCCTGATTTTGATGCAGCTATTCGTTTATGGCCAAAGATGCAAAAGTTTCTGCAGCAAGATATTTCCGAAGTGGCTCACTTTGATGGGGCGGTGGATAGCTTGATGTCGATTGTCGCGGAGGCTGCATGAGCAAGGCCTTAAATCTGATTTTGCAGTTTGCAAAAAATCAGGAAAACCGTACGAGTAGTCAATTAAAGCGTTTAAATGGCGAACTTCGTAGAAGTGAGGCCTTTAATCAGCAGGTCGTCAAATACGTCCAGGATTATGAAAAGCAAATGCTTGATACTGCCAGCAGGGGGGCAACTGTCGCTTTTTTGCAGGATTCCAGCTCTTTTAGAAATCGCCTGCAGGCGGGTGTAGAGGAGCAAGAAGGCCAGATTGCTAAACTGAACGTGGCTATGGTCAATGCCCGGGAGCAGGCAATTGAGTCCAAATTGAGGGTTCAGGGCATTGAAAAGGTTCTCGCCAGAAAAAAGATCGAGGCCTTGGCTGAAAGAGCTCGCCAGGAGCGCCTAGAATTAGAAGATTGCATTATTTCTCGTCTGCACGGAGATTCTGGCACGAAACCTGCTTAGTAATATTTACCTAAACGGGGAATATTTATGGCAAATTTGAATCCACTCCAAACTTTACAGTCTCGCGATAACCTGATTTTTGCTAATCAGTCTACGCCCGATGCTGCACAAAATCATTCAGATCAAGGACTTACGAGTTTCCCGGATGAACTTCGAGCGGCCAGACAACAGAGCCAGACTTCCACCCCAGATACCCCTCGAGCAGAGTCTAAAAACACCCGGGCACCCGAAGAAAAGCCGCAAAATTTGCCGCCTTCGACCGATCAAGCCCAACAAGACGCTGCAAATATTGCCGCTCCCCAAACAAATTCCCAGTCTGATGCCCCTCAGGCCAATGCGCAGACCCCATCAGAGACACCCCCAGCTCAAAGCGTTGATCAAGCTACCTTAGGGCAGGTAGAAGTTGCTTTGACGGTTGAGGCAAAAGCCGCTACTGCAACAGAGACCTTGGCAGTGGTTGAGTCAGCATTAAACGCAGTATTAATTGACGGCGCTGTTCAGCAGGCTGGTGATACAGAAATTACCGCCGCGAATCTGAATACTCAAACTCAGGCAACTCTAGCAAAAACTGCTGCAGCTGCAGCTGTTCTTCAGTCTGGTGAGGTGCTTGCAGGCATTGCTGATGCTCAAGTTGCTATTATTGACCCATCTATTGTTGCCGTTACTAAAGAGGCGGCTGTGATTGCAGATGTCTTGCAAGCAGAAGATACGCAAACTGAAGTCGTGACCACTAACGTTCAAGTTGATGCAAACCCTATTGCTGTTGCCAATGTGGTGCAAATTGCTGTTGCCCCAGTAGTGCAGGCAGCTCAAGTAGTGACGGCTGATGTTGGCGCTCCAGCTGCTGAGCTTGCGCAAAGGACTGTTGCGAATGCTAATGCCACGACAAGCCAAATTAATATGAATGCGCAAGCTGACAGTGTTGCTGTAGAAGAGAAGCTGGTAGGTCCGGTGGACTCAGGCAATACCCAAGCGTTTGTCGCCACTCTCAATCAGGCCATAACAAATGAGAGCAGTGCACCAGTGCAGCCTCAGGTATCAACTACACCGGCAGTGGAGTCAGTCAAAATGAATCTAGGCCAAACAGTACTAGTGAGTTCTACAGTAGCTGCTCAAGCACAGGTAAATACAGAGCAGGTTGCTGTTAATGCTGCTGCCGTTCAGGATCTACCTTTAGATCAAGTAGTGATTCAGAAAATTGAATTGCCTACGGCCAATGCTCAAACTGCCGTGAATGTTGCTGCTACTCCAGCGGTTCAAAATGCGGTTCAGGCAGTTAGCGCATCTTCTGATACAGCGGCAATCGATCAAGTGGTTTCAGTAAGTACTGGTGCCACGATTGCTAAGCCGGCTGATCAAGCGGTAGTGCAAGCTGCTCCTAAACCCGTAAATCTACCAACAGTAGAAGAGGGCGAATTCTCAAAGCAAGTACGCCCTCAAAATACTGAAAGCTTTGTGGCTGCCTCTGCAGTTGCGAAACAAGAGCGCTCAACACACGTTGTTGAAGGCGATGATGTATTGACACAAGCAAGCAATAACAGTGTTAATTTGGCCGATGCAAAACAAACCAGTTTTATTTCTACTTTGAATCAAGAAGTGAAGTTAACTCAAACTACGACGGTGAAGTTGGAGCCACAAAATGCCTCATTGGCAACTGGCCCACTTAACGCTGAAGTGATGCGCGTTCTCAAAGAGGGTGGCGGTCGCGTGGTCATGGAGGTTACTCCTCCGGACCAAGGCACTATCCGCATTGATTTGCGCTTAGATAACCAGGGTCGTGCGATTGTGGTGGTCGATGGCGCAAGTGACTCAACCCGTACCCGTTTGGAGCAGGGTAGTTCACAGTTAAAAGAGCAGTTGGCTCAAATGGGCCTCTCCTTAAGTTTGGATATGCGGCAGCAGTCTGATAACACGGGTCAACCCCAATTTATGGCCGAAGGCATTGCCTTTAGTAATAGTGGTACTGGCTCAACAGTATCCGCAAACGCAGATGTGGCTGCTGGCGTATTGAGTGCTGCCATACCAGCTGCTGACGGTAGAATTAATCTGTACGCCTAATCGAATCATTATTGAACAAAGACTTGCAGTGTATGAATCCAAATAAACAAGCCGTATTTTTCAGTCAGGCCCAAGTTGCTAATAAGCGACGTATGCCTGCGCTTGAAATTGTTCATGAGGCATTTGCACGTAGTCTGAGAGTTCAGCTTACGCATATTGTGGGTACTTCAGTAGTTGTCAATTCCAGTTTTTCTGGCCTTAAGAATTATCAGGAATTCATTGAGTCAGCTCCAGCGACAGCCAGTATTCAAGTGGTTGGCTTTGATCATGTGGAAGGTTATGGTTGCTGGTCATTGGACATGAATACGCTCAATGTTGCTGTAGATACTATCTTTGGCGGTAACGGTAGCTTTCCGCCGAATGGTTCTGGCCATCAGAAAAAGCTTTCCATCACGGAGATGCGCATTGCGCGCCGAATTTTAGAAGTGATCGTTCAGGAATATGAGAAGGCCTGGAAGCCGCTAGCCGATATCCGCTTTGACTTTGCAAGACATGAAGAGCAGTTTGATGATTTGCGCCTTGCTGCTCCTGAGGAGCAGGTACTTCACAGTACATTTAAAGTGAACGTGAATGGCAATAAAGGCCATTTAGATTTCTGCGTTCCTTATTGGGTTTTAGAGCCATTCAAGGAAAAGATTTGGAGTAATGAGGTCAAGGTAAAGCGGGAAACCGATTTGTACTGGGCAAGCTCTTTGGAAACTCAATTACAAGATGCTTCTGTTTCGATGGTAGCTGTATTGGCTCGCAAAGAAATGACCATTCGTGAGATCCTAGGAATGTCGATTGGCGAAATTATTCCCATTGACATTGATGACCCTGTGACGATGTATGTTGATGGATTGCCAATGATCCAGGGTAAATATGGTGTCAAGAACAATAAATATTCTGTGAAGGTTGAATCCATTCAACGTCCAGCACAATTCCTCAAAAATCCGGTAAATTCCCCAGCTTCTGAGGCTAGCGTCATGCGCAGCGAAGAGCAGGGTGACCTCTATATGCAACAAAAAGGCGAATAATCATGATTGAAAACACCCCATCACAGTCTGGCGACGATTTGGCGAAGGCGTTTGCAAACGCAGGCGCAGCTGTCCGCCGGGCAAGCTTTGATGACTTGGGCGGTGCCTCAGCTACTACCTCTATGGCTAACGATATCGATTTAGTAATGGATGTGCCAGTTCAGGTTACTGTTGAGCTAGGTCGCGCTAAAATGCAAATACGCAACCTTTTGGCGCTTACCCAGGGCTCGGTGATTGAGTTGGATATCCATGCAGGAGATCCTTTGGAAGTAGTAGTCAATGGTTGCCTAGTCGCGCAAGGCGAGGTGGTAATCGTGAACGATCGTTATGGTATTCGTTTAACCGATATTGTTACCCCAGCGGAGCGCATTAGAAAAATTAACCGCTGAGGATTTAGATGGGTGAGAAGGCTGGCAACGGGCATTTAATCAACAGTACGTTTGGCAGAATCTCTCCCAAACCCCCCATTATCCAAATTGCATTATTTGGATTATTACTGAACTCTGCGTCTGTCTTTGCACAGGACGCTTCTCGAGCCTCCTCCTATCCGAGTGCCGGCGGTGGAAGTTTTATCTGGTTAACTTTAGTGACTTTAGTACTTGCCGCTATTTTAGTTGGCTTGGTCGCTTGGTTTGTCAAACGCAACTTACAGCTCGATGCTCCCAATTCAGCGATCCGCATTTTGGCAGCTCAGGGCTTGGGTCCACGTGAGCGGGTTGTAGTTGTTCAAGTTGCAGGGCGTGTTTACGTGCTGGGCCACACTCCCAATCAAATTAATCTCATATCCGAGCTAGAAGCTGCAGAAGTAGCTAACCTTCCAAAGATGACTAGCTATTCCCCGGACTTTGCTAAAAAGCTCTCAGATCTTCTCCGTAAGGACGGTAAATCATGAAGCGCCGTCACTATGCCTGGTTAGGGGCAGCACTATTGTTATTGGTCTCCGGGGCTGTATTTGCTCAATCCCTACCGCTGGTGACTAGTGGGGGAGGAAAAGGCGGAACTACCTATTCCATTCCAGTTCAAACCATCATTGCATTAACTGCCTTAAGTGTCTTGCCGGCAGCATTGATGTTGATGACAAGTTTTACGCGCATCTTGATTGTGTTCTCTTTGTTGCGGCAAGCGCTCGGCTTGCAAAGCATGCCGCCAAATATGGTCTTGATTGGCCTCTCATTTTTTCTCACTTTGTTTGTGATGAATCCTACTTTTGAGGCAATTTATCAAGATGCCTATTTGCCGTATACACAGCAGAAATTGAGTTTTGAGAAAGCAGTGGAAATTGGTGCAAAGCCGATTAAATCGTTCATGATCAAGCAAACCCGTCAAGAAGATCTGGCTGTGTTCGTCAGGCTTTATGACAAACCCATTGAGGCTAAGGAAGATGTGCCGATGACGGTGTTGATACCCGCTTTTGCAATTTCTGAAATCAAGACAGGCTTTTTAATTGGCTTCATGATTTATCTACCATTTATTGCGATTGACTTTGCGGTAGCCAGCATCTTGACCTCTTTGGGTATGGTGATGATTTCACCGATGATGTTCTCACTACCTTTGAAGTTGGTTATCTTTGCTTTGGCTGATGGCTGGGCTTTACTTGCCGCTTCCCTCATTGAGAGCTATAAGATCTTCTGATGGATACCGGCCTCATTATCGAATTAACCTTCCAGGCAATGCGTATGGCATTTGTCCTGGCAGGTCCAACCTTAATTGCGCTACTGATCGTGGGCTTGGTGATTGGTATTTTGCAGGCGGCTACCTCTGTAAATGAAAGCTCGGTCTCATTTGTGCCAAAGCTATTCGTGCTGGCAGTTGTCCTTTTGGTTGCCTTCCCTGTGAGCTTGGTGATCTTTATTGACTATATGCGCGAGATTATTATGCGCATCCCAACGATTCTGAATTAAGTCAATCTGAGAGCTAGCTTGGAATTTAGCGCCGATCTCATTCCTCAATTCGTTACCATTGTGATGCTCATTTCATTGCGCATCTTTGGTTTATTGGTTTCTGCGCCAATGTTTGCTTTCCGCTCTATGCCAATGCGTTTACGCGTCCTCTTGGCAGTAGTCATTGGGCTCTCGCTTGCACCGATGATTAAGCCTGATCCAGCCATACTTTCAGGCACTACCGTAACCTTTTTTGTAGCTGCCACCGAGTTGGCTATAGGTTTGATGGCTGGCTACGTTATCCGCCTTGGCCTAATGGTTTTTGATGTTTTATCTGAAACCTTGTCGATGTTGGCGGGCTTTAGCTTCGCCTCTACTGTAGGACGAGATCCTAATTTATCCTCGGGTTTGATGGGGGAGCTACTTCTGTTGACCGCAATCGCACTGGCTTTTGCGCTGAATATTCACCTGGTTTTATTTGAGATTGTTCTCACTAGCTTTAAAGCAGTTCCATTTGGCGCTTGGCCAAGTGCCTGGGATGCGCAAGCCATTATGGCTTTGGTAGTGAAAGCTTTTCAATTTGGCATGGTGATCAGCATGCCCGGGATTATTGTTTATTTGGTCTTCAATATGCTCCAGGCCATTTTAGGGCGAACGAGCCCCCAGTTGAACTTGTTCTCCGTTGGCTTTGCTGTGAGCGTTCCTATTGCCTTTTTATTGATCATGATCTTATTGCCCGATATGACGGCAATTGTGATTCGGGTTCTCCAAGGGCCAGTTGAGTTAGTTCGCCAGGGCCTCAATCCTGGCATGTAAAGGGGCTTAAATCGGGGTTGGCATTATTTACCGAGCCCTATCAAGCGCCCCTGCAATTTTTGCCGTTTTAACTATATTTATTAGAAATACCTGCTGGTAGTTAGTCTAAAAAATACCATAAGTCATTGATTAATATAGATATTAAAATATTTATCAATTCTGGCACGCCATTTGCATATTAAGAAGTGAAGTTGGGACATGTGTTCCAGCAAACTGAAAGTAATAGGCAAATGAGCTTGGTTCCACAATACGATCCGATCCAGTTTGGCGAGGCCGCACTCAAGTTGCGCAGCTTCCGTCAGGAGCTGCTCGCATCTAATTTGGTGAATTCAGACACTCCTGGCTATAAGGCTAGGGATATTCGCTTTGGCGAAGTGCTCAAACGCAACCTGAACGCTCAAGTACAGTCCACTGGCCTACCGATGTCAGTGAGCAATAGTCGTCATATGGTTGCTCAAGACCATACCGCAACCCCAGTTTTATACCGTAGCGCAGTACAACCTGCGATGGACGGCAATACCGTTGATCCCGATGTGGAAAGGGGTCAGTTCATGAAGAACTCTTTCTTTACGGAAGCCACATTAAATTTCTTAGGATCTGAGATTCGTACTCGTATCTCTGCAATTACAGGACAAGGACAATGAGCTTATTAGGCGCATTTGATATTGGTTCTAGCGGTCTCGTTGCGCAAGCAATGCGCTTGAACGTCACTGCATCTAACGTCGCCAATGCCGAGAGCGTTGCTGGCCCAGATGGCCGCACCTATCGCTCACGTCAAGTTCTATTTACTCCAACAAAAATCGAGAACGCCAAAAGTGTTGGAGTGCAAGTATCCGGAATTGTGGAGAGTGCAGAGCCATTGCGTATGGAATACAAGCCATACCACCCAATGGCCAATGCAAGCGGTTACGTAGAAATGCCAAACGTAAACCCCGTAGAAGAAATGGTGAACATGATCTCTGCATCACGTTCTTATCAGGCTAACGTGGAAATGATGAACACCACGCGTCAGCTGATGTTAAAGACACTCGATTTAGGCCGTTAACAAAGGAAATCACGATGGCAACTGTATCTAACTTAAGTCAAATCAAGCAGTACGATCCGCTGGCTACAGCCGCTAAGGCTGGAAATGACGTCACATCCACTAAGGATATGACGCAGAACTTCTTGAAGATGTTGACTACTCAGTTACGCAATCAAGATCCAATGAACCCAACTGATACAGCAAGTATGACTACACAGTTGGCTCAATTGAATATGGTTGATAGTATTAATCAAATGAAGGGCACGATGACTTCATTACTGTCACAGATTCAGTCTAGTGACTTTATGAACTACTCCTCATCCGTTGGGAAGTATGCAATGGCTGCTAGCAAATCACTCAGCTTTGATGGCAAGACGCCCATGAACTTAGGCGCACAGCTTGTAAATGATGTGAGCTCAGTTTTGGCGACGATTAGCGATGACAAGGGCAATGTGATTGCCAAGGAAATTTTGGGCGCACATTCTACTGGCATGGTTAACTTCTCATGGGATGGTACTGACAGTGATGGCAAGCCTGTAGCCGCTGGTAAATACAGCATCGCTCTAAGCGCACTAAGCACTGAAGGTGGCACTTTTACCCCAGATAGTTTTGTGGCTTCTATGGTTGCAGCGATTGGCAAAGATTCAAACAAAAACCCTCTATTGACATTAGCTGACGGCAGAGCAGTAGCGCCATCTGATATTGCTCAGTGGATTGCTTAAGCCTTAACGAATTACAGATTTAAAACAGAAAAAGAAACAGAAATATTCATTTATTGCAGTTGATACCTAAATTATCAAAAGGAACTTAAAACATGGCTAACTACACAATCGGCTTGGCTGGCTTACAAAACACTTCATTGGCTATTGATACGACTAGTAACAATATTGCTAATGCGAATACTGTTGGCTACAAAGCTGGCGATTATGTTTTTGCTGACCAGTATTTCAAGGCAGTAAACCCTTCTGACTCAAATCGAGTCGGCCAAGGCTCTGCGCGTCTTGCGGTTCGCCGTCCTTTAACTTATGGAACTATCAATAATTCTGCAAATCCTTTGGATATGGCAATTGGTGGTGATGGTTGGTTCCGTGTTTTAACCAATCCTGATGATCCAACATCTTTGAATTACACCCGTAACGGTCAGTTTGCCGTGGATAAAAACGGCTGGATCGTGAATGAAAATGGAATGTATTTAACTGGTTATCAGCCAAGTAAAGATGGCACAACATTAACTGACGATATTCGTGGTCTTGGCACTACTAACGGTAAGTTAAGAATGCCTGTTGATTATGCTAATGGAACACAAACATCCAATTCAAAAATTTCGGCTGTATTAGATTCACGTGAAAACGCCTTCGTTAAAGCGGGTGGCGTTGCTTTTGATCCAGCACAAAACACATTTAACTCAAAAACAACTCAAACTGTATTTGATTCCAATGGTGCCGCTCATACATTAGAGGTTTACTATCGTCGCATTACCGATAGCATGTTAAACATTACCTCCAATGCAACAGGTTACGTCTACACTCCTGGTCAAGCATCAGCTCCAAATACATTGTCTGATACACAAGTGGTCATTCCAGGAACATCTGCTTTGTCAGTGCAAACTCCTCCAATCACGACTGTGTTGGGTAAGGTAACTGGCCAAATGGTTAACGATGCTGGAAGCATTCTTTTTGATGCTGGCAAGGTTGCTGCGGCTGCTATACCTGCAGGAAGCAAGATTTTTATGAATGGCCGTGATACTGGCTTGACTGTAGCTGTCGGTGGCGGTAAGTTACTTGGGGCTTCACTCACAAGTTTGGCTACTGCCGGGGGCGCGATTGACATTCCAGCTAGTGCTGCATTTACTTTTTATCCTGCAGATGCTCCAGATACAGTTGCGTCAGCAACAGCAGCCGCAACTACTATTACCCTGACAACAGGATCCACTGATTTGGTTGGTAGAAGATTATTTACCGGATCCACTGATACTGGATTAACTGTAACTGCATATGATTCTGGCACTAAAGTTGCAACTTTGAGTGGTGGCATTCCGGCTACATTAACCAGCGCTTCAGTCACTTTCAAGAAAACCCTGGACATGACGTTGACTGCTCCAGACGGTACAGCAGTTGTAGTTCAAGGCACAACTAACATGACTGCATCTAATTCAATCTTGACAGCTGTTCGCGCAAACGTTGAAGCCTATGCAGCTATTGATGGCGTTTTCTATAACTACAATGATCCAAGTACAGTTTCCAATAAAGGTGCTGCAGCTGAAACTCAAGGCGCTGGTGGTTACCAAACTGTAGCGACTATGGGCTTCATCGGTGGCCGTAACATTGACTCATTGGTTACTGATAATGCTTCTGGCAAGCCAGTATTTAGCACAATCGCTAAATTGACTACTCGCGTGAGTAATGGTTCACAGCAAGGAACTAACATTCCTTTGATCTTCAACCTCGACTTATCTGATACACAGTTACAAGCTTCATCATTCCAGGTAAATCAAAGCGCTCAAAATGGTGAGCCACGCTCACAATTGGCAAGCGTCAGCATTGATGGCGACGGCACAATCGTTGGTGTTTACGGCAATGGTCGTAAATTAATCGCCGGTCAAATCGCTTTGGCACACTTTGATGCTTCCGAGCAATTGGTCCCAACTGGTGGCAACTCATTTGCCCCTAGCTACCGCTCTGGTACTGAAGGTGATAACGGTGTTCGCATCGGTCGCCCAGGTGAAGGCTCATTTGGTGCCATTAAGTCCAAAGCAGTTGAGCAGTCAAACGTTGATTTATCAAATGAACTCGTGAAATTGATGTTGTTGCAGCGTGTTTACTCTGCTAACTCACAAAGCTTGCGCGCCTTTGATCAAACAATGCAAGACACCATCCGCATGGTTGGTTAATCAATAGCAAATTGATATAGAAATTAGGTAAATATGTTAGATCGGTCAGCTTATATTTCCATGACGGGTGCCAAGCAGTCAATGCTGCAATTGGCTACCACGACTAACAATCTCGCGAACGCCCAGACCCCTGGGTTTCGTGAGATGTTTGCTGCATTTCGTGCTGCACCGATAGAGGGTCAAGGCGCAAGTTCTCGTGCTTTCGTAGTGGATACAACTCCCGGTACGGATTTCACGCCAGGCCCGATTCAAACTACAAGTAATCCCTTGGATGTTGCCATTCAAACGCGTGATGGTTTTTTTGCTGTTCGTCGTCCCGACGGCTCTGTTGCGTACACTAAAAACGGTCGTTTTAATATTGATGAGAAGGGCGTTCTTCGCCTTGGCGATAACGTGGTGTTAGGTCAAGAAGATGCAATCAATATCCCTGACTCAATTAAGCAGATCAGCATTTCTGACGATGGTTATATTTCATCTCAAATGATTGGTGTTACTACCTTTGATGAGGCAGCAAACACACCTTTTGATGAAATTGATCAATTACGATTAGTCAAAATTAATCCCAGTACTTTGATCCGAAGTGCAGATGGATTATTTGATGTTCCGGGGATGCTTCAGCCTAAGGCTGATGAAACCATTCGGGTAAAGCAGGGCGCTGTTGAGTTGAGTAACGTGAATCCGACTACAGCTATGGTTCAAATGATTGAGCAGAACAGAATGTTTGATTTGAATATGCGATTTATTCAGTCTGCCGATCAAAATGCAAAGTCAGCAAACTCCTTGATGTCTTTGTCACGCGGTTAAAGAATTAATTAAAAGAAAGAAGATTTCATTATGATGCGCTCACTGTGGATTGCTAAGACGGGTTTAGATGCTCAGCAGATGAACCTAGACACGATCGCCAATAACCTGGCTAACGCTTCAACCACCGCATTTAAGACATTACGTCCGATGTTCCAGGATTTAATGTATCAAACTATTCGTGAGCCAGGATCCTATACATTGACTCAAACCATGACTCCAGATGGCTTGCATTTAGGTTCTGGCGCTAAATTACAGGCTACTGAGCGCATCATGACTCAGGGCCCTTTGCTAACTACAGCAAATCCATTGGATGTAGCGATTAAGGGTAATGGCTATTTCCAGATTCAAATGCCTGACGGCACATTGGCATACACCCGTGACGGTGGTTTTACTACCAATCAAAACGGCACCATTGTCACGAATTCTGGATTTACTGTAGGTAATGGTATTACCATTCCACCGGGCGCAACATCTATCACCATCACTCCAGATGGTCTAGTTCAATACACAACACAAGACATTTCTAAAATTAATACTGCTGGCAGCCTCTTGGTTGCTAGTTTTATTAATCCAGATGGTTTGGTTGCTGCTGGTGGAAACTTATTCTTAGAGACTCCTGCATCTGGCACACCCCTAATAAATGTGCCTGGTACTAATGGTCTTGGCTCCATTATGCAAAATACACTTGAGCAATCTAACGTGAACGTAGCAGAGCAACTTGTTCAAATGATTGCAGCTCAGCGCCTTTATGAAATCCAGGCTCGTGCTATTACCGCTTCTGATCAAATGCTGCAAAAAATTGGACAACTATGATGCGTAAACTATTACTCATTATTGCTTCATTAGTGGCGCTTACCCAGTTGTGGGGTTGCGCTTCTTCAGCAAATCGTAAGCCTTTAGTTACTTCGGCCACTAGCGTTCGCCCCTCAGCTCCGGATGATCGCGCGTCCAATCCTGGCAGCTTATTTCCAGCAGTTCAAACCTCTATGACTGGTGTTTATAGACCATTGTTTGAAGATCGCCGTGCCCGTGCTGTGGGTGATACCCTCATTGTCATATTGAATGAGACAACTAGCGCTAGTAAAAATTCTGGGGCAATGGCCAAAAAGAATAGCGGAACAACAGTCAATGCTGGTGTGAATAACGTTGGCTTAGGTAATGTACCAATGAATCCATCAGGAAAAATTGGGCTTGGCGTAGATGGAGCAACTACATTCCAGGGGGATGGCGCTAGTTCAGCTGCTAATAGCTTTAATGGATTAATTACCGTAACTGTTTTAGAGGTTCTCTCTAATGGCAATATGGTAGTCGCTGGTGAAAAGCAGGTGGCTGTTGGATTTGAGGAAGAGATTATTCGCTTTGGTGGAACAGTTAATCCAAATAATTTACTAAACAATACTGTGTCTTCGGCGCAAGTCGCTGATGCCCGAATTGAGTATCGCGGCAAAGGCCTGACCGATGACGTACGTGAGCCAGGATGGTTTACGAAATTATTCTTCGGCTATGGCCCACTGTAAGGATGATGATGAAAAAAATTCTTATAACTTTTGCCGCTCTAATGCTTCAATTGGCTATTGGCAATTTTGCCCAAGCTGAAAGAATTCGTGAGATAGCTGACTTTACTGGTCAACGTACCAATCAATTGGTAGGCTACGGATTGGTAGTTGGCTTAGATGGTACGGGTGATTTAACCATCCAAACTCCATTTACTTTACAAAGTATTCGTCAGATGTTGTCTGCAATGGGCGTAACCATTCCTGAGAGTGATCGTTATAACAACCAAACTTGGCTGCGCAATATTGCAGCAGTAATGGTGACTGCCGATTTACCAGCTTATCCAAAACCAGGTCAAAAGATGGACGTTACGGTTTCTGCAATGGGTAGTTCACGTAGTCTAAAGGGCGGTACTTTAGTTATGACACCAATGCGTGGTGCTGATGGGCAAGTCTATGCTCAGGCGCAAGGCTCTTTGATTATTTCAGGCCATGGCGTTGCCAATCTCAATGCAAAACAGAATAATCATTTGTCGGCGGGGCGTATTCCTGCTGGTGGCTTAATTGAGAAGGGTATTCCAGCAGAAGAGAACAATACTTTTGTTGAGCTTAATTTGAAAAATAGTGATTTTTCTCTCATGCAAAGAACAACAGACGCGATTACCCGTCGTTTCGGTGCGAATATCGCAGTACCTATTGATGGTCGCTCAATGACAGTTCGCACTCCAGAAAATCCAGTTCAACGTATGAATTTTTTGGCAGCACTACAAGAGCTTGACATTCCTTTAGTTGCTGACTCAGCTAAAGTTGTTTTGAATTCAAGAACGGGCTCCGTTGTCATGAATCAAGGTGTGCGCTTGGGTTCTTTCGCAGCGGCGCATGGCAACCTTTCCTTACGAGTTGAGGTTCGTGCTGATCAATCTCGTTTGCTGAAGCAGCCACCACCCTTTACTGGTGAGGCGACAACCTTTACCTCTGTTGATAATCTGAATATTGACCGCGGCTCTGAGAATGCATTGAAATTCTCTGGTCCAAGCGTATCTCTTGAAGAGGTGGTGAAGGCATTAAATATGTTGGGTGCTACGCCACAGGATTTAATCGCCATTCTTCAAGCAATGAAATCTGCTGGTGCACTCAAAGCGGATATTGAAGTCATCTAAATATGTCAACGATTAATTCTTCTTCACCATGGGAGCTGGGCGCATCAACTAATAAGTTGGCTACCCCCGTTAATGCTGCTAATTATCGTGAGAAGGTTGAGGAGGCTGCTCGTGGATTTG